>CAVYZQ010000028.1:0-27682 GCA_963772995.1 uncultured Chloroflexia bacterium | reverse complement strand
GGGCCGCCGATGACGAGAGTCCTTCCCCGATAGACATCGATGGGTGCCCGATGAACGAAAGCGCAAAGAACCAACCGAGGCTGGTGTTGCTGTGTGGCCTGCCTGCCTCGGGCAAGACGACCCTCGCTCGCGAGGTCGAGGACGCTTATGGGGCAGTTCGGCTCAACCCCGATGAGTGGGAACTGGCCTTGGGCATCGACCCCTTTGACGCCGAGTTCCAAGTCAAGCTCGAAGCGCAGTTCTCGCGCCTCACCGAGCGACTCATCGCGCTGGGAACGTCGGTGATCCTGGAATGGGGCTTCTGGGCGCGGTCGGAACGCGACGAGAAGCGGGATCTCGGGCGATCGCTCGGGGCGGCGGTCGAGCTCCGTTTCCTCGATGTGCCCCACGACGAACTGGTGCGGCGAGTCGTGGATCGTCACGCGAAGGGCGGCCTCGCGATCACCGAGGGCCACATGGAAGAGTATCGAGGCATCTTCGAGCCGCCAACCGCTGACGAGTTGGCTCTATACGACCCGCCTTTGGACGTCAGCACTCGATAGAGGAACGGCGATCAGACCAACCGGCTCCGATGCTCGCGACGCGGCTTTCGACCGTCGGTTCCCGACGAACAGCTGGGTCGCCGTCTGCGCGTTCGTGGCGCCCGATCGAGATGGCCCCGCGGCCCACCGCGCCTACAGGTCGAGGACCATTCCCTCGCTGGCCCCGCGAACCGTGCCGGATCGCCGCGCCACAGCGGCGCTCGCGACCATCTCGTCGATCTGGTCGTCAGAATGGTCCGGATCGTGGTGGATCAGGAGCAGGTCGCGCGCCTCGGCCAGGTCCGCGAGCTGGACTGCGTGGGAGATGGCGCTGTGGCCCCACCCGATCCGCCCGGGGTACTCCTCGTCGGTGTACTGGCCGTCGTGGAGGAGCACGTCGACGCCCCGCGTCAGGCCGAAGCCGGACAACCACGTCGTATCCGTAAGCGGACCTCCGAGGACCGGCTCATGGTCCGGCAGGTAGGCGGCCCGGGCTCCGCCATCCTCGATCCTGTAGCCGACCGTCGGGCCCGGATGGATGACTCCGGCCGCAGTGATCGTGAAGCCGCCGATCGACCACGGTTCCGCGTGGACGTCGTGGAGCTCGAGGCGCGAGGCGAGGTCCCGAATCCGGACCGGGAAGAGCGGGGGCGACATGTACTTCGCCAGGCGGGTTCGCAGGTCCTCGGTCGTCGACGGTGGTCCCCAGACGTGGATCTCGCGTCCGGATTCGAACAGCGGGCGGAAGAAGCCCAGGCCCTGGATGTGATCCATGTGCAGGTGCGTCAGCAGCACGTGGAGCGGTCGGCCGTCGCCCGCGAGGCGCAGACCTGCGCGGCGCATGCCGGTCCCGGCGTCGAGAACCAGCACCGACCCGTCAGAGCCGTCCACCTGGACGCAGGCCGTGTTGCCGCCGTAGCGGATGGTTTCGGGGCCGGCACTCGCGAGCGACCCACGCGAGCCCCAGACGGTGATCCGCATCAGGGATGTGCCATCCGCCCCGGCCACATGACGATGACGGCACCGAGGACGTGGCCTCCGGCGCTTTCGATCGGCGTCGCCGTCGCCTCGACTGCCCGAAGGACGCCGTCGAGGCCGTGGATGAAGAACTCGGCATGGGCCGGGCGGCGTTCGAGCATGGCCAACGCGCTCGGCAATCGGTCCGCGGGCAAGGGGTCGCCGTTCTCTCGACGGGGCGCCATCATCGCCGTCCTCTCTTCGAACGGCAGGGCATCGAGCTCGTCGAAGGCCTGCCCGAAGATCGCTTCCGCCGGCTCGTTGTAGAAAACCCATTCCCCCCTCGCATCGACGAGCAGGATCGGGACGCTGAGCCCGCTTGCGAGCTGCCGGGCGAGGATGAGCTCGATCGCGTATGCCATGGCTCATTGTGGCGACAGCGCGGCAGTCCGTGGCCCCGCTCGGCTCAGCTGGCGACCAACTGTCGTCGGACGGGCCGTTTGGCCCTTGCCCGCCCTGCCCTTCGGCGGATGATTGACACCGGGCTCGCTCGATGACGGCGGGGCACGCCGCTGCATGGGCTGCCGGGGACCCCGAGGAGGTGAGTGCGATGCCGATCTTGACAGTCGTCTCCGACACCTCCTTGCGATCGGAAGACGCCGACGACGGCTTCGAGGGCTCGGAGGGCCTCGACGGCTTCGAGGACGATCCCCCGCGCGAGGTCGACCCATGCCCCGTGGCGGTGTCTGCCGAGGACGTGGCGCGCTGGTTCGGTTGACCGATCGCGAGGCCCGCTGACGATCGGTTGGGCGGCTACCCGCGTCGGTCGCCCTTGTCGAGGACGTCGGCCGCGAAACCGTCCAGTCGTTCGCCAAGGTCCTGCGGCCTGCTCAGCGCCGGGCAGTGACCGCTCTCGATCACGTCGGGCACGATCTCGAGTCTGTCCGCAACGACGCCCTTCAGCCAGGCCGCAGGGAAGAACCGGTCGTTGAGGCAAAGGACGAAACGGGTCGGTATCGCCGGCCACGCGGCGAGCGGCCACGGCTCCCGGCCGGGTGTCTCGGACTGCCGCCGCCCGTGACGGAGCGCCTCTGCTGCGAGCTCGGGCGGGACGTCGTGGTAGAAGAGGGCGATCGTCGAGTCGTCGGCACCCGACTCCGTATGCCAGCCAGTGCTCGAGAACATCTCCTCTGCCGACTCACCCGGCGAGGGGATCATCCCGGCGATCAGGACGATGAGCCTCGCACCGATCCGCTCGGCAACGATCGGCGCGACGTAGCCGCCGAAGGACTGGGCCACGACGACGACATCGGGCCGATCGCCGATGGCGTCGACCACGACGTCGGCATAGGCCGATAGGCCGGCGCCGTCGTCCTCGATCGGGAGGTCAGGGGCGACCGTGTCGTGGCCGCGCGCTCGAAGATCCTCCTCGACCAGGTGCCAGGACCAGCCGACGTCGCCAGCACCGTGGATGAACGCGAAGGTGGCCATCGTCAGCTCAACCTCGATCGACAGGTGTCTGGGCATGACGATACGACGGCCGGCGATGGCCGCCCTCAGCTTGGCGGGACGCCGAGCCTCACTCCGAGCGCAGCCGGACGGTGAACCTGGCGCCGGGTCCGTCGGGTCGGTTGCGGGGTAGTAGTTAGAGGGAGTTGGCGCGGCGAACGGGTTATCGACGGCGTATTGGCGCGCGGATCATCCTCATAGGGCTAACACCGCGCTCAATCTCAGGGTGGCCCGTCGGGTCGGGTTGGTAAAGGCCGACCGCGGCGCTGACCGCGAATGTATCAGGGCCGGGCCCGTGGGCCGTCGCCAGCCGCGACGCGCGTGCCTCATCCTCACCCTCCTTGCCGACGAGTGTCTAGACGCCGAACCCGATGATCCTCATCGGCTTGAGGCGTTAGCCTCGATGAACTCGCGATCGGCTTCAGTCTCGGTCTGCTCGGCGTCTCCGTCCTGCCGGTCCTCAATGTCATAGGGGTACAGGCGTTTGTCGCCTCGCAGCTCGGCTTCGCCCTCGGGGCGAGGCTCTCAAGCCGGGCCCGAGAGGGTGCCGAGCGGCCGGCCGGGGTCGCCCTCATCTCGCTCGGCAGCATTCTCTTGGTCGACCGGCTCGCGTAACGGAGCCGAAACGCCGAGTTCTACGAGACGAGGGGGCGCGCGACTCTGGGGCGTTACGGCGGGCTCACTCGGTCAGTCGACAGAGTCGCTACGTCCCTTCGCCGGCGCGGCGACCACCGCATACAGAGAACGCGCGCCCGTCAGGCCCTTGAGCTCGCGGACGCCGAGAGCTTCAAAGGCGAGCCCGGAGGGCGACGCTAGTTGCCGGGTCGTCTCAGACACGAGAATTTCCCCGCCTGCTGCTGCCCCCGCGATGCGAGCCGCCTCGTGCACGGCGACACCGCGAACGTCGCCGCCGACGGCCTCGACCTCCCCGACGTGGATCCCGGCCCGAATATCGAGGTCGAGCGAGCGAGCCCGGTCGCGGATGGCGATGGCCGCCTGGATCGCCCGACCGGCGCCGTCGAAGACGGCGAGGAAACCGTCGCCGGTCGTGCTGATCTCGCGGCCGCGAAACCGATCGAGCTCGTCGCGGACGTCGCGGTAGTGGCGACCCAGGAGCTCGCGCCAGGCAGCGTCGCCAAGCCGCTCGGCGATCTCTGTCGACCCGACGATATCTGTGAAGAGGATGGTCGCCACCACCCGTTCGCCCGACTCCGGCCGGGGCATCCACGTCCGCACGCCGGACCAGTTGATGGCCTGCATCGGTGTGTCACCGGTGACCCAGCCATCGTGTCCCGGCGGGATATCGAAGACGTCGTTGCGGCCGACATCGAGCGTCGACCCGTCGTCCATCTCGATGTGGAGCGCGCCGTCAAGGAGGACGCCCGCGTGGTGCGCCTGGCAGCTCTGCGCAGCCCGCTGGTTGCCGGCAACCACTCTCCCGCCAAGCGCGCAGTGGGACCCGGGCTGGAAGACGTTTCGCGAAATGGAGGCGTCGCCGACCTGGACGACGTCCGCCGCGATCCCCTCGAGCCGGACGCGCTCGTCGGGGCTATCGAGGCTCTTCTTCTGTAGACCGGCCACGGCTTGTCCTCCCAGGGCGGATTGTCCTCCCGTCCAGGGCGCGATGCAGTACAGATAGAGTTCCGGAAGGCAGTCTTGTCGGGACCGGCCAATTTCGACCATGTTGGATGCTTGCGTCGCAGCTCGCCGCGCGACATCACCCCCACCGAGCCGTGATCACGGTGAACTGAGTCTCCGGCAGCGGCCAAGTCTCGGTTCCCACTGCGGACGCGCATATACCGGCTCAACATTGTCGGAGGGCCACCGGCGGCATAACCGCTCGAGCAACGTTTGGCCGACGAGCCGTCTGCTGATGCCGGGGTGGTCGAAAGGCGTTCGCGCAGCGCCTCGACCTGTGGCCAGCGAAGGCCGAAGTCGTGAATGCCCTGGGCTTCGACGACCACATCCACGAGATGGCCTGCCTCGCCGAACCGCTGCCGACCGACCAGGCATTCCGCCTGCGCCACGGCTGGCAGCACCCACCACCAGAAATCGGTCGATCGCCGGACAGGTCAGGCGCTCGGGCGGAGCCCTCCCCGGCAACTTCGTAGCCCTCTAACTGCTACCCCATCGGGTCGGTTGCCGGCGGTGATCGAGCCGCCGTGGCGCTCGGCGATCCAGCGCGCGATGACGAGCCCGAGCCCCGTGCCGTCGGTTGGCGCACCGGGCGCACGCCAAAAGCGCTCGAACACGCGCTCGAGGTGCTCGCTGCGCCAACCCGGGGCCCTCGTCCTCGACGACCAGGACGGCACCGGGCCGGACCCGGACCGCGACGCGGGCGTCGGACGGCGAATGCCGGATGGCGTTGTCGACCAGGATGGCGACAAGCTGTCGGAGCCGCGCCTCGTCGCCCCGCACCGGAGCCGGGACGACGTCGAGGTTGATCCTCACCGAGCGGGTGTTCGCAAGAGGTTCGAGCCCTGCGACCGTGCCTCCGACGGACGCCCTCCGCGCGGCGTGAAGGCGCTTCGGCCACGGCTGCCGGGTTCGCTCATCGCGTCCCGGCCTTGGCCCGCCGCCGCACCACGGGCAACTCCCAGGGTGCACCACCGATGGCCCGGAGGGTGGCAAGTGCCGAGCCGGCGGGAATCTCGCCGCGTCTCGCAAGCTCGGCGTCGATCGCCATCCAGAGCGGCCGTGAGGCGAGGTAGGCGTCGGGATCGCCGAAGCCGGCAGCGTCCGGGTCCTGAGCCATGAGGAGCGGCGCGTGCCAGCGCAGGTAACCGACGATCGACCAGAGACCGACGCTCGCTTCGTCGCGGATGGCGCGCCATTCGCCCGCCTCGGTCTGCCAGGCGTCGACGACCCGAAGCCGCAGGTGGAGGAACAGGTCCGGGTGCGGAAGGATCGGTGCCAGCGGCTGGGTCCAGGAACGAGGCTTCATGGCCGCATCGAACCAGAGGCCTGTGACAGCTCCACTGTCACAGTCAGCTCTCGACGGCGGGGACATCCGAGGCCAGCCGGACACGCGGCAGAGGCGAGAAGACCAGAAGCAGGATCGAGGCCGCCATCAACGCCCACCCGATGGCGATCCCGCCCCGGATCCCGATCGAGTCCGCGAGCGCCGCGGCGAGCAGTGCGCCCACCGGGTAGGCGATGCCGTGCGAGAACACCTCGAGGGTGGCGTTGACGCGACCGAGCAACCGGTCCGGGATCATCCCCTGGATGAGCGACAGCTCGGCGACACCTTCGATCGTCTGGAGGCCGTCCCCGAACAACTGGGGGATGAAGACCATCAGCGTCGCGAGAGCGACAGGCCCGCCCGCCAGCGGCGTGAGCACTCCGAGAACGGACGCGCCAACCGCGGACCAGATGAGGGCTCGACCGAAGCCCAACCTGGCGATGACCGGCGAGGCGAAGAACGAGCCGATGAGCGACCCCACGCCGCCGGCCGAGATGACGATCCCCAGGATGAGCGGGCTGAGGTGCAGCACCTCGATCAGGAAGAGGGTGTACAGCACGCCGTAGAAAGCACCGGCGACGTGGGCGATGATCGAGCGAAGCGTCAGCGGCAGGAGGATCGAGTGCCGCCGAACGAGCCGCAGGCCCTCCAGGATGTCCTCCCGGATGCGCGTCGGCGCGGTTCGCGTCGGCCGCGGCGGTTCAGGCCTGCGGATCAGGACGATCGAGACCGCCGAGACCACGTAGGAGATCGCATCGATGAGGATCGCAAACGGTGCGCCGATCACCTGCACGAGCGCACCGGCGAGCCCGGGACCACCGATCTCAGCCAGCGACGAGCTCGTGGCCAGCTTGCTGTTGCCCTCCACCATCCGATCGACACCGATGAGCGACGGGACGTATGCCGGGTACGCGGACCTGAACAGCGCGCCGAGGCACCCTTCGAGGAACACCACGAGGTACAGCTGCTCCATGCGGAGCGACCCCGCGACATACGCCGCCGGGATCGAGAACAGCACCATGGCGCGAATCACGTCCGCCGATATCAGGAGCGGCCGACGCCGAAGCCGGTCGACCCATGCGCCGGCGAAGAACCCGACGAGGAGCACCGCGAGGCTCCCCGCGACGATCAGCAGTGCCATCTCCTGCGGTCCGGCCCCCAGCACGAGCAGCGCGACCAACGGCACGGCGGTCCGGGTCGCGATGGACCCGAGTTCGGACACGGTCTGGCCGACCCACAGCTTCATGAAGTCGGCATGTCGCCACAGGGACACGGTCACGAGCGGCAGGGTACCCGCTGCGGATGTGGGCACGACGGGTCCCACGCGGCTCCCCCGCGTCTCAAGATGACCGATGCTTTGTCCCGAGCCAGTCGGCTCACCTCGATGAAGCCAGCACGGAGATGAGCATGGATTCGAGAACCGAAGGGCCCTTGAGCTTCGAGGCCGATGTCAAGCCACTCTTCCGCGAGAGCGACCGCGACGCGATGGACTTCGCGTTCGATCTGTGGTCCTACGAGGACGTCAGCGACAACGCCAACGCGATCCTCGCGCGCCTGAAGACGGGCTCCATGCCCTGCGACGGCGCGTGGCCGCGCGAACAGGTCGACCTCTTCGCGCGCTGGGCCGCAGGCGGCATGCCGCCGTGAGCGATGCGTCAGGCGGCCCTGGCTGATCGGCTTGACCACATCGAGCGAATCCGCAGCCCTCCTGGCGCGTGAGGCGCGCCGCCGCGCGTAGACTGCCCGACGATGCAGAGCCCGGCCCCATCGATCTGGGACGTCGTCTCCCGACGCGAGGCGCGGATCCTCTTCTGGCTCGTCGTGCTGGCGCTGGCCGCGATCGTCGCCACGCTCACGGCGGACACAGTCGCGCTTCTGCGCTGGCCGGCCATCGTGCTGTTCATCGCCTGGCTCATGTCGTACGTCCTGGAGCCACCGATCGGCTGGCTCCAGCGCCACCTTCCACCCCATTCCCGTGGCCTCTCGGCGGCGATCACCTACGTCGTCTTCATCGCGGTCGCCTTCGTCGTCGTGCTCGCCGCGGGGGTGGCGATCTTCAACGCGGCGGTCGCCTTTGTCGATGCGCTCCCGCAGATCGTCGCGCGGGTCGGGGAGATCCTCGGGCCGATCTTCGCCAACCTCGGCATGACACTTCCGGGCGACGTCGACCCGGCGGCGGCCGTCCAGGGATTCCTGCTCGAGTATGGGAGCCAGATCAGCGATGCGGTCACGACGGTCGTGCACAACCTCATCGCAGTCGTGGGCTCGCTGTTCACCGCGATCATCATCTCGGTCGGCCTGGCGGCCGGCGAGGTCAGCCTGCTCGGCTGGCTGCGTCCGTTCCTGCCGCGCTCGACGTATCGCGACCTGACGGCACTCGAAAAGGCGATCGCGGTCTCGTTCGGCGGCTTCGTGCGCGGCAGGCTCACGATCGGCGTCATCTTCGGCGGGATCATCTGGGCGACGGCGTTCTTGTTCGGGGTGCCGCTCGCGCCGCTGATCGCGGTGGTGGCCGGGCTGATCATCTTCATCCCCTGGATCGGGCCGCTGATCGCGTGGGCGGTCCTGCCGGCGTTCGCGCTCGTCCTGGCTCCTGACGTGGTCGGGCCCTGCCTGGTGGTCAGCCTCGCTGCGGCGATCCTCGTCCAGGTCCTCATCACCCAGCTCGTGATGGGGGCCGCGGTCAACATGAGGCCGGTCGCGGTCTTCGCGGTCGTCATCGTCGGGACCTCGCTGGCCGGCATCCTGGGCGCGGTCTTTGCGATCCCCACGGCGGCCGCGATCCTCGCCATCGCCGGCTACCTGCGCGAGCGCGACGTCCTGCTTCGGACCGAGCCGGCGGAGGTTCAGGGCGACAGCGCTGGGGCCGGGGACGGGGGTCAGGTGGAGAGCGGTCCCGTGGTCGAGGCCACCTCTTGATGCCGGCGGCCGCGAGCGCTCGCCCGACGCTGTTCGACGGGCATCTCATCCAGCGGGAGCCGAACTGAGGACAACGTCATGGCCGCCTGATCGACCCCAACGGTCAGGCGGCCATGCCCTGTTGTGTTCTCGAGATCCACCACTGGTGGAGGTCGGCATCGAAGCCGACGGTCGAGATTCGATCATGGACGCCCGCCGCCGCTCCGGCGATGGACGTTCGTCGATTCCGGCATGGACGAATGTCCATATCAGCTCTGTCTCCCCCTCGAGGACCCGGGATGCAACGGGCAGCGTCGCGATCGGGTTCTGGTCGATGATGGGAGCGATGACGACAGGAACGATCGCGTTCGAAACCGCCATGGGCCGATGCGGCGTGGGCTGGAGCGAGTCCGGGATCACGGCCGTGCTGCTGCCCGGCGCGCGCGGCATACCGGATCGCCTGGCGACCGATGACACCGACCCTCCCAGCGTTCGTCCGACGCGCGATCGAGGGCATGCGCGCTGTGCTGGTGGGCACGGCCGACGCCTTGCTCGACGTCCCAGTCGACCACCGCGGCATCGACGACTTCCGCCGCGCGGTGTACGACGCGACGCGGCGAATCGCCTCCCGGCAGCACGCGGAGCTACGGCGAGGTCGCGCGAGCCATCGCCCGACCGGACGCGGCGCGCGACGTGGGCGTAGCGCTGAGCCGGAACCCGACTCCGATCATCGTCCCGTGCCATCGGGTCGTCGCCGCGAGCGGGGCGCTGACCGGCTTTTCGGCGCCGGGCGGTCTCGCGACCAAGCGCCGGATGCTCGAGCTCGAAGGCGCCCCCGGCTACGGCCAGCTGCAGCTCTTCGGCTGACCCGCGGGCCCGTCGCGGACCGCGGTGCCTCGCGCGATAGGGACTTGCAAGCCGAACGAACCTGTCTCAGGCACGGCTGCCCACGGTGGGCGGACCATGGGGGCACCAACCCACCCCAGGGAGTTAGCCATGGCTGAACTCGATACCAAGGCCAGGGACCGTTACGCAGCACCCAGTTCGCCTACGTGGATTCGGCGGGCGAGGAGCACCTTCCGATCAACGACACTTCTCACGTCCGGAACGCGATGGCTCGGTTCAATCAGACCGAGTTCGAGAGCGCGGCGGCGAAGGAGCGGGCTCGACGCAAGATCCTGAGCGCGGCCAAGAAGTTCGACATCGAGGTGAGCCCGGACGACAACATCGCGAAACGAACCACGTCGCTCCGAGCGGCAAGCACGAAGAAGGGGCCACGCGGAGGCCGGAAGAACGTCTGACTGCGCACGTCCCGATCGCGGTGAGGCATCACCTCATCGGTTCGCGGCAACATCCCGTGGGAGACCGTCGACCTTCGCGCCTCGGCGCGGCTCGGTCCATCTGGTTGGCGACGGCACGGCCCGACGGGCGCGCGATGGTCGCCCCGCTCTGGTATTGGTGGGACGGCGACGCGACGCCTCCGCGCCTCTACTTCATCACCGCGCGGCCGACCCGAAGGCTCGCAACCTCCGCCATCGTGACTGGGCAGAAGCACACCTCGGTGACGGCGACGACGTCGTGATCGTCCGCGGCCATGTCGAGATCGTGGCCGATCCCGTCGAGTCCAGCCGGGTGGACGCCGAATATCGGCGCCGGTATGTCGATCCGCACTCCGGAGCCCAGGCATCGATCTTCGACAACCCTGACGACGACCTGTACCGCCTCGCGGCCGAACGCGTCATCGCGTGGTCCCACACGTCCGTGACTGAATTGCGGTTCGAAGCCGCCGGTGGAACGACGTAGACTTTCCTGGCCATGGTCCATATCCCCGATTCCGCCCGCCAGTTCCTTGCAGGCGGACTCTGGGCGCACGTCGTGACGATGAGCAAGCACGGCGAGCCGCACGTGAACCTGACCTGGGCGGGCTTCGATGGCGACGAGATCGTGTTCGCGTCGTTCTTCGATGCCAAGCGTGCCGCCCGCCTGCGCCGCGACCCGCGCGTGACCCTCTCCTTCCAGGCCAAGGAGTACGACGGAGGCGCGCTATTCCCGTATCTCGTCGTTCGGGGTCGCGCGACAGTCGCGGAAGGCGGCGCTCTCGAAGTCATGGACCACCTGGCCCAGTGGTACATCGGCCCGGGCGCGAGATATCCGGCTCGCGAATTCCCGCCGGGTTGGACGTTCCGGGTGGCGATCGAGCGCATCTACGGCCAGGGCCCGTGGAACGATGGCTGGGTCGAGATGGACCGCGCCAGCCGCGAAGGAGCCGCCCGCTGACCACGGCGGTCGACCGGGGCGCGTCGGCAACGAGCTATTCGCGGTGGCTGACGGCAGGTAGCGCCCCCGAATCGGCTCCGCCGACAACAAGAGGGCAGGCGTCGCGGTACTCTGCGTCGGCACAGCGACGGCCCGGATCGCTCACCATTCAACACTGCCTTTCCGAAGGATGCCGCCCCTCGTGACCACGCAGTCAGTGACGCCCGAGCGAAGCGACTTCATCCGCGAGATCGTCGCCGCCGACCTGCGGGCGGGCCGAGTCCGACTCGGTCGTCACGCGCTTCCCGCCCGAGCCGAATGGCTACCTGCACATCGGCCACGCCAAGTCGATCTGCCTCAACTTCGGCGTCGCCCGCGAGTTCGGCGGCCGCTGCCACCTGCGGTTCGATGACACCAACCCCGCGAAGGAGGAGCAGGAGTACATCGACGCGCATCGAGGCGGACGTGCGCTGGCTCGGTTTCGACTGGGGCGAGCACCTCTACTTCGCCTCGGACTACTTCGAGCAGCTCTACGACTGGGCCGTCCACCTGATCCGGGCCGGCAAGGCCTATGTCGACGACCTGTCCGCCGACGAGATCCGCGAGCATCGCGGGACGCTGACCGAGCCCGGCCGCCACAGCCCGTGGCGCGACCGGCCGGTCGAGGAGAGCCTCGACCTCTTCGAGCGGATGCGGCGCGGCGAGTTCCCCAACGGCGCGCGCGTCCTCCGCGCCAGGATCGACATGGCCTCGCCGAACATCAACCTGCGCGACCCGGTCCTCTACCGGATCGTCCACGCCGACCACCCGCGCACCGGCGACGCGTGGTGCATCTATCCGACCTACGACTTCGCGCACGGCCAGTCCGACGCGATCGAAGGCGTCACGCACTCGCTCTGCACGCTCGAGTTCGAGGACCACCGGCCGCTCTACGACTGGCTGATCGAGAACCTGCCGGTGCCGTCGCGGCCGCGCCAGTACGAGTTCGCCCGGCTCAACCTCACCCACACCGTCCTCTCCAAGCGCTTCCTCCTGCCGCCTCGTCAACGAGGGCCTCGTGCGCGGCTGGGACGACCCGCGGATGCCGACGCATCTCCGGCCTGCGCCGGCGCGGCTTCCCGGCCGAGGGCATCCGCGAGTTCGCGACGATGATCGGCGTGGCCAAGGCGGACAGCGTCGTCGAGATCGGCCAGCTCGAGCACGCGGTCCGCGACGTGCTCAATCGGACGGCGCCGCGCCGGTTCGCGGTCCTCGACCCGCTCAAGGTGGTGATCGAGAACTACCCCGAGGGCCAGGCCGAGGAGATGGAGGTCGTCAACAACCCGGAGGACCCCGCGGCCGGGTCGCGGACGGTCGCGTTCGCGCGCGAGCTGTGGATCGAGCGCGACGACTTCCTGGAGGACCCGCCGCCGAAGTTCTTCCGCCTCGCGCCCGGGCGCGAGGTCCGGCTCCGGTCGGCGTACTTCGTCACCTGTCGCGAGGTCGTCAAGGACGCTGCGGGCGCGATCGTCGAGCTCCGCTGCACCTACGACCCGGCGACGCGCGGCGGAGACGCGCCCGACGGCCGCCGGCCGAAGGCGACCCTCCACTGGGTGTCGGCGGCGCACGCGGTGCCTGCCGAGGTGCGGCTGTACGACCACCTCTTCGCCGACCCGATCCCGGGTGCGGACGGGCGCGACCTGTTCGCGGACCTCAACCCGGCGTCCGAGACCGTGCTCGACGGGCTGCCTCGTCGAGCCCTCGCTCGTGGGCGCGCCGCGTCGGCGAGACCGTCCAGTTCGAGCGGCTCGGCTACTTCGCGCCGATCCGGATTCGACGCCCGGAGCGCCCGGTCTTCAATCGGACGTCACGCTCAAGGACACGTGGGCCAAGGTCCAGGCGCAGGCGAAGGGATCCTGACCGCCGGCCCGGTCGGCCGGTCGAGCTCACCGAGATCGCTCGTCGCGTCGGCTTGGCGACCGCCGAACTGGAGGTAGACTCAACTCGCCCGCACGGGCATCGCTGGCGCGTGGCTCAACGGTAGAGCACCTGACTCTGGATCAGGGGGTTCCAGGTTCGAATCCTGGCGCGCCAGCCAACTCCCTTAGCACGAAACGGCCCCCGGATGGACCTCCGAGGGCCGTCTTGAATAGGGGCGTACCCGTCCATACCCCATCAGCCGCTGTCGCCCCGCACTCGACGGCGGGGACGGCGTCCATCCGGCAGCCGTCGCTCAAGCATTGCGGGCGTCAGGTCGGCGTAGACGTTTGCGGTCGTGGACAGGTCAGCAGGAGGCGGGCCGCGTCGCGATCGCGGGTGCGGGCCGCGCTTCGTACTAGTGTCTTACGCCGCAATGGGCTTGATTCTTGAATCGGTCTGAGCGTAGTGTGCCGGGCATGGCTGCTCATCCCGCGCCTCCGTTGGCTGTGAGCGAGACCGAAGCTGAAGCCCTCCGGGCGATGACCCGGGCGGGCACCACCGAGCAGCGCACCGTCGATGCGTGCCCGGATCATCCTGCGGGCGGCCGAGGGTGCCGCCCACGTGCAGATCGCGGACGAGCTCGGCGTGTCCGTCCCGACCGTCCTGCTGTGGCGCCGCCGGTTCAAGGAGCGGGGCCTCGCGGGCCTCGGCGACGCGCCCCACCCGGGCCGCCCGCGGACGTACGGCCGGGAGGTCCGGGAGCAGATCCTGGCGAGCCACCCTGACGCCGCCCGAGGCGACGACCCACTGGAGCCGGGCCCGGCTCGCCAAGCAGGTCGGCGTGTCCGCCTCGACCGTCGGCCGGGTGTGGGCGGAGGGCCGGCTCAAGCCGCACCGGGTCGAGACGTTCAAGTACAGCCGGGACCCGAGCTCGTGGCCAAGATCACCGACGTCGTCGGGCTCTACCTCGCGCCGCCCGAGCGGGCGATCGTCCTGTCGGTCGACGAGAAGACCCAGATCCAGGCGCTCGACCGGACCCAGCCGATGCTGCCGCTGCAAGCCCGGGCAGGTGGAGCGCCACACCCACGACTACAAGCGCAACGGCACGCTCAGCCTGTTCGCGGCGCTCGAGGTCGCGACCGGGCAGGTGACGCACCAGGCCCGCGAGCGGCACACCGGTGACGACTTCCTCGCCTTCCTGCGGCTGCTCGCCCGGACCTATCCCCGGGGCGAGGTCCGAGGTCGTCCTCGACAACGTCTCCACCCACAAGACCCCCGACGTCCAGGCGTGGCTGGCGAAGCACCCGCGCTTCACCTTCCACTTCACGCCCACCAGCGCGTCCTGGATGAACCAGGTCGAGACGTGGTTCGGCATCCTCACCCGCCAGGCCCTCCGGCGCGGCAGCTTCGAGAACGTCCGCGTCCTGACGGCCGCGATCGAGCGCTTCACCCGCGACTGGAACGCCGGCGCCACCCGTTCACCTGGGTCAAGACCGCCGACGAGATCCTCGCCAAGGCGGTCCGCAAGACGCAAGCCGATTCCGGCGCGCGACACTAGCTGACCGCTCGAAATGCGGTGGGCGCAGAGGAAGCCCGTTGAGCCGCGTCAAACAGCTCATCCGGAGGACCTGCCGGACTCACGTCAGCCTGAAGCAGCCGGACCCGCGATCCCGCGATGCCTGGGTGGAGATGGACCGCGCGCGCCGCGAGGCACCTGGTGCGTGACCGTCTGTCGCGTAGCCGGTCCGGGGCCGCGCCGCAAGGATCGGGCAAGGCCGGATGGCAACGCCGCCATCACCGACCTGTTTCACGACCTCTCATGGTTGACGTCGCGCGACTCCGGTCATCGGTCTCGGCAAGTCGGAGGGGCGGGAAATCAGCAGGCAGGTCGGGAACGACGAGCTCCTGGATCTCATGGCGGCCGGGGATGCCGCGCAACTCGTACGTCCCGAGGTCGAGCAGTCGAGCGTCCGCGGGCAGGTCAGGACCGATGACATCGCTTGCCGATGCCGAGATGAGGGTCTGGCCACCGTGCGCCGCCGCCCCGAGTCGCGCCGCCTGGTGGATGTCCATCCCGACGTAGCCCTCGTCGCCGATCTCCGGCTCCCCCTGGTGGAGGCCGATCCTGACCAGGACCGCCACACCGTCTGGCCAGACGTGGTCGCGCAGCCGCCGCTGGATCTCGAGCGCGGCGGCCGCAGGCGTTGTCCGGCTCGGAAAGACCGCGAAGAACTCGTCTGCACGAGAGTCGACTTCCCGGCCACCGTGATCGCGGACGACCGCCCGATGGATCCGCCTGTCTCCGCCAGCACGTCGCCGTATCGCGAGCCGAGCCGTTCGAGTAGCGCCGTGGAGCCCTGGATGTCCGAATAGAGGAACGTCACCGGCCCGCGCGGAAGCGACCGGCTCTCGGCGGCCTGGGCCCTGACCATCGTCTCGAGTCGGTCCCGATCGACCGCCAGACGAAGCGCCGCCCCGACGGCCGCGATCAGGTCGGCTTCGTCCGACAAGGCGGCGTCGTACTCGATGACACACAGTGGTTCGCCGTCGCCGTCGACCGTCGCGATGGCCCGCGTGGCGGGTGCGATCGGTTCGATGCGATGGCCGGCGGCGTCGATATATGCCTGAGCGGCGGGGGACCAGTAGCCGACCCGGACGCTGGGGTCGTGGAGCGTTGCCGCCACCATGGCCTCGATCCGCTCGGGAGTCGGCGCGCCGCCAAGCTCGACGACCAGCCGGCCCACCAGTGAACGATCGATCTGGGTCCGAAGAAGGCCGAGCAGGAATCCGACCGGCACGGCCGCTCGCGCCAGCACCAGCCCGACGTCGTGACCGCCAGGATGGGCTGCTCTCCGCCCGAGGCCGTGAACGTGATCTCGTCGATGGCGAAGGCCGCCAGGCCGACCGCGCCGGCGAACATGACCGGCACCAGCTGCCGCCGACTCGCCGCACTTGCCCGGAACCAGCGTTGGACGATCAGGATCAGGACCGTGGCGGTGACGAGGACCGTCACGAGGCGACTCACGAGCATCGCCCCGCCGTACAGCCGGTCGTCGGGGAGGAGCACGAACGGGTTCAGGCAGTCGCAGCCGTAGCTGAGCGCACTCGGTCCCGTCGCGCTCGAGAAGTCCGACCCCGAGTCGAGCAGGAAGAGTCGGGCGATGACCGGGATGACGGTCCCCAGGACGGCCACCCAGAACACCAGTCTCGCGGCCCGCGAGAAGAATCGGCCGGACGGATACGCGAGCAGGATGAACGCCGCGAAGAGGTTCGTGACGAACGCGAACGCAAACGTCGCCGAGGTGACGGCGGGGATCGCGACGTGCACGAACGCCGGGATGTACGAGGTGATCCCGGTGAGGAGGATGGCTGGACCGATCGGATTGCCCGGCCGGCGGAGCCACGCGATCGTCCCTGCGACGATGTACGACACGCCCACCAGCTCGACGCCTGCGATCTCGGCCCACTGGACGTCGGCACCTGTCAGGACCCCGAAGGCCGCCGCGGCCACGGCCAGTCCGAGAAGGCCGAACCCGACGGCAGGAGGTGGGCCACTCGACCTCGCCCGCGAGCGTCGCCGCCCGTCCGCAGGCCCAAGTCGAGCGCCATGGTTGCTCCTCAGTCGAGCGGCCATCCTACATCGCCTGTATCGGGATCCGCCGCTCGTCAGCCGCGTCTCGCCGAGTCGGGGCGTGTCCGGTGGCGCATCGGCCCTCTTGATCCGTCTGCGCGCGGGCCCTGGTGGCGGCCCAGCACCATCGTCGGGTCGCAATCGACGGCGACTACGATGACCGGGTGAAGATCCTCCTCGACACCGACATCGGCGGTGACATCGACGACGCATTCGCGTTGGCCTATTTGCTGACCGAGCGTGAGTGTGACCTGCTCGGCATCACGACCGTCTCGGGGCGCCCAGTAGTCCGCGCTCAGATCGTCAGCAGCATCTGCCGCCACGCCGGGCGGGAGGTGGCGATCGTTCCCGGCACGGAGCTGCCGCTCCTGGGGCCGCAACGACAGCCTGACGTGCCCCAGGCCGAAGCGCTGGCGCGATGGCCCCACGATGAAACGTTCGAATCGCAACCGGCGATCGACTTCATGCGCACCGTCATCCGGGCCAACCCGGGAGAGGTCGTCCTGATCGCCATCGGGCCACTGACGAATATGGCGTTGCTCTGCGCTGTCGACCCCGAGGCAGCCGCACTGCTGAAGGGCGCCGTCGTGATGGGCGGAGATTTCGCGGCGACCGGCAGTCGAACCGAGTGGAATTTCCGCTGTGACCCGGTCGCCGCTGCGATGACCTATCAGTCGAGCATCCCGCTCATTCGAACCGTCGGTCTCGATGTCACGACTCGCATCTCGATGACGGCCGCCGAGGCGAGCCAACGCTTCGCGACGCCGCTCATGGAACCGGTTCTCGATTACGCCTCGATCTACTTCCGCGACGCGCCCCGGATGATGTTCCACGACCCGATGGCAGCTGCGATCGCCTTCCACGACGACCTCTTCACCTTCGCGACAGGGCATGTCGAGATGACCATCGAAGCCGCCGACGCGGGCCGCTCGACGTTCGTCGAAGGTGAGCCGGGCCGCCACGAGATCGCCACCGACGTGCGAGCCGGCGATTTCCTGGATCTACTGACGGCCACAGTCGGCACGACGTCCGTACACTCCACCCCTGATGGAGCCTCTTGACTTCGAGCTCGCGATCCGCTCGATCGCCGGAAGCGACTATGACGTCAGTGTCCTGCGCTCGCCCGCGGGCGAGGCGCACGGGACGATGCGCTTCCCGTTCGATGGCCTCGAGCTCCAGACGCGACTCCAGTCGCTCGAGATCGCGCTCCTCCGTTCTGGAGGGACTCGTCGCCAGCTGGACAGCGCCGATGGGCAGAAGGTTCGGGACTTCGGCCGCGACCTGTTCGATGCCCTGATCCAGGGCGACGTTCGCAGCCGATTCGACGCGAGCCTGGCCGAGGCTGAACGGACCGACAGACCGCTTCGGATCAGGCTGCGGTTCGATGCGCCCGCCCTCGCCGCGCTTCCATGGGAGTTCCTCTACGACCAGCGCGAGCCCGATTACCTCGTCCTGTCGACGAACACGCCACTCGTTCGCTACATCGAGGTGGCGGAGGCGATCAAGCCGCTGACGGTCACCGGGCCGTTGCGGATCCTCGGCATGGTCGCCAGCCCGACCGGACTCACGCCGCTGGACGTCGAACGTGAGCGCACCCGGATCAACGACGCCACGGCCGCGCTGCAAGCCGATGGCCGCGTGGAGGTCCACTGGCTCGATCCCGCCACTCCGCGCGAGCTCCAGGCGGCCCTGCGTCGTGACAAGTGGCACATCTTCCACTTCGCCGGTCACGGCGGCTTCGATCCGACGATCGACGAAGGTGTCGTCGCGTTCGTCGACGAAGACGGCGCCGCGGTGCGCGTGCCGGCCACCCAGCTCGGTCGGCTACTGGGCGATCACAATCCCTTGCGGCTGGCGGTGTTGAACGCCTGCGAAGGAGCCCGAGGCAGCACCCACGACCTGTTCTCGAGCACGGCCGCGACGCTCGTCCGCCGCGGGACGCCGGCCGTCGTTGCGATGCAGTACGAGATCACCGACGACGCAGCCAAGGAATTCGGTCGCTCCTTCTACGAGGCCGTCGCGGATGGTTCGCCGGTCGACATCGCGGTGGCCGAGGCTCGCAAGTCGCTGTCGATCCAGATGAGCAGCACCCTCGAATGGGGGACGCCCGTCCTGTTCATGCGAACCGACGACGGCGTGTTGTTCCGGATGCGCCGGTCGAAGCCGAAGACGGCCGTCCCGCCGGTCCAAGCTCCGGACTCGACCAACGCGGTCACGCCGACCACGATCGACGCGACGCCCGGCTTGACCACCCCGGTCGCCGCCGCGATTCCGGTCGAGGCGGCGGCTCCAGCGGCGGCGGTGGCGGCGGCAGCGGTCGCATCGACTCCGACCGGAGCCGTGCCCTCGACACCGACCGCGCGTGGAGCGACCCGCTCCGTGCCGACCCTCGCGGTCGTCGCGGTGGCGGGCGTCCTCATCGTGGGCCTCGCGGCGGGCGGCCTCCTGCTCGGTCGTGGTGGAACGGTCACCCCGTCCGGTCCCCCCGCGTCGGCCGCGGCCGCGGCGATCGGCGGCGGCGCCCCCACGACGAAGGGCACCATCGGCATCGGGCTCGAGCTGATGCCCTCGAAGAGTTCGTTGTCGGTCGGCATCGCCAACGGCGTCAAGCTCGCCCTGGCTGAAGCCGGCGGCACCGCGGGCGGCTGGAAGGTCCAGATCCCGGACTCGGCGGTCCTCGACGATGGAGGCAGCGCCCAGCGCGGCGCGGCGAACATCCAGGCGATCGTCGATCAGCCGAGTGTGGTGGCCGTCATCGGCCCTCAACAGTCGGCGATCGCGAGTGGGCAGATCCCCATAACGAACGCAGCAGGCTTGCTTCAGTGCTCGCCATCGACCGCGAGCGATGGCCTGACGAAGCCGGACGCGGGCGCCCTGAAGCTCCGCTCGAGTCAGCCGACGCGGATCAACTTCGTCCGCGCCGTGTCGACGAATTCGGCTGACGCCCCCGGGACAGCGAAGTTCGTCCTCGAGAACCTTCGCCGGTCGAATGTCTACGTCGTCGACAACACCGTGTCCACCGCAAGGCAGCGCGCAGACCTGTTTTCCGCGTATTTCGCCAAGCACGGCGGCACCGTGGGACGCGGTTCGCTGCCCAAGGACGCATCCGACGCCGAGCTGACCGCGGTCGTCGCGGATGTGACCGCGAAGCGACCGGACGTCCTGTTCTTCAGCGGATCGGCGAACGCCGGGACGATCGTCGCCCGTTTCTTCAACGCGACGCGCCAGGACTTTGGAGCCGCCCCATTCGTCGCCTCGGGTGAGATCAAGGCAGACACGACATTTCGTGACATGGCCGGCGCGAATCTCAGCACCAACGTCTTCATCTCACTTGCCGCCGCCGATGATTTCCCGGGCAAGACCGCGTTCGCCTCTCGATACCAGGCGGCCTACGGCGTCCCGCCCGACACTTACAGCGCGACCGCCCACGCCTGCGCCACGGTCGTCCTCGACGCCATCGGGCGCGCCGGCGACGCGACCGATCTTGTCGATCTGCGAGAGCGCGTGCGCTCAGCGGCTGTCGACCCTTCGGTCACCCACACGAGCGTGATCGGCGACTTCAAGTTCGATGCGAACGGCGATCCGGACCCGCAGATCATCACGATCTATCGATACGTTCCGAGCACCAGCGACTGGGCGATCGAGGGGTTCGTCCACTCCGGAGGCTGATCCGCGGTCTGGAGTGCTAGCGCCGGCACGGATCCGGACTGCGGCGAGCACCGCTATGCTCATCGGCTCGGGACGCAGGGCAGCGTGGCTGCGTGGATCGGATGAACACAGACCGGGACCGCATCGAAGGCGAAGGTCGCAATCCGGAGGCGACGACCGGCCTGCCCGCAGCCGGTCGCGTCGCGTTGATCGGCGCGCTGCTCCTCGCCACGCTCGCCGCGTGCGGGACGACCACGCCTTCGCAAGCGCAGCGTTCCGCGTCGTCGACCGGATCGGTGGCTGCCGTGCCTACAAGCAGCTCCCCGTCTCCGGCCTCCGCGGCTTCCACACCGCGTACATCGATCGAAGCGGCGGACCCATCGGCCGACGTGACCCCTGCATCCATCGACATCGTCCGAATCCGGGTCGAGCTGGCCCAGGATCGGATCGCGCTGACGATGACGCTGGCGGCAGTGATCCCGACCGACGACCCGTTGGCGGGCCTGCTCGCCTACCGCTTCTACCTGGACACCGACGGCGACGCGACCTGGGACCACATGGCGGCGCTCGAGGCGGCGCCGACAGGAGGTTTCGTCCCTGTGCTGGTCGATCGCCTGCCCGGCCGGAAACGTGAGGGCGACCGATACCCGGGGACCGCCAACGTGTCGGGTCAGGTCGTGTCGATGACAGTGCCCCTGGCGGACATGGGCTGCCCGGCGCGCATCGCCGTGCGAGCGTCGGCCGAGCACACAGAGGCTGGTCTGACGAGCCGCGACGAGGTGCCCGCGGCCGCCACGGAGTGGCTACGGGTCGAGACCGGCTGTCCCGTGCGGTAGCAGCATCGAGCCCGTCGGCGATGCGCGGCTTCCGATTCATCGACGTCCGGCGTACAGTCCTTGACACGTCAGCACCGACCGCGGCCATCCGGCCGTCGGCGGGAAGACGCCCGGTGTGTCGGGGGATCACCGCCAGAGTGGCCAGTCGTGCCCACCCGCTGCTGATCGCGTGTCGTCGCGGCCCTCGTTCTCGCTGCCCCCGTGGACGCCCACGAGGTCCGCCAGATCGGCGACTACGAATTCGAGGTGGGGTTCATCGGGGAGCCGGTGTACACGGGCGACAAGAGCGGCCTCGAGCTCGTCGTGACCAAGGGAGGAACGCCGGTCGAGGGCCTCGAGAAGACCCTCGTGGCCGAAGTCATCTACGGCGACGCCAGGCGAGACCTGCCGTTGTCGGCCGAGGTTCGGCAGCCCGGGCACCTATGAGTCGGTCTTCATCCCGACCGCGGCCGGGCCGTACACGTTCCACATCAGCGGAACGATCGAGGGCACCCCGATCGATGCGTCGTTCACGTCGAGCCCCACGGGCTTCGACGAGGTCGAGGAGTTGGCCGCCGGCCAGTTCCCCATCCAGTTCCCCGCCCCTGCGGACCTTGCCGCCGATGCGCGACGCGGCCGGGATGCGGCGGCCCAGATGCCGCTGGCGCTCGGGCTCGGCGCGGCCGGAACGATCCTGGGCCTGACCGCCCTGGGCGTCGCCCTCGCCGGACGGCGGCGCGGTGACCGGGTGATCTGACGTCCACCGTGCTCGCACGACGTCCGCCGTGGGGTGCTCGCGGTCGGCCTGACCCTCGGTCTGCTGACAGCCTGGTCGATGGCAGGCCAGTGCCCATGTGTCGCGGCGCATTCGCAGCTGGTGACCAGCGTCCCGGGAGCCGGCGTCGTGCTCCGCGAGGCCCCGACCGAGCTCCGGCTCGTCTTCAGCGAGCCGCTCGAGGACGATTTCACGAGCGCCGAGCTCCTGGATTTCTGGGGCGCGTGATCACCATCGACCCGCACGTCGATCCGACGGATCGGCGGGTCCTGCTCGCATCGCTGCCGAGCCTCGAGCAGGGCGCCTTCACCGTCCAGTGGACGGCCCTGTCGGCCGCCGACGGGCACGTGACCGCCGGCTTCATCTCGTTCGAGATCGGCAATCCCGTGTTCGCCTCGCCCGGCCACTTCGACCACTCAGCCTCGGGCGCCCTGGAGGGCCTGCCCGTGGCGGGAAGCATCCACGCCGGGCATACCAGTGCCGACGCGACGATCGAGAACGTCTCGCGTGGCGTGGCCGATGCCGGCTTCATGCTCGCGTTCGGGCTGTTCGTCATCGGCGCCCTGGTGGTCCGGCCCGCCGTGCCGGGCGGCACGGGTCTGGTCCCGGTCCAGATCGGCGCGCTTGCGGTCGGCGACGGCCGGAGCCCTGGCGCTGCTGTCCCTGGCCGGTTCCGACGCGAAGCTCGACCCGCTGACCTACGCGACGGGCAGTCGGAGCGGGGCGCTCATCGGCGCAAGTCTCCTTGCCGGCGCGCTTCTCGCGATCATCGCGACCGTCGGCTGGGCCAGCGGACACCCGCGCTTCGCGGCGCTCGTCGCCGCGCTCGGCGGTGCGGCCGGCATCCTGACCATCGCGCTCGGGCGGGCACGCGAGCGCCGTGTCCGGGCAGGCAGCCGTGGCCGCCATCGTCGTCCACATCGGTGCGGCGGCGATCTGGCTGGCCGGGCTCGTGGCCTTCGGGTTCCTCGGCCTGTCGCGCCAGCTGACGGGTTCCGCGCTCCGCGCCGCGGTGCCGCGCTTCTCGGCCGTCGCGCTCGCCGCCATCGGCCTCGTCGTCGTGACCGGAGCGTACTCGGCCTGGACGCAGACCCGGGATCTGACGCCGTTGCTGACGCCGTATTCCGCGGTGCTGGACATCAAGGTCGTCATCGTCGGGCTCGCACTGGTCCTCGGCTTCCTCAATCTCATCGATCGGCGGACGCGACCGCGGTCCGCTCCTCGGGTTCAACGGCCGGGTTCGCGTCGAGGCGATCCTTGGGCTCATCGTCGTCGGGCTCAGCGCCGTCCTCGTCAACACCTCGCCGCCCGCGACCAACGCCCCGATCTGGATCGATCCGGCGCCGACGACCGCCCGGAGCGTCGCGGCTGCCCTTGCCCTCGAGCCCGGGCGGCCTGGCCCGAACCGCCTGCTCGTCGAGTTCGAGGCGGCCGCGCCGGCCGGGGGCGGCGTGGAGGTCCGGCTCGTGCGGCTTGACGGATCCGCGGGATCGTCGACGATCCATCTTCGACCGAGCCAGGGCGACCGGAGCTACGTCGCCGATGGGGTCGTCCTGGGGCCCGACAGTCGATGGGATGCCGCAGTGGTCGTCCGCGACGCCGCGAAGACCGAGGTCGGGCGCGCGCGGTTCGCCTGGACGCTGGATGCGACGGGCCTGTCCGAAGGGCGGAGGGCGCCGATCGTCGACCCGGCAGTGCTGGTGGCGGTGCTGCTGCTTGCAGCCGCGTTTGTCGGTCTCGCTTCACGATGGCCGGCGGGCGACTCCCCCTCGTCCACCCGGCAGTCGGCCGGCAGGCCATGCTCGCCGGCGGGACGCTCGGGGCGGCCCTCGGCTTGTTCCTCCTGGTCGGGGGTGGGCCGGGCTAATGGCGCGGCCGCTCGACCGCGCCAGCCGGGCGCTCGCGAGCGATCAGCCGAGCGGCTATTTGATGTGTTGCAGGATGTTTCGCTGGGCCTGCAGCTGCGCGTCGGTGGAGGCCGGGTTGTTGCGGACCGCTTCGGCATTCGCCATCACGGTGGCGAACGTCTGAGGCACTCCGTTCTTCACGGTGACGAAGAGCTGGTCGTACTCGATGGCGCCGTTGGCGAAGTTGAGCCACGCTGTGAGCAGCTCACGATCGAGCTTCTGGCGCAGGCTGCCCGCGTTGCCGGCAAGGAACATGTCGTCGTACGCGATGGGGGATCGTCGACGCGTCCCGGGTCTCGTTGAAGCGTCGCACTGAGGAACCCGGCGATGTCGAGGAAGCACTGCAGCTGGGCCTGGCTGAAGCCCGCGCCGCCGGTGCCCTGGTACGCCGTCTGCCAGTAGCCCGAGTCCCGACTCTTCGTCGGCGTGCCGGTGATGATGACGGCCACCGTCTGCGGCGTCGGAGCCGCCATCGTCGTCGACGACGGTGAAGCTGACGTCGTAGAGACAGGCCTGGGCGAAAGCATGGGTCGTGTCGAAGGGCACGTCGCGCGGCTGGACGGTCGGGCTCTTCGGCGGGTCGTCAAGTGGGTCGTTGACCTTCGAGACCTGGACGGTGTTCGGCGTGCCGTCGTCCCAGACCCATGTCAACGTCAGATCGTCGCTCCCCGGGTCGGTCACCCTCGTGCTGAATGGAACCACGTCGCCCACGTCGGCGAAGGTGGTCGCGATGTCGTCCATCGCGGGATCGATGTTGCCGACCGTCACGTCGAACGCGGCGGAACCGGATCCGCCGTCCTTGTCCGTCACCGTCACCGTCACATGGAAGATGCCGTTGTCGCCGTACTGGAACGAACCCGCGACGGTGCCCGACTGGGGCGGGCCTGGATCCGTGACGACCGCCGTCGCCGGCTGCGGCCCGGTGCCATCGTCATAGTCGATCGTGGCGGTGTAGGGGTCGTCGTCGCCCGGATCGGTGAACGTGGCCGCCACCGACAGGGTGTCGCCCTCGTCGATGGCCGTGACCTGCGCGGGATCGATCGTCACGGTCGGCGGGACGTTGTCGCTCTGGAGCGCGAAGGCGGTCTGGCCCTTGTTGCCATGGCTGTCGGTAGCCGTGATGAACACCATGTCGGCCAGCGGCCCATCGGGTGGTGTGTACTCCCACGACCAGGCGCCGCCGCCTTCGTCGGTCACGGTGCCCACCGAGGCGGTGAGGGTGACGGCGTCGGCGTCCGGATCGGAGAACGTCCCCGTCATCGCCGCGCTATAGCCCTCGGGCACGGTCACCGACGGCTGGTCGGCGTCGACGTAGGGCTTCTCGTTGCCCGTGCTGTCGGCGACGATCGTGATCTCGGAGATCATGCCGAAGACGGCGTGGAAGAAGATGTGGCAGTGGAACACCCAGCGGCCCAGCCCGCCGCCGGGCGTGACGCCGTCGACGAGCGGGCGGTCCTCGATCCGCGTCCGGAACGTGAGCGTGCAGCCGCCGGGCACGTCCAGGTTGTCCATGAACTCGGCTTGCGGGAACGTGTAGCTGGTCACCGCCCCAGGGCAGCCTGTGTACGAGATCGGCTGGATCGAGAAGCCGTGCATGTGGAACGGGTGGTGGGCGGCCGTCGTGTTCTTGACGGTGAGCTCGAGCACGTCCCCGAGCACCGCGAAGCGGCCCGAGGCTTCATGAGGCGCCGTCGTGTAGTCGCCGGCGAAGTCGTGGTGACCCTGCTCACCGTTGATCCCGGTCTCGCTGCCGGAGGCGGTCGCGGTCAGCTGGATCTCGTCGATGTCGGGGGTCGTCCATCCGGTCTTCGCCGGGGTGAAGGTGCTCGGATCGAGCAGGTTCCCGGTCGCAGCGGGCAGGACCTCCTGCGGATCGCCGGTGGCCGACCGCAGCGCCGTCCCCGCGCCGATCGTGTAGGCCGGCGAGACGGGCGCGCCGGTCACGTTGAAGTGCGCAACCGGGACCGTGGGGATGCGAGCCCAGCCACCGCCGCCGTCGCCGCCGCCGGTGCGCTTGAAGTCCTGTGTCCAGAGCGTCGCCACGCCGGTCGCGGTGTCGGGGATGGCGGCCACGACGTCGGCTCGGTCGCCCGGGTCGAGCACGATCTCACCCTGATGGATAGTTGAATTCGAAGCCCGCCGGCACGGTGCCGTCGAGGACGGCGTCATCCAGCAGCCCACCCTCGCCACCGATGCGAACCAGCGGGATGAAGTTGCCGGCACTGTCGGTCAGCCGGAGGCGGAAGAACCGCGTCGTCGCGGTGTTGCCGATCTGGAGGCGGATCCCCTGGCCCGGGTGGACATCGAGGGTGAACGCGCCGGCGGCCAGGGCGCCCGGCGCGGCCGGGTCGCCGGCCCGCCCACCGACGTTCATGCCGTTGGTCAGGACGGTCTGGCCCTCGTTGACCCTGCCGGAGGCTCGCTGGATGTTCGGCACCGCACCCTCGTCCAGCGGCGCCCCGAGCGGAGCGCCCAGGTCGTCGATCGGCGTGTCGCACAGCGTCGTCGGGAACGGAGCCGGCTGCGCCGGCAACGGCCCTCCGCCCGCCCATGGCAGCGTCGGGTCGTACGTGGCGGCGTCGTTGCTCCCCGGTTCCTTGCAGACCGTGATGTCGCTGAGGGCCAGCGTGTGCGTGTCCGCGGCGCCCGGGATCACCCCGTCGGCGATCAGCGCCGCCTCGTTGGGATCGGTGATCACGATCGGGCCGTAGAGGCCCCTGAAGAGGTGGTTGGTCGAATGGTGGTGGTGCGGGTGGTACCAGAAGATGCCGGGGCGCGACACGACGAAGTCATAGAGGTAGGACCCACCCGGCGGGACCTGGTTCTGGGTCAGCGGCGAGCCGTCGCTGGCGTTGGCCAGCTCGATGCCGTGCCAGTGGATGCCGGTGGGCTCCGTGTCGAGGTGGTTCTCGAAGTGGACGATCACTCGCTGGCCGACGGTGAGGCGGAACTCGGGCCCCGGGACCGTCCCGTTGAACGCCATCACGTCCGCCATCACCCCGCCGCCGATGTCGACCGTGGCCTCGTCCGCCACCATCGTGGTTTCGACGATGTTCGGATCGGGGTTGGTGTCGGTCACCAGCGGGACCGTGTACGGGCTGTCGCTGGACGTCGCCTCCGAGAACGCTGGCGAGATCGCGGTTATCGGAAAGCAAAGGATCGCCGCGAGAAGGACGGCCAGACGCTGCCGTGGCCGAACAAAGAAACCGCCCATCCTCGTCCCTCCCCCGCAGGGATCGGTTGGGTCACACGGTGTGTTCGGCCCGGCCCAGCCGAAGTCCGAAGTCTGCGCCCGGGTGGTGCGTGGAGTCAACAGGAAAATGCCATCCCGTCCTGGGCGGTCAGCGGCTCGCTCGTCTGCCGGTCGCGGACGCTCGCGGGCGGCCCGCGTGGATACGGGGACAAGACGCTGGACGACCCCAGAGTCCTCCCGCTGGAAGGGCAGCAGGTACAGCGCCAGGACCAGGGGCGTCCGCCACGTGATGCTGTGGCGGCAATCGGCCGGCATGCGGACCCAGGTGCCCGGGCGACCGGCCAGAGGAAAACGCCTCGCCGGCGACCGTCAGGTCGCCTTCACCATCGAGCACGTGGATGATCGCTGGGCGCGCGGAGGTGTGCTCCGCGAGCGCTTCCCCAGCCGCGAACGCAAAGAGCAAGAGCTCGACACCATCGGCGTTCCAGAGGGTTCGGCTCAAGATCCCGCGAGGTGGAACGGCGGTCTCGGCGAGCAAGTCCGGGTAGACGGTCGGCGGTGGTGTGTCCATGCCCGAACAGTAGCCACTCGGCCGCTCGACTGATCCCCTCGCGCTATCGGATGGTCCGAGCGACCGCCCGTCGCAGCACGACCGTGAAATCTGTGTCGTACTCCGGATGATCTTGGGCCGCCAAGTGATCTCGCTGTCGG
>CAVYZQ010000027.1:0-25653 GCA_963772995.1 uncultured Chloroflexia bacterium | reverse complement strand
GCCCGATCGACCACGCCGTCATCGCGGAGGATCCCGGCGCCGAACCGCTCGACGACGGCATCGACCGCCGGTCGTCCCGGCCCCAGCACGTCGCGCGCGACGAGGTCGGCATCGATCACGACCACGCCGGGTCGTTCTCCCAGCCACCGCGCCACCGTCGATTTCCCGCAGCCGATCGGGCCGGTCAGGCCGATCCTCACCGTCACGGCGCCCGCTCCTCGAGCTCGAGCCATGCGTCCTCGGCGACGACCAGCGCCGCGTCCACGTCGGCGAGTTCGCTCGTCACCCGACGCAGTTCGACGAAATTCGCGCCCACCGCGGGGTCGCCGAGCGCGAGCTCCAGGTGGCTCTTCCGCAGCCCGAGCCGGGTAAGCTCCCCGTCGAGCGCGGCCTTCTGGCGGCGGTAGGCATCCTTCGAGAGCTTGTCGGTCCGGCGCGGTCTGGGCTTCGACGCCGCCTTCGAAGCCGGCCCGCCGCTCCCGTTGTTTCCGCCTGCTGTCGCCGTCGACGCGACCGGGACCGATCTCCCGCCCGTACGCAGTCGTTTCGCCTCGGACTCGAGGGCCAGCGCGATCGTCCATCCGCCGGCCACCGCCGCCCGCCATTCGCGATACCCACCGTCGAACGGCACGGCCGACCCGTCACCGACGACCCATAGCTTCTCGCACACGGTCTCGAGCAGTCGCCGGTCGTGCGACACGACGAGCAGCGTGGCGGGCAATTCGGCCATGAACGCCTCGATCGCCTCGCGGGCCGGGATGTCGAGGTGGTTCGTGGGCTCGTCGAGCAGGAGGAGGTTCGATGGCTGGATGCCCGAGAAGCGCGAGCTCGAGCCTGGACCGCTCTCCGCCCGACAGCGAGCGCACCTCCTTGAAGACGTCGTCGCCACGGAACAGGAACCTGGCGAGGTAGCCGCGCGCCTCCCCTGCCGTCACCGGGATCGCCTCGAGAAGCGCGTCGAGCACCGTCGCGCCCGGGATCGCGGCTTCGCGCAGCTGGGCGAGGTAGCCGATCTGGACCGCGTTCCCGAAGCCGACCGATCCGTCGAGCGGCGGCAGGTCTCCGGCGATCGTGCGAAGGAGGGTCGTCTTGCCGGCGCCGTTCGGTCCGACGATGCCGATCCGCTCCCCGCGCTGGGCGGCGAGGAACGGAGCGCGGGCGACGATGCGGGGTTCCGTCGCGGGCGACCCGTCCGCCGCCATGGCGCCCCGCCCGGGCAGGTAGCCGACGGCCAGATCCTCGACGCGGACCGCGATCTCGCCTGAGCGCGACGGGCCTTCGCCCACCAGCGCCGCCGACTTCAGGGCCAGCTTGCGGCCGCTCCGGGGGGCCTCGCGACGATCGGCCTGGAGGCGTTCGAGGCGCGCCTCGTGCTCGTGCATCTTGCTGAACTTGCGATGGCTCCGATAGCGCTGCACGAGCTCCTGCTCGCGGGCGATGGCCTCGGCCTGCGTCTCGACGTCCTTCGACAGACGGGCGTCGCGTTCCTCGCGCTGGCGGTGATAGGCGGTGTAGTCGCCCCGGAAGGCCGTGAGCCGTCGGTCGCGCAGCTCCCAGATCCTGGTCACGGTCGCATCGAGGAACGCACGGTCGTGCGACGCGACGAGCAGCGCCCCGGCCCGGCGGCGGAGATGTTCCTCCACCCATTCGAGCGCATCGAGGTCGAGGTGGTTCGTCGGCTCGTCGAGCAGGAGCAGGTCCGGGTCCGCGATGACGAGCCGGGCAAGCGACGCACGAGTCTGCTCCCCGCCCGACAGCGCCGACGGCGGTTTCGCCCACTCGTCGCGGCTGAAACCGAGGCCGCTGAGCGCCGAATCCACCCGTTGATCGAGGGTGTAGCCGCCGAGCGCCTCGTACTCGTGCTGGAGCGCGGCGTAGCGCGGGTCGGCGACCAGCCCGTCACGCTCATAGACCGCGAGGCTCTCCGCCATCCGGTCGAGATGCGCGGCTCCCGTCCGGACCGCCTCCCGCAGGTCGACCGCGGCCATGAAGGCCTCGTCGAAGTGCGCCTCCTGGGCGAGCAGCCCGATCGACAGCGCACGCTTGCGGTGCACCTCACCGAGATCGGGCTCGTCGCGCCCGGCCGCGAGCCGGAGCAGCGTCGTCTTGCCGGCGCCGTTGGGTCCGACGAGGCCGATCCGGTCGCCGACCGCGATCGCGGCATCGATCGAATCCAGGATGACGAAGGTCCCGATCTCGCGGGTCACCTTCGACAGGCGGAGGATGCTCACGGTCGCGACGTTTCGGACTTCGCGGCGTCGCCGGTGGCCGCGCCGGCTCCAGCCGCGCCCGCTCCAGCCGCGGCCGTTCCACCCACGCCGGCCTCGACCGATGCCCGCGCGGCCGCCCTCCTCGTCGCAGCCGCCCGCTTCGTCCGCTCGGTCCGGGCCGACCGGGCGGCTCGCCGCGCCTCCTCGGGCGTCAGGCCGAGGGTCCCCTCCCCCGCCAGCTCGGTCCACCTCCCGCCAGTCGGCCGGCGCCCATCGGTCATGCCGCGCAGGATCGCGGCCGCGCCCTTGCGGTCCCCCGCCGGCAGCCGCTGGCACCACGAGCAGAAATGCGTGGCCCGGGCGCCGACCACCACCCGCCGCACCGGTCGCCCGCACCGCGGGCATGGTTCGCCAGTCCGCTGGTAGACCGCGAGCCGTTCCTGCATCGAGCCGTCGCCGTCGGGAGCCGTGTAGTCGTCGATCGAGCTGCCGCGCCGCGCGACCGCCTCGGCGAGGACCGTCCGGATGGAGTCGTAGAGGCGGCGCTCGTCCGGCGGCCGGAGCGTGCGCGCGGTCCGCAGCGGATGCAGGCGCGCCGCCCAGAGCGCCTCGTCGGCATAGATGTTGCCGACACCCGCGAGGAAGGATTGGTCGAGGAGCAGCGGCTTCAACCGGCCCTTGCGGCGCCTGAGTCGCCGCCGGAAGTCGCGCACCGCGAAGGACGGCTCCAGCGGCTCTGGGCCCAGCGCGGCGAAGACCCCGGCCCCACCCACCTCCGTGACGAGATCGCCGGTCACCGGGTCCCGCCCGTACAGCCCGACCTTGCCGAACTTCCGGATATCGCGAAACCGCACCTCGCGGCCGTCGGCGAGCTCCAGGACCAGGCGCACGTACGGGTCCTCGGGCATGTCCCCCGGAACGACGAACATCTGTCCGGTCATCTTGAGGTGGATCGTCAGCGCCGCGTCCCCGGACAGCTCGACGACCACCAGCTTCGCCCGCCGTCCGACGCCCTCCACGGTCCGCCCCGCGATCGCGGCGGCGAACGCCTCGGGCGTATGCGTCCGCAGCGTGCGCGCCCAGGTGCAGCGCGCACCGGCGATCGTCGCACCCAGGATCTTCGGCCGGAGGTCGCGCGCGACGGTCTCGACCTCGGGCAGTTCAGGCATGAGGCAGCCCTACCCGATCGTCGACGCGAGCGGCGCCTCGAGCTCGTCGACCTCGTCGGCCTCGGCGGCGATGGCGTCGGCGCGGGTCAGCGGCGTCATCGACTCCCAGTCGTCGCCGACCTTCACGTCGACCACGAGCGGGACGCTCAGCGGCAGCGCACCCTCCATCGTCTCCCGGACGAACGCCGCGAGCTGCTCGACCTCCTCGCGGGGGGTCTCGAACAGCAGCTCGTCGTGGACGGTCAGCAGGAGGCGGGCATGGAGGCCGGCGGCTCTCAGTCGCTCGTCGACCCGGATCATGGCGATCTTCTGGATGTCCGCGGCCGTCCCCTGGATCGGCATGTTGATGGCCATCCGCTCGCCGGCACCCCGGAGCGCGGGGTTCGAAGCGCGCAGCTCCGGGATGGCGCGCTTGCGACCGAGGAGCGTCTCGACCCAGCCCTGCGCCTTGGCCTGCTCCTTGATCGCCATCATGTAATAGCGAGATCCCCGAGTAGGCCGCGAAGTACGAGTTGATGAACTCCTGCGCCTCGACCCGGGGGATGTTCGCCCGTGACGCGAGCCCGAAGTCGCTCATCCCGTACGCGAGCCCGAAGTTGACCATCTTCGCCATCGAGCGCTCGCCGTGGGTGATGTCGGCCGGATCCTTGTGGAGGACGCGGGCCGCGGTCTCGCGGTGGATGTCGGCGCCGCGCGCGAAGGCGTCCTTGAGGTGCTCGTCGCCCGACACGTGGGCCAGGATCCGCAGCTCGATCTGGGAGTAGTCGGCGGCGAGGAGCACCCGATCGGGATCGCCGGCGACGAATGCGCGCCGGATCCGCCGGCCGAGCTCGGTCCGGATGGGGATGTTCTGGAGATTCGGGTCGGACGAGGACAGCCGGCCGGTCGATGCGACCGCCTGGTGGAACGTCGTGTGGAGGCGGCCGTCGGGGGCGAGCAGCGTCGGCAGCGCCTCGACGTAGGTCGACCGGAGCTTCGTGTAGATGCGCCACTCGAGCAGCTTGTCGATCATCGGATGCGCGGGCCGAAGGTCCTCGAGCACGGAGGCGTCGGTCGAGAAGCCGGTCTTCGTCCGCCTCCCCTTGGGCAGGTTGAGCTCGAAGAAGAGGACCTGCTCGAGCTGTTTGGGGCTGCCGAGGTTGAACTCGTGCCCGACGTCGAAGTAGATCTCGGTCTCGAGACGCGCGATCGCCGCACCGAACTCGCGGTCGAGCACGCCGAGCGCCTCGCGATCGAGCGCGACGCCGACCGCCTCCATCCGGGCGAGGACGGAGATCAACGGGATCTCGACCTCCCGGAACAGCCGATCGAGGCCCGTCTCGGCGAGCCTGCGCTCGAGCGGTTCGCGGACCGCCAAGGCGGACAGCGCCTCGAGACCGGCGCGTGCTGTGGCCGGCAGCTCGGCAGGCGGCGGCAGGATCTGGTCGAGGTTCTCGGCGACCACGTCCGCGATCGTCTGGCTTCTGAGGGCGGCGTTGAGGATGTACGCCGCGATCTGCGTGTCGAAGGCGATCGGGTTGGGCGTCCCCGACTCGTCTTCTGCGAAGGCCGCGACGAGGACCGGCTTGACCTCGTGACCGACGAGGGGCGTGTCCAGACGTTCGAGCAGGTGGCGCAGTGCTTCGGCGGCGGCGGGGCCGTCGGCAGCGACGACTCGGCCGTCGCTCCCGGCGACGGCGAGGGCGACCGGGTTGCCCCGGCGAGGCCTGGGGTCGTCGAGCAGCAGGCCGACGCCGACTGCCGCCTGGGCAGACAGCCACCCTTCGATGTCGGCGATCCGGTCGGCGCCGCGGACCTCGATCCGGCCGGGATCGAGGATGGCCGCGGCCAGCGCGGTCGGCAGGTCCGGGGCCGGTTCGAAGGCCGGGACGGGCCGGCTGCCGTCGGTCGACCCGTTGGCGTCGATCTGTCCTGGTGCGCCGGGCACCGGACCGGCCGCCGCCCCCACGGCGTCGAAATCGAGCCGGAGCTGGAGCTCGTTCCCGGAGCCCTGGCGACCGACATCGCGCGACGGCCCCCAGCCCTCGGGCCGACCGGCAACGCGCGCCGCCGGCACGTAGCCGCTCTCGACGACCGACCGCAGCCGTTCGGTGCGCTGCTCGGCAGTCTCGCCCTCCATCGGTGGCAGGCGCTCGATCAGCGTCCGGAATTCGTATTCGCGGAAGAGACGGACGACCGTGTCGCGGTCGTAGTCGCCCAGGCGGGCGCTCGACAGGTCGAACTCGATCGGCAGGTCGCGGACGATCCTCGAGAGCTCGCGACCCATGCGGACCTGGTCGACGTGCTCGCGCAGCTTGTCGCCGAGCTTGGCAGGGGTCACCTCGTCGAGCCGGCCGAGCAGCGACTCGAGGTCGCCGAACTCGCGGATGAGCTTGGCGGCGGTCTTCTCGCCGACTCCCGGCACTCCCGGGATGTTGTCGGTCGGGTCGCCCTTGAGCGCCTTGTAGTCGATCATCTGGTCGGGCCGGAGGCCGAACCGCTCGTCGATCCGCGCGACGTCGTACATCACGGTGTTCTCGACGCCCGACCGGGTCGTCATCAGGCGGACGCGCGGGGTGACGAGCTGGAGCATGTCGAGATCGACGGTGACGATGGTCGTCTCGAGATCGTCGTTGCCGTCGAGCTGCTTCGTGATCGTGCCGATCACGTCGTCGGCCTCGTAGCCCTGCATCTCGTAGACGGGGATCCGCAGCGCCTTGACGACTTCGCGAACCTTCGGGAACTGGTCCCGGAGGTCGTCGGGCATCCTCACCCGGGTCGCCTTGTACTCGGCGTACTGCTCGTGACGGAAGGTCGGTCCCGGAAGGTCGAACGAGACCGCGAGGTAGTCGGGTTGGAGGTCCTGGATGCCGCGAAGCACGATGCTGGCGAACCCGAAAACGCCGTTGACGAGGTCGCCCCGGGACGTGGTCAGCGGCGGCAACGCGAAGTATCCGCGGTAGACGAGCCCGTAGCCGTCGAGCAGCATCAGGCGTTCCATGGGCGGGCCTCGGCGCGGAACATCGGGTCGGGTCGGATGCCCAGAGTGTACCCCGCGGGCCCGCCGGCCCGGACTTGTGGGAGGCTCAGGCGGTTCAGTCGAGCGGGCGGCGCCCGAGCCTGCGGATCGCGAACAGCCCGAGACCCGCGAGCAGGAGCGCAGCGGAAATGAGCACGAGAGCGGACGGTCCGGAACCCCCCGACTCGACCGCGAGGCGGTCGTCGGTGGGCTGGCGTTCCGCCGCGACGGCCGACGTGGCTTCGGATGTCGCAGGCGGGCTTGCCGCTACGGCGGCCTGCGGCGGCTGGGCGGAGCCCTGGGCGCCCTTGTCCTCCGTGCCGGGGGTCGGGGCCCGGGCAGCGACAAGGGGTTCCGGCGTGGCCTCGGGAGAGGCCGTGATCGCGTCGAAGACGGGGCCCGACGCCGCGGCCGACGAAACAGGCGCGGCGGCAGCTGCGGCGGACGGAGGGGGCGCGGCGGCCCGGAGCGGTGCGGTGATGCCACTCGCATCGGGCGCAGGGAAGGCCGGAGACGCTGCCTCGCCGGCGCCGCTCCCGGCTGCAGGGAACGCAGCGGCAGCGCCAGACGAAACCTGCCCGCCCGACGAAGTCCCCCCGCCGGCTGCGTTCGACTCGGGAAGGGCGGCCGCGCCGCTCGACGGTCCGAGAGGCACGGAGCCGGTCAGGATGGACGGCACGGTCGCGACGAGCAGTCCGGCCAGGCCGAGGGTGGTCAGGCCGACCGCAAGCGGACGCGTGACGTCCCCGCTCGATCGGAGGGCGGCGACGAGGCGGCGCCATCCGCCCGGCCGGAGGCGGGAGGCATCGTCCGCGGCCAGCCGGTAGTCGCGTCGGCGGGGAGGAGTCGGAAGTGCGCGGGTCGCCGAGCGGATGGCGACCATGTCGTCGCGGAGAGCGGCGCACAGGCCGCACCTTGCGACGAGTGCTTCGGCTCGCTCGCGATCGGCCGCGCCGATCGTCCGGTCGGCGAGCGCGGCGACGAGCAGGGTGTCGTGGGTGGCGTGGTCACGGGTGTCGGTCATGTCGCCGGTCTGACGGGAGGTCGCGGCGGCCGGTTCCCTCAGCGCCGTGACGTCGGCCGGGGTCAGCCGGAAATCGCGCGTGCGTTCCGGGGTCGGCAGGGCGACGGTCGCGGAAGCGAGGAGGCGCAGGTCCGCGAGCAGCGCCGCACACGATGCGCATGACGCGACCTGCCGGGCGGCGGCGTCCCGCTCGGCCGCGGTCAGGTCGCGATCGAGAAGAGCGGCGACGACCTCAGGATCATGGTTCGCGTGCGCTTCTCCCGGCGCGATCGGTGCGCCGCCGGGCTCAACCACGGAACAGCTCCATCCGTTCCTCGAGCAGACCGCGAAGCGCCAGCCGTCCCCGATGGATCCGGGACTTCACCGTTCCGAGAGACACGCCGGTCATCTCGGCGATCTCGCCGTAGTCGTAGCCTTCGACGTCGTAGAGGACGATCGCGGCTCGCTGGTCGAGCGTGATCCGGCCGAGTGCGTCGGACAGCGCGCGGGTTCGCTCGACATCGAGCGCCGTGCGCTCGGGATCGGCGTCGGCGCCCGCCGGCGGTTGCCAGGTTTCGTCTTCGAGCTCGGGGTACGGCTGGACGGGTCGACGCTTGCGAGCCCGCTGCGTGTCCATCGCCGCGTTGACGCAGATCCGGTTCAGCCATGACTTGACGCTGCCGCCACGGAACGAGCGCAGGTTGCGGAACGCCGAGAAAAAGGCCTCCTGGACGGCGTCGGAGGCCTGGTCGCGATCGGGGACCATCCGCACCACGAGCGCGAACAGCTGGTCCTGATACAGCGTGACCAGGTCGTTGAAGGCATCGAGGTCGCCGTCGCGGGCTCGCTCGAGCAGGATGAGGTCGCGGCGCTGGACGGGGTCATCGGGGACCGTCGTCGAGCGAAGGTCCTCCACGGTCGGTGGGTCCCTCCGGACGGCGATTCTGAGGCCGGGCGAGTCTAGCATCGGGCGTCGAGCAGACGTCCGAAGCCGCGACGTGGTTCCGTGGCCGGGTTTGCGACCCTCGCTTCAAGCACCTTTCCGGTGCGGATCAGCCGCGCCGCGTTGCGGCATCATGGCGCGGTGAGTAGTGCCCGCCGCGCCATCGGCTACCCGACGAACCGTCTCTTGGCCGTGATCGACGACCCGGCCGACGCCGCCACGGCCCTCGCCGAGCTTGCGGCCGCCGGGATCGCGACCCGCGACCTCGAGGTCCTGCGGGGCGACGAGGGAGCCGACCGGATGGACGGCACGGGAGACGTGTCGGGCTGGCTCGGCCGGCTGCGTCGCGCGTTCGATTTCACGTTGATGGACCAGCTCGTCGATTTTGCGTGGTACGAGTGGGCGCTGCGTGACGGCCGTGCCGTCGTCATGGTCCACGTCCACGGCGATGCGCCGAAGGCCGCCGCCCACGCGATCCTCCGGCGCCACGGCGCCCACTTCGTCAACTACTACGGCCGCTTCGCGACCGAGGAGCTCGACCTGTGGCGCGGCCAGGAGCCCGATGTCGCCAACGTTCTCCGTCGTTGACCCGCAACGCCACTCGGTGGACGACCCATCGGTCGTTCGGCGACAGCCGCTAGGATGGGGACCGGCACCCGGGCCGGAGTGGCGGAATTCGGCAGACGCTGCGGTCTCAAACACCGTTGGGGGCAACCCCGTACGAGTTCAAGTCTCGTCTCCGGCACCACCCAGGAAGTAGCTTGCGAGAATCCCGAGTGCCGGGCACATATCGCGCGAGCCGCAGGCAGGCACACGGGAGCCTCTGCGTTGCCGCCCCTGCGAACAAGAGAGGGAGGGCGTCATGGAACCCGGGCATCGGCCGTACGTCGACCCCAGCACCGTGCCCGGTGACGCTGGGACCGAGGAATGGTCCGAAACGGAGGCGGGAAGGCGGAAGAGGACGAGAAGCGCCGGCAAGCGCGGGGCCCGGTCGTCGATGCCGACAAGGACGGCATCGTCGATGGTTCGCCCGCCGACGAGTTCATCCACGACCCCGACGCGATCGCCGACCGCAAGGACGCGGACGACCGAACGTAGCAGATCGCGGCGGCTCGCATCCGACGGTCTTCAGGACGATGCCCGCTCAGGCGATGGGACCCGTCGTCGAGCCCGGCACACCGTTCGAGTTCGTCGAGCTCGGGCCGGGAGTCCAGTTGCCAGGTCTGCGAGAGGCTCGCCACGGCCGCGGTCCAGCGGCCGTGGAGCTCCCATCGGTGGCCGACGTCATCGAGCCGCTTCCCGGCCGCAAACGCACTGGCGCCACTGCGGCCGGTTTGACCGGATCGGCGCACGGCTGGCCCTACGGCGTCGGGCGGCGCATCGGCAGTCGCCGATGCTGTCCTCGAGCAGGGTGATCAGCGCCGAGTGATCAAGATCGCCTCGACCAAGCTCCACGAGCCGTTGGAACTCGTCGGCGACGACCGAGAAGACCGGCAGTTGCAGCCCGAGGCTCGCGGCGGTGTCGAGGACGATCCGGGCGTCCTTGGCATGGAGGGCGGACCGGCCTCCCGGCGCGAAGTCGTGCGCAAGCATCTTCGCTCCGTGGATCTCGAGCACGCGGCTCGTGGCGTAGCCACCGGTCAGCGCCGTTCGCACGACCGCCGGGTCCACCCCGGCGGCACGGGCCAGCGTCAGGCCCTCGGCGACCGCCGCGATCGTCGCTCCGACGATCAGCTGGTTGCACGCCTTCGTCAGCTGGCCGGCGCCCGAGGGTCCGACATGGACGATGGTCCGTCCCATCGCCTCGAAGACGGTCCGCGCGCGTTCGAAGGCGGCCGCGTCGCCGCCGACCATGATCGAGAGGCTGCCCTCGGTCGCCCCGATCTCTCCCCCAGAGACTGGCGCATCGAGGAGGAGGACTCCGCGCTCGGCGCAGCGTTCCGCGAGCGGTGGCATTGCCCCCGGATGGTGGGTGCCCATGGCCGCCACGACCAGGCCGTCGCGCGCGCCCGCGATGATCCCGTCAGGTGCCTCGAGGACTTCCTCCAGGTCCGGTGCATCGGGGACCATCACGACGACCACGTCCGCCGCACGAACAACCTCCGCCGGAGAGGCGGCGGCCCGCGCGCCCGCGTCCACGAGCTGCGTGACCGCGGCGGCCGACCGCGAATGGACCGCAAGCGAGAATCCGGCCGCGAGGATCCGCCTGGCCATCGGCCGGCCCATGACGCCGAGGCCGACGAATCCGACGGCGGCGACAGGGCTGTGTCCGGGACCCGTGGGTCTCTCCGTGGTCACGACGACCAGCATCGGCATGCGACGGGCGAGGCCGGACCACGCCCGGGACCTCCCGGGCTCGAGCGGCGCATGAACGACCCGTCGCCGCAAGCCCGGCTAGACTCGGTGCGCCGGAAAGCGCCGCCGCCGCACGGCACATCCTCTCGACCAACCGCCGGCGAAGGAGTCACATGTTCGATCGATTCTTCGGGAAGGCCGATACGCCTGCCCCCGCGACCAACGCGAGCGACCCGGCCGCCGTATCGGCTGCCGCCGGCGATACCGCGACCGTCCGTCGGATCGTCGCGAGGCTCGAGGAGATGCCGCCCGAGCAGGCACGCTTCGTCGCCGCCGCGGCATACATCCTCGCCCGCGCCGCGAACGCCGACCTCGAGATCAGCAATGGCGAGACCGACGCCATCGAGAAGGAGCTCCAGGCACACGAATCGCTCGACGAGGCCACGGCGGTCCTCGTGACCGAGATGGCCAAGCTCCAGGCGAAGACGGTCGGAGGCACCGAGGACTTCGTCGTGACCCGTGAGTTCAAGGCCATATCGAGCCCGGAGCAGCGGGTCGGCGTCCTGCGGGCGTGCTTTGCGATCAGTGCCGTGAACGGGTCGATCTCGGCCGAGGAGAGCGCCGTCCTGAAGGAGATCGCCGACGAGCTCGACATCGATGACGCCACGCTCAACTCGATCCGCGGCGACTACCACGAGCAACTTTCGTCGGTCCAGGCCATCCGCCGGGTGACCCCGGGGGCCTGAACCGAACGAGGCGCCGGGACGACGGTCCGACGGCATTCCCGCCGGCCGCACCTTCCGTTACAGGATACCGCGCGCCGGGGGGCTTGCCGCAAGATGGGGGCCCTGCGCTAGAGTCCGCGGCCTTGTGCAGAGATCCACGGATCGGGAGGCCACGGCATGCGTGTCTTGTTGTCGACATGGGGCTCGCGAGGCGACACCGAGCCACTCGCGGCACTCGCCCTCAGCATGCGCGAGCTCGGTGCGGAAGTCCGCGTCTGCGCGCCGCCGGATGAGGAGTTCACCGCGCTCTTCGCGCGGGCGGGTGCGACGGTCGATCCCGCTCGGGCCGTCGACGCGGTCGGTGGTGACCCGACTGAAGGCACCGTCGGCGGACGACGCATCCCGGCTCGCGGCTGAGCTCGTCGCCGCCCGGTTCGAGACGCTTCCCGCGGCGGCCGAGGGCTGTGACGCTCTGCTCGCGACGGGCCTCATGCCGGCCGGAGCGCGGTCGGTCGCCGAGAAGCTCGGCATCCGATACGTGCTCGCGTGCTTCCACATCTTCGGGCTGCCGTCGCGGCACTTCGCGCCATCCGCGCGGCCGGGCAAGCAGTCGCCCGAGGGCGAGACCGACAACCGGGTGCTCTGGCAGCAGGACGCGGAGCGCGTCAACGCCCTGTACGCGGAGCCGCTCAACAGTCACCGCGCCGCGATCGGCCTGCCCCCGGTCGACAACGTCCGCGACCACGTCATCACGGACCAGCCCTGGTTGGCTGCAGACCCGGTGCTCGCGCCATGGAAGGATCTGACGGATCTCGACATCGTGCAGACCGGGGCCTGGATCCTGCCCGACGAACGCCCGCTCCCACCCGAGCTCGAGGCGTTCCTCGACGCGGGCGAGCCGCCCGTGTACGTGGGCTTCGGCAGCATGCCGATGCGCACCTCGACGGACCTCGCCCGGGTGGCGATCGAGGCCACCCACGCACACGGCCGCCGCGCCATCCTCAGCCGAGGCTGGGCCGACCTCGCTCACACCGACGAGGGGCCCGACTGCCTCGTCGTCGGTGAGGTGAGCCACCAGGCGTTGTTCCCGCGCGTCGCCGCCGTCGTGCACCACGGCGGCGCCGGCACGACGACGACCGCCGCACTGGCGGGCGCGCCTCAGGTCGTGGTGCCCCAGCTCGTCGACCAGCCGCATTGGGCGCGCCGGGTCGCCGAGCTCGGCATCGGCGCGGCACACGACGGTCCCGTTCCGACCTCGGAGTCCCTCGCGAAGGCGCTCGAGACGGCCCTGACCCTCGAGACCCGCGCACGCGCGACCGCGGTGGCCGCCCAGGTCCGCACCGACGGAGCCATGGTGGCCGCAAGGCGCCTGCTCGAGTCGCGATGACGTGAAGCCGCCGGCCCACGGCGTCGCTCGGGCGCTGCCCGGCGCGGTTGGACGAGCGCCGTGTTGAGATCGACATCGCTCTGCTCCACGGTGCACGCGGGGTGTTCATCCGCTGGTCTTCCCGACCGTCAGCCGCCTGGCCTCCGCTGTTCTGCCGGGCCACGGGCCACGATATCGGCCCTGATGCACGACCGATGTTCGTCACGCCCGACACCGACCGGTGACGCCGCCGCGGCGTCGTTCATCGAGGCCCTGAAGCCTCGGGATGAACATGTGCCGTGCACGGCGCCCAGCACCAGCGCACTGGCCGGGCGCACGACCGAACGCGCCGGCCTCAGAGCGTCAGGCGAGGCTGAGCTCGACCAACCCCGTGCCGACCCGCCGACGGATCTCGGCGAGCAGCTCGGCGTCGTAGGCGACGCCGCGCCGCAGCTCCATGGGCAGGGCGGGTCCGCCACCGGTCGCCGGAAGGTGGATCACCACCCGGGTACTCCCCGGGCGATCGCGCAGGATCGCCTTGAAGGACTCCATCGCTCCGACGAGCCGATCGGGCGACCCGTCGGCGAACCGGACGTGCAGGACGGCGCCCGGCGGGGCATCGAGCGGCGTCGAGGCCGAAGCGTCGGCCACGATCCGGGGACGCGCCTCGTCGGGCACCGCGGGCTCGTCATCGCGGTCCGCGCCGGCCATCGCGCCCGGGCCTTCGATGTAGGTGCCGACCGGCTCGGGCGGCTCGATGCGGGGCAACGCCGCCTCAGCCGAACCAGAAGACCCTCCGGCGGCAGGGATCCCAGGTGGCGAAGGGGCGGAACCCGCCCGGAGCGGCGAGACGAACCCGACTCCACCCGGAGCGCCGGCGGCTCCCGCGCCGGCGCCCGAGGCCGCGCCGCTCGTGCCACCCGCGACCGCGACCCCCACGGGCGCTGCCGGCCCAGGGCCGACCGCCACGAGCGGCCGGGACCCGCCTCGCGGATCGCCCGGCGCTCCCGGACCGCCGTTCCCGTTGCCATTGCCGTTGCCGTTCCCGGGCCCTCGGGCGTTGGCGCCGGGGCGCCGGCCGGCCCCTCGGTCGCCGGCCGCCACCTGCCTGCCGAACGCATCCGACCCCGCCGCCTCCGCGGCCTCCCACTCGACGGCGAGGTCGGCGAGCAGCGAGACCTCTTCGCCGCGATGGTCCACTCGGCCGGCCACGAGCAGGATCTCTCCCTCGCGCCAGGTGGAGATCGTCTGTTCGTACAGCCGCGGGAAGACCACGACCTCGACCGTACCCTGGAGGTCCTCGAGGGTCACGATCGCCATGCTCGACTTCGCCTTCGTGATGACCGTCCGGACCCCGGTCACGATCCCGCCGACGACGATCCGCTGGCCGTCGAGCGACTCGTCGCGAAGATCCCGGAATAGGCCGTCACGAACCTCCCGACCCGTTCCGCCACCTCGCCCATCGGGTGCTCCGAGAGATACAGCCCCAGCAGCTCCTTCTCCCAGCGCAGGCGCTCGCGGATCGGCACCTCGGTCGCGACCGGGAGCGGCCGCTCGAGAACGGCCGCCTCGGACGCCCCGAGGTCGAACAGCGAGGTCTGGCCCGAGATCCGGTCGCGCTGGGTGGCCTGGGCCGCCGCCACCGCGTCGTCGAGGCCCATCAGGATCTGGGCTGGATGGCCGAGCGCGTTCAGCGCGCCGACCTTGGCCAGCGCCTCGAGGACCTTCCGGTTTGCGAGCCGCAGGTCGATCCTCGTGCAGAAGTCGGTCAGCGACCGGAACGGCCCGCCCTCGGCGCGCGCCGCGATGATCAATTCGATCGCGCCCTGGCCGACGTTCTTCACTGCGAGCAGCCCGAACCGGACGGCCTCGCCTTCGACGGTGAACTCGAGCTGGCTGCGGTGGACGTCGGGCGGCAGGACCTCGATGCCCATCCGGCGACATTCGGCCACCGCCGCGGCGACCTTCTCCTCGTTCGCCCGGAAGGCCGTCAGGACGGCGGTCATGTACTCGACCGTATGGTTCGCCTTGAGGTACGCGGTCTGGTAGGCGATCAGGCCGTAGCAGGTGGCGTGGGCCTTGTTGAAGCCGTAGCGCTCGAACGGCTCGAAGGCGGTGAACACCGCATCGATGGTCGCCGCCGGCACGCCGCGCTCGGCCGCCTGGCTGACGAACTTCTCCTTCTGCGCCCGGAGCACCGCCGACTTCTTCTTGCGAATGGCGTAACCGAGGGTGTCCGCCTCGGGGCCGGTGAATCCACCGAGCGCCATGGCGGCGGACATGATGTCCTCCTGGTAGACGAAGATCCCGTAGGTCTTCTCGAGGTACGGCTCCAGGAGCGGGTGGAGATAGGTGACGGGCTCCTCGCCGTGCTTGCGCCGGATGTAGGCCGGGATGTTGTCCATCGGACCCGGGCGATAGAGCGCGACCATGGCGGCGAGGTCGTAGACGGACGTCGGACGAAGGTCGCGGACGTAGCGCCGCATCCCGGCCGACTCCAGCTGGAACACCCCGGTCGTCTCGCCCGAGGCGAGCAGCTCGAACGTCCTGGCGTCGTCGAGCGGGATGGTGTCGAGATCGATCTCGATGCCGCGGTGGTCACGGACGAGATCGACCGCCTGGCGCAGGATCGTCAGGTTCGACAGGCCGAGGAAGTCGAACTTGAGCAGCCCCAGCGCCTCGATCGCATGCATCTCGTACTGGCTCATCAGCCCGTCCGAGTTGGTGGCGCGCTGGAGGGGCATCAGCTCGGTCAGCGGCTCGCGGCTGATGACGACGCCGGCGGCGTGGGTCGAGGCATTGCGGGCGACGCCCTCGAGCTGGCGCGCGAAGTCGGTGATCCGCCGGACTGCGGGATCGCCGTCGACGAGGCCGCGAAGCTCGGGCGACACCTCGATCGCCTCGTCGAGGCGGATGCCGAGCTGGTTCGGGACCGCCTTGGCGATCCGGTCGACCTCGCCGTAGCTGTGGCCGAGAACGCGGCCCACGTCGCGGATGGCGGCCCGCGCGAGCATCGTGCCGAACGTGATGATCTGGGCGACGTGGTCCTGTCCGTACTTGCGGCCGACGTAGGCGATGACCTCCTCACGGCGGCCGTCCTCGAAGTCGACGTCGATATCGGGCATCGTCACGCGGTCCGGGTTGAGGAACCGCTCGAACGGGAGCTGGTAGTGGATCGGGTCGACCGGCGTGATCCCGAGCGTGTAGGTCACGATCGAGCCCGGCGCGCTTCCCCGACAGGTCGTCTGGATCCCCTGCTCGCGCGCGAACGCGATGAAGTCCGCCACGATCAGGAAGTAGCCGGCGTACCCCATCGAGAGGATGACCCCGAGCTCGTAGTCGAGCCGGTCCTGGAGCTCGGGCGTCACCGTCCCGTACCGCCGCTCCAAACCGCGCTGGCACTCCGCGCGGAGCCAGGACTCGGTGGTGTGGCCGTCCGGCACCGGGAAGTGCGGGATGCGCAGCTGGCCGAGGGGCAACGACAGGTCGGTCATCTCGGCGATCCGGCGCGTGTTGCGGATGGCATCGGGCTGATCGGCGAAGAGCGCGACCATCTGGGCGGCCGACTTCAGGTAGAACTCGTGGGTGTCGAAGCGCATCCGGTTCGGGGTGTCGAGGTTGTTGCCCGTCCCGACGCACAGCAGGACGTCGTGGGCCTCGGACTGGTCCTCGCGGACGTAGTGGAGGTCGTTGGTCACGACGAGCGGGAGACCCGGCCTCCGGAGCGAGCCGCAGCAGCTGCCCGTTGAGCCGCCGCTGGTCGGGCATCCCGTGGTCCTGGAGCTCGAGGTAGAAGCGGTCCTTCCCGAAGATGTCGCCGTACTCGCCGGCCAGGCGCCGGGCGAGGTCCCAGTCGTCGACCTCGAGCGCCTTGGGGATCTCGCCCGACAGGCACGATGACAGCCCGATGAGGCCCTGGCTGTGGCGCGCCAGGTGTTCGCGGTCGATGCGCGGCCTGTAGTAGTAGCCGTCGATGTGGGCGTCCGTGACGAGCCGGCACAGGTTCCGATAGCCGACCAAGTCCTGGGCCAGGAGGATCAGGTGGAACGGCTGGGCGTCGGCCTTGCCCTCCTTGTCGCCCATCGACCGGCGGGCGACATACGTCTCGACGCCGATGATCGGCTTGATGCCCTTCGATCTCGCGGCCTGGTAGAAGGCGACCGCGCCGTACAGGGCGCCGTGGTCGGTGATCGCCAGCGAATCCATGCCCAGCTGGGCGGCCGTGTCGACCAGCTCGGTGATCCGGCCGAGCCCGTCGAGGAGGCTGAATTCGGAGTGGACGTGGAGGTGCGTGAAGTCGTTCGGGGCGATGGTCACGGGCGATCAATGATACGTCGGCCGACCTCCCGCGGCGCGGCGTCCCGGGCTAGCATGGGCGCGTGACCGTCACCTCGCCGGCTCCGCTCAAGGTCGCCACGCCGGACGGCCGGAGCCTCGACGTCTACATCGCTGGGCCGCCCGACGGGGACGTGCTCGTCTTCCATGCGGGCACACCGGGTGTGCCGCTGCCTTACGCGCCCATGATCGACGAGATGACCGCGCGGGGCATCCGGTACGTGGGCTTCAGCCGAGCCGGCTATGGGTCCTCCACCCGGCGGCCGGGTCGGTCGATCGCCGATGTCGTCGCAGACACGCGGACCGTGCTCGATTTCGTCAAGGCTGACCGATCGTTCGTGATCGGCTGGTCCGGCGGCGGGCCGCACGCGCTGGCGTGCGCGGCGCTCATGGCCGACCGCGTGCCGGCCGCCGCGACGATCGCAGGCGTCGCGCCCTATCCCGCGGACGGGCTCGACTACCTCGCGGGCATGGGAAAGGAGAACGTCGAGGAGTTCACCGCGGCACTGACGAGCGATGAGGCGCTCATCGAGTTCAAGGAACGGGGGCGGAGCGACCTCCTGGCGGTGACCGCGGAAGAGATCGCGACATCGTTGGGCGATCTCATCGACGACGTGGACCGCGGCTGCCTGACCGGCGGGTTCGATGAATACCTCGCGGCGTGCTTCCGCGAGGCGCTCCGCGAGTCGTACTGGGGCTGGTTCGACGACGACAAGGCGTTCGTGAAGCCGTGGGGCTTCGACCTGGGCGCCATCCGTGTCCCGGTGCACGTCTGGCAGGGCGGGCACGACCGGATGGTGCCGTTCGGCCACGGGACGTGGCTCGCGTCGAGGATCCCGAGCGCGATCCCGCACCTCGATCCGGCCGACGGGCACCTGCGGATCGTCGTCGAGGAGATGGGCAACATCCTCGACGCGCTGATCGCTTCCGGCAGGGACTGACCCGGGGCCGGGACGGCGCCGCCGGGGGACGACGCCGCCCCGATGGACCGACGCTCAGGCGAACTTCGCCGGACCGTCGACCTGGCGAGTTCGAGACCGCCGGCGACGAGCCGGACGAGGATCGTCCGGTCGCCTTCGCCACCATAGTCAGTGGTTCCGCGACGCCGCCACTGGCGCCACCACGGCACTGGATGCGAGCGCGGTGAGGACCACGGCCGCCAGGGCGCGCGAACCATGGCCGCGACGCGGGGCCCTGGGCGATAGGCTCCGGCGGGGCATCGATCACCTCCGTCTCGGGCTCGCCGGACATGGCGAGCGGGCGTTGGTCAGGCGCTCTGGGTTCGCCGTGTGACCCGCCGGTCGTAGGCCTGGTCGAATGTCGAGGCCGCGCGCCCAGACCGCCTCGAATGCGGTCTTGAGGACGCTCGCGAGCTCAGGGTGCTCGACCACCATGATCGTCAGGTCGCTCGTTCCGACGACCGGATCACGCGTGCCGATCATGACGGTCGTCTCGTCGATGATGACGAGCTTGAGCGGCAGCTCCTCGACGAAGCGAGCCTCCTCGCCCGCCTCGATGAACCGCCGGACGCCTTCGGTGGTGGCCGGGTCGTCGAAGACCGACAGCTCGTAGACGCTCTTGGCGACGTGGGTCCGGGTGACCTCGATGCCTTCGGTGTTCTCCTGCGGCGGGGTCGCATAGGGCGGCTTGGTGAAGACGAGGATCTCCGTGCGCACCGAGGCCTGGAGCTCGGCGAAGCGCTCGTTGATCGCCCGGCGGTCGCGCAGCAGCTCGACATACTAGGGGGGTCGGTGTCGACTAGCCGGCTTCGAATGCGGGAGTGAGGGCCGCGATGGCCTCGAGCGCGCCTCGCTCGAGATCGACCAGTTGCGCCCGATGGCCCGCCAGCAGGCGCTCGATGGCAAGGTCGGGCGCGACCGCGGCGTACTTGACCACCGACCCCGGCCGTGCCGTCGCGAGACCCTTGGCGACGAGGCTCCCCAGGACGTCGTAGATCCGCTGCCGGGGCAGGCCGGCCAGACGCGACACCTGGGCCGCGGTGTCTGAATCGCGCCGCACGAGGGCGACGTACGCCTTGGCCTCGTAGCTGGTGAGGCCGAGCCGGGTCAGGCGTTCAGCGAGGGCGGTCGTGTCCACGTCGCGATGATGCGCAACCACGGGACGTGGTGTCAAGGGGGCCGCGTGCGGCGCTCGCGCGGGCGGCGATGACTCGACCGGGCATCCCGCGTTGCCGCCCGCGCCCGAGGCGACGACCGGCTATCGTCAGGACATGCTATCGCCCGACGCCCCCGACATCGACGCCGACATCGAGGACATGGTCATCGACGCCCTCGAGCGGCTGCCGGAGCCGTTCCGCGACCATCTCGGCTCCGTCGCCATCGTCATCGAAGAGGAGGCGACGCCCGACCAGCTGGCAGCCGTGCGGGCCCGGGGCCTGTACGGCCTCTACCAGGGCGTGCCGCGCACACGGCTGTCCGCCGACGGCGCTCCGGTGCCGAGCAAGATCACGATCTTCCGTGGGCCGCTGGTCCGGGCGAGCCCGACGCGCGAGGCGCTCGCCGAGCACGTCACCGACACCGTCTACCACGAGATCGCGCACCACTTCGGGATCTCGGACGCACGCATCCACGAGCTTCAGTCGGGCCGCCACGAGTAGCGCCGGACGGGGAGACGCACCGTTTCAACCGCCGAGCACACCCGATACGTCGCGGCCGGGCGGCCGTCACCGCCCGTTCCGGTCACGGCAGGCGCTGGTCGGTGTCGTCGGCGTTCTCCCCAGAAGTGCAGACAGTGCGTCCCTCATCGCGCGGCCGGCGATAGTGGCCTGAATCGCTCCGACGGTCCGTCATCAGCGGCCGTGGGCCGTCCCCGTCTTCCGACGAAGGCGAGTCGCCGCCGCCAAAGGACGAATCCGGCGTGATCGAGGGGCGCACACGTCCATCCGCTGGCCCGCCCGGCCTCGATGACGGATTCTGTTCCTCCGCGAGAAACAAACCCCAGGCCTCGACGGACGAGCCTCGGGATCGCCCTGCGCCGCGCCGGCCTGCCGTCCGACCGAGGACCGCTGTGCCCGCCTCGACAGACTCTCGGCTGTGCCGCTTCGTGGATTCTTCGTCGCTGCTTCGAGGCGGGTCGTCAAGGTCCGGACTGACCGACGAACGCCCGACGGCTCTGGCCGCGGGCGGGGAGAACTCCACCTGCCGGGGCGGGATCGGTCCCGCGCTCCGGTTGCCAGGAGGTTGGTGACATGGTCCAGGTCAGACGCGGTGCGATCCTCGTGCCGCTGCTCATCGCGCTCGCGGTTCCCGCCGCCGTGACGGCCGCTCCACCGCGACATGCGGCATCGACTGTCGGCGACCACCGGTCGGTTACGGCGTTTCCGATGGCCGACGGCGCGCTCCCGTTCGGCGTCACCGCCGGCCCGAAAGGCGAGTACGTCAGCCTCAACACGAGCGTCGGGTGGTTCGACCATGCGGGCAATCTGACGACCATCAAGATCCCATCGGACGCTCCGGGCGCGGGCTGGCTGACGACCGACCCGTCGGGTGACGTCTGGATCTCAGAGCGGAACGCGGGGAAGATCGGCCGGCTCTCGCCGAATGGCTCGATCGTCGAGTTCCCACTGCCCGAGGGCGCTGACGCCATCCCGCAGGGCACCGTCGTCTCGCCGTCCGGAAGCCTGTTTATCGCAGAGGGACTCGGAAACTCGATCGACCGTCTCGATCCCTCGACGGGCCACGTGACCGTTTCCCGATCCCCACGCCCGACGCGGGCCCGTCGGTCTTGCCCGCGGGGCGGACGGCAACTACTACTTCATCGAGCGCAGCTGCCGACAAGGTCGGACGCATGACCCCGGACGGCACGTTCCGCGAGTGGTCGCTGACCCCGGGCTCCTTTCCCAACCGGATCGTCGCGGCGCCGGATGGGGCCGTCTGGTTCACCGAGCTCTTCGGGGGCAAGCTCGGCCGCCTCTCGATGAACGGCACGCTGACCGAGTACCCGATCGACGGCGGGCCGGTCGGGATCACCGTCGGGCGCGACCGTCAGCTGTACGTCGACCTTGACTTCGCGAAGCAGGTGGCCCGCGTGAACCTGCACGGGGTGGTGACCGGAGCCTGGGACCTCCCGGGCGCGGTCGCGCCGCTCCTGATCGCGACCGGCCGCGGGCACGACCTGTGGGTGACGGACACCTCCGCGAACGCCGTCTTCCGCCTCTCGGTCGTGCATTGATCCGGTAGTGCCCCGAACCTCGACGGCTGCCGTGGACTGCGGCAGCCGTCGTTCGATTCATCGGGTCAGGGAGTGCAGGCCGGGGCGTAAGGGCGGTTCGGCAGGTACTGGGCCCATTCCGCCTCGCGTCAGGGTGCGGCCGGCGATCGCGCAGGCATCCTTCGCCCACACAGCGGGATCGATCGCCCAGTCGAACGCCCGGCCATTCCCGTAGGTGGCATAGACGCGAGAGCCGTCCGGCGACGGGGCCGCATCGACCCAGTCGTTATCGACGCCGGGCAGAACGCCCTCGACAGTCTTCGTGGGGACGTCGATCAGCCGGACTGTCCCGTCCGACCCGGAGCTGATGAGGGTCTTGCCCGACGGCGTCCACGCCAGGTCGAGGACCCACCCCGCGGCCGTGACAACGCGAGGGCCGATCTCCGTCCCGGTCGTCGCGTCCCAGAACCGCACGTCGCCCGTTATCGCCTCCCGTTGCGAGGACCGTCCCGTCCGGGCTGAACGCGACTGCCTGGGCGCCGCCGTGTGCATCGCCCCTGCTCACCGTGAATTGCGGTGTCGTCTCGCCCGTGGCAAACACCGCAACGCCCCCAGCGTTCGCGTCCGAGTAGCCGACGGCGAGTGCCTTCGACACCGGGTTGAACGCCAGGTCGAGGACGAACCCCCCGAACCGCAGCGGCACTCCCATCGGGGCGCCGGTACGCGCGTCCCACGTCCAGACCGCGCCGTCGTCGGTCCCGGCGACAAGCGTCGTCGAGTCCGGCGAGAAGGCGACGGCTCGCGCGCCGTTGAGCCGCCTTCCGGTCTCCGCGGGATCCGTCGGGTCGATCTCTTCGGCCAGCGCCGGACGGTCGGCAGGCGGGCCGGCCAGGGGCCCGCCGTCCGGCGCGACGCGCTGCCAGGTTGCCGTGTCGTAGAGCTCAGCGATCGCCGTTCCCGTACCGGTGACCGCCAGCCGGCGTCCGTCCGGCGACCACGTCGCGTCGAACGAGCCGTCCGGCTGGGTCGCCTTGAGCGTTCGGACGACGGCGTGCGTCGTGGCGTCGAGGATCGACGTGCCGTCGATGTCGTTGACCGCCAGGAGGCGACCGTCCGGACTGACCGCGACGTGCGGGCCGTCCCAGATCGGCACGGGCCGGACGTCAGTGCCCGCTCCCGCCTGGAACGGCTCGCCGAGACGTCGCGATCCTGACAGGTCCCAGGTCATCATCGTGCCGTCGAGGCTGGCGGTGTGCAGGGTCAGCCGCCCGCCGGTATCGGAGAACGTCGGGGCCCACACCTTGTCCGTCGTGGCCCATGAGGGTCTCCACGAGGGCGACCGGTCGTGGCGTTCCACAGGAGCGTCGCCCCGTCGTCGCCGCTCGTCGCGACGAGCGACCCGTCTCCGCTGAAGGCGCCGCCCATGATCGGCGCCGCGTGTTCGCCCTTGAGGGTGAGCTGCGTGCCGTCGCGGAGGTTCACCAGCGTGCCCTGGCCTTCCCGTGGCGTGTCCGCGAGCAGCAGCGTGTGGTGGTCGAGCGACACCGCGCTGCCGTGCCACGCATCGCCCAGGTGCGCGGAGGTCGAGACCGTGGCGATCGACCCTGGCGTCGCACTGCCGGGCTGCCACGTGGCGATCGCTATCTCGCCTGGCTCGTCCCACGCCGTGTCCGCGTTCGCTGCAGGGATCAGCGGCGCGATCACCTCGCCGTCATCGAACATCAAGAGGTCGTGCAGCACCATCCCGGTCGGGACGCGCAGCGTTCGCTGCACACGCAGCGTCGCCGCGTCGTAGATCGTGATCGACCGCTTGTCCTTGCTCTCTCGGCCGATCATCTTGAGGTCGGGGGTCCAGCCCAAGCCGTCGCCGCCCTCGGGATACGTGATGTGACCGACCGCGGTGTCGGTCATCGGGTCCAGGAGCGTGATATCCGGGCCGTCCGTCAGCACGATGACGTCGTCATTCTCCGCGAGGAACGCCGCCCAGAACCCTGGCGGAAACGGGAAGACATACCTCGTGGCGTCCGTAGCCGCGTCGATCACCGCGATCTGGTCCTCGTTGTTTCTGACCAGCAGGGTCGTGCCATCAGGGCTTCCCACGATGGCCTGCGGCCGGCCGTCGAGCGGTCGCGAGATCCGGATGGCGGCCGGGCTGCGGACCAGCGCGGCCAGAAGGTTCGCCCGCGTCGCCGGCGAGTCGTCGAGCGAATCGCCCTGGCGGGCCAACAGGAGTGCTACGTCGAGGGCCTTGGCGCCAAGACCCTGCGCGCCCAGTCGCTCGGCGTCCGCGGTGTCCGCGGCGTGCTCGGCGATCACCGTCTGTGCGTCGGCCGCGGCCCGTTGCTGCTCGGCGGCTGCTCGCTCCTGGTCGGCCACGGCCCGTTGCTGGTCTGCCACGCCCCGCTGCTGGTCGGCGATCGTGTTCGACTGCTCGGCCGCGGCTCGCTGGCCGAGTGCGACGACGCTGGCCGCGATCGCCAGCGTCAGTCCGACCGATGCGCCGACGAGGAGCAGCCTGAGCCGGCGGTTCGCGCGCCGCTGCCGGCGCTCCTCGGCCAGCGCGACCGCCTGGCTCTCCGCGACGAACTGGCGCTCGAGCTCGTTCACCTCCGCGGCGTGATCGCCGCTCCAATCGAGGATCGCGGCGAGGCGCGCGCCCCGGTACAGCTCGCTGGGAGTGCGGCCGCTCGCGTCCCATTCGTGGGCGGCTTCGGTGAGATGGGCGCGCACGCGCCGGCTCTCCTGGTCTTCCTCGAGCCAGTCACCGAGCCGCGGCCACTCGCGGAACAACGCCTCGTGGGCCACCTCCACGGTGCCGCGATCGGTCGTGAGCAGCCGCGCGGCGGTCAGCACGGTGAGGGTCTGTTGAACGTCCGGGTTGGTCGCGATATCGAACTCCGCCAACGGGACGCGGCGACGCGCGATCGCCTCCCCCTCGCCGCCGACCAGCCGGAGGAACACGATCCTCGCCATCGCCTGCTCGGCGTCGGTGAGCTGTCCGTAGGCGTTCTCGGCGAGGCGCCCGACCGCGCCGCTGATGCCGCCCGTCGCGGCGAGGGCCGACAGTCGCGATCGTCCGGCCGTCGCGGCGCTCCCAGAGCTCGACGAGCGCCGTCGACAGGAGCGGCAGGCTGCCGGGACGGCCCTCGACCTCGTCGATCAGCCGCTCGACCAGCGCCGCCTCGACGGTGAGTCCCGCACCCGCGGCCGGACCCTCGATGACCGAGCGGTATTCGTCGCGGCCCATCGGCCCGACGAGGACCTGGCTCCCTGCCAGCTGCTCCGCGAGCGCCGCGTCTTCTGCGCAGCGACCATAGAAATCCGCGCGCAGGGCGAGGACCACGGCCGCAGTCCCGGCTCGACAAGCGGCGAGCAGCGACCCGATGAACGTGGACCGTGCGCCGGCGTCGTCGACGCTCGTGAACACCTCCTCGAACTGGTCGACGATCACCAGCAGGCGCGTGCCCTCGGGCAGCACCGAGGCGGCGGCGACGAGCGGGTCCTGCCCGGCCGGCAGCATCGACCGCTGCGACTCGTCCAGGGCCGCGAACACGACCCGATCGAGCTCGCGCATGGGCTCCGAGCCGGGCCGCAGGATCACGCGCACCCAGCGCGTGTCGCCGAGGACGCCGTCCTCGATCGCCGGCACCAGCCCGGCCCGCACCGCCGACGACTTGCCGCTGCCCGACGGACCGATCACCCCGAGGAAGCCGTGCTCGGCGAGTCGCGCGGCCATCTCGGTCACGAGGCGCTCGCGCCCGAAGAAGATGTCGGCATCGTTGACGCCGAACGTCGCGAGGCCGACGAACGGGCAGACGTCCCCCGTCTCGACGAGGCGGAGGGCCGGTGCCGTCGCCCGTGGCCCGGGCGCCGGATGCGCCTCCGCCACGCCGTCCGACACGTCGAGCGACGGGTCCTGGCGCAGGATCGAGCCCTCGAGATCCTGCAGGGTGCGCGACGGGTCGAGGCCGAGCTCCTCCGCGAGCGCCCGACGGATGTCCCCGTAGGCCGCCAGCGCCTCCGCCTGGTTGCCCGTCCGGTACAGCGCCACCATGAGCTGGCCGCGGATGCCCTCGTCCAGTGGATGCTCCCGAGCCAGCCCCTCGAGCTCGTCCACGACCTCGGCCGCGCCCCCGAGCCGGAGGTCGGCGTCGATCCGACCCGAGCGTCGTCGCGAGGCGGAGCGACTCGAGGCGCGACTGCTCGGCGCGGATGAAGCCCTCGCCATCGAGACCGTCGAGGGCCTGGCCGCGCCACAGCGCGAGCGCGGAGCCCAGCAGCCGCCGGGCATCCGTGGCGTCGCCGGCCCGGAGCGCCTGCCGGCCGAGCCCGCCCAGGCGCTCGAACTGCGCCACGTCGAGCGAGCCGCCCGGGATGTCGAGGACGTACCCCGACGATCGCGTGCTCAGGGTCGCAGAGGTCGCCTCGAGCGCCGACCG
>CAVYZQ010000026.1:0-29978 GCA_963772995.1 uncultured Chloroflexia bacterium | reverse complement strand
GACGACCTGTGGCGCCAGCGAACGCTCGGGCCCGCCTTGACGGCAACCCTCCACCGCGCTCCGGGCCCGACCCTGGACCGGCTGGCGGCGATGAAGGCCCGCTACGACCCGACCAACCTGCTCCACCTCAACCAGAACGTGGCTCCCGCACCGGTAGGCCAGGACGCCGACTGAGACGTTTGACCGAGCTCGACGCCGGCGGACTCGAGCGTCCTCGGCCATGGTTCGAGCGCGTCGTCGGTCGTCGTGGTCGCGTCGTCGAGGCCCATCACCCGGCTGATGCCCGCGTCGCGATAGGCGCCGAGGAGATCGGTCCGAGCCGCCCCGCCGATCCCGAACCGCACCTTCCAGATGTGGACCGACACGGCCAGGCTCGCCGGATCGCGGTCGATCTCCTCGCACCGGCCGGCGATGATCGGCAGCGCGTCCGCACCTCGGCCGGGGTCATGCCGTCGAGGTTGAGCTCGTCGGCGTGGCGGGCGGCCAGGCGCCAGGTGACGTTGGGCCCGTTGCCGCCGACCATGATCGGGACGCGCGGCTGCTGGATCGGCTTGGGGACGTTGATCGCGTCCTCGACCCTGGCGAGCCGGCCCTCGTACGTCGCGTGCTGGTGCCTGTCGCCCGCGAGCATCGCCGTGATGACCCCGAGATCGTCAGCCAGCCGTGCCAGCCGCTCCTTCGTCTCCGGGAAGCCGTAGCCGTAGGCGAGCCACTCATCGCGCTTCCAGCCGGCACCGATCCCGAGCTCCATCCGGCCGCCGCTGATCGAGTCCATGGTCGAGATCATCTTGGCCGTCAGCGCCGGGTTGCGGAAGGCGGTGCACGTCACGATGTGGCCGAGACGGACGCGGTCGGTCAACGCGGCCAGGGCCGCCAGCGAGGTGAACGACTCGAAGGTGATCTCGTCGGTCGGTCGCGGGACCGTATGGAAGTGGTCGAACAGCCAGATATTCGAACCCCAGCGGTCGGCCTGGCGGGCGACCTCGGTGGTCCGCCGCCACGCGTCGAGCGCGTCCCAGCCGTCGTATTCGCCGGTCCAGCCCTGCGGACGATCGCCCGATCTTCATCGCTCACCTCCACCGATCCGGTGCTTCGCGGACCATCTGACCATGGCCGGCAGCCTGGTCAGCCGCCGGCCAGGCCCCATCGTTTCGCGCAGCTCGGGATCGAGCGGTGGTAGCGATCCGACGGCGGCGTTGGCCGCCGCGTGCTCGGCGCTCGCCGTGGCTGGATCGCGACGGTCACCCGCGCATCGGCAAGCGTCCAGCGGAGCAGCGCCTTGGACCAGCCGCCGAGCCCGGCCTTGGCGAGCTCGTCCGGGAATGGCCGGCGGAGCAGGCCGCCTTCGCCGAACGGACGCATCACGACCACACCGAGACCGAGATCTGCGCCAGCGGCAGGATCGGCACCTCCGCCTCGCGTTCGCGTGGGTTGAGTGGAGCCTGGATCGCATGGACGCGGCGGATCGCATGACCCGCTCCAGCGCGTCGAACGTGTCGGGCTGGAAGGTCGTCGCGCCGAGCCAGCGGACGTTGCCCACGCCATGCTCGCGCTCGATCCATTCAGGGTGCTCGCGCCAGGCGACGAGGTTGTGGACCTGGAGTAGGTCGATGCGTCCGGCGTACCAGCCGAGCTGTCGGGGAAATGTTCCGTCCGTCGGCGACCGAGCTGTCCAGACCTTCGTCGCGACGAACGCATCCCGTCGCCGCCCGCCGAGCGCTGCCGAGAGGACGGCCTCCGCCCGGCCGTACATCGGCGAGCTGTCGACGACCGTCGCCCCGGCGTCGAGCGTGGTCGCCACCACGGCGTCGGCCGTGGGCTGGCGGCGGGCGGCAGGTCGAACACCCGCCAGGCGCCGAGGCCGACGACCGGGAGGTCGATGCCGGTCCGTCCGAACGGTCGCGCGTCCACGGCGACACCCTGGCGGGGCGGCGTCGCGGCAGTCGAGTTCGGGCCGGGCGGGGTCGTCGTCGTGCGGAGGGAAGTCTGAAGACGCCTGCGACGCGGATGTAACGGACTCGGCACCCGGGCGCAGGCTCGTTGATGCGGGCGGCACCCCGGTCGGGGGACCATGGAGCTTCGCGCCGGCACCAGCCCGGGACCGGCCCCACGCACACGGAGGGACTCCATGCTCAAGACCCGACGCTGCTCAAGAACAGTGAGATGTTCTCGACCTTCGCGGTCCGGACATCGACGAGGCCAAGCGCTCCTACGGCGAGACACTCGGGCTCGATGTCCGGGATTCGTCCGAGCCGGGGATCATCGAGATCCACGGCAAGGGCGGGCCCCCGGTCACGGTCTATCCCAAGCCGGATCAGAAGCCGGCCGTCTTCACGGTCCTCGGGTTCCCGGTCGACGATGTCGACCAGGCGGTCGACGAGCTGACCGCGGTCGGCGTGAAGTTCGAGCGCTACGACAGCGACTCGATCAAGACCGACGCCAAGGGCATCGCCGCGGCAACGGCCTGTTGATCGCGTGGTTCGCGACCCGGCCGGCAACATCCTGTCGGTGCTGAGTCGCTCCTAGCGTCCATGGCGCTTCTCGCCCCACTGACCCATCGGCCCGCGCTCCACCGGTACGGTACGCGCATGGAAACCGTTCCATCAAAGGACGGGACGACCATCGCGTTGACGGAGCGGACGCGGGCCGTCGCCGTCATCGTCGGCGGCGCGCTGTTTAACCGCGGCGCCGTCGGAGGATTTCTGTTCGCGCCTGGCCGACGAGCTGACGGTCATCGCCTATGACCGGCGTGGCCGCGGCGCAGCACGGACACACCACCCTACGCCGTCGAGCGCGAGGTCGAGGACCTCGCCGCGCTGGTCGACGCGGCCGGCGGCTCCGCGTTCGTATTCGGCCATTCGTCGGGCGCAGTGCTCGCCCTGGGCGCGGCCGCGGCCGGCGTGCCGATCGCCAGGCTTGCGCTCTACGAGCCGCCGCTGATGGTCGACGACACCCGCCCGCCGATCCCCGACGACTACGTCTCGCCCCTCGACGAGCTGGTCGGGCCGGCCGCCAGCGAGGCCGTCTCGTACTTCCTGACCACGGGACCGCTCGTCCCACCCCGGTCATCGACCGGATGCGCCAGTCACCGGGCTGGCCGCCCATGGAGGCGATGGCCCACACGATCCCGTACGACGCCAGGATCATGGACGGCCTGATGACCGACGACCCGGGCCCGCTCGCGCGGTGGGCGTCCGTCGCGACACCGACGCTGGTGCTCGACGGCGGCGCGAGCCGGCCATGGATCCGGCACGGCGCGAGCGCCCTGGCAGCGGTCCTGCCGGATGCGTCGGCAGGGACGCTCGACGGACAGGGCCACGGCCCGGCCTCGGATGTGCTCGCCCCTGTGTTGCTGCAATTCTTCGCGGATGCGGGCTGACCATTCGCTCGCGCCGCCCGCGGCTGAACACCGTCAGGTCGGGCGCCAGGTCGTGTACATCTGCTTGAACAGGGCCCGGTCGACGACGGTCGACGTGTTGAGCCCGGACATGTCGAGGAAGTAGCCGACGCGCCCCTTGCCGAGGATGACGTGCTGGAAGAACACGGTCTGGCCGTTGTCGGTGCCGCGGAACGTCAGCAACCGGCCGGACCAGCCGGCGATCTTGATCGGCGTGTTCGACGTCACCGTCGCGTGGAAGTGGCTCTTCCAGTACGCGACGTCGTGGTCACGGTCTTCGCGATCGACACGATGCTGCCCGTCGGCACGAGGTCCCGCTCGATGTAGACATACGGCCAATCGAACCCATCGAACTGGTCGGAGACGCCGACGCCGCCGGGGTCGCGACCCAGCCGGGCGGGTACTTGATCTTGTAGTGGTAGCGCTTCGACGTGAACGACTGCCATGGGACCGGGGTGGCTTTCGGGGTCGGGGCGGGCGCCTTCGCGAGCGCCGTTGGGGTCGCGACCGCCTTCGGAGTCGCCGCGGGCGTCGGGCTGGGCGACGGCGAGGGGCTGCTGCGGGCGACGCGGACGCGGGCGCTCTGACGTGGGCGCCGCGCTGACCAGTCCTCGGTCGATGGGCTCGGCGTCGTCGTATCGGAGCCACACGCCGCGGCGACGACGGCGACGACGAGCAGCGCGAGCATGCCGCGATGGCGGATCACGATCCGGTCCCTCCATCCCCCTTGTGCGTCGCCTGCGATGGGTGAGGAGCGGCGAGTGCGCGATGGCGGCTGTGGCCTGGGCGGCCGTTTTGATTGCCTCTGGGCAAGGTGGCCGGGCTGCCGTGACGGCCGGTCGAAGCATAGGCACCGGATGGCGGCGTGGCAACAGGGTCTGTTGCGCCGCGTCCACGCTCAAAGCGTCGGCGGCAATCAACCAGGGGCACGGCCAGCTGGCCGCCACGCTCGCCGTCAACAATTCCGGAGATAGCCAGCGCCCCATCGCACTCATAGGCTGTAGCACGACCAGGTTGGTCGCGCACCACACGGAGGCCCGATGCAGCGGGAACTCGTGGAGCGGGCGATGGGCGGCGATCACGACGCGTTCAGTGAGTTGGCGCGCGTCTCGGTCGGTCGGCTCCTGGTCATCGCCCGGCTGATCCTCCACGACGAAGCGTCGGCCGAGGACGCCACCCAGGAGGCGCTCGTCGCCGCCTGGCGACACATCCGCGGTCTGCGCGACCCCGATCGATTCGAGGCCTGGATGCATCGGCTGCTGGTGAACGAGTGCCATCGCGAGGCACGCGGACGTCGGCGCCTGGGCACGCGCGAGGTCCAGCTCCCGGCGTTCGACGCCGCGGAACCGGACGCCGTCGGCCTGCTGATGGATCGCGACCAGCTCGAGCGCGGGTTCCGGCGCCTCAACGTCGACCAACGGGTGGTCCTCGTCCTGTATTACCACCTCGGCCTTCGTCCGGAGGAGGCCGCCGAGGTCCTCGGCCTGCCGCCCGGCACGGTCCGGTCACGCCTGCATCGGGCGATGCAGGCGATGCGGGCCGCGCTCGACGCGGACGCCCGGACGGGACCTGTCGGCGAAGGGGGCAAGGCGTGAGCCGCGACCTCCGATCCGACGAAGCCTTCGACCGCCTGATGGACGACTGGTTCGAAGACCGAGCCCATGCCGGCAACGCCGACGCGGTGCTCGACGCCGCCCTTGCCCGTACGTCACGCCAGCGACCGCTCCCGGCATGGCGACTTCCCGAGCGCTGGGTTCCCATGCGACTCACGACACGGCTCCAGACGGCGCCGTGGCTGGTCCCGATCCTGCTCATGATCCTATTGGCCGCTGTGGCCCTTGGGGTGGCCATCGTCGCTTCGCAGCGTCGGTTGCCGCCGCCGTTCGGTCTCGCAGCCCCGGGCTCGGTGGCGTTCATCGCCGACGGAGATCTCTGGACGGCCAACCCTGACGGTTCCGGCCGCGTCCAGCTGACGCTCGATCCGCGGATCGATGGCTTCCCGGCGTTCTCGCGAGATGGCACCAAGATCGCGTTCAAGCGTCTACCAGAACCGAACTCCATCCCGAATTGGCAGGAGTGGGGGGACGTGATGGTCGCGGACGCCGACGGACGCCACGCGATCGTCATCGACGCGCACGTCCATAGCCCCAGCCCGATCACCTGGTCGCCGGACAGCCGGTTCATCGTCTCCTCCAGGACCGTCGGCAAGATGGATCAAGTCTTCATCGCCGCGGTCGACGGTTCGGTACAGCGCCAAGTCACTTCGGGTCCACCGTCGAACTGGGGCCCGACCTTGTCTCCCGACGGTCGAACGATCGCATTCGTGAAGGGCTCCGAGCCGATCGTCGGGCTCGCGATCATCCAGATCGATGGCACGGGCGAGCGGCTCGTCACGACCGGTTCGATCTACGGATTCAATTCCGCCGAGTGGTCGCCCGACGCGACCATCCTGCTCTTCTCCGCGGATATCCAGTCCGACACTGTCGATTCCGACTATGGCGATCTCTTGGCTGTCGGGCTGGACGGGGCGCCGGAGCGCAGCGCCCTCTCGGCAGCTGGAGAGGATATCGGCCCCACCTGGTCGCCTGACGGCCTGTTCATCGCGTATCTCAACAAGAGCGGCGACCGATCTCGCGTGATGGTCGCCGCTGCCGACGGATCCGATCCTCACCCGATCAGCGACGTCGGCGACTGGTTCAACCCGCAATGGTCGCCTGATGCTCGTCACGTGCTAGCCGTGGATGGGCGCTCGGGCGGCGGTCAACCGATCGTCGCGACGCTCGATCCGCTCGGCAAGGAGCCGATAGCGAGCTTCGCGCTCCCGGACGTGTCCGGGTTCGGTCGGGCGGATCTACCGAGCTGGCAACGGCTTGCTCGCTGAACGCTTTTGCATGGAGAACACGATGCATTCGATTCGTCGCGCTTTCCGCATCGTCTCGATCGCTTTCGCGATGATGGCGGTCGCGGCCTTCCCGGCCCAGACCCTGGCAGCCAGGCCGGACGTAGTCCACCAGCAGTTCGTCACCACCGGGGCCGATCTCGGGGTCGTCAACATCTGCGGCGACCTTGCTGATTTCAGGTTCTGGACCAAAGGCTCATTCACTCGCATCGACATGGGCGACGGCGTGTTCCACTTTCAGGTCGCTTCCCGTGGAACGTACACCGTGACGTTCCTCGACACGTCAAAGGGCGTCTGGGAGGCGGCGATCCGGAGCGCGACCAGCGTCCAGGCCACGCCGGGCGGCACGTTCACCGTCTCGCAGATCGCGAATACCTTCGAGGGTCCGGTGCGGATCCACGAGCAAACGACATACGTTCTCGGTGCCGACGGCACCGTCCACGTGGACCACTACGCCATCGATGTCTCGGGTTGTCCGTCTACGTAGGTTCAACCGCCCGGCCTGCCGCCTGCGCTTCAGAGCGTGGGTGGCAGGCCGAATTGCGGGAAGAGCTCGGGCCCGAACGTGGTGATCTCGGCGATGCGACCGTCCACGACCCGCAGGACATCGAACTTGAACGGCCGGTGGATCGTGTCGCCCGGGGCCCGCAGATAGCTGGCCGCCGTCGGCATCCGGTTGGCCACGGTCGGAAGCAACCGCCAATCGCCCTCGGACAGGGCCCGCTCGATCAGCGGCCCGATGACGTCGAGCCCTTCGTACAGGTAGGGGTAGGGCGGCATCGTGATGCGCAGATCCTGGGCCGAGATCGAGATGGCGAGGGCCGCGTCGCCACGTTCGTGGGCATCGATGAAGCTCCCGACGAGGGCTCGTTCCGCCTCGCTCGGTTCGCCCGCCGACCAGTCCGTGCGTCGCGCCGGGAGGTGCGCCTGCATCGTCGCCCGTGCCCGCTGGAGGGCGCTGTTCACGGCGGGCACGCTCGTGTCGAGCGCCGTGGCGGTCTCACTGGCCGGCCAGCCCAGCACGTCGCGGGCGATGAGCGCAGCACGCTGCCGGGGCGGCAGGACCTGCAGGGCGGCCAGGAAGGCGAGCTCGATCGTCTCTCGCTCGACGACCACCGCGTCGGGCTCCTCTTCGGACGGCGCGATCTCGTCGAGCAGCCGGTCCGGGTAGGGCGTCAGCCACGACACCTCGTTGAGCGACCGCATCGTCGTCAACCGGCGGCGGTTCCGTCGCAGGCTGTCGAGGCACACGTTCGTCGCGATCCGGTACAGCCACGCCCGGACGAGCGCGCCGCCGTCGAACGACTCGCGCGCCCGCCACGCCCGGAGGAACGTCTCCTGGACGGCGTCCTCGGCCTCGTCGAACGAGGCGAGCATGCGATAGCAGTGGACGTGGAGCTCGCGCCGGTATCGCTCGGTGAGGGCCGCGAAGGCGGTCTCCCCACCGGCGAACGCGACCGCGACCGGATCGGTCACGCGGCGACCTCGTCACGCTTGACCTGCTTGAGGACCCAGTCGCGCTTGACCTCCTGGATCAGCCAGGTGTTGCCGTCGGGATCGTGCACGGTGACGAACGTCGAGTAGCTGCGGCGCTCCGGGTCGAGCCCCGGCGTTTGGCCGGCTTCGCCGAAATGGAACGGCTCGCTGGCGTCGACACCGCGTTCGACGAGCTCGGCCCGGGCGGCCTCGATGTCCTCGACGCACAGGTGCAGGCCGTGCAGCGAGCCCGGCGCCATCTGGCTGATCCCGGTCCCGATCGCGATCGAGCAGGCCGAGCCCTTCGGCGTCAGCTGCACCACCCGGAAGTCGGGGCCCATGGTCGAGTCCACCTCCAGCTCGAAGCCGAGCTGGTCCAGGTAGAAGGCCTTGGCCCGGTCGACGTCCGTGACCGGAACGACCATCAGTTCGAGGGTGTAGTCCATGGTTCGAGCCTCCTGTGTCCGCGACCGGTCGGGATGGCCGATCTGGAGGTGTAACGTCGCCACCTCCGGATACTCATCGGTCGACCGATGGTACGGTCGAGCGAGCCGCGTCACAGGCCAGCCGCGGGGACGGCCTGAGCGACGCGCGCCGATCAGGCCGTCGGCCTGCCCAGCGGTGACGCGATCCGGATCGCGGGGCGGACGCCCTCGATCGAAGCGACGGCTCGGGTCGAGTCCGACGCGTTCGGCGCGCACCTCGATGCGTCGCTGGCGACACCCGAATGCGCTGGGTCCGGCGAGCGACCCGGGCTACGAAGTCCTGGCGGCCCTCCGACGGGCGTGATAGGTGCCGACCATGGCTGCCACGATGACGACGGCAAGGACCGGCACGATCCATTCGCCGACGGCCACGTGGATCAGCGCGACGACGGCAAAGCTCACCCACAGGAGCACGCCGAGGGCGATTGTGAGATTGCGGGACATGTCGCCACGGTAGCCGAAAGTCCTGCCCGCGCAAGCCCCGATCGTCCTATGTGGTTCCTGCCCGCACCAGTTCCCGGCATGGGGCGCGCGAGCCGGCCGCCTGGCGTCCGAGCCTCTGCTAACGCGCGGGCAGGCCGGCCGCGTCCAGCAGCCCGGTCATCGAGAGCTGCTCCGCAACGCCACCCTCGCCGTTCGCGCCCCGATGGGTCACGATGGCGCTGCCCAGACCCGCCCGCCGAGGATCGATGACCGATACCGACACGGACCGACTGCGCCGTCAGCTCATCGCCTTCCTCGACGGGGTCGGCGCCCGGATGCCGTTCGACGAGGCTGTCGCCGACTTCCCCGACGACGCGATCAACGCGTTCCCGCCGAACGTCGAGTACACGCCCTGGCACCTGCTCGAGCACATCCGGCTGACCCAGGCCGACATCCTCGACTACATCGTCAACCGCGACTACGTCGACAAGGACTGGCCGACCGACTTCTGGCCGGCCCGCGACGCGACCGCCACGGCGGACCAGCTCGCCGCCACGATCGCCGGCTTCCGGGCCGACGTGGCCACCCTCCGGGCGATCGTCGCCGAACCCGCGACGGGCCTGTTCGCCACGATCCCGAACACACCGGGGCACACGATCCTGCGCGAGGTCCGGATCGTCGGCGAACACAACGCCTATCACGTCGGCGAATTCGCGGTGCTGCGCCAGGTCATGGGCACGTGGCCGGAGGGCCGGGCGGGCTAGCGGCTCGAGCCGCCGCCGAGGCTCGCGGGTGGCGCGCAATGGCGATCCGAGCGACCATAGACTCGATGCCTGGCCCGGTCCGGAGCCGCTCCACCGTCCGGCTCACAGTTGCTGCCGCGCTCGCCGCGCTTCTCCTTGCGGGCCGGCTGGTGGTGCCCGCCACGGACGCCGATGCGCTGTCCCGCTGGACCGGCGGGATCGACCTCTACCGAACGGGCGTGTTCACGACCCAGAAGACGTGGCTGTGGTGCACCGCCGCCGACGTCCAGATCATCCGGAACATCGCCGATCATTCGACCGACCACTCGAGGTCGTCCCAACAGCGCTACTTCGACTACATGCGCGCCCACAACCGGTACGCGATCCCGGTGTCGGATGGGGTCGATCCGGCGGGCTGGGCGGCCGGGCTGCGACGATACGTCGACGGCCGGTATCAGCTCACCCGCAGCGGGAGCTTCGACTCGGCCCTCCGCTCCGCGGTCACGAACCTGCGCAGGACCAACCTGCCGGTCGGGATCACCGTGTCGCACGGCAACCATGCCTGGGTCCTGACCGGCTTCAGCGCGACCGCCGACCCGGCCGTCACCACCCGGTTCAGCGTCACGAGCGTGCGGGTCGTCGGGCCGCTGTGGGGTCTCCAGAGCCGGAGCTACGGCTACGACATGCGGCCCGACACGTGGCTCACGCCCGCCCAGCTCAGGGGCTTCTTCACGCCATGGCATTACGCGGGCGTCCGGATGGCCGGGAGGGTCAATGGGTATCGGTCCAGCCGATGGCGAAGGCGGCGCGGCCGGCGCCGGCGACACCGAGGCCCGCTGCCAAACCCACCGCCAAGCCGACGCCACGACCGACGCCGCGGACGACTCCAGGACCTACGGTGACCCCGGTCGCGAGCCAGGCTGCTCTCGAGCCGGCGACCCCGAGCCCTTCGGCAGCCGAGGCTCTGTTTGGCGCGGCGGGACCCGTCTCAAGCGCGGATCCAGTCGCCGAGGCAGCGGTGACGGCTCTTCCGCTCCGGCCGGCGATGGCCTCCCGACGGCCGTCCTGGCCGGCGCGGCCCTGGTCCTGGTCTCGCTCTCGGTGGTGGCGGCGGGCGGCACCCGGCGGGTGCGTCAACGCCGGTGACAACGGATCACGCGCCAGGCGCGATCCCGGGGAGCGCGCTGCGCGATATGACGTCGTCGCCGCTGCGGACGCCGGCCGCCACCTCGCCCCAGAACTCGACCGCAGCCCGTTCGTAGAGGAACCCGATCCGGAGGGTCACGCCGCGCCAGTGCTGGACCGTGCGACTGATCCCGGTCCGGCCGTCGGGCCCGCTCTCGAACCGCTGATCGGCCTCGTACCCGGCCAGCTGGCGCTGGTGCAGCGCCAGCTGCTCCTCCGCGATGGCCAGCGGGCGGCCGTCGATTCGAGATCGGCGAAGAACAGCTGGAGGAGGGCCAGGTCGCGCAGCTCGGTCGGGCTGCCGCGCCGGATGGCTGAGCCACGCCCGAAGGGCCTCGCGACCGGCCGGCGTGATGGTGAACAGCCGCCGGCGCCGGCCGTCCAGCTCGCGTTCCTCGGTCAGCAACCCGAGGCCGGCGAGGCGGGCCGGCTCCTTGTACAGGAGCGCGTGCGGGAATGACCAGAAATGGCCGATGGTCGCCGCGACATGGCGCTTCAGCTCATACGGCGTCGACGGCCCCTCGCGGGCCAGAAGCCCCAGGACCAGGTACGACGTCGGCGTAAGCGCGGCAGCGAGCGATCTGGGCCGTTCCATTGACATCATCCACAATATACCATACGATAGCGATGGTCTTACAGAAATGATTGCCAGATCGGCGGTGTGGTCTGCGAAGCCCTCGGAAGGACTGCACCCCCGATGGAGATGATCGACCGAAGCCACTCGATGCATGACGTCGGCGACGACCCCTTCGGTGGGATGAGCCGCCCGGCGACCGTGATCGATGCGCGCCGCAGCCGGACCGCAGTCCGCTACCCACGACCGCCCCTGGCGCGAGCCGGGCACAGGTTCGACTACGGGATCGCGATCGCCGCCATCGTGGCGGTCCCGCGTTCCCGCGCGTCGCCAGTCCCAAGCCCCTGCAAGGAGATCGTATGACGATCGCTGAAGCCAAGACCAAGGTCACAGAGACGACCACTGAAATGACCGACGGCGTCCGCGACGCCGATACTGAGATGCTCGACGAGACGCGCTCGGCCGCCGGTCAGATCCGCACTGCGGTGGGCGACGCGATCGATCGCGTGCCAGACGTGCTCGAGGCCGCGCGCAGCGGTGTCGGGCAGGTGGCCGAGCAGATGCCGGTCGCCGTGGAGCGGACCCGGGTCGGCGTGGTGCGAACGACGACGACGCTCCAGGGCATGCCCGACACGACGCTGCGGCTCATCACCGGCGCATCGATCGGGCTGGCCGGCGGCCTGGCGCTCGCCGGCGCCCCGCGCCTCGTCTCGCTCGCGGCCCTCGTGCCCGGCGCTCTTCGTCGGCGGTGCCGAGGCCACGCGCCAGGGACGCCGACAAACCGACCAGCTGATCGGATCGCACGGCGCCGTGATGGCGCCGCGATCGGAAGCTCATTTCTCTTTTAGAGACCTTTACTCTTCAATGCGGGGGCCGGCCTACGTGCGGGACGTCTGCGCAAGGACCAAGGCTTCGATGACGGGCCAGAAGCGATCGGGGTCGTCGAGCCAGGGGAAGTGGCCGACCTGTTCGACGATCTCGAGTTGCCCGACGCCCGCCGCCAACCCGGCGAAGATCTCGCGAGCGGCATCGACGGGCGTCACGGGATCCAGCTCGCCGACGCAGACCAGCGTCGGGCACTCGATCCGGCGGAGCTCGCCGACGACATCGAAGCGACGCATCAGGTCCATGCCCCGCCGGCCGAGCTCCACGGTCCTGATCCGGCGGGTGAGCTGCTCGGGATCAGGCACGCGCGGGCCGAACGTGGCGAACACGCGATCCCATTCGGCGTCGGCGATGGGCTCGCCGGCGTAGTCGCGCCGGGCGAGCTCCGCGATCTCGTCGCCGCCGAAGCGCCGGAAGCCGTCGGAGAGGCGGTCCAGGTCGAAGCGAGCCATCGTCGACTGCAGGATGAGCCCGCCGGCGTGCCCCGGGTGCCGCGCGCCGTAAAGCATGGCGATGAAGCCACCCATCGAATGGCCGAACACGATCGGGCGCGCGATCCCGAGTGCGTCGCACAAGGCGCGGACGTCGTCGGCGCATGCTTCGAAGGTCCATTCGTCGACCGCGGTCCGTGCCGAGCGACCGTGTCCACGCAGGTCGAGGTAGACGACCTGAGCGGACCGGGTCAGGCGCCCGAAGTAGGGCTTGAAGTAGGAATGATCGTAGGAACCCGGACCGCCATGGACGAGCACGACCGTCGGCCGCTCCCGCATCCCGGGGCCATCCGCCACGAGCGCGGGCCCATCGACGTCGAACCACAGCCGCGTCCCGTTGACGTCGATCTCCATCGCCGCGCATCCAGGTTCGGTTCCGCGACGCGCTTGGCAGTCGCGCCGACTACGCCTCCGGAGCGTCGATGAAGGACAGCACGGCGGCCGCCAGCGCCGGCGAGGTGCAGATGTCGTAGTGGGTCGCGCCGGGCACGATCGCGAGCGCGTGCCCGCCGGCGGGCCGGCCCTCACCCATCCAGCCCCCGTCGCGCTGACCGCCGCCGAGCAGCTCGAACGTCTCGACCGCGTGGCTCGGCGGGAACATGTCGGCGTCGGCGCAGGCGAACAGCGTCGGCACCCTGAGCCAGCGGACCTCGTCGCTGAAGTCGAAGTCCTTGGCCATGGACTCGCCCATCTTGCCCAGCAGCTGCGGGAAGTCACCCGGTCGCGGCGCGACGCGCTGGTAGCCCTGGTACATCGGGGTGTCCTTCATGAACTCCGCCGCCGCCGGTGCGACCTGGAGCTGCTGGGCCGAACATGTCCGGCGTAGATCGCGTTGCGCCGGATGCCGGTCGAGACCATCACGAGCCTGCGAACCGCCTCGGGATGCCTGACCGCGGTGAAGAAGGCGACGCCGCCGCCGAGAGAATACCCCACCACGTCCGGCTGGCCCAGGCCGAGATGCCCGATCAGCGCGGCGATGTCGTCGCCCATCAGGCGGGTCGTCGATCGGCCGGTCGATGTCGGCGGTCCGGCCGTGGCCCTGGAGGTCGGGGACGATCACCTGGTGGCCGGCCGCCAGCGCCGGAAGCAACGGCCCGAACATCTCTCCGGACCCGAGCCCGCCATGGAGCAGGACGATCGGCCGGCCACGTGCCGTGCGTCTCGTAATAGAGGTGGATCCCGTTGACGTCGGCATACTGCCCGGCGCCCTTGGTCTCGATCGCCCGATCGGTGGTCGTCATGGCGGAGATCCTCCGGTACGTCTTGCAACTAGGGTACCCAACCGGCCGTGACGGACATTGCAGCCGACGACCCGGAGTGCAACGTCGTTGCGAGGCGACACGACAGACGCTGACCCGGCTGATCCGTGGCGCCACCTACCGTGGGACTCCCCGCACGAGGAGCCAACGCCATGCAGTCACCCGTCAAGGACGTTCGCCGCTCGGATCTGCATCTGCCCGAGTTCGAACGGCCGAACATCGACCTCAAGGACATGAAGCTGCCGAAGATCGACCTGTCCGACATCGACATGCCCAAGGTCGACGTGGGCAAGGCCGTCCTGGGCGCCGCGACCGCGGTCGGCCTGGCCAAGCCCCGTCGCGCGCGCTGGCCGTATCTCGTCGTGGCCGGCGTCGCCGTCGCAGCGGCCGGCTGGGCGCTGATGAACGCCGAGGCGATCCGCACCCGCCTGAGCCGGGCCGCCGCGTGGGCCGACGAACAGCTCGGCGCGATGCGTTCGGGTGGCGAGTTCGAGGAGCCGGTGGCCTTCACCGCGGCTCCGACAGCGCCCATGGCGCATCCGGCGGACACGAGCCTCTCGCCCTCGGCCACGACCGTCTATCCGTCGGCGGCCAGCGACTATCCGGACGGCCTTGGCGCGACCGAGGCCAAGGCCACGAACGGCCGTTCGACGGCGACCAGCCCCCGCTGATCCACTCTCTCTATCGCTCTTGGCGCGACGGCCGGCCGATGGGCTGGCCGTCACCCTTGGTGGTCGACGCCGGCGCTGGCGCATGGGGCTGCGAGCAAGACGCATTTGACCGAGTGGGGACAATCGGGGTGACGAGACGCGGCTCATCGCGCCGACGATGTTGGGGGATCGGTCGACCGCGCGTGGAGGCGCCTATGGCCTGAGCGGATGATGGTCGGCCGATGCGTGGTGGCGGCAGGGGCCGAAGCCACGATGGTCGATCGTTCGCTGACGCTTCCCGGCAGGCGAAGCGTCTTGGACGAAGGGGGACATCATGCCCGCACCCAAAGGGATCACCTCACTCAGCGCCTATGTCGCATCGCTGCGGACCTCGGAACATGGGGAATTCGCGGCACGGGCCGCGAGCCGTGTGGCTCACGAAGAAGCCTTTGGCGACATGAAGGGACACATCCTCGGGCTGTACGAGAAGGTGGAAGCGGCGCACAGCTTCCAGGACGAGACAGGAGCGATCTTCGATTGCATCCCGGTGGAGCAGCAACCCGCGCTCCGTGGGGTCAAGGCAGCCGTACCGAAAGCACCCGATCTTCCGCCGCTCGAAGGGGACGCGTCGCCGCGGTCGGCGTCGGCCCGAGCCAACAAGGACGATCGGGAGGATGTGGCGACGGGCTCGCCGCTTCGGGCGGGTCGCAAGGACCCGCACGGCAACGTCATGCATGTCCCGAGGGAACGATCCCGATGCGGCGGGTCACGCTCGAGGACATGACCCGATTCCCGACGGTACGGGCTTCATGGAGAAGGGGCCGCGGGGCGCCGGCCGCCCCCCTCGGAACGCTGAGCCGCCGACGGTCCCGGCAACGCACCGCTGGGCCCACGCCTACCAGAACGTCAACAACGGCGGGGGCCACAGCTTCCTCAACATCTGGCGCCCCGGGATCGGTGCCAACCAGATCTTCTCGCTATCGCAGCATTGGTATGTGGGTGGTAGCGGAGCGAACCTGCAGACGCTCGATGTGGGTGGCAGGTCTATCCGGCCTTCTATGGAGACGCGCAGCCGCACCTGTTCACGTACTGGACGGCTGACGATTACTCGTCGACCGGCTGCTACAACATGACCTGCGGGGCATTCGTCCAGATCTCGCCGACGTTCGCACCCGCCATGGTCGTCGGCCCGATCAGCGTGACGGGCGGCCCGCAGTACCGGATCGAGCTGGCCTACTGGCACACCGGCGGACGCTGGTAGCTCTACTACAACGGCACCCAGGGAAGCAACGCCATCGGCTACTACCCCGATTCGCTGTACCAGGGCGGCGCGCTCGCCAGTCACGCGACAGAGATCGACTACGGCGGCGAAACGGTCGGCACCACGAGCTTCCCGCCGATGGGCAGTGGCGCCTTCGCGAACCAGGGCTGGCAGCACGCGGCATACCAGCGCAACATCGGCTACTGGCCGCCACAGGGCGGCGCGATGATCGACGCGAACCTGACCCCATCGCAGGGCTGGCCCAGCTGTTACACGGCCGAAGTCGTTCTGTACGCCCCGCCGTGGAGCGAAACGCTTTGGTACGGTGGGCCCGGCGGCAATTGCTAGACAGAGCGCGGGTAGCTCACCGACGCGGGGTCCCGGGAGGGTCGGCGCGAGCGGTCGTTACGAGTCGACCCTCCCACATCCTGGCTCTATGGTGACAGCGTGGAATACGAGAAATCGTACCGGGGAGTCCCGATCATCCTGACTACGACACAGGTTCCGGCGGGCGGCTGGTCGTCGGAGGCCGTGTTGCTCGAGCCCGAGCGGCGAGTCGCTGTTGCCGGCGTCTCCGAGGTCGTCTACGAGTCGGAGGAGGCAGCCCGTCGCGCCGCTCTCTCCGCTGCCGCGGGCGCCATCGACAGATCCCGGGCTTCACGCGGCAAGCCGCAAGCCCGGCGTCTGGCCGGCTTCGCCGAAATGGAACGGCTCGCTGGCGTCGACACCGCGTTCGACCAGCTCGGCCCGGGCGACCTCGATGTCCTCGACGCACAGGTGCAGGCCGTGCAGCGAGCCCGGCGCCATCTGGCTGATCCCGGTCCCGATGGCGATCGAGCAGGCGGAGCCCTTCGGCGTCAGCTGCACCACCCGGAAGTCGGGGCCCATGGTCGAGTCCACCTCCAGCTCGAAGCCGAGCTGGTCCAGGTAGAAGGCCTTGGCCCGGTCGACGTCCGTGACCGGAACGACCATCAGTTCGAGGGTGTAGTCCATGGTTCGAGCCTCCTGTGTCCGCGACCGGTCGGGATGGCCGATCTGGAGGTGTAACGTCGCCACCTCCGGATACTCATCGGTCGACCGATGGTACGGTCAAGCCAGCCGCGTCACAGGCCAGCCGCGGAGACGCCGTGAGCGAGGCGCGCGGATCAGGCCGTCAGCCTGCCCAGCGGTGAGCGATCCGGGTCGTGGGGCGGACGCCCTCGATCGAGGCGACGGCTCGGGTCGAGTCCGAGGCGTTCGGCGCGCACCTCGATGCGTCGCTGGCGACACCCGAATGCGCTGGGTCCGGCGAGCGACCGGGCTACGAAGCCCTGGCGGCCCTCCGACGGGCGTGATAGGTGCCGACCATGGCTGCCACGATGACGACGGCAAGGACCGGCACGATCCATTCGCCGACGGCCACGTGGATCAGCGCGACGACGGCAAAGCTCACCCACAGGAGCACGCCGAGGGCGATTGTGAGATTGCGGGACATGTCGCCACGGTAGCCGAAAGTCCTGCCCGCGCAAGCCCCGATCGTCCTATGTGGTTCCTGCCCGCACCAGTTCCCGGCATGGGGCGCGCGAGCCGGCCGCCTGGCGTCCGAGCCTCTGCTAACGCCCGGGCAGGCCGGCCGTGTCCAGCAGCCCGGTCATCGAGAGCTGCTCCGCAACGCCACCCTCGCCGTTCGCGCCCCGATGGGTCACGATGGCGCTGCCCAGACCCGCCCGCCGAGGATCCGATGACCGATACCGACACGGACCGACTGCGCCGTCAGCTCATCGCCTTCCTCGACGGGGTCGGCGCCCGGATGCCGTACGACGAGGCTGTCGCCGACTTCCCCGACGACGCGATCAACGCGTTCCCGCCGAACGTCCAGTACACGCCCTGGCACCTGCTCGAGCACATCCGGCTGACCCAGGCCGACATCCTCGACTACATCGTCAACCGCGCCTACGTCGACAAGGACTGGCCGACCGACTTCTGGCCGGCCCGCGACGCGACCGCCACGGCGGACCAGCTCGCCGCCACGATCGCCGGCTTCCGGGCCGACGTGGCCACCCTCCGGGCGATCGTCGCCGAACCTGCGACGGACCTGTTCGCCACGATCCCGAACACACCGGGGCACACGATCCTGCGCGAGGTCCGGATCGTCGGCGAGCACAACGCCTATCACGTCGGCGAATTCGCGGTGCTGCGCCAGGTCATGGGCACGTGGCCGGAGGGCCGGGCGGGCTAGCGGCTCGACCGCCGTGGAGGCTCGCGAGTGGCGCGCAATGGCGATCCGAGCGACCATAGGCTCGATGCCTGGCCCGGTCCGGAGCCGCTCCACCGTCCGGCTCACGCTTGCTGCCGCGCTCGCCGCGCTCCTCCTTGCGGGCCGGCTGGTGGTGCCCGCCACGGACGTCGATGCGCTGTCCCGCTGGACCGGCGGGATCGATCTCTACCGAACGGGCGTGTTCACGACCCAGAAGACGTGGCTGTGGTGCACCGCCGCCGACGTCCAGATCATCCGGAACATCGCCGATCATTCGACCGACCATTCGAGGTCGTCCCAGCAGCGCTACTTCGACTACATGCGCGCTCACAACCGGTACGCGATCCCGGTGTCGGATGGGGTCGATCCGGCGGGCTGGGCGGCCGGGCTGCGACGATACGTCGACGGCCGGTATCAGCTCACCAGCAGCGGGAGCTTCGACTCGGCCCTCCGCTCCGCGGTCACGAACCTGCGCAGGACCAACCTGCCGGTCGGGATCACCGTGTCGCACGGCAACCATGCCTGGGTCCTGACCGGCTTCAGCGCGACCGCCGACCCGGCCGTCACCACCCGGTTCAGCGTCACGAGCGTGCGGGTCGTCGGGCCGCTGTGGGGTCTCCAGAGCCGGAGCTACGGCTACGACATGCGGCCCGACACGAGGCTCACGCCCGCCCAGCTGAGGGGCTTCTTCACGCCATGGCATTACGCGGGCGTCCGGATGGCCTGGGAGGGTCAATGGGTCTCGGTCCAGCCGGTGGCGAAGGCGGCGCGGCCGGCGCCGGCGACACCGAGGCCCGCTGCCAAACCCACCGCCAAGCCGACGCCACGACCGACGCCGCGGACGACTCCAAGACCTACGGTGACCCCGGTCGCGAGCCAGGCTGCTCTCGAGCCGGCGACCCCGAGCCCTTCGGCAGCCGAGGCGCTGTTTGGCGCGGCAGGACCCGTCTCAAGCGCGGATCCAGTCGCCGAGGCAGCGGTGACGGCTCCTTCCGCTCCGGCCGGCGATGGCCTCCCGACGGCCGTCCTGGCCGGCGCGGCCCTGGTCCTGGTCTCGCTCTCGGTGGTGGCGGCGGGCGGCACCCGGCGGGTGCGTCAACGCCGGTGACAACGGATCACGCGCCAGGCGCGATCCCGGGGAGCGCGCTGCGCGATATGACGTCGTCGCCGCTGCGGACGCCGGCCGCCACCTCGCCCCAGAACTCGACCGCAGCCCGTTCGTAGAGCAGCCCGATCCGGAGGGTCACGCCGCGCCAATGCTGGACCGTTCGACTGATCCCGGTCCGGCCGTCGGGCCCGCTCTCGAACCGCTGATCGGCCTCGTACCCGGCCAGCTGGCGCTGGTGCAGCGCCAGCTGCTCCTCCGCGATGGCCAGCGTGGCGGCCGTCGAATTCGAGATCGGCGAAGAACAGCTGGAGGAGGGCCAGGTCGCGCAGCTCGGTCGGCTGCCGCGCCGGATGGCTGAGCCACGCCCGAAGGGCCTCGCGACCGGCCGGCGTGATGGTGAACAGCCGCCGGCGCCGGCCATCCAGCTCGCGTTCCTCGGTCAGCAACCCGAGGCCGGCGAGGCGGGCCGGCTCCTTGTACAGGAGCGCGTGCGGGAACGACCAGAAATGGCCGATGGTCGCCGCGACATGGCGCTTCAGCTCATACGGCGTCGACGGCCCCTCGCGGGCCAGCAGCCCCAGGACCAGGTACGACGTCGGCGTAAGCGTGGCAGCGAGCGATCTGGGCCGTTCCATTGACATCATCCACAATATACCATACCATGACGATGGTCTCACAGAAATGATTGCCAGATCGGCGGTGTGGTCTGCGAAGCCTTTCGGAAGGACTGCACCCCCGATGGAGATGATCGACCGAAGCCACTCGATGCATGACGTCGGCGACGACCCCTTCGGTGGGATGAGCCGCCCGGCGACCGTGATCGATGCGCGCCGCAGCCGAACCGCAGTCCGCTACCCACGACCGCCCCTGGTTCGAGCCGCGCACATCGACCACGGGGTCGCGATCGCCTCCATCGTGGCGGTCCCGCGTTCCCGCGCGTCATCAGTCCCAAGCCCCTGCAAGGAGATCGTATGACGATCGCTGAAGCCAAGACCAAGGTCACAGAGACGACCACTGAAACGACCGACGGCGTCCGCGACGCCGATACGGAGATGCTTGACGAGACGCGCTCGGCCGCCGGTCAGATCCGCACTGCGGTGGGCGACGCGATCGATCGCGTGCCAGACGTGCTCGAGGCCGCGCGCAGCGGTGTCGGGCAGGTGGCCGAGCAGATGCCGGTCGCCGTGGAGCGGACCCGGGTCGGCGTGGTGCGAACGACGACGACGCTCCAGGGCATGCCCGACACGACGCTGCGGCTCATCACCGGCGCATCGATCGGGCTGGCCGGCGGCCTGGCGCTCGCCGGCGCCCCGCGCCTCGTCTCGCTCGCGGCCCTCGTGCCGGCGCTCCTCGTCGGCGGTGCCGAGGCCACGCGCCAGGGACGCCGACAACCGACCAGCTGATCGGATCGCACGGCGCCGTGATGGCGCCGCGATCGAAGCCCCGGTCTCGTCTCGAGACCGGGGCGCTTTCATGCGGGGCCGGCCTACGTGCGGGACGTCTGCGCAAGGACGAAGGCTTCGATGACGGGCCAGAAGCGATCGGGGTCGTCGAGCCAGGGAAAGTGGCCGACCCGTTCGACGATCTCGAGTTGCCCGACGCCCGCCGCCAACCCGGCGAAGATCTCGCGAGCGGCATCGACGGGCGTCACGGGATCCAGCTCGCCGACGCAGACCAGCGTCGGGCACTCGATCCGGCGGAGCTCGCCGACGACATCGAAGCGACGCATCAGGTCCATGCCCCGCCGGCCAAGCTCCACGGTCCTGATCCGGCGGGTGAGCTGCTCGGGATCAGGCACGCGCGGCCCGAACGTGGCGAACACGCGATCCCATTCGGCGTCGGCGATGGGCTCGCCGGCGTAGTCGCGCCGGGCGAGCTCCGCGATCTCGTCGCCGCCGAAGCGCCGGAAGCCGTCGGAGAGGCGCCCCAGGTCGAAGCGAGCCATCGTCGACTGCAGGATGAGCCCGCCGGCGTGCCCCGGGTGCCGCGCGCCGTAGAGCATGGCGACGAAGCCACCCATCGAATGGCCGAACACGATCGGGCGCGCGATCCCGAGCGCGTCGCACAAGGCGCGGACGTCGTCAGCGCATGCGTCGAAGGTCCATTCGTCGACCGCGGTCGGCGCCGAGCGACCGTGTCCACGCAGGTCGAGGTAGACGACCTGAGCGGACCGGGTCAGGCGCCCGAAGTCGGGCTTGAAGTAGGAATGATCATAGGAACCCGGACCGCCATGGACGAGCACGACCGTCGGCCGCTCCCGCATCCCGGGACCATCGGGCACGAGCGCAGGCCCATCGACGTCGAACCACAGCCGGGTCCCGTTGACGTCGATCTCCATCGCTGATCTCCCGGTTCGTTCCGCGACGCGCTTGGCGTCGCGCCGACTACGCCTCCGGAGCGTCGATGAAGGACAGCACGGCGGCCGCCAGCGCCGGCGAGGTGCAGATGTTGTAGTGGGTCGCGCCGGGCACGATCGCGAGCGCGTGCCCGCCGGCGGGCCGGCCCTCGCCCATCCAGCCCCCGTCGCGCTGACCGCCGCCGAGCAGCTCGAACACCTCGACCGCGTGGCTCGGCGGGAACATGTCGGCGTCGGCGCAGGCGAACAGCGTCGGCACCTTGAGCCAGCGGACCTCGTCGCTGAAGTCGAAGTCCTTGGCCATCGACTCGCCCATCTTGCCCAGCAGCTGCGGGAAGTCAGCCGGTCGCGGCGCGACGCGCTGGTAGCCCTGGTACATCGGGGTGTCCTTCATGAACTCCGCCGCCGCCGGCCCGACCTGGAGCTGCTGGGCCAACATGTCGGCGTAGATCGCATTGCGCCGGATGTTGGTCGAGACCATCACGAGCCTGCGAACCGCCTCGGGATGCCTGACCGCGGTGAAGAAGGCGACGCCGCCGCCGAGCGAATACCCCACCACGTCCGGCTGGCCCAGGCCGAGATGCCCGATGAGCGCGGCGATGTCGTCGCCCATCAGGCGCGTGTCGATCGGCCGGTCGATGTCGGCGGTCCGGCCGTGGCCCTGGAGGTCGGGGACGATCACCTGGTGGCCGGCCGCCAGCGCCGGCAGCAGCGGCCCGAACATCTCTCCGGACCCGAGCCCGCCATGGAGCAGGACGATCGGCCGGCCACGGCCGTGCGTCTCGTAATAGAGGTTGATCCCGTTGACGTCGGCATACTGCCCGGCGCCCTTGGTCTCGATCGCCCGATCGGTGGTCGTCATGGCGGAGATCCTCCGGTACGTCTTGCAACTAGGGTACCCAACCGGCCGTGACGGACATTGCAGCCGACGACCCGGAGTGCAACGTCGTTGCGAGGCGACACGACAGACGCTGACCCGGCTGATCCGTGGCGCCACCTACCGTGGGACTCCCCGCACGAGGAGCCAACACCATGCAGTCACCCGTCAAGGACGTTCGCCGCTCGGATCTGCATCTGCCCGATTTCGAACGGCCGAACATCGACCTCAAGGACATGAAGCTGCCGAAGATCGACCTGTCCGACATCGACATGCCCAAGGTCGACGTGGGCAAGGCCGTCCTGGGCGCCGCGACCGCGGTCGGCCTGGCCAAGCCCCGTCGCGCGCGCTGGCCGTATCTCGTCGTGGCCGGCGTCGCCGTCGCGGCGGCCGGCTGGGCGCTGATGAACGCCGAGGCGATCCGCACTCGCCTGAGCCGGGCCGCCACGTGGGCCAACGAGCAGCTCGGCGCGAAGCGTTCGGGTGGCGAGTTCGAGGAGCCGGTGGCCTTCACCGCGGCTCCGACGGCGCCCATGGCGCATCCGGCCGACACGAGCCTCTCGCCCTCGGCCACGACCGACTATCCGTCGGCGGGCAGCGACTATCCGGACGGCCTTGGCGCGACCGAGGCCAAGGCCACGAACGGCCGCTCGACGGCGACCAGCCCCCGCTGATCCACTCTCTCTATCGCTCTTGGCGCGACGGCCGGCCGATGGGCCGGCCGTCACCCTTGGTGGTCGACGCCGGCGCTGGCGCATGGGGCTGCGAGCAAGACGCATTTGACCGAGTGGGGACAATCTGGGTGACGAGACGCGGCTCATCGCGCCGACGATGGGGGGATCGGTCGACCGCGCGTGGAGGCGCCTATGGCCTGAGCGGATGATGGTCGGCCGATGCGTGGTGGCGGCAGGGGCCGAAGCCATGGTGGTCGATCGTTCGCTGACGCTTCCCGGCAGGCGAAGCGTCTTGGACGCAGGGGGACATCATGCCCGCACCCAAAGGGATCACCTCACTCAGCGCCTATGTCGCATCGCTGCGAACCTCGGAGCATGGGGAATTCGCGGCACGGGCCGCGAGCCGCGTGGCGCACGAAGAAGCCTTTGCCGACATGAAGGGACACATCCTCGGGCTGTACGAGAAGGTGGAAGCGGCGCACAGCTTCCAGGACGAGACGGGAGCGATCTTCGATTGCATCCCGGTCGAGCAGCAACCCGCGCTCCGTGGGGTCAAGGCAGCCATACCGAAAGCACCCGACCTTCCGCCGCTCGAAGGGGACGCGTCGCCGCGGTCGGCGTCGGCCCGCGCCAACAAGGACGACCGGGAGGATGTGGCGACGGGCTCGCCGCTTCGGGCGGGTCGCAAGGACCCGCACGGCAACGTCATGCAGTGTCCCGAGGGCACGATCCCGATGCGACGGGTCACGCTCGAGGACATGACCCGATTCCCGACGCTCCGGGCGTACATGGAAAAGGGACCGAGGGGCGCCGGCCGCCCCCCTCGCAATGCTGAGCCGCCGACGGTTCCAGCGACGCACCGCTGGGCCCACGCCTACCAGAACGTCAACAACGGCGGCGGCCACAGCTTCCTCAACATCTGGCGCCCGGGGATCGGTGCCAACCAGATCTTCTCGCTCTCGCAGCATTGGTATGTGGGCGGTGGCGGAGCGAACCTGCAGACTCTCGAGTGTGGGTGGCAGGTCTATCCCGCCTTCTACGGAGACGCGCAGCCGCACCTGTTCACGTACTGGACGGCTGACGATTACTCGTCGACCGGCTGCTACAACATGACCTGCGGGGCATTCGTCCAGATCTCGCCGTCGTTCGCGCCCGCCATGGTCGTCGGCCCGATCAGCGTCACGAACGGCCCGCAGTACCGGATCGAGCTGGCGCTACTGGCACACCGGCGGACGCTGGTGGCTCTACTACAACGGCACCCAGGGAAGCAACGCCATCGGCTACTACCCCGATTCGCTGTACCAGGGTGGCGCCCTCGCCGGACACGCGACAGAGATCGACTATGGCGGCGAAACGGTGGGCACCACGAGCTTCCCGGCGATGGGCAGTGGCGCCTTCGCGAACCAGGGCTGGCAGCACGCGGCATACCAGCGCAACATCGGCTACTGGCCGCCACAGGGAGGCGCGATGATCGACGCGAACCTGACCCCATCGCAGGGATGGCCGAACTGCTACACGGCCGAAGTCGATCTGTATGCCCCGCCGTGGAGCGAAACGCTTTGGTACGGTGGGCCCGGCGGCAATTGCTAGACGAGCGCGGCTAGCTCACCGGCGTGGGGTCGGGAGGGTCGGCGGAGCTGTCATTGCCAGTCGACCCTCCCACACCTCGCTATGGTGCCAGCATGGAATACGAGGAATCATCTCGCGGAGTCCCGATCATCCTGACCACGACACAAGCTCCGGCGGGCGGCTGGTCGTCGGAGGCCGTGTTGATCGAGCCGGAGCGGCGAGTCGCTGTTGCCGGCGTCTCCGAGGTCGTCTACGAGTCGGAGGAGGCAGCCCGTCGCGCCGCTCTCTCCGCTGCCGCGGGCGCCATCGACAGATCCCGCGCTTCACGCGGCAAGCCGTGATCCCTGCAGGTGCGTGAGGCCGGATCAGACGGGCTCTTGGTGACCCAGGGACGGCGACCGCGGCATTCGTGATCGGCCGCACGCCTACGATCAAGAACGACCGCACGAGCCCGGAGGCCACATGTCCGACGATTCCGCACGCCAGATCCTGATCGCCGGCGGACACGCGATCGCCCATGTCGATGGCTTGCAGCCGACCCTCCAGGCGCTGCTCGACCCGATCGCGGGCAACGACGTCGGGTCGGCCGCGATCGTCGTCCCCGGCCAGGACGGCGCCCTGGCGATCGCGGCCAGCTTCGGACTCGACGACGGCGCCGCCGCAGGACTGACCGAAGCCATCGCCCGCCCAGGTCACCCGATCGCACGGACGATGCACGAGACGACCCCAACGTTCGATGTCCTGCCGACCGTGCCGGGCGGGCCGGCCCTGCGCAGTCACCTGCCGCTGGTGGTGACCCGTGGCGGGACGGACTCCGTGCTTGGGGTGCTCGCGCTTGCGCACGACGAGCCGATCGATCCCGGGCTGCGCCCGGTCCTTCAGTCCGTCGCGGACCTCGCGGCGGTCGCAGTGGAACGGGGTAGCCGCTGATAGCATCCCGGGCATGCACGACCTGGCCTCGCGTGGAGCGCCCCTCGGGTACTGGTTCTGGAAGGCGACCTGGGCGGGTGGCGGCGCGATCGTCGACTACATCGTCAGGCGACAGCGCGGCGAGGCCGAGCTTCGCGTCGGCACCTGGGACGCGGGCGTCGTCGGGCCGGTCATCCATCACACGACCCGGACCTGGAACGCGGACGCCGATGGCGTCACGATCGAAGACGCGAGCTTCTCGGCGACGGGTTCGCACGGAGCGGTGGAAGGCGTCCGATGGGCGATCGACTGGGACCTTGGAGACGATCGCGTGCTCCCTCGACCGGATTGGTTCGGCCCGCTTCATCCATTCGACATGGAGGTCGTCGTCCGCCCCGGAGCGATCTTCCACGGGATCATGGCCATCGGTGACCGCGAGATCCCGCTCGATCGACCCGGCGCCGTAACGCATTACTGGGGCCGCCGCCTGCCGGATCGCTGGACGTGGATCTCGGCGAGCGGGTTCGACGACGACCCGGACGCGCGCCTGGAGGCATTCCTGGGCAGCAGCAAGATGTGGGGCCGCGCACCGGGGCCCTCAGTGGGCTATGCCTGGATCCGATCAGGTGGACGCGTCGACAAGATCGTGATGCCACTGACCGGCATCATCAGGGCTCGACGCGACGGCTTCGACGCACATCTGAGCAGTCTTCGGGCCGATAGCCGACGCCACGCGATCAGGTGCTCGGCGCCGGCGGCGACCTTCAACGACATCGGCGAGGGGATTCGCCAGAGCGTCCTCGCCGACCTGTGGCTCGATGGGCGCCAGCGGGCGATCGGGTCGGTCGGGCTCGAATTCCGGAGCTCGACGAATCCTGAGACTCAGACCCACACGAGGCCGACCGTTCCGACGACAAGCAGAGCCAGCCCAAGGCTGACCGCGCGCCGTGTCGCTTGACGCTCGATCAGCCGATCGAGCACGTCGCCGCCGACTCCACAGCGCCGAGCTCGGGATCGTGACCGCCATCATCACCAGCCGGTGCGCCGGGCCTTCTCGCTGCCCATCTGATGACCATGAGCCTGATCGCCCAGGGCTTCGCGCTGCTGGTCCGAATCATCGGATCAACCTGATCCGGCATCCAACCTCGGATCTCGTTGACGTGGTCCATGCGCTCGTCTAGGTTGGACGCTCGACCTCCGGTCGAACGGGGAGGAGCGTCGCATCGATGACGCCAGTGAGGGCGATCCGTCCGCGTGATATCGCATGGTCCGGCCTTGCGGCGCTGTTCCTGGCCGTCGTCGGCGCGGTGCTGCTCGCCACCCCGGCGGCTGCCGTTGGGGGTTGCCAGTACACCATCGACGGGCAGGACCTCGACCTGGCGAGCTCGCCCGACCGCGCGATCAAGGTGTCGAGCGACGAAACGATCGAGCTGACAGCAAGTGGTCCCGGACCGCTTGGGCAGCTCCACATCGCAGCGTGGTTCTGGCCCACCAGCGTGGAGGTGCCGCAACCGGCCGAGACGTCCGAAAGCAGCTGGACCGGGACCGTCGATCTCGCAGCCCAACCCGTCACCGTCCAGGGGCTGTACCAGATCGCGATCAGCAAGGATCCGGCCGACTGTCCTCCTTCCAAAGGCTGGCTCCAGATCTCGGGAGGCAACCCGTTCACGACGGTCCCGGGTGCCGTCGGGACGGGGATGGCGGTCGTGGGGTCGATCGCGATCGTCGTGGCGCTGCGAGGGGCCGTGGCCGGTCGAGGCGGCACCATCCTCGGTGCGATCGGCGGCGCACTCATCGGGCTCGGAGCGCTGATCGTGGCCCAGCAGGCCGGAGCGGTGCCGGCCGATGCCAGGTCGGCCGCGGTCTGGACGGTGCTGCCGGGTGCCGTCGGGGGACGGTGACGCGGGCGGTCGGAAGGGTCTTCGGGCGGGGCGCGCCCGGCGGCGACGCCGCCGAGCCATCGCCACCGGCGCCGTCGGCGGGCGCCGACCGCCGCCCAGCCGCCCGAGCCACTACCGCAGGCGAGCGCCGCCGAGCCGCCGCCGGGCCGCCGCCGCGCCACCGCCGTCCAGCGGGCCCTCGAGTCCCTCCGCAGCCGAGCGCGGCCGAGCCACCCCACGATGGCCGCTGCCGCGCCACCGCCGGCCATCGGCGCCGATCCACCCCGCGTCTCCTACGCCCATCTCGACGCACCGGACGCCGTCGTGGCCTCGACGCCGTTCGACCTCGATGTCGGGCTTGCGGCCGAGCCGGACGCCGACGTCGACGCCGCCCCGATCGTCCGACCGGCCTGGAGCCACGGGGCGTACACCTTGACGATCCAGCTGCTGGCCGACGGCTTCGAACGGGTCGACCCCGGTCCGGATCCGTGGCGGATCGACCTGGACGTCACCGCCGAGAAGCCATATCCGACGGCGGTCGTGCAGCTCCGGGCTGTCGCGACCGACAGACCCGTACGCGGCCGCCAGATCCGGGCCACCTACTCGGTCGAGGGCCAGGTCATGGGCGTGGCCACCCGCCAGATCGCGGTGGTCGACGACGCTGCGCGCCTCGCCGCGCTCCAGCCGACCGAGCCGCGCCCTCCGGCGACGCTGTCGACGCCGCGCGGGGAGGAAGCGCCCGATCTGACCGTGACGATCGAGCACCAGGAGGATGAATCCGGCGGGTCGTTCTGGCTGCAGCTGCTGACTCGCGACGGGATGGGCGTCCGCCCGGATTCGACGGCACTGCCGATCGACCTGGGCAGCGGCGCCCAGGAGTTCCTGCAGGGCGTCATCGCGTCCGTTCACGCCAATGAAGGCAAGGCGTCGCTGCGACCGGCGCTGGTGGGCATCGGGCACCAGATCGCCCGGCAGCTTCCGCACCAGTTCTGGGACGTCTTCAGCCAGGTCGCGGCGACGACCGCGCCGCGTCCGCCATCGATCCAGATCCTGTCGGCCGAGGCGCACATCCCGTGGGAGCTCGCGGTCCTGCCCGATACGGTCGCCCTGGTGGACCCGAAGGCACCCCGGTTCCTGGGAGCGCAGGCCAACGTCGCTCGCTGGGTCATCGGCGAGCCACCGCCGCGGGTCCCGCCCCCGGCCCGACTTGGCGTCGGCGACGATCGCCGTCATCTCGGGCGTCTTCACCGGGCCCGCGACGCTCGAGGAGGCCGAGGCGGAGGCCGACGCCATGGAGGACGACGTTCGCGGCCGATCCGATCCAGGCCGTCGACCAGGCCGTGCTCGAGTGCCTCTCCCACGCGCCGGCCTATGACGTCATCCACTTCGCGGTCCATGGCACGTACGCCGAGCCGGGCACCGGCGGCGCCGTCCAACCGCGGATCCTCCTCGCCGATGGCACGTTCCTCGACGAGAACACGGTCATGGGTCTCGAGCCCCTGCCCGGGACGCCGCTCGTCTTCCTGAACGCCTGCCAGGTCGGCAGCGGCCACCAGGTGCTGGGCGACTACGCCGGCATGGCCGCGGCCTTCCTGTACGCGGGCGCGGCCGCCGTCATCGCGCCGCTGTGGTCGATCGACGACACGGCCGCCAAGGACATCGGCCTGCGCTTCTACGAGCGGGTGTTCGCGGGCGCCTCGCCGGCGGAGGCGCTACGCCTCGAGCGGGCGTCGTTCCTGACGTCGCCCGAGACCGCCTCGTCGACGTTCCTCGCCTACCAGTACTACGGCCATCCGTCCCTGAAGGTGGAGCGATCGACATGAGTACGGCCAAAGGAATTGGGTTGCACATCGGGCTCAATGCGGTCGATCCCGCCAGTACGCGGGCTGGGACGGCACGCTGGTCGCGTGCGAGGCGGACGCCAAGGACATGCACGCGATCACGTCAGCTCGCGGGTTCACCTCGTCGATGCTCCTGACCCGCAAGGCCACCGCGGCGGCGGTCACGGCCGCCATCCGTCGCGCGGCGGGCAAGCTCGAGGCGGGCGACCTGTTCGTCCTGTCCTACTCCGGCCACGGCGGGCAGGTCAGGGATCCCAGCGGTGAAGAGGCCGACTGGGAGGACGAGACGTGGGTCCTGTGGGACCGTCAGCTCCTCGACGACGAGCTGTACGCGCTGTGGTCGGGGTTCAAGCCCGGCGTGCGCATCCTGGTGCTGTCGGACAGCTGCCACAGCGGCTCCGTCGTTCGCGACCAGTTCTACGCCGCGTCGCCGGCCAACGCCGCCACCTCAGATCGCTTCAAGTTCATCCCGCGGGATGTCCAGGACCGGACGTACGAGGCGCATCGCGACGAATACGACGCGCTCCAGCAGACGTTCGCGAAGGGCGAGCGGCCGCGGTCGGGGCGGCCGTCGTGCTGATCTCCGGGTGCCAGGACAGCCAGTACTCGCGCGACGGCGACCGCAACGGCCTGTTCACCCAGCGGCTCCGCGAGGTCTGGGCCGACGGCGCGTTCGCCAAGGGCCACCGGGCCTTCTACCGGGCGATCTCCGAGCTCATGCCGCCGGACCAGACGCCCAACTACTTCCGCGTCGGCAGGACCTCGAGCGGCTTCGAGCGCACCGTGCCATTCACGATCTG
>CAVYZQ010000025.1:0-70221 GCA_963772995.1 uncultured Chloroflexia bacterium | reverse complement strand
TCGCGGTGGATCCCACCGACCTTCTACCACCATCGATTGCTCCGGCCGCGGCGGCTGCGCAAGCGGTACCTCGACGTCCTTGCGGTTCATGGGCGGGCGCGGGCGGCTGCGTCCGGCGCGCGGAAGGCACTCCCCGGGCGATCGAGGCGGCCGGTCCTCGACAGACGTGCTCGTCGTGGGAGCGGGTCGGTCCGGGCTGCTGGCGGCGATCGGCGCCTCCGAGGCCGGCGCGAGGGTCGTGGTGGTCGAGGCGGAGCCGGCGGCGGGGGGCGGCTGGTTCGCGGCGGCGCCCCGTGCGCGCGGCGACGGGAGCCTCGAGGCGCTCGAGGGCCTGGTCGCGAAGGCTGCGGCGGCAGGCGTCGAGATCATGACGGGCGTCGCGGCCACCGGCTGGTACGACGGATGGTGGCCGCGATCGGAGGAGACGCCCACTTCGAGGTCCGCGCCGGCGCGGTGGTCGCGGCGACGGGTTCATACGAGCGAGTCCCACTCGTACCCGGCGCCGACCGTCCGGGCGTCATGGCGGCACGTTGCGTGGTCGGGCCGTCCGCCAGGGGATCCTGCCGGGCGAACGAGCGCTGCTCGTGGGCGAAGGCCCGGAGCTGGTCGCAGCCGGCGATCTCCTGCGCGGTGCCGGGGCGTCCGTGGTGGCCGGACCTGTACCGACTGCGGCGCTCGTGTCGGTGACAGGCGAGCGCGGAGTGACCGGAGCGGTCATCCGGGACGCTGCCGGCCGGCGCCGCGTGTCGGTCGATCTCGTGGTCTTCGGCGACCGCAGCCCGAACCTTGACCTGGGCCTCGCGGCCGGTGCAGCCGTCGCTCGTCGTGGAGCGACGCTCGAGCCGGTCTGCGACCCGTTGGGACGGACGTCCGTGGTCTCTCTGTTCGTCGTCGGTGGCGCGGCCGGGCGGCCTCGAGACCGAGGCGAGCGAGCAGGCAGCCGTCGCGACCGGGCGAGCGGCCGGCGCGCACGCGCTCGCCACGTAGCGGGCGCGCCGGCCGCGGCCGATGCGACTCCCGGCGTCACACCTCCCATCGTCTCCGAGCGATCACGCGGCGAGCATCGCGCACGCCGCGCCCACGCGAGCTGCGCGCGACGCGCTCGTCTGCTTCTGCGAGGACGTCCGCGCATGGGAGGTCCGCGCCGAGCAGCGCCGCCGGCTACGTCGACCCGGAGATGGTCAAGCGCCGGACCGGCGCGCTGACCGGGCCGTGCCAGGGCAAGTACTGCCTCCAGTCCTTCGCCTGCCTCGATCGACCGGCGGCAGGCCGGCGTCCCGACCGCGCGTCCGCCGCTCAGCCCGGTTCGCCTCGGCGACCTCGTCGCGGCCGATCCACGACGTCGAAGCCACGTCACATGGCCCGCCCCGCGCCGGCGAGCGACCTTCTCGATCGCGGCGACCCGCCCCGCGACGGCGGACGTCGTCATCGTCGGCGCCGGCATCGCGGGCCTCGCCTTCGCGCGCGAGCTCGCGGCCCGCGGCGTGCGCGACGTCGTCATCGTCGAACGCGGCTACCCGGGCGGCGGCGCGACCGGCCGCAACGTCGCGCGAATCCGGGCGATGCAGCTGACCGAGGAGCTGACCCACGTCGCGCGCGCCTGCCAGGCGAAGTACGACCGGATGGGCGACGAGCTCGGCTTCAACGTCCTGTTCTACCGGCTCGGCTACGCCTGGGTCCTGTACGAGGCCGACGAGGTCGAGCGGATGCGGGCGATCGTCGAGATGCACCACCGGATCGGCGTCGCGAGCCGCTTCCTGTCGCCCGACGAGACGCTCCGCCACCTGCCCATCCTGCGCGGCGGCGACCCGGTCGCCGGGGCCGTCCTCAACGACGACGCGATCGTCCATCACGACGCCGTCGTGTGGGCCCACCTCGAGCACCTCGCCCGAACGCCGGTCCGCGATCGTCCCGGACACCACGGTCCGCGGCGATCGAGCGAGGCGATCACGGCGTCGAGGCCGTCGTCACCGACCGCGGCCGGATCGCGACGCAGGCCGTCCTCAACGCCGCCGGCGGCTGGTCGAGCGCAGTTGAACGCCCTGGCCGGCGTCTCGGCCCCGAACCGGCCCCTCCGGCGCGAGGTCCTCGTGACCGCGCCGGTCCGCCGCTCCATCGAGGCTGCCATCACCTTCTACCGGCCGACGGAGGGGTGGTTCAACCAGACCCTTCGCGGCGAGGTCGTCATGGGCGTCGTGGACCCCGACGAGCCGGCGGGCGTCGAGCAGCGCTCCTCGTGGGACTTCCTGCGACGGACCGCGACGCTGATGACCCGCAAGGCGCCGGCCCTCGCCGACGTGTCGCGTCATCCGCCAGTGGGCGGGCATGTACGACGTCTCTCCCGATCATCAGCCGCTCGTCGGCCCGACCGCGCCAGCTCGACGGCTGGTGGCAGGCGAACGGCTGGAGCGGCCGCGGCATGCTCCTCGCGCCCTACCTGACCGAGCTGCTGGCCGAGCGTTTCACGACCGGAGCGACGCCGCCGCGCCTCGCGGCCGTTCGATCCGGATCGATTTCCCGCGGACACCGAGGCGACCGACGAGCCGGCCGACTACTACGCCCGATACGGCTCACGGCACGCCTGACCCGACGAGCGGCGCGGCGCACAGCCGCAGGCCGACGGGCGGCGGCGCCCGGGTTCCCGTCACGCCCTCGCTGTCGTACCCTGCGAGGCATCGTCGCGCCAGGAGGGGACGCTCGATGCACCCACGCCGATCGCCACGTACGTCGCGCCCGAGGTCCGGTCGGTGAGAACGGCGGTCATCCGCGTCGGTGAGCCGGCCGCCGCCGGGTCGGACTATCCCGTCAGCCTGTTCACGGACGGCGGCAGCCCCACCTGGTTCGACGAGCCGATCGCCGAGGCGTCGATGTCGGCGGCCATGCCAGACGCAAACCCACCCACAGACGAGGCCGGCCAACCGCTCGCCCCGGGCGCGATCATCCCGTATCTCCTCGGGCAGGCGGACCCGAGCCCCACCTTCCTTGCTATCGGCCAGTACCTCATGCGCCGGGTCGCGCCGGGCACCGTGGGCACGGGATGGGAGGCGCTGCGCCAAGAGGTCGGGACCCCGGCCGGCCCAGGTCTTCGCACGTTCCTCGACATCCGTCCTGTGGCTCTCCGGACCGCTGCCGTGGGAGCTATGCGCCGACGCCAGCGGAAAGCGGCTCTTCCTCGATGCGGCGAACCCGTGGGTACGGGGTTCGCCACCGTTCGCCGCCGCGCCCGCACCCGATGCCGGGCCGCTTCGCGTGCTCATCGTCATCGGCAGCCGTGACGACGACATCGCAGGGGAGGAGGAGGTCGCGGCGATCCTGCCCGGGCTTCGCGCCAGCCGAGGTGTCGCCGAGGTGCTGCGCGGCCCGACCCTGGCGGAGCTCGTGACGGCCTACCGGGAGCTGCGTCCCCACGTGTTCCACTTCATCGGGCATGGCCTGATGCTGCCGGGGTCCGGAGCCGTCCTGAAGATGGGTTCCGGGCCGACCCGTTGGGAGCTGAGCGCCGACGAGATCCTGAACGTCCTGACCGGGTGGACGGGGCGCCTCGCCATCCTGAACGCCTGCCGTACGGACGTTGGTTCCGCGACGGAGTCGCACGAGGCATCCGCCAACCTCGTGGAGGCATTCCGCAGGCAGGGATATCGAGCGGTGGTCGGCATGCAGGGTGACATCCGTTCGGAAGCAGCGTCGGCCTTCTCGCGACCGTTCTACGCTGCCCTCGGCCGCGGATCGCCGCTCGATCAGGCGCTGGCGGAAGCCCGCGGGAGCATGGCGCAGCTGGGGCTCGGACGGCGCGATTGGGCACTCCCGGCGATGACCATCTCGGCCGACCCGGCACAGGTGGTGGTCCTCGAAGAACCGCAGCCGCGGGTCTCGCTCGCAGCGCGCGAGTTCGTCGAGAGCGAGACATTCGTCGGTCAGGGGCCGGAGCGGCGCAGCCTGTGGCTGGGCCTTGACCCCGAGCTCTTCGACGGCAAGGCACACGGCCTGACGCTCGTGGCCGGCGAGCGGGAAGTCGGGAAGACCTGGCTGATCGAGCAGGCTCTCTGGATCTGCGCCCTGCGTGGGCGGACGGTGCGGTACGTCACGCTCACCCCGGAGCCAAACAAATCGCTCGACTTCCTGGCGGTCCTGCGGCGCGATCCGGGATGGCGACCAGGGCTCCCCGCTCCAGGCGCCGCTACCGCGCGAGGCGTTCGACCGCTTCAACCACCAGCTCAACTTCATCGCACGAGGCAAAGAGCCGACACCGCCGGAACCGGCGAACACGCCCGTCCACGACGAAGGCCGCCCGTTCAAAGCGGGACTCGAGTTCGGCGTCGAAAGGATCTACGAGAGCTTCGCGGCCGCGCTGAAGGCTGCCGCCGGCTCCGAACCGCTGGTGATCGCGCTCGACCAGACCCAGGGCGTAGCCCTCGACGCGCGGGCGGGCCTCTGGAGCCGGCTGCTGCGTCTGGCGGGCGATGGCGACCTGGGCAACGTCCGGCTGATCATGGACATCCAGGGCGATGACCTCAGCGATTGGCTGGACGGCGCCCAGCCGTATCCGCGGACCATCCGGGTCGACGAGATCTCAAAGGAAGACTTCCCACCGCTGGCCCTTGAATACTTCGCCCATCGCGGCGTCCCGGTCTCTCTCGCTCGAATGCAGAGCGCTGCCGATTTCCTCCCGGACCACTGGAGTCCGAATCGGCTCGCGGCGCTGTTCGGGTTCGTGCAAGGACGATGAGCGCGGAGACGGTCGGCGACGCCGCGGTCGCAGCTTTCGTCGAGCGGCTCAAGAGCGGCGAGTCGCTCGACGACATCCTGCGCCCGCCGATCGCGCCTGTCGAGGAAGCGTTTCTCAAGCGGGCCGCAGTCCCGAGGACGTTCGATCGGACGCTCTACGATGCTCTGCTCCGCGGTCAGGACGGTCCGTCGTTCGAGTCCCTCGGCGATGACCCGCGGATGGAGATGTTCGGCCATCGACCGCGGAGCTGTCGGGTGCGACCCGACCTGCAGCCATATCTCCGTGGCCTCTGGTGGCCGGACGGACGCCTTCCCGCTCGCCCACAGCCGCCCCCACCGGATCTCGCCGCGCTGCTCCGCTCGCTGGTCGCCCACTATGCCAAGGCGAACGATCAGCTCGAGCGTCTCTATCACCTGTGCCTCCTCGACGAGGACGAAGCTGTCGAGCTCCTCGGGGAGCTGTACCGAACGGCCGACGCGGAGTTCGACCTTGCCCGCTGCCAGGATGTGATCGGCGCCGTCGGGCTCGATGAGCGGCCGAGTCTCATCGGTCCGAAGCTGCGCGCGAGGGCCAACGAGCTGGCCCGATCGCTGCGCGTCCGGGGCGCCTACGCGACCGACTACTACCGCACCGCCCGGTTCTTCGTGCCCGACGGTCTCGAAGCCGACATCGCGACGCTCCTCGACGGATCCGCCGGCCGCGTCGTGCAGATCGTCGCCGAGGGCGGCATGGGCAAGACGATGCGGATGCGCTGGTTCATCGCGCGCAAGTGCGTCGTCGAGGGGATCCCAGTGGCCAGGATCGACTTCGACGACATCGATCCGGTCGTCGTCGGCACCGACCCGTGGCTTGTGCTGCTCGAGTTCGCTCTGCAACTCAGCGATCAGCTACCCGGGACGCCGTTCGACAAGCTGGCCGCGGACTTCGGCGAATATCGCGCGCTCCTCCGCGGCGGGAACCAGGTGGGTGGGGTCTCGAGGCAGGTCGATCTCCAGACGATCCGCTATCGGGCCGACCCGCAGGTGGCCAGTCGACTTCGCGCCGGCCTGGCGGAGAGGGAAGGCGGCCAGACGGTCGTGCTGATCCTCGACACGACCGAGGAGATCGTCCTGCCCGTCGCGCGCGACGTCAGCGCCCTATGGCACAGGCTTGCATTCCTCGTCGATGACCCGGGTGTGCGGCTCATCGTCGCGGGGCGGTACGACCTGGCCGCCCGGTCGCCGGGCTTCGCGGCGGCGTTCCCTGGCGCATCCGTCGAGCAGATCAAGCCGTTCTCCGAGGAACAGGCCGCCGCTTACCTTCACGGTCGGGGGATCGAGAACGCCGCCCTCATCGACGAGATCGTCCGCCAGTCGGACGGCCGCCCGTTCAAGCTGGCGCTGTTCGGCGACATCGTGGCGCAGCGCCCCGACCTCACGGCGGATGATGTCGCCGCTTACCAGGCCCCGGATCTGCTGTTCCTGGTGGAGCGCGTCCTGGACCGCATTCCCGACCGTGGCGTTCGATGGCTGTTGCGCTACGGCGTGATCCCGCGTTGGCTGTCCTTGTCGATCGCGCATGATCTTCTCGGGCCATACCTGGCCCGCGCGATGGCCGGAGATCCCGCCTTCGACGACCCCGCCGACGACGCCATGCCGCCCACCAAGCGGCTCGGCGAACCCGCCTTTCCGATCGGCATCGAGCAGGAGGCGGCGCCGGGGATCGATCGCCTGTGGGAGACCCTGCGCGACTATGCGTCGGTCGCTTCGTGGGTATCGATGGACGGAGATTCGCTCCGATTCCAGCCCGAAGTGGTCGAGCCGATGCGAGAGGTCCTGCGCCACCGGCCGGCCTGGATGATCCTCCAGGGAGCGGCCGCCGACTGGTACGAGCACCGGGCGGGGGACGACCCGGACCAGTGGGGGCAATGGATCTCCGAGGCCGCATATCACCGATTCCAGCGGGACGGTGAGGCCGCCGTCGAGTGGTGGCAGGGGCAGCTCGATCGCGGGTGGACGCTCGGGCGGATGGACTGGCTCCGCCGGCTCGTTGACGCCGCGCCACCGGCCATCGGTCTAGGCCCGCCCGAGGGTGCGGTGGCGGGTGATGCTGACGCGGCCAGACCCGCGGCGCCCGGCAGTACCGTCATCGCGGCGTTCGAATCGGCCGCGATCGAGGTCACCGAGATCGAGCGTCGCGAGGCGCCCTCCACCGATCCGGCGTGGGCGTCGGCGCGGGAGCGGCTCGAAGGTGCCGTCTCGCTCGATGGCGGTCGCGGTTTCATCAAGCCGATGCAGCTGGCGGTCTACCGGGCGACCATCGCGTACGGGCTGGACGACGTGGCGTCGTCGCTCGAACACATCGGCGACGCGAGGTCGGCCGCAGGAACCGACGTCGACAGGGCCATGCTCGACACGCTCTACGCCGAGGTCCTCGTGGGCTCGGGCGCCGCCGACGGTGACCAAGCGACGGCGGACGCCCTGGACCGACTGGCGGGGCTGGCTCGGAGCGATCAAGCGGGTTCGGAAGGCACGGTCGCCCACGGCATCCACGCGCTGGCGCGCACCGAGCTACGCAACGATCGGATCGCCCAGGCGATAGACGTTTACGAGGCCGGGATCCGGATGCTCGCGCCCAACTCGCGCGGAAGCCTCGACGTCGCTCTACTCGCCACCGATGTGGAGGCCCGCTGGGCCCGGTCCGGAGCAGCCCTCGCCCGTCTCGACTCGCTTCGAGCGGATGCCATGGAGCCCGCGGAACAGCTCCGGCTCGATGCCGTGCGTGCCCGCGCCCAGCTCGAGGCTCGCCGGCCCTCGGAGGCGATCCGGACCACCGACGCGGTCCTCGGCGAGCTGACGAAGCCAGATCCGTCGATCGATCCGGCGGTCGACCCGGTCGAGCTCGAGGCGACGGCCCGCGAGATCCGAGGTGCGGCCTACGCCGACTCGATGATCCACACCGCGGCGCTCGACGAGCTCGATCGTGCCCGCGGGCTGTGGAGCTCGCGCCATGATGCCGAAGGGGTCGGCCGCACACTGGTCGCGTCGGCCACGGTCCAGCTCCGCGGCCGCGGCGACGTGAACCAGGCACGCCAGTTCATCGATGGCATGCAGAGCGCGGCGCCGGCGGCAGGCGGCGAGGCCTGGACGGACGGCGAGCTGCGGCGCGCCGAGTGGTACGCGCGGACAGGCGACCACGCTCGTGCGGGGACGATCGTGGACGAGACGCTGGGCTCGCTCGGCGCGCAGCCGGCGCGTCGGATCGCGTCGATCGTGATGGGCCTCGCGCTCGGCGCCGAGACCGACCGGGCGCGGTACCTCGGTCTGCTGCTCGAGGCGCTCCGGGGCGTAGCGGTCGGGTCGATGCGGCTCGCGTTCCTGCGGGATCTCGAGATGGTGCCGTCGCTCGAGGACCTTGCTGCGCCGGACGATCTGCGCGCGTTGCGTGAGCTTTGCAGTGCGACCGACGGGTTGACAACGCCAGTCGACGAGGCGCTGGCCGGGCTTCGGATCGTGGAGGTGGAACGGATCGCGGGCGACCGCGACGCGGCTCGGGCGCGACTCGAGCGCCTGGTGGGGGAGCTCGAGCGGCTCGACGCGTGGGCCGCGCTCGGGGATGCGCTCGATGCCGCGCTGCGACTCGACGATGCGGACCTCGCGCTCGAAATCGGAGACACGCTCGAGCGCGCGGCCTCGATCGGATCCGATCTGGTCTCGCCAGAGGCACGGGCTGCCCATGTCGCCCTTCTCGCGCCGGCGGCGATCGCCCGTGGACGGCTCGACGAGGCGGAGGCCTTGATCGTCGCAGTCGAGCCGGTCGTCCTGCAGGATCCGCGATCGAGCCTCTCGGCACGGATGCTCGGGGCGCGGGCGGACCTCGCCCGGGCACGCGGCGATCGGGAGGAGGCGACCAACTCGCTTCGGGTCGCCGCAGACACCTGGCGGGGCCTCGGGGATCAAGTGGCAGCGGCCGAGGTGGAGGCTGCGATCCGCGCGCTCGACCTTGAGTCGGACGTCCAGATCGAGCGGCCCCTCGGCGGCGCCCGACACGGGAGCCGCCCGAGCCGAGCGAGTCCCCGCTCCGCCGGAGCCCGACCCGGGGTCCGACCAAGCCGAGCGCACGGACTCCACCGCCCGACGCGTCGTGGTCGCGATCGCCGTGCTGGTGGCGATCCTCGTCTTCGGGCCCGCTTTCTGGCCGGAGGGTGACGGGCTCGTCGGCTGGTGGCCCTTCCGCTGGCCCGCGCTGGGTTTCATCCTGGCGGTCGTCTTCCTCGCGGTGATCGTGACTGTGGCCGTCGCCCTGCTACCGCGGACACGGCGCTCGTCTCGCGCGACAGCGGGCGGCACCACGACGGTCGGTGGCCAACCAACGGGCGCCGCCACGACAGCCCTTGGCCAGGCTGCGGGCGCAGACCACGGGGCGACCGTCCCCGCGCCGACCCCCGAGCCCGAGTCTCGGGTCGGGCAGGGAGCGACCTCGCCGAACGTGACGGCCGTCCGCCTGCAGATCGATGCTCGGGGAGCGACCCTGGACGTGACGGCGTTCGGGTCCGATGGCGAAGCGCTCGGGCGTCGCGTCACAGACCTCGGTCCCGGGGACCGGGCCGTCGGCCTGCTGGATGAACCAGACGCCCCGGTCGAGCGCGCCCTCGAGGGAGTCATCGGGAGTCTTGGCGACGACTGGCGTCGATATGGGGCCTATCTCGGCTCGCTGTCGTGGCTCGACTGGGTCGCCGACGCGGCCGCCCCCGTGGACCTCTCGATCCAGACCGTCCACCGTCTGCTCCCGCCGATCCCGTGGGAACTCGCGGCCTCTCGCCTCGTCGGGACCGATCGCACTCGACCCGCGGGTCGCATCGGTCACCCGCGTCGGATCGAGCCGCTCGAGCGACATCGAGGACGTCCGGTACGCTCAGGCGACCATGGCCAGGTTGATGGGAGCGCCGAGCGTCGCGGACGGGATCCTGGGCCCCCAGACCAGGCAGCTGCTGCGCACATTCCAACGGGAGGCGGGTCTTCCGGAGGACGGCGCGCTGGGCAAGGACACGCTCGCCGCTTCTGCGTCGTCGGGCGCTCGACACGGAGCCGCTCCCGCCACGGGTCGTGCTCGTCCGGACCGGTTTCGAGCGGCAGGTCAAGGGCTCGACGGTCGGCTACGAGAGCGCCTTCGGCGTCGACCTGTACCGGCTGTACGACACTGCCGGATACCGGGTCGAACTGCTCGAGACACCGGATGTGGGGGCACTCGCCTCGTATGTCTCGGATCCCTCGACCGCCATCGTCCATCTCGCGGCGGGCATCAGGCTCACCTCCGGCGGCATCGTCTCGCTCGACTTCGGGAGGCCGCTCACGAAGCGCGCCATGGACGGTTCGGAATGGACGCCCTCGCTCGTGGGGCGCGCCCTCACCGGAAGCGGCGAGGTCCCCTTGGTCGTGATCGATGTGCCGCGCCCGACGAGCGGGTCGGAGGCGGCCCGCCAGCTGGTATTGCGCAACCGCTTCGCGTCGGACCTGTTCGATGTGCTCGAGCGCCGCAACGGTGCTGGCGACCGGGCTGATGGCCTACGCGACCGCCGACAGCCACGGGATCCTGCTCGAGCGCCTCCGGGCTGCCGATTCGATGGCGCAAGCCAGCGCGGCCGCGCGGCGGGTGCAGGCGCCGGGGTCGGATGTGGTCGCGGGACTGCCCGACGCCGCAGCGGTCGCGGCCATCGCGCTCTTTGCGAGGACACCGAACGCAGGCATCGGGATCGGGGGAGCTGCCAAATGACCGCCATCTGGCCCGACGAGCGGAAGCTGGCCGCGCTGCGCGCGAAGGTCTCGAGTCTCGACACCGAGTTCGCCCACTGGCGCGCCCAGAGCGAAGCGAACAAACCGCTCGCGAAACATCACACTCAGATCCGCAGGGTCACCGGACCACTCGACGTCCTCAGGTTGAAGATCGCGCAGCAGCTGGACGACATCGCCGCGTCACCTGGCGGTCCGGACGATCGCGTCGCCGACATCGAGACGATGATCCTCGATGTCCACCGGATCTGGGAGTTCTTCCGCTCCAAGCTGAGCCAGCGCTATGTCGACTGGTTCCGCCCGTTCCTGACAGCGGCGGACGAGTTCGTCTGGGATTGCTACACGCCCGTGCGCGGCGCGGTCGACCCCGCATGGGTCGCGCCCGACGACGTTCGCGAGCCGCCGATGGTCTTCCTCAACGGTGGCTGGAGCCCCTTCGAGATGTCGCGGGGGATCGCCTACGAACCGGAGATGGTGGACGAGGAGGAGTTCCCGAGGCAGCGCTACCGAGCCATCCTCGACGACCTCCCCTTCCCGGTCATCGGGGTGCCGTGGTACCAGGTCCGCCACCTGCCGGACGCCGTGTTGCTCGGCCACGAGGTGGGCCACACCGTCGAGGACGACTTCCGGCTGACGAAGCGGTTGAAGGCGCTCCTCGCGGCTGGGTTGAAGGCGGGCAAGACGGCCGCGGACCGGAACCCTGCCTGGGCCTCGTGGCTCGGCGAGATGTTCGCCGACGTGTACGGCACGCTGGCCGGCGGTCCCGCGTTCACGTCGGCGCTGATGGACCTTGTGGGGGGCCCGCCCAAGCGGATCGCGACCGAGAGGGCTGACGCCAGGGCATGGGGCGACTATCCGCCGGCGGCTCTCCGCGTCCATGTGGCCCTCGCGGCCCTCGCCGAGTCGGGTTACGAGGCAGAGAGCGGCGCGCTCAGGGATCGCTGGATCGCGATTTATCCGGTCAATGCGATGACCCTATTCGAACCCGATGCCGCGCCGATCGTCCACGCGCTGATCCGCACGCCGATGCGCGAGCTTCGTGACAAGGCGTTGATCGACGTCATCTCGTTCACCGGCGTCGCGACGACGGCCGCCCAGTCATGCGATCGCATGCTCCAGGGGTTCGATCCCTTGAGCAGTGACACGCGGGCGTTGCTGAGCGCGGCCCGGTTCGCATTCGATCGCTCACCCGAGATCTATGCGACCGGCGATGTCGAGAGCCGGGTCCTGTTCAAGATCGAGTCGGCCCAGAACGACGCGGTCCGTGGCGGTGGACGCGCGGTCCGTTCCGGCCCGGGGGCCGGTGTCGCGGCTGCGGGGGCGATCGAGCTGAGCGACAGTGACGTCGAGCTGGGCGACCGGCTGTTCGGCCGGCTCGCGACGCTACGGTCGTGACGACGGATGACGAAAGCGGTGCCTGCTGATCGTGCCTAGCGCCGCGGCCCCTGTGCGCGCCGGGGGCTTGCGGTCGGGCGCCCCCATGAAGCCGCCGATCCAGTCGCGGTAGGCATCGACCGTCGTGTAGATCCCGCCGTCGCCGCAGGGACGCACCGCGCTTCTGGTCGCCCGCGACGTGGCGCCGGCCAGCAGCCAGCGGCCTCGCTGGTACACGTACGCGGGACCGCCGCTGTCGCCGTTGCACGAATCCTTGTCGAGGAACGGGGCGCCCGCCACGAACTCGGTCCGCGGGTCGCCACCGAACTTCTTGGCGTTCCCGGCGAGCGGCACGTCCACGAGCCGGCGGAGGCCGTATCCCGGTCGAGCCGGCCGTGTCCGTGTAGCCGTAACCCACGACGCGGACCGAGCGAGCCTTCGCGAGCACCGCGGCGGTCGCGATGGCCCGCGGGGCGACGCCCGTCACGTCATCCTCGAGCACGAGGACGGCGATGTCGTCCTGGTCGCGGGGAGGCTTGTATCCGGGATTGGACGCCTTCTGTCGGACCTTGACGATCCGGCCGTCGCGGGGCTTGTCGACGTTGCTCCCGACGAAGATGCGTGCTCCGCACCCGCCACGCTCGCAGTGGCCCGCGGTCACGACGACGTTCGGGGCGACGAGCGTGCCCGTGCAGCACCACTGGGTCGCAGTGCCGACGGCCACGCAGTCGCTGAAGAACCTGGACAGGCACGCCGCCGACGATCCGCCTCCGGTCGGCGAGCATCGCCTTGGCGTTGGCCAGGAAGGTGGGGTCGGAGTAGACGCTGTCGGCCGGGATCCCGGACGACGCCGCGGCACGCCGCACCGGGCCGCGGCGCTGCCCCGCGCCGGCCCGCTGGCGCGAGCGCGGCCGCGCGGCGACCGGAGGGCTGCGGCGCCGGCCTCCGTGGCTGCGGACTGTCGGCGGCGTTAGGACTGCCTGGAACGTCCGCAGGAACCGGGCGTCGTCGTCGCCGGCGACATCCGGGCAAGGCGTGTCGCTGCCGTGACCCGTGTCACGCGATGGGTCGAGGGCGTCGTCGTCGGTTGCCATGGTCGCCCTCCAGTACGTGCCCTGGACGTCGTCCGTGGCGTCCCCCGCAGCACGTCGCGGCCTCATCTTCCCCGACGGAGTCAACCGTGACGGGTCCTCGGAGCCTCCGAGGCGCCTTCGCCCGTGACCTCTAGAGCAGCTCTCCGTGCGCCGAAGCCGTCGGTTCGCCCTCGCGTGGACGCGGTTCCTCGCCGGGGCCGAACGCGGGACGCGCCACGTCCTCGGCGCCCTCACCGGAGGCGAGAACCCGCAGGCCACCGGACGCCTTGCCTTCGATGGCGCCAACCCCGAACGGCACCCACTTCGACGGATCCTGGAGCCGGTGGGCATGCGTGTTGCCCCGGCCGTGGACCTCCTCGAAGCCGCGCGGCTCGATCCACATCCGCTCGCCCGCGAGCAACCCGTGCACGCCGGACTGGCCCGGCTCGGGCCGCTCCCGCAGGCAGTAGGCGCACGACATGGCTGTCGTGCTTCGCGTAGGTCTCGGGCTCCTCGTAGGTCGTGATGTAGCCCTCGTAGTTGCGAAGCACGACCTTGTGGTCCGAGTACGAGATCAGGTAGTTGGGCATGACCGGGATCTTGCCACCGCCACCGGGCGCGTCGATCACGTAGGTCGGTACGGCGTAGCCCGAGGTGTGGCCGCGCAACCCCTCGATGATCTCGAGGCCCTTGCCGACCGGCGTCCGGAAGTGCCCGGACCCGGCCACGAGATCGCACTGGTAGAGGTAGTACGGCCGGACCCGGTTGGCGACCAGCTTGTGGACGAGGGCGCGCTGGATGTGGACGCAGTCGTTGACCCCCGCGAGCAGCACGCTCTGGTTGCCGACCGGCAGCCCCGCCCGCGTCAGCTTGTCGACCGCCCGTGAGACCTCGGGGGTGATCTCGTTGGGGTGGTTGAAGTGGAGATTGATCCACAGCGGGTGGTACTTCTCGAGCATCTCGCACAGCTCGTCGTCGATCCGCTGAGGCAGGAAGACCGGCACCCGTGAGCCGATCCGGATGATCTCGATATGCGGGATCTCCCGCAGGCCGCGCAGGATCGATTCGAACAGCTTGGGCGCAAGCGTCAGGCCGTCGCCCCCGGAGATGAGGACGTCACGGACCTGCGGTGTGCGGCGCAGGTAGTCCAGCTGCGCCTCGTGGTCGCGGCGATTGAAGTTCTGGGTGGGGTCGCCGACGATCCGCGACCGCGTGCAGTAGCGGCAATACGACGCGCACTGCGTTGTCACGAGCATCAGCACCCGATCCGGGTAGCGATGCACCAGCCCGGGCACAGGTGAATGGCGGTCCTCGGCGAGGGAGTCGGCCATCATCGCCGTGAACGCCTGCTGCTCGCGGCCGGTCGGGATGACCTGCCGGCGGATGGGGTCGGTCGGGTCGTCAGGGTCGATGAGGCTGATGAAATAGGGCGTGATATCGACCCGGAACTTGTCCGGGGCGGACAAACCGGCGCGTTCGTCGTCGGTCAGGTTGAGGACCTGCTCGATCTCGGCGAGGTCGTTGACGCGATGGCTGAGCTGCCAGCGCCAGTCGTTCCATTGCGCGTCCGGCACGTCCTCCCAGATCGGCGCGCGGCGGCTGACCGCGGGGAGCCCGTCCGGACCGAGCGCCCGGGCCGGGTCGGCCAGGTTGACGAACGGCCGCTCGGCGAAGCCGTGCGCCGCGTTCTGGTGGGCGATCGCGGTCCTGATCTCCTGGGCGTCCACGCGCGGCGAGCCTCCGGTCAACGCATAAAGTCTATGCACTCTGCATGACGGCGGCATCATAGCGCGGCGGGCACGCGACGGTGCACTGACCCGAATGTCAGGAGTACCGCTCCTTCTTCATGCCAAGGCCGCCGGGCCGAGGACCTCGTTTGGGTGATGCCACCGACGGCATCACGGCGAGCGATGACCCGGCGAATGTGGAGGGCTATTTCATCGCGCGACCAAACCTCCGGCCCCTCGGCGGCATCTGGACACCCGACAGCACCGCTCGACCGGCGACATCGCGACGAGCGGCCGCTACGATCGGCGACCCGAGGGGCGAGGTGGATGCGTTGACGACAGCAGCGATCGCGGCGACGTCGGCCGACGACGCCCTCGTTCGCCGCGCCCGCCACGGGGATGCGGCGGCGTTCGCGATGCTCGTCGACACCCGGATCGACCGCTGCTATCGCCTCGCCTGGTCGATCCTGTCGAACGATGCGGACGCTGCCGACGCGACCCAGGACGCGCTCGTGTCCGCCTGGCGGCAGCTGCCCCGGCTTCGCGATCCGGCGACCTTCGACGGCTGGCTCAACCGGATCGTCGCGAACGCCGCGTTGATGGCGCGACGCCACCGCGTCCGGCTGCGCGAGGTCTCGGTTCGACCGGCCCACCCGGGCGAGGAGACGCCCGAGCCCGAACCGCGCGCAGGACCCACGAGCCCGAACGGCGATGGACGAATTCGTCGACAACGATGCGATCGCGCGCGCCTTCGACCGGTTGCGACCGAAGGACCGCATGATCCTCGTCCTCCACCACGTCGAGGAACGTCCGGTCGCCGAGATCGCGCGAGTCGCTCGGGATCCCGGTCGGGACGGCCAAATGGCGGCTGCACGCCGCCCGTACCGCCCTCGAGAAGGCGATGGAGGCCGAGGCATGAACGGCCGACACCTGACTGACGGTCAGATCTCCCAGGCGCTCCGCGCGCATGTCCCCGATCGCGCCCCGACCGGTCTGCGTGAACGGGTCCTCGAAGTCGGCCGAGACCACCCCGCAGCAGCGGGCGCTGCCCTCGTTCTTCGGGGCTCTCAGCGACGCGGACCCGGTCACCCGCCGGCGGAGCCTGCTCATCGCCGCGGCCCTGCTCGTTGCGCTGGCGCTCGCGAGTGCCGCGGCGGTCGGGGCATGGCGGCAGCTCCATCGGGATCCGCTCCCGGAGCTGCAGCTCGAGCGCCCGGCGGATGTCCCGGCGTTCGTCCTCTCGAGCCACGACCGGATGCCGCAGCTGCCCCCCGTGGCGTTCACCACGCTCAAGAGCGACGGGACCGAGACTCGCATCTACGTCGATCGATCGGGCGCCGTCCGCATCGAAGGCTACGCGTCAGCCGATGCGACCGTGCCCGCCAGAACGACGATCCTCAACGGCACGAGCATCGGCGGAACAGCGCACGTAGGGTCGAAGACGGTGTGGCTCGTGGATGACGAGGTCATCTCGGACGATCCGCGGGTGTTCATCCTGTCTCTCTCCGGCCTGGGGTTCAGTGACGTGCCGGGCTGCGAGACGAGCGTGGATCCGAGCGAGGCCGGCACCGCGACGGCGGCGACGGGCTGGCGATACGTCGGCGCCGACTCCGTGGCCGGGCGCCCGGCCCACCATCTCACGTGCGCCGCCGGCGACCTCTGGATCGACGACGCGACGCGGCTGATCCTGCGAGTCCGCCAGCCAGACCTGGACGACGGCGGTAACCCGGTCCCAGGCGGCGCCGTCCACACGACCGAGGTCACGAAGATCGAATTCGGCGAGCAGCCGGCCGGGCTGTTCGCCCTCACGCCGCCGAACGGCGTCGAAGCCATGTCGTCGGAGGAGTACCGGGACCTCTGTCCGGGGGACACGACGGCCTTCGCGGAGCGCCCCTGTTCAGGAACGCCGCCCGCGGCGTCGCGAGCCGACGCCGGAGCCGACGCCAAGCCCGACGCCCACCGTGCGTCCCAGCCCAGGCGACTGCGCGATCCCGCCACGCGACGCGAGCAAGCCGACCGGCCCCCTGGCCTGGACCGCGGCGAGCCTCAGCGGGACTGGCCCGCGCCGGTCCGCCCCGAGCCCGCTGGAGGGGCGAGCGTCATGCCGATGCCTCCGACCTATATCGATCCGTCTGGCGACACCGGATCCGCTGTCCTCCCCTGCATCGACATCCGCGACGTGACCATCGGTGACTACGTCGTGTCCCTCGACCTCGTCGCAACCGCCCGCCGGACGTGGATCCATCGAAGGCATGGATCGCATACGGCGTGGTCGTCGACGAGGACCGCGACGGCGTCCCGGATTGGCGCTACGGGATCGACAACCTGCCCCGCACCGCCGGGGATGAGAACGGCCACCATCGGGAGTGGCGGACGGATCTCCACACGGGTCAAACCGAGTCGGTCGCGGGAGATCGGACTGGGCCAGCGCGAGCGAGAGCTTCCTCGTCACCGGCTACCCGGCAGAAGGTCGGCAGGACGAGGGCTTCCGCGGAGCCGATGCAGCCGCTTCGATTTCGGCCACGTGTTCGATACGACCGCGGGCACGAAACCAGCGGCGTGAAGGTGGACTTGCCCTTCTACGCGTGGGCGTCGGTGATCGTCGATGGCCGGGTCGTGGCCACGGACTACGCCCCGGACACTGGGTGGCTCCTTCCGACGCCCGGAGCGAACCCGGGGGGCACGTATGCCGTCCAGGGCGTCGTCGGCGGAACGTTGCCATCCGATCTCTCGATGACCGTCCCCGACGGGTGGTCGGGCACTGGTTATGGCGTGTCGGACGTTCGCAAGGGCCACGAAGAGGAAGGGATCAGACTCGAATTCATGGTCATCGACGAGCCCCGGCTATCGAATGCGACAGGGAGAAGCGAACAAGGTGCCAGTCGGGCCCGGTCTGACGATCTCGTGGGGTTCTCGAGGGTCTGCAATCGAAGAAGATCTCGGCGAAGACGATCGTCGCTCTCAAGATCTCGGAGAACACGGACGTCACCCTCGATGGCTATCGCGGGAGATACCTCGAGTACACGGCCACCGTCAGGGTTGACTGCAACGCTCCCGGCTGGCTGGTGAACGGCGACGAGGAGTGAGACACAGGCGTTGGGTCCTCGACGTCGATGGTGTTCGACTTGTGATCCAGCGGCTCCGCTCCAACGAAGATGGGACCGTCAGAGCCGAGCTCCGGCAGATCGTCGAGTCGATCGAGATCGGGCCGTGAACCGGTCTCTGCCACGGTCTCGCGCCCTTGACCAGCTGACCAACAGCCCGCCCGGCGTGGCCATCCCTTCCCTCACAGCCCGTCCCTGGTTCGGGCCGCCCAGAACCGACTGGAGACCGAAGAGATCGACATGAACGCACTCGCCAAGACGCTGGTCGCCGCTCACCGCGGTGGTCGCGATCGCGCTGCCTGCATCGGCTGCGGGCATCGACCACCGAGCCGCCAACGTCGGCGACGCCCAAACGCCGACGGCCGCCCCGTCCGCGACGGCCGCCCCCATCCAACGCCGACGGCCGCCCCCACCGCGACGCCGGAGGTCCTCTCTAGAGAGCGCGTTTGGGCGCTCGCGCCCGGCCGCGTACGCCTTCCCGAGCCGACCTCACCAATCCGGAGATCTCGTTTGCCGTGCCATCCGGCTGGGCGGGAACCTCGAACCTGGTGGGGAAGGACTATGGGGACTCCGGCCCAGCGGGCCGCTCCTGTTCCCTTAGCCCTTTGACCACGGGTTCAAGGACCCGTGCACCGACCACACGCCCGTCCTGCCGGCCGCGGGATCCGGCGCCGCCGGGCTCCTCGGCGTCATCGCAGGCCAGCCGGGCATCGACGCAGGCCCGATCACGGACGTGACCGTGGGCGGCCACGACGGGAAGTACGTCGACTACACCGTCACCGTTGATCCCGCCACCTGCGGGAACACAGAGGACCCCTTCTGGATCTGGGGCACCTGCCCGGCGCCGCTGACGATCGGATGCGAGATCGTTTGGCACCGGCGACCGTCGGTACGGGGTCTCGAAGAACGACCGCGAGCGTGCCTACACCATCGACGTCGACGGCAAGACCGTCACGTTCTTCGCGAACCAGCCGGCCGACCTCCTGGCCGCCGATCGCCCGGAGTTCCAGCAGGTCCTCGACTCGATCGAGTTCGCACCCGCCGGCTGACGATCCGGCCCGCCCGGGGCCACTCCCTATCCAGACAGCCCGTCCTTGGTTTCGGGCTGGCCCGAACCGTTGTCGGCTATCGATCGAGCCGATACCGAAGACCCTGGATCGTGCTCGAGGCAGAGTTGACTCGGCAGCGCAGCCCGTCATACTACGTATGACATGAAGCGATCATCCGCGGTGCTCTCGGTTTCCGTTCCGCCGGACTCCGCGCGGGAGTTCGAGCGTTTGGCCGCGCGGGAAGGGCGGAACAAGAGCGAGCTCTTCCGGGAGATGCTGGCCGTCTATCTCACCTACCAGGAAACGAAGACGTTCGAGTCGCTGCAGCGATACGGAGCTTCCGCGGCCCGACGGACCGGCGTCCGCGACGAGAGCGACGTGGAGCGGCTGATCCAGGAATCGCGAGGGCAGTGAGGCCGCGGGGCTCACGTTGCGTCCGCAGCGGGCATCCTTGCCTGCCTCGCGCGGATGAAGGCCATCCTCGACACGAATGTCCTGATCTCGGCTTACGTGTTTCCGGGGGGCACGCCGGAAGCTGTCTACCGCCTGGCTCTCGAGAGGCGACTCGAGATCGGAACGTCGCTGCCGCTGCTCGCCGAGTTCGGCCGCGTCCTCGGCGACAAGTTCGGTTGGACCCCCGATCGGGTCGAGGCCGCCGTTGGCCAGGTGGCACGGATCGCCTCGGTGGTCGAGCCAGGTGAGACAGTTCGTGTCGTGAAAGCAGATCCAACGGACGACCGCGCTCTCGAGGCAGCCCGCGCCTTCGACACGGAGGTGATCGTGAGCGGCGACCGGCACCTCCTCGACCTTGGGGTCTGGAACCAGATCGACATCGTCTCGCCCGCGGAGCTCATCACCCGATGGGATGCCTGAGCGCCTGGGCGGGGCGCGGAGCCTGCCGACCCGCGGCCTCGGTGGCCTCGTCGGCCTGCATCGATGACGCCCTGCTGCGCGTCAGGCTCGTGACGCGGGGCTACTCCCCGATCACCGCCCAGAGCAGGCCCATCATGATGAAGAACCCGCTGAACAGCGCGATCAGGCCCAGCCCCCCGTAGGGCGAGTTCGCCCCGGTGTGCGGTACCAGCTGGAGGGCGATCCCGAAGAAGACCGCCCAGCCGATGAACAGGAACGTGAACAGGAACTTGGCGTTCGGGTTCGTGATCTTGCGGACCCAGCGCGAGCCACCCTCGGCGGTCATCGCGGCGCGCAGCATGATGTAGATCATCAGGATGACGATGCCAGCCGAGATCCCGAACGGGATGGGCTGCTGGAACGCCACGAGGAACAGCTGCACGGCGCGATGCTAGCAGATGGGCCCGAGGCCAGGAACCGCCGTCGCGGGTAGGATGACGGCGCGCCCGCCATCCATTCGACGCTCTTCGGCGAACCCCTGACGTGACCCCCTTCGATCGACTCGGCCGCTTCATCGTGCGACGCGCATGGTGGGTGATCGGCGCATGGGTCGCGCTGCTCCTCATCGCGGTCCCGTTCGCGCCGAGCGTGCCCGGCCAGCTGAGCGCGGGCGGCTTCATCCTCGACGACCTCGAGTCCGCGCGGGCCAAGACCCTCCTCGAGACCGAGCTCGGCGCGCCGCCGTCCGCTCTCGTCATCGTCTTCAGCAGCCCCGACCTCGTCGCCGGCACGCCGGCATTCGAAACGGCCGCAGCGTCGGCGGTCCGGGACGTCGCCGATGCCCCCCACGTCGCCCGCGTGGTGTCGCACCTCCTGTCGCCGCGACAGGTCTCGACCGACGGCCATACCGCCTACGACATCGTGTTCCTCGATCTCCCGCCCGACGATTCGCCGGACGCCCTGCCCGTCCTGCGCGAGCGGCTGCACGACGCGCCAGGCCTCGACGTCGAGCTCGCCGGAGGACCCGCCTTCTACGGCGACGTCCAGAGCGTGTCGGAGGCGGACCTGCGCCGGAGCGAGGTGATCTCGCTGCCGCTCGCGGCTCTTGCGCTGCTCGTCGTGTTCGGGTCCGCGGTCGCGGCCGGCGTCCCGCTGGCGGTCGGCGGCGCCGCGGTCGTCGTGGCCCTTGCCGGCATCTTCGTGGTCGCGACGGTGATGCCGATGAGCATCTTCGTGCTCAATCTCGCGACTCTCCTCGGTCTGGGTCTCGGGGTCGACTACTCGCTGCTCATGACGAGCCGCTTCCGCGAGGAGCTGGCGCGACGCCCGGATGGACCGGACGCGGTGAGGGACGCCGTCCGGGTCACCGTCGCCACCGCCGGGCGTGCCGTCTTCTTCAGTGGGCTCACCGTGCTGCTCGGGCTCCTCGGCCTCGTCCTCTTCGAGTTCATGATCCTGCGCTCGGTCGGGATCGCGGGCGCGATCGTGGTGGGGCTGGCGGTCGCCTCCGCCCTCACGCTGCAGCCGGCGATCCTGACGGTCGTCGGCGGCCGGATCGACCGATTCGCCGTGCGCCGTGTGAGCGCGACGCCCGGGACTGACGGCCCGTGGGCCGGACTCGCCCGGCGTGTCATGCGTCACCCTGTCGCGGTCCTCGTGCCGACACTGGGGTTGCTCCTGCTCCTCGGGTTGCCGTTCCTGCACGTCCGGTTCAACGCCCCGGATGCCTCGATCCTGCCGCCGGAGGTGCCGTCGCGGGCCGCGTTCGACCGCCTCCAACGCGAGTTCGGCGAGGGCGAGTTCGCACCGATCGTCATCGCGGTTCGGACCAGGGGCGCAGCGACGAGCCCCGACAACATCACGGCGCTCTTCGACTACTCCCGGCGGCTGGCAGCCGACCCGCGGATCGAGCGCGTCGACAGCCTTGTCGACGTCGACCCGCGGATGACGGTCGAGCAGTACCGGCTCCTGTACGGCGACCCGAACGGGCCGCGCGACCGGTACACCCAGGCGGCGCTGGCCGCGACGACGAAGGGCGACCTGACGGCGTTCACGATCACCACGCCGTTCGGCGGGAACCGCGATGAGGGCAAGGACCTCGTAGCCGACCTGCGCGATCCGACCGGGCCGCTCGCCCCGCCTGCCGGCGCCAAGATCCTGGTCGGCGGTGGCGCGGCCGATGTGTCCGACGTGGTCGCGCGGGTCCGCGCGGACTTCCCGCGGACGGCGCTGTTCATCGTCGTCTCGACGTACCTCGTGCTCTTCGTGCTCCTCCGTTCGGTGGTCCTGCCGCTCAAGGCCCTCGTCATGAACACGCTGTCGATCGTCGGCGAGCTTCGGCGCCCTGGTGTGGATCTTCCAGGACGGCAACCTGTCGGCGATGCTCGGGTTCCAGCCCCTTGGTTTTGTGGAGACCACCCAGCCGGTCATCCTGTTCTGCGTCCTGTTCGGGCTGTCGATGGACTACGAGGTCTTCCTCCTGTCGCGGATGAAGGAGGTCTGGGACCGGACCGGCGACAACGTGGAGGCCGTCGCCGGCGGGATGGAGCGCAGTGGCCGGATCGTGACGTCGGCGGCGCTCATCGTGGTCCTCGTCGCGGGATCGTTCGCGTTCGCCGACATCGTGCTCATCAAGGCACTCGGCGTCGGGATGGCGATCGCCGTCGCGCTCGACGCGACGGTCATCCGGGCGCTCCTGGTTCCCGCGACGATGCGGCTCCTTGGGCGCTGGAACTGGTGGATGCCGGCGTCGCTCGAGCGGTTCGTGGCCGGGCGCCTTCCGGCATCCGAGGCCGAGGTGGAGGCGGCGATCCGATGATGCATCTGCCTCGCCGACGGCGTCCTTCCGCCGACGTCCTCCGCGGCCACGCCCGCCCCGCCGCCGCTGCCGGCGCCGCTGCGCGCCTGGCGATGGCCGCCCTCGCGCTCGTCCTCGCCGGCTGCACCGGCGGGTCGCCGATCCTCGCCAACGCAGCCGCCCCGCGGCCCGTGATCGAGCCCCGAACGCCCGCTCCGACCGCGGTCGGCCGACCCGCTCCCCGTGGTGTTGCCACGGGACGACGGCCCGCACGACCGGCTCACCGAGTGGTGGTACTACACGGGCCACCTTCGGGCCGACCGACGGCGCGTCGCTATGGCTTCGAATTCGTCGTATTCCGGGCCGAGCGCGGCGCCTTCCCGACGTCCTGGGTCTCCCATCTCGCGGTGACCGACGAGGCCGGCGACCGGTTCCTCTACAGCCAGCGCCTCGAGGTCGGGCCCGCGGTCGACCGCTCGCCGACCGGTCCCGACGGCCAGCCGACCGGCTTCGACCTGTCGCTCAGCGGCGCCGATCCGTCCAGACCCGAGACGCAGGGGCGCCCGGCGTGGTCGATGGCTGGGAGCGGGCGGAACCGACCACCTCGAGGCCCGGCTGGCGACCGACGAGGCCGCCGCTGGCCGGCTCGCCCGCCGGTCTCGGGCTGGACCTTCGCCTCGCAGCGACGCAAGCCGCTGGCCCTCCACGACAACGACGGCTGGATCGACTTCGGGCCCGCGGGCGGGTCGTACTACTACTCGCGCACGGCGATGACAGCAGCCGGCAGTCTGACCGTCGATGGAGCGACGCTCGCCGTCGAGGGCATCGCCTGGTTCGATCACCAGTGGGGCGACTTCATCTCGGTCGGTGGCGGCGGCTGGGACTGGTTCGCGGTGAACCTCGACGACGGCACCGACCTCACGCTCTCGCTCGTGCGCGACGCCGACGGCAGCTACCCGCTCGTGTACGGCACGGTGGTCGGGGCCGACGGGTCCGTCCGCCATCTCGACCGGGATGCCTTCACCATCGAGGTCACCGACCACTGGACGAGCACGGCCACAGGTGCCGACTACCCGGCCGGCTGGACGGTCCGGATACCCGGCGACGACCTGACGATCCGGCTCCGACCGACGGTCGCCGCCCAGGAGCTCGACACGCGCGCCGACGACCGGCGTCGTGTACTGGGAGGGCTCGCAGGTGGTGTCCGCGACGCGTGCCGGGCGGCCCGTCGGCGGCCAGGCGTACGTCGAGCTCGACGGGCTACGCAGGCACACGCTGACGTCTCGCTGGGCGATGGAGGACCGCGCCCGCCGCGACGAACGCGTCACGCGCATCGTGCCGCGGTCCGGGCAGCGACGATCAGGGCGTGGCTGTGCCGCTGTCGGCTGGGCGTTGTCGCGACCGGAGGCAGCCCCAGGTCGAGGCTCTGAGCGAAGCCGCGCGCGTTGGCGTCGACCGACTCCAGGGCGTCGAGGACCGTGAGCATGGCCGCTGCCGGCAGCGCGGTATGCGCCGATGTCGGCGAGGGAGGCGTGCAGGCCGGAGCGGGCGGTGTCTGCGATCGGCCAGGTAGAAGCGATCGAGCCCATCCACCACGTCACGTGCCGCCGGCCACGCGATCATCCGCGCCGTGAGATCGCGTCCCGAGCGCCGCGTCGGCCGGAAAGCGAGCGCAGGGCCCGGGCGAGTTCGATAGTGGTCACATCCCTCTTCGCCAGCGTCGCTGCGAGCGCCTCGGAGTCGAGGGCGATCCGGTCATTGACGGCGGCGGTGCCGGTCAATGCCGTCACGGCTCCGGCCGGAGCGCCGGGATACCCGCGTCGGTGTACCCGGCAGGAGGAGTCGGCGCGACCGTGACCGCGGGGCTGGCCACCGGCGCAGCCGAGGCGGTGGCCGCGGCGGCAGCGGCGGCAGCGGACCGTTCTGCCTGGTCGCGCAGCGAGAGGGCGATGACGGACGTCATCGATCGCGCCCCCGACCAGCATCCCGAGGACGATGCCCAGGGCGAGGATCGCTCCTGCTCGCCGGAGCAGGACGCCCATGATGAGGCGCGCGCCGCATCCCGGAGCAGACCGACGTGCCTTCGCGAGAGGGCGCGCGCGCACGACGGGCAATTGAACACGTGCGCATCGGTCTCGCCGATCGCAGAGACCCTTCTCGGCGGGGAGTGGTGACTTCGGCTTGGCGTCCACGAAATTCGAGGTCATCGAGTCGGTTCCTCCGGACCGGCGCATGTGAGCGACGGGCCGGCACACTGCGGCAGTCTCCGCTGCTGACCGGATGTCGCGGCCGTGTGGCGCGGACGCACCCGGCCCGATGGTCCCGCCGAGGCGGCCGTACCTTCGGTCGACGTCGGCTCGACGCTCGCGACCGCGGCTCACCGGGTCGACGAGGCTGGCGATACTCCGCGCGTGCGACTCGAACTGACACGGCGAGGCGACTACGCGGTGCGGGCGATGCTCGCGCTCGCCGCCGACACGACGGCGAGCTGGCTGAGCGTGCCCCGGATCAGCGCCTCGATGGCCATCCCGGACCCGGTTCCTCCCGCGCGGTCATGACGCGACCTCGTCCGCGCCGGCCTCGTCGAGGCGCGGACCGGGCGGACGGGTGGCTACCGCCTCCTCGGCCCGCCGCCGCGATCAGCCTCCTCGACGTCATCGATGCCGTCGAGCCCGAGCCGGAGCCGCGGACGCTGCGTCCTGCGCGGCGGCCCGTGCGGGCGTCGACGGCCTGTGCGCCGTCCATGACGCGTTCGACCGCAGCTCGGACGTCGATGTCCGAGCGGCTGGCCGACGTCAGCCTCGCCGACGTGTCCGCGCACTCGCCGACCTGAGCCGCGCCGAGGCTTCCCGGGACGACCTCGTCGTCCGAATCGGGCCGAGCGTCCCACTCCCGGCGGGCCATCCGGCCCATCGCTGTCGCCGGCCGCGACATCGAGTATTTCACATACCGTCACGATATGTGTTTCGTGCAGTACGTGTTCCTGATCACGACAGTGAGGACCCAGTCATGCGCCGTTCGATCGCCCTCTCGTCCATCGTCCTGATGGCTTCTCCTGGCGGTGGGGTGCTCGACCGCCGCCGGCCCGACCTGGACCTTCCCCCCGGTCCCGCAGTCGGCCGCAGCCGCCGCAGCGGCCGCACCGGCGGTCGCTGTCGCGAATCCGACCCCCGCGCCCGCCGCGTCCTCGGGCGCGGGTGCGGTCGTCGGCAACATCGAGGTCACGGCGTTCGACCTCGGGTTCAAGCCGACGGCGATCGTCGTGGACGCCCCCGGGCCGCTACGCCGTCACCCTGAAGAACACCGGCGCGATGCAGCACGACATCACGTTCGCCGACGGCACCACGAGCGGCTACGTCGACGCGGGCGCCTCGAAGACGGTCGAGGTGGATGTGCCCGCCGCCGGCATCACGTTCATCTGCTCGATCCCGGGCCACGCCCAGGCCGGGATGCAGGGCGGGGTCACGGTCAAGGGCGCGACGGCCAGCGCCACGCCGAATCCCAACGACCATGGCGGCCCGATGCCCACGAACGACGTCGCGGCCGACCCGAACGCTCCCGCTCCGGTGACCTACCCCGCCGACCGCCCCGGCGCTGCTTCCCGGTGACAGTCCACGACATCGACCTCGTCATCCAGGAAAAGACGATGACCGTCGCGCCGGGCTTCGTCCAGGCCGTCTGGACGTTCAACGGCACGGTCCCGGGCCGGTCATCCGCGTCAAGGTCGGCGACACGATCCGGGTCCATCTCAAGAACCCGGCGACGAACAAGCTGCCGCACTCGATCGACTTCCACGCCAGCCAGGTCGCCTGGAACGACGAGATGACGTCGATCAACCCGGGCGAGGAGAAGCTGTACGAGTGGAAGGCCGACTATGCCGGCGTGTGGATGTACCACTGCGGCACGAATCCCGGCCCTCCATCACATCGCCAACGGGATGTACGGCATGGTCATCGTCGAGCCGAAGGAAGGCCTGCCCAAGGTCGACAAGGAGTTCGCGCTGGTCCAGAGCGAGTGGTACCTCGGTCCCGCAGGGCGAGATCACCAGCCTGACCAAGGCCTCGGCCGGGTGCGCCATCCCCTGACTTCGTGGTCTTCAACGGCGTCGCCAACCAGTACAAGGACGCGCCGCTCCAGGTGGGCACGGGCGAGCGCGTTCGGATCTTCGTCCTGGATGCCGGACCGAACATCGACAGCTCGTTCCACATCGTCGGGACGATCTTCGACACCGTCACCAAGGAAGGGATCCACCTCGTCAAGGGCAACCAGGGATCGTGGGGCTCCCAGGCCGTCGACCTGTCGCCGGCGCAGGGCGCGATCGTCGAGTTCACGACCGCCGAGGACGGGCTCTACCCGATCGTGACCCACGCCTTCAACTTCCCCGGGCGCGGCGCGCTCGGCCTCGTCAAGGCCGGCGACGGGGACCCGAAGAACTAGCCCTCGGGCGCCTCGGCGCCCAGACCGACCCCAGGCGCCGAGGCGTCCACCATGATGTGGGCGCCTCGGTGTTCGTCGTTGGCGCTTGACGACCCGGGTGCGGGCTCGGGGAGGTCGATCGGCCCGGCCGGCGGCGTGGCGCCCACGTGGAGGAAACGGGATCGAGCGACGAACCGCCGTGAATCGCCGCGAGACCCAGGCTGCGACCGCGGAACAGGCTCGATCTGGACCTCACCGTCCGCGTACGGCTGCTGGCCGTACGGCGTGGAACCAGTTCTTGCCATTCGCACGCCAGCCGGGCAATGGTCAGGCGATCTGTGCCAGATGGTCGGCTGGAGAAACATCTGGCAGGGACCACCGCGCCCGGAGGGCTCGGCTTGAGCGTGGTGGCGCGGTGGCTGGGGTCAAGTCCCAGGACGTGGTGTAACAGGCCGTCGTCCTCGCGCCCCGATCAGCTCGTCATCAGCAGCGCGTGGTTCACCTCCCCGTGGTCGATGACGGCATCGATGAGGGCCATGGTCTCGGGCCGGAAGTAGCAGCGGCCGTCCTGCCACTCGTCGTCCTGCTCGGCGAGGACCATCCCGACGAGCCGGATCAGGCTGGCCCGGGTGGGGAAGATCCCGACCACGGCGGTCCGCCGCTTGAAGCTCTCATGTCAAGCCCCAACTTGGCGGGCGTCCCGGAGCATGGTCCGGTAGATCGCGTCGGAGAGGTGGCGCTTGAGGACGCGCATGGCCTCTCGACGGGTGTGGCCATTGGCGCGGGCCTGGTCGTGGATCCGACGGGCGCGGGGCTCGTAGCGGAGCTGGATCATCGCGATGCGGTAGATGGCGGCGTTGAGACGGCGGTTGCCGCCCCGCGAGAGGCGATGCCGGACGGGCGCGTTCTCGCCCTCGCCTGAGCTGGCCGGGATCGGCGCGGTGCCGTTGAACCGGGCGAAGCCGGCCTCGGAGAAGCGCCGGATGTCACCGACCTCGACGATGATCTCGGCCGCGGCGCGCGGGGCGATGCCGACAAGCCCGGTGAGCGTCGAGCCGGCCTCGTCGACCAGGGCGGCGAGCTCGGCGGTGGCCGCCTTGTCCTGCTCGAGGACCTCGCGGAGCATCGCCACGCGGTGCCCGATCAGCCGCAGCCGCAGCGCGACCGTGGGGTCGGTCACACCGGAGGAGTCGAGCCGACGGAGCGAGTTCACCCGGGCGCTGACCGTCTTCGCCGGCCGGAGCTGACCGCGCAGATCCTCGGGCAGATCGTGCACGAGCGCGTCGAGCTCGCCGAGGAGCTGGACGCGGACCTTGGTGAGGGAGGTGCGGGCGTTGTGCCACAGGGCGATCCGGTCGCGGACCGAGTCGGGCGCCGCCGATACGGCGTGCTTGAACGCTCGAGCGAGGCGGGGGTTCGTCTGCGTCTCCGCGGCGACCCGGTGCGAGTCGAGCCGATCGGTCTTGCCCTCGTGACGGCCGCGCTGGCGGACTGATGTCTTGTGCGGCGGCACGTCGCGCACGTCGCATCCGGCCGCGACGAGGAATTCAGCCAGGTGCCGACCGAGGCCGCTGGCGCCCTCGATGCCCCAGCGATCGATCGGCCCGAGCTCGCCCGCCCAGGCCAGGCCGGCGCCATGCCCCTTGCGGGTGTTCGGGAAGTGGGCGTGTCCGAGTTCGCCGCCGCGGGAGTCAAGCACCGTCGCAGTGAACGTCCTGCGGTGCGGATCGACGCCGACGATATTGAGTGCCGCCATGTGGTCGCCTCCAGGGTCCTGGCCGTGGTGGGAGGGACCGCGCGACGACATCCCAGTCGAGTTTATCGACGCTCTCATCAGGTCAGCACGGTCCTCGGGTGACCGCGCCGGGGTCGACACTTCAAGCGGCGGACAGCCACCCGAACGAGGTGGCGCCGGAGATCTCCTTCGAGTCAGGCCGCGGCACGGTCACCCACCGTACGAGCCACCGTCGCGGCTCTTCCGGCATGCACCAGTCCAACACCGGGATCTCCTTGTTGAGCCGCTCGAGCGGGTTGGTCGATGCGGATCTGGCGGCGATGGCTGTCGGGGAACGTGAAGTGGACGAGGAGGTCGGTCTCGGGCACGGATGAGCAGGTCGGCGACGGCCGGGAAGCGGCCCTCGAGACCGTCGACCACCCGCCGCAGCTGGGCCCTGGCCGAGGCCTCGTCGGGCTGCTCGAAGATCGACCGGATGACGGTCGCGACCATCCCCCGGGCCGAGCGCGGGACGAGGTCCTGGGCGTTCCGGGTGAAGTGGACCCGGCAGCGCTGCCAGGCGGCCCCGAGGAGCTGCTCGTGGACGGCCTTGACCAGGCCCCGATGGTCGTCGCTGATGACCAGCCGGACGCCCGCCAGGCCGCGCTCCACGAGCGACCGGATGAAGGCCGGCCAGGCCGAGCCCTCGTCGTTCCCGGCGGCGAGCTCGAGCCCGAGCACGCGCCGCTCGCCGGTCGCCGCCACGCCGGTCGCCACGAGGGCCGCCATCGACACCACCCGGCCGGCCTCGCGGACCTTGATGTAGTTGGGTCGGACCGGGGCGCGGTGGCGACCTTTCGGCCGCTCCGTTTCCCCGCCCCGCCCTCCGAACCGGACGTGCGCCTTGCACGCATCCGGCTCTCCACGAGTTCACGCCGTGGCGCGTGCCGTTGATCCGCTCGGCTCGCTCGGCCCACGGCGAGGGGATGTTCGTCCTCGGTAGCGGTAGCGGGTGACCGTCACGCCGCTCGGGATTGAATAGCGTCACCTCGCCACTCCGTCGGCCACCAGCCGGGAAGGTAGTGCCGACGTAGCCGCGTCCAATTCGGCCTGAGGTGCTTGTGGCGGAGCCAGCGGACCACCCGTCGCCAAACGAAAGCGCGCAGGTAGCTGAAGGTCGCGCTTTGAAACGCCATGCCGGAAGTAGGTGGTCCAGCCTCGCAGCACCGGGTTGAGCCGGTGCAGCAGGATGCTCGAGCGGCAATTCCGTGGTCCGCTCGGGTCAGCGTCCGCACCTTGCCCTTGACCGTCGCGAGCGGCGTTCTTGGTCGGTAGGTGTAGACGAAACGTTGGCCCGTGCCCCGCTTCTCTTGCCGCTTGATGCGGAAGCCGAGGAAGTCGAAGCCCTCGTCGATATGGGCGATCCTCGTCTTCTCATCCGACAGGCGCAGGCCCATCGGCGCGAGCACCGCCGCCACCTCGTCGCGCAACGCTTCGGCGTGGGCGCGGGGGCCGGCCACCAACACCACGAAGTCGTCCGCGTAGCGGACGAGCCGGTATGTAGCCAGGCCTTGGCGCCGACGCTATTGCCGAGCGCCTGAGTGTGTGACCGAACGCCGCCCATGCCGCGAGCGAAGTGCTCGTCGAGTGCGCGAGAGGGCGATGTTGGCGAGCAGCGGTGAGAGGATGCCGCCCTGCGGGGTGCCAGTGGTCGGTATCCCGTTCGACGCCATCCTCGCCGAGGATGCCGGCCTTGCAGGAACGCCTTCACCAACGCCAGCACCCGCTTATCTCCGATTCGTCGGCGCACCCGGCCCATGAGGGCCGTGTGGTCGATCTCATCGAAGCACGCCGTGATGTCCGCCTCGAGTACCCACTCGTAGTTGCGGGTGGAGAAAAGGTGGATCTCGGCGATCGCATCCTGCGCGCGGCGGCGAGGTCGGAAGCCATACGAGCACGGCTGAAAGTCCGCCTCGAAGATTGGCTCCAGCACGAGCTTGAGCGCGGCCTGCACGACCCGGTCCGCGACGGTCGGGATGCCCAGCCGGCGGCGTTTGCCGCCGGGCTTCGGGATCATCCGCTCGCGGACCGGCAGCGGTCGAAACGCTCCGTGCCTTCAGGTCAGCCCGCAACTCGCCGAGGAACGCTTCCTCGCCGCTTTCTGGCCTCGATGACGATAGGCAGTCTGGCCGTCCACTCCCGCCGAGCGTGCGCCCACGATTCACCTTACCCGGCTGCCATGCGACCTGAGGAACGCTGGGTCAGTAGACGAGGTTGTAGAGATCATCGAACCGACGGTTCTGATCGTCGCCGCCCATGGTGCAGCTTGGTCTGCATCCCGCAGTACCCGCACCTCCGCCTCAGCGGCGCGGCCACGACGCGCCGGTATTCACCGGCGACCTCCTAGCCTTGCAGTCACCTCGCTGCGAACTCGCTGCTCCCCTTCGCCCTGTGGCCGGCTTTCCCGGCCTCCGACTACTCCGCGGAGGCTCCGCCCCGCCCGGAGCCACCAGCTGACGACGCGCCTGCCCGCCGCCCCCCACGCCGGTGGGCGGCGACCGGGACGGTTCCCACGTTCACCATCACGACCGATCGACGGGGGTGGCGCCCAGCTTTTCCCCTGCGGCCTCGCCACGGTACGCCGCAGCCCTTCTCCGTGGCCTCCGGCTGCGACGGGTATCTCAACCCAACCGGCCCCGGTCGCCGGCATTACTTCGATGCGACCGTCCTGCTGCTGACCCGGCCCAGATCCGCCAGATTTCGAGCCGGCGGTCCTCGCTTGAGGGGGTTCCACCACTGGTTCAGATCGTCCTTGCACCGTCCCGTCTCGCTTGCCGGACCCGGGCCGTCTGGCGGTGCCGACCCGTCCCGTCGTTGTCAGGGCTGCTCCCACCCGATCCCCCGCGTCTCCGGGGTCAGGCTGCCCTCAGCTTCACCGACCTGCTGCGACAGGTCGGCGGTGGGCTTCTGCCACCCACTCGGTCATACGGCGCCTCGTGGCGCACGGTGGCGTCGAGCCACAGGTAGGGATACGCCTCGTCGTCGAGCGGCCGCTGCCGGAATGTCTCGACCTCGCCGTCGAGCGCGGCGCAGATCCGGCTGACCTCGCTGCGGCTGAGCGAGGCGATGCCGAGCGCCTCGACCAGGTCCTCCACCCGGCGGGTGCTGACCCCCAGCACGTAGGCCTCCTGGACGACCGCCAGGAGGGCCCGCTCGGCCCGCCGCCTGGGCTCGAGCAGGCTCGGGAAGTACGACCCGTCGCGGACCCTCGGGATGGCCAGGTCCATCGTCCCGACCCGGGTGTCCCAGCGCCGGTCGCGGTAGCCGTTCCGGCTGGTCAGCCGGTGCTCGGGGTCGCGTTCGCCCTTGGGCAGCCCGGTCAGCTCGCTGACCTCCGCTTCCATGACCGCCTGGGCGAGCACCCGCACGCCCTCGCGCAGGAAGTCGACGTCGCCCTCGGCGATCGCCTTGCGCACCGTCTCGAGCACGGCCATCCTGTCCTCGGCCATCGTGGTTCTCCTCCGTGTCGTCGGTTGCTACTCCAACGACGCGAGGATGACGCGGTGGCCGTTCTCGTTGTCGGCCATCTCGCTGTTACACCAACCCTAGGGACTCAACCGTGGCTGGCCTGCCGTGACCTGCCGAATGCCCGCGTGAGGTGCATCTGACGGGTTCTTCGCGTCGGTGATCGGACGTGCTCGGGCGGCGACCCTCGCGTCGCCATCGGCCGTGCTCTGCGGCCGGCGACCGTCGCGTCGCCATCGGCCGTGCTGCGGCCGGCGACCGTCGCGACCCGCGCAGCGTCAGCGGTCGGTGGTCTGCCAGGCCGCCACCGCCGCCACGACCCACCCGGTCACGATCGTCACCGCGTAGGTGACGCACCAGATGCAGATCGCCTCGATGACGAAGATCTCGAGATACGTGAGGTACGCGACGGCGAGGATCCCGACCAGACCGAGGGCGTACGCGAGCGTACAGGGCGCGCCGATCGGCGGTCCACGACCAGACCATGCAGGCTCCGGCCAGCAGGAACGAGTAGCCGACGCCGTACAGCGCGACCGGCAGGCCGAACAGGGTCGCGTACTCGCTCGCCGCGACCGTATCGCAGCCCTTGACCGGGCCACAGACCGGCGCTTCGCCGAGGAGCCGGACCGTGAGGAGGTACCCGGCGACCGCGAGACCCAGCAGGGCGAGGACCGTCATCGCCGCCCCGAACCGGCCGCGAGAGTCGACTGCGATGCTCATCCCGGGTTGGCGGAGGCGGCGGCAGACTCGATGATCTGGCCGAGTTCGGCCGCGGTCCGGAGGCCCACGAGGGTCTGGCCGTTGACCTTCATGGTCGGAGTGGAGTTGATGCCCTCGGTTTGGGCGCCCTGCGTCTCGGCCTTGACCGCTGCCTGTTCCGTCCCCGTCTTGCGGCAGGCGTCCCAAGCGGTCACGTCAAGCCCGGCCGCGGTCGCGATGGAGCGCAGCCGGCCATCGGCGAAGGCGCCCTTGTTCTCGCCGGATTGATTGGCGAACGTCCAGTCCTGGAACTGCCAGTACAGATTCTGGTCGGCGGCACATCGCGCGGCGGCAGCGGGCTCGACCGATTCGTCATACGAGGACGAAGCCTTCGCGCCCTGGAAAGCTGCGTCGTGGTGGACGATGCGGAGCGTGCCCGGCACGACATAGGTCGTGATGAGCTGTGGCTCGACGATCTTCGCGAACTGACCGCAGACGGGGCACTGGAAATCGCTCCAGAGCTCGAGGGTGACCGGGGCGTCGGCCTTGCCGAGCTCTCGTCCGTTCGCCAGCGCGGCCGGAATCTCGCCCGCCGGCCGCTTCAGGGCGGTCGTGTCGCTCGCGCCGTTGCCCTGCAGGAGCACGGCCGCTCCAAGGGCGACGACCGCGAGCCCACCGATGACGAGGGTGATCCACAGGAGGGGTGACCGCTTCGCCTTCGACCGAGAGGTCTCCTTCGTCACCGGCGCGGCTTTCCGCGCGGCGGCCCGGCGTTCGCGGCGAGTTGGCGACTGGCTTGGGACTCGACTGGGTGCTCAACGTGGGGGCTCCATTCGGGGTCGCTGACAGATCGATGGGCACGCGTGCTCAGAGCTCCCTCGGCCCGTGATCAGCATCGCCGCCGGCGACCGGGGGATGGGAGGGCCGTGGGTCCCGTGGCGCGTGGGCCGAGCGGCCCAGCCTCGCGTTGCTTATTGAGACTGTGTCTCACTTGTGGTAGGCTCGTCGCACCATGGGAGACCCAACGCCGATCGTCACGGCGCTCGAAAACGCCGGCTACCGCCTGACCGCTCCGAGCCGCTCGGTCGCAGCCCTCATCGCGGACCAGGACGGCCACTTCACCGCCGCCGAGCTGATCGAGACGGCGCGCAGCCAGCGTCTCGGCGTCGGCCGGGCGACGGTCTTCCGCACGCTCGAGGTGCTGAGGAGCTCGGTTCGGTCGAACGGCTCGACCTGCCCTCGGGCGAGCACGCCTACGTCGGCTGCGAGCCCGCCCACCACCACCACGTCGTCTGCTCCCGCTGCGGTCGGAGCGATCCGATCGCCGACGCGGGCCTGCGCTCCGTCGTCGAGGACGTCGCCCGGCGGACGGGCTATCGCGTCGACGACCACCGGCTGGAGATGTTCGGCCTGTGTCCGGCGTGCCAGGCCGGCGAGGCCGCCGTCGGGCACGGGCCTGAGCCGGCCGAGCGCATGAGGGACTCCGCTCCGCGGATCCGCCATGCGGCCGGTGCGGCGTCGGGTCGCTCGCCGTCGCTTCTGGCCGATGACGGGGCTCGCGTCCTCGCTGATCGTGGCGGCCTGCGGCGGCTCGGGCGCGTCGGCAGCGCCCTCCGGGTCCGCGGCGGCGGGCGCGACGCTCCACCTGGTCGCGACCACGACGGTCTTCGCCGACATCGTCCGCAACATCGGCGGTGACCGCGTCGCCGTCTCGTTCGATCGTGCCCGCCGGCGCGGGCCCGGAGGACTACGAGCCGAAGCCCGAGGACGCCCGACAGCTGGCCGGACGCGCGACCTCATCGTCTCGAACGGTGTGGGCCTCGACGACTTCCTCGACAAGCTCATCGACGCGGCGGGCGAGGGCGCGGCGCCGCGCTGGTGCTTGGCGACGGGATCCCGACCATCGACCGTGGACGGCGAGCCCAACCCGCACTTCTGGCTCGACCCGAGCCTCGTCGCCGACTACTATGTCCCGGCCATCGTGGCGCGGCTGAGCCGACTCGATCCGGCGGGCGCGGCGACTACGCCGCGAACGGCGAGAGCCTACCGGCGCAGCATCGACGCGATGGACAGCGACCAACATGACGAAGCTCGAGGCGATCCCGCCCGGCCGACCGCAAGCTCGTGACGTTCCACGACGCGTTCCCCTACTTCGCCCGCCACTACGGCTTCGAGCTGGTGGGGGTCATCGTGGCCAACGTCGGCCAGGAGCCGAGCGCGAAGCCGATCTCGCCGCCCTCGTCGATACCGTCAAGGCGGCCGGCGTGAAGGCGGTCTTCTCGCGAGGCGCAGTTCAGCCCCGAGCTTGCGAAGACCCTGGCCAGCGAGGCCGGCGTGCAGCGGGTCGTGACCACGCTCTACAACGACACCGTCGGACCGCCGCCGCAGGACACCTACCTTGCGATGATGGCGCTGGAACGTGGACGGCATCGTGGAGGCGCTTCGATGAGCCTGGAGACCCGCACCGCGCGAGCACCGCCGGGCGCGCCGGCCGGACCGACGGCACCGGCGGCACCGGCCGCCATCCGCCTGGTCAACGTCTCGGTCGGCTACGGCGAAGGGTCGCGCTCGCCGACGTGGACCTCGACGGTCCCGGCCGGGTCGCTGCTCGCGGTCATCGGGCCCAACGGCGCGGGCAAGAGCACGCTGCTCAAGACGATCGCCGGACTCCTGCGCCCGTTCGCCGGCACGGTCGAGGTCCTTGGCGGTCCCCCGCGTCGCGAGGCGCGCACGGATCGCCTACGTCCCGCAGGCGGAGCTCGTCGACTGGGGTTTCCCGGTCACGGTCGGCGACGTCGTGATGATGGGCCGGGTGCCGCTCATCGGGATCGGGCGGCTCGCCGGGCGCGGCCGACCGGGAGGCCGTCGACGCAGGCGCTCGAGACCGTCGGCATGTCCGACGCGACCGGCCGCCAGATCGGCCAGCTGTCGGGCGGGCAGCGCCGGCGGGTCTTCCTGGCCCGCGCCCTGGCCGCGCGGCCCGACCTCTATCTCCTCGACGAGCCGGTCACAGGCGTGGACGTCACGACCCAGGAAGACCTGATGCGGATCCTCGAGGCGGAATCGCAGGCCGGGCGGACGGTCGTCGCCACCACCCACGACCTCGGCAGCGCCGCGATGCATTACCGCCAGGTGGCGTTCATCAACGGCCGCCTCGTCGCCTTCGGGCCGTCCGACCTGGTCCTCGACCCGCGCCTCCTCGAGGAGACCTACGGCGGTCACGTGATCGTCCTGCCGGCCGGCGGCCAGACCGTCATCGACGACGCCCATCACCACGACGACGCCCCCGCCGGCGAACGCCACTTCCACGACCGGTCCGGCTGAGATGTTCGATCTCCTCCTCGGTCCGATGGCCTACGGCTTCATGCAACGTGGCCTGGTGGCCGCGATCCTCGTCGGGATCGTGTGCGCGGTGATGGGCGCGTTCGTGGTGCTTCGCGGCCTGGCCTTCATCGGCGATGCCGTCAGCCATGCGGCGTTCCCGGGGCTCGTCATCGCCTACCTGGTCGGCCTCCCGCTGTACATCGGCGGTGGGATCGCCGCGGTCGGCACGGCGCTCGCCATCGGCGTCGTCGCGCGTCGCGGGGCGCTCCGCTTCGATACCGCGGTGGGCGTCCTGTTCGCCGGGATGTTCGCCCTCGGGATCCTGCTGTTCAGCACGATCCAGAACTACGTGGCCGACCTGTTCGGGTATCTCCTCGGGAACGTGCTCGGGATCACCTTCGCGGACATCGTCCAGATCGCCCTCCTCGGCGGAGCGGTCCTGCTCGTCGTCGCGATCCTGCGCAAGGAGCTGCTCTATGCCTCGTTCGATCCCGCGGGAGCGGCCGCGTCCGGGCTTGCCGGTCGACCTCCTCGACTACCTCCTGCTCGGCCTGATCGGCGTCACCATCGTGGTCAGCATCCAGGCCGTCGGGATCATCATGGTGGTGGCGATGCTGGTGACGCCGGCGGCCACCGGGCAGCTGCTGGTGTCGAAGTTCTGGGACCTTGTCAAGGTGGCGATCGGCGTCGCCGTCGTCGCGTCGGTGAGCGGCCTGTACCTGAGCTTCTACTTCAACGTCGCCTCCGGGGCGTCCATCGTGCTGGTCGAGACGCTGCTCTTCGCGATCGCTCTCCTCTTCTCTCCGAAATCCGGCTGGATCGTGCGAGCGCGCCGAGCCGCCGGTCGCGATCTCCATCGCCGAGTCGACAGAAGGCACCTGAATCCCTGGCTCGACCGCTGCGCGGGTGGCGGCACGCGCATACTTGGCGGGCGTCCGACACCCGAACCGGGGAGCGCGCATGTCCGAGGGGTCGTCTGCACGCACGCGCCGGCCGGCTGCGGTCGTGCCTTCCGCACGGAGCGCGTCGGCTGGCTGCTCGTTGCGCTCGCCGCGCTGGTGCTCGTGGTCGTCGTGGACCAGGTCGCCCAGGGGGCTTCGGCGGACGACACCGAGTCGCGGTTCCGCGTTGCCACGACGGCCGGTGGCAACGTCACGCTGTTCCTGCTGGCCGTGGTGGTCACCATCGGATTCGTGCTGAGCCATCCCACCAGCGAGCGGACGTTCCGGCTGTCCCAGCGCCTGGTCCCGTGGCACACGCGACCTGTGGGTCTTCGTCGCCGCTTTCGGATTGCTCCACGTCGCGAGCGTCCTCCTCGTGCCGTTCCCCAGGGTCACGATCGCGGGGGCGCTGGTCCCGGGCCTGTCGAACTACCGGACCTGGGCGAACGCTCTGGGAACGCTGGCGATGTATGCATTCCTCGTCACGTACCTCACCGCCCGGTACGCGAGCCGGCTGCCGCCGGGAAGGTGGCTGACGATCCATCGGGTCTCGGTGATCGTGTTCGTCCTGGCCGTGGTTCCACGTCCAATTCATCAGCAGCGACACCAGCGGGTTCGAGTGGCTGTATGTCGGCACGGCGCTGGCGGTCGGCTGCTCCGCGGCCTATCGGCTGTGGGCATCGCGGCGGGGACGCCCGTCGTACGCGGGCTGGGTCCGCGAGGCCGTGGTGGCCGACGCCGCCGCTCGCGGAGGCGCCGGTCCCGGAGGCGCCGCTCGTCGAGGCGACCGAGGGCTGAGCCTGGAGCCGTCGGGTACGCGGGCCGGTGCCGCTGGTGCTGTGCGCCGTGCACGGTCCATGTTCATCCGGCAGGCTTCAGCGCCTCGATGATCGACGCCGCGCCGGCGACACCAGGTCGGTGTCTGGCATGACGAACATCGGTCGAGCACCAGGGCCGATATCGGCGCCAGGCCGATACGTCGCCCGCGGGCAAGGAAACGGGCGAGGCGGCGCGTCTGACGGTCCGGATGACCAACGGATGAACACGTGGCGTGCACCGGGGAGCGGTGCGATGTCGAACCTGCGGACCTGTCCGTCCGTGCGACCAGGAGCACCCGGGACGAGGCCCGTGGCGAACGCGTCGAGGACGCCGATCGTTGGATCGGGTCGCCTGATTCGATCCGGTCGTGTCGAGGCAGAGCTGTGTCTGAGCCCCTGGCGGGTCGAGTGAAACCTTTTCGCGCTCGGCTGCCTCAGTTGGGTAGGCGTCCGCCGTCTGCAGCTGGAGCACGACCTTGGCCACCCACCGCGCCGCCGCGCTGCGCCCCGACCACGCCCCGCACCGGCCCGCCGTTCCGGCTGTCTGGCCGGGGCACGCTGATCCTCGCGGCAGTCCTGTCGATCGTCCTGGTCTACGCAACCGACCAGGTCGTCCCGGCCACCTCTGCCCGCCAGGCGGAGCTCCGGATCTGGCTCGCCGCACGAGCGACCGGCATCGTGACGTTCCTGCTGCTGACGTTCCAGGTCGCCCTGGGGCTGATCCTCAGCCACCCGACGAACAAGTCGACCTGGAAGCTGTCGAAGCGGATCTTCCCTTGGCACGAGCACCTGTGGGTCTTCGTCGTCGCGTTCCTGCTCGTCCACATCGTCAGCCTGATCCTCGACCCGTACGCCGGGGTGGGTCTCGGTGGTGCGTTGATTCCCGGCATGTCGGCGTATCGAAGCCCGGCCGTCGCGCTCGGGACGCTGGCCCTGTACGCCTTCCTGGTCACCGCGATCACGGCTCGCTACACGAAGCTCCTGCCGGCCGGAGCCTGGCTGTCCATCCACCGTCTCGCGCTCGCCGTCTTCGCCCTCGCCTGGCTGCACGGGATCCTGTCGGGGACGGACTCGGACGCGCTGCGGCCCATGTATGTCGGCGCGGGGCTGGCCGTGGTCGCCGCCGGCGCGTACCGCTACTGGGCGTCGCGCAAGGGCCGGCCCACCTTCGAGTCATCACGCACGGAGGTCGCTGTCCGATGAACGTCAGCTCGCTCAGGATCCGGCGCACGCTCACCCTCGCCGGCGCCGCCGTGGCCGTGGTCGTGGGGCTTGCCGCGATCCAGGCCGCCGCCACGTGGACGGCGCAGGCCGCGCCGCTGACCGTCAACCCTGCCTCGGTCGACTCGATCCAGGGCCAGCTGGCCGACGAGCAGGCGCGGTCGGCCGCGCTCCAGGCACAGCTCGATTCGCTGACCGGCAACGCCGATGACCTGTCGGCGGCGCTGGCCGCCGCCCAGGAACAGATCAAGGCCGACAACGCCCACGCCGCACAGCTCGAGCAGGACCTGGCGGCCGCCACCAAGAAGCTCCAGGACCTCCAGCAGTCGATCAGGGCGGCCGCGACGCAGACCACCGTCACCAGGACCGTGGTCACGACCGCACCGTCCAGCGGCGGCGGGGGCGAGCGCGAGGGCGGCGAAGGTGACGACAGCGATGGCTGAGACCCGCCGGCCGATCCACCTCGCGGTCCTGCTGGGGGCATCCACCGCGGCCTACGCCGTCAGCCTCGCGGGCGTGACCGCCCTGCAGTCGGCCGCCGATCAGGCGCTCATCGACGGCCAGGCCCCGGCGCTGGACGCTGCTGCCCGGATCCAGGCACGGCCACGACCGGCTCGAGACCGACCTGGCCGCAGCCGCGGCAGCGCTACGCGGGATCCGCGTCGCGATACGAGGCGCTGGTCACGACCATGGGGACGATGGAATTGTCGCTCGACGACTACGCGGGCCGAGTGGCGACGGTCACGGGCGCGGCGCGGTCGCTGCCCGCCCACGTGTCACTGCCGACCGTCACCCGGACCGTGACCACGACCGTGGTGAAGCCACGGGTCAGGGCGACGACGGGCGCATCCGGCAAGTGACGGGCAGCCCACCGCACGCGGCGGTGGTCGATCCGACACCCTGGCCGCCCGACGCGCCGGCGACCTTCGAGGGCCGCGCGATGGCGTCACCGCTCCGGCTCACCCCGGGTGGCGTCGCCGCCCCGATCCGCGGATCGCCGCTCGAGCGTGGGAGGCGGTCGTCGAGGTCTTCGCCGCCGCCGAGGCCGCGATGTCGCGCTTCCGGGAGACGAGCGAGCTGACGGCCCTCAATCGGCTGGCCGGCTCGGGGGAGGTCGTCCCGCTCTCAACGATGCTGCGCCAGGCGCTGGCCGCCGCCGATCGAGCCCGGCGCGTCACAGGCGGCCGCTTCGACCCGGGAGTCCTGTCCGACCTCGATCGACTCGGTTACCGAGGCGCGCCACTCGGGGCTCGTGCAGGCACGGACTCGGCCGTCGACCGGCCGCGCCGTGCCGGCCGGATCGTCGACGCGGGCGGGCCGCGATCGCGCGGCACTCGCGCGGCCGGTGGACCTCGGCGGTATCGGCAAGGGCCTCGCCCTGCGCTGGGCGACCGCCGCCGCGGAACGATGCGGCCTGGCGGAATTCCTCCTGGAGGCCGGCGGCGACCTCGTCGCGCGCGGCGCGGATCCTGACGGTGGCGCGTGGCCGCTCGGCATCGAAGACCCGACCGGAACGGTCGAGCACCTCGCCGTCATCTCGGTGCAGAACCTGGCCGTGGCGACGTCGTCGATCGGGGTCCATCGCTGGACGCTCAACGGACGCTCGGTCCATCACCTGATCGACCCTCGGACCGGTGAGCCCGCCGAGTCCGGGCTGGCCGCCGTCACCGTCGCCGGGCCCGATCCTGCCTGGGCCGAGGTCTGGTCGAAGGTCCTCTTCGTCGGTGGACGACCGACGATCGCCGCGGAGGCTCGTGCCCGCGGGCTGGCCGCGTGGTGGGTGACCGACGACGGCGCCCTGGAGATGACGCCGGCGGCCCGCGCGATGACGACGTGGGTCGAGGCGGAGGCCGTCCCGGTATCTCGAGAGGGCGCCCAGCCCAGGTAACCGCGAGCCTCCGCGGAGGCGGGTCAGCCCGCGCGATCGTTGCGACGCCCCTGTAACACGGGGCGCGCCGTAACGTTTACGTGAACGTCAACCTCGTGCTATCGTTGACCATCGATGGATCAGCGATCCGGCGCTCGCGCCAACCCCACCCTGCTGCGCATCCACGAGGTCGCGGCCGAGACCGGCCTCACGACGCGCACCATCCGCTACTACGAGGAGGTCGGCCTCCTGGCGCCGGCCGCGCGATCAGAGGGCGACTACCGGCTCTATGACGAGTCGGACCTCGAGCGGATCCGTTTCATCCGGAGCCTGCGCGACGATGCAGGCTTCTCGCTCGCCCAGATCGGGCAACTCATCGAGGACGACGCGGCGCGCGCCCGCAACCGTGAGCGCCTCCGGCAGACCACCGACCCGGCGCAACGGCGACTATTCCTGCAAGAGGCCGAGGAGCGGGCGGCCCGGCAGGTCGCACTCCTCACCGCCAAGGCCGCTCGCCTGGCCTCGATGGTCGATGAAGCCGAAAGCCGACTCCGCCGGATCCGCGGTCGCATCGCAGAGCTGGACGACGCCTCATCCGGCGACCCGGTGGCATCCTCCGAGCCCTCGCCGGTGACCGGTCCCCAGCAGGCGGCCCCCCACCCAGCGGAGGCGGCCGGATGACCACCGATCGTCGCACGGTCCACGCGATCGCCGGAGAGACGAGCGATGGGTATCGCTGGATCGTCCTGGCCGTCACGAGCCTGGGAGCCCTGCTCGCGGCGCTGACGTCGGGAACCCTCGTCATCGCCCTGCCCGATATCCTCCGCGACCTGCACACCGATCTGTTCACCCTGATGTGGATCGTCGTGGGGTACACCCTGGCCGCGACGGTCCTGGTGTTGAACGCCGGACGGATCGCCGACCAGGTGGGCCGGGCGCGGACCTACACGGGCGGCTTCGCGCTGTTCACGGGTGCATCGATCGTCTGCGCGCTCGCACCGAGCGCATTCGTTCTCGTCATCGCACGCATCCTGCAGGGCGTCGGTGGCGCCTTCGTCATGGCCAACTCCGCTGCGCTCGTCACCGACGCGTTCCCTCGGCGGGAGCTCGGGCGCGCCCTCGGCATCAACGCGATGGTCGTCGGCGCCGGCCTCATCCTGGGCCCGATCCTCGGCGGCGTCCTGACGAGCTTCGGCTGGCAGACCGTGTTCTGGTTCAACGTGCCGATCGGGATCGTCGGCACGGTCGCCGCGGCCACCCTGCTGGTCGAGCAGGGCCAACGCTCGGAGCGCGCTGGTCTCGACCTCGCCGGCAGCTTGATCTACCTCCTCGGTCTGACCGGCCTGGTCACCGCGCTTGCGTTCGGTGGCATCTACGGTTGGACGACGCCGTGGGTCCTCGGCGGCCTGGCGGCATTCATCCTCGCCACGCCGGCGTTCCTGTGGGTCGAATGGCACCATCCGGCGCCGCTCCTCGACCTCGGCCTCTTCCGCAACCGCCTGTTCGCCATGGGCAACCTGACCGGGTTGCTCAACGGCGTCGCGCGCACCGGCGTGCTGTTCCTCCTCGTGTTCTATCTCCAGGGCGCGCGCGGCTATGACCCGGTCACGGCCGGGCTGATGCTGGCCCCGCTGGCGCTCGGCCTGCTCGTGCTCTCGCCGATCAGCGGCGCGCTGGCCGATCGGATCGGCTCGCGGTTCCTGGCAACGCTCGGGATGGTCGTGACCGCGGTCGGCCTGCTGGGTCTGATGACGCTCCAGGTCGACACCCCGTACTGGCAGCTCGCGACCTGGCAGCTGATCATCGGCGCGGGCTCGGGCCTGTTCATCTCGCCGAACACGAGCGCGGTGATGGGCGTCGTTCCCCGCGAGAAGCGCGGTATGGGCTCGGGCGCCCGGATGATGCTCACCCAGACCGGCTTCATCATCAGCATCGCCCTCTCGATCGGGCTCGTCGCCAGCGTCGTCGACCCAAGCGTGATGCTCGCGATCTTCTCGGGCTCGCAGGTCGGGTCGAGCGGGATCGACATGGCGCCGTTCATCTCGGCCCTCCACATCGCGTTCGGCGTCGGCGTCGTGGCGAGCCTTCTCGGGGCGGTCGTCTCGGCTTCGCGGGGTCGGAACCTGGAGTTCGAGGACGAGGCCCTGTCGGGCCAGCAGGCCGCAGCATGACGTCGCTCCGTCGCGGGCTGACCGCTTTCCGACATCGCAACTATCGGCTGTTCTTCACGGGCCAGGCGATCTCGCTCGTCGGGACCTGGATGCAGCAGGTCGCCCAGGCCTGGCTCGTCCTCACGCTGACGCACGATCCGCTGTGGCTGGGCGTGGTGGTCGCCGCCCAGTTCCTCCCGGTCCTGGTGTTCGGCCTGTTCGCCGGGGTCCTGGCCGACACGCTCCCCAAGCGCCAGACCCTCATCGCGACCCAGGCGATCAAGATGAGCCTGTCGGCGACCCTCGCGGTGGTCGCCGCGACCGGGAACGCCTCCGTCCCGCTGCTCATCCTCCTGGCGCTCGTCATCGGGACCGTCAACGCCGTGGACATGCCGGTCCGCCAGTCGTTCGCGGTCGAGATGGTCGGCCGCGAGGACGTCGGCAACGCGGTGGCCCTCAATTCGGCGATGTTCAACGGAGCGCGGGTGGTGGGTCCGGCGGTCGCCGGGCTGACGATCAGCGCGGTCGGTGTGGTGGCTGCCTTCGCGATCGACGCGGCAAGCTTCCTGGCCGTGATCATCGCCTTGCTGGCGATGCACGACACCGAGCTGCGGTCGCCCACCCCGACGGTTCGACCCACCTCGTTCGCGGGCGTCATGGACCAGCTTCGTGAGGGTCTGCATTATGTCCGCGTCACGCCGCTCGCCCTCCTGGCGATCCTCGTCGTTGGGCTCGTGTCGACCGTCGGCATGAATTTCAGCGTGATCATGCCGCCGTACGCCCAGGACGTCCTCGACAGCGACGCGGCGGGATTCGGCTTCCTGATGGCTGCCTCGGGCGTCGGGTCGCTCATCGGCGCGCTCTGGCTGGCCTTCGGGGGTGCGCCACGCGTGAGGCGGATCGCCTACGGGGCCATCGTCCTCGGCGTGGGCGAGATCGCGCTTGGGCTTTCGAGCGTCTTCCCGGTCTCGTTGCTGCTGATGGTCGGCGTCGGGTTCGGCGGGATCACGATGTCCGCGACCTCGAACACGACGCTCCAGCTGGGGGTGCCCGATGGCCTGCGCGGGCGGGTGATGAGCGTCTACACGACGATCTTCGCTGGCTCGACCCCGATCGGCGGACCGTTGATGGGTGGTCTGGCGTCGGTCTTCGGCGTCGCGGTGTCGCTGGCGATCGGCGGGGTGATCTCCGCGGTCGTCGGTCTCGGTGCGCTCGCCTGGATCCGTCGCCGCGGGCTCGACCTCGGGCCGATCAGGCCGGCCGCCGCGACCAGGCCGGCGGGGACCGTCGAGCGTCCGACGGTGAGCCCGCCGCTTTCCGACGCCGCCCACCCGCACTGAAGACGCCGTCGTCGGCCGCGCCCGGCCCCGATGAAGTCAGCGTCCGATCGCCGCCTCCAGCTCATTCGGCGGTGGGCATCCCTTCGCGGGCGCCGGCGCGCGTGACCGCGAGTGACGCGGCGATGACCGCTCGGCGGGCCGCGTCCTCCAGCGACAGGCCGGCCGCCAGGCCCGCGGCGAGCGCGCCGTTCAGGGCATCGCCGGCCCCGACGGTGTCGATGACGTCGACCCTGCGAGCGGGCATCACCGTCGATCGGCGGCCGGCGACGAGCATGGCGCCGCGCCCGCCGAGACTGACCAGCACAGCCCGATCGCCGGCGTCAGGGCCGAGGAGCCGTTTCGCGGCAGCCGTCGTCGCCGCCGGCGAGGCGGCCGGGGAGGCAGCCGGATCCGTGGCGGCGCCGTCCTGCGCTGAGGAACCAGACACGGCCGAGTCGCCCGGTCCAGTGCCCGGAACGCGTCCATCGGAGGCCGCGCGCGCCGTGCGTCCGCCCCCGCCCGCGCTCGCGGTGCGCCCGCCGCCGTACGCGCCCGCGCCCTCGCCCCGGCGCGAGCGCGCGGCCTCGACCCCGGCCGCGAGCACCGCCAACTCCCCCTCGTTCGGCGTGAGGAGGTCTGCCAGCGCCAGCGTCGGAGCCTCCAGTCCCGCGGCCGGTGCCGGGTTGAGGATCGTCGTCGCGCCGGCCAGCCGCCCCAGCCGGAGCGCCTCGTGCGTCGCGCCCGTGCGGATCTCGTGCCCGACCAGCACGACGTCGCCGACCGTGAGCGCGAGCCGCTTCAAGGAATCACGGACATGGAGCGAGGTGATCATGGCGTTCGCGCCACCCGCCACCGCGATCGTGTTCTCGCCGGCTTCGTCGACGGTGATCAGGGCGACCCCCGTCGCATGCCGGTCGAGGCGGCGCAGGGCGGAGCAGTCGATCCCTTCGCTCTCGAGCGCGGCGCGGGCTTCCTCGCCGAACGCGTCGTCCCCGACCGCACCCACGAAGAAGGCAGGCACGCCGAGCCGAGCCGCCGCGACCGCCTGATTGCCGCCCTTGCCGCCGTGGTGACGCTCGAACCGCCCGCCGATCACCGTCTCCCCAGGTCCGGGCAGGCGGGCAACGGAGACCACGAGGTCCACGTTGACCGAACCGACGACGATGACTCGACCGCTCACGTGCTCACCCGCCGGGGTCGGCCTGCCGTCTACGACCCGGTGACGAACTCGCCGCCGTCGACGCTGATGATGTCGCCGTTGATGAACTCCGTTCCCTCGCCCGACAGGGCGAGGATGGCGTTCGCGACGTCCTGCGGCGTGGTCATCCGGCCGGTCGGGTTCCGCTTCATCGTGATGTCGATCATCGTCTGGGACTCCGGGATCTTGAGGAGCGCCGGGGTGATGGTGACGCCGGCCCTGATGCAGTTGGCCGTCGCGCCGGTGCCGTGGCGCGCGAGCTCCATCGCAAGCTGGCGCACGTGCGATTCGAGCGCCGCCTTGGCCGACGACACCACCCCGTACGACGGAACGACCCGCGTCGAGCCCTCCGAGGTCATCGCGTAGATCTTCGATCCCTGGCCGAGGAAGCCGCCCCGCCACAGGTCCTGGACCCAGTAGACGAGGCTGTTGGCCATGACGTCCTGGGTCATCTCCATCTTCTTGCGGTCTACGCCGGCCTTCGGATCCTCGCTGAGGAACGGCACGAGCGACCCGAACGCCAGCGAGTGCATCACGACCCGGACGTAGGGATCGCGACCGTCGGCGCGCGACCGGTCGAAGGCGGCGCGCAGCGTGCTCGAGCGCCGACGCGCGCTTCTCGTCGTCGGCGGCGTTCATGTTGATGTAGAGGGCCTGGACGCCGGCTGCCTCGATGGCCGACTTGACCTCGTCGACGTGGGCGAGAGCCGCCCGGAAGTCGAGGTGGATGCCACAGATGTTGTAACCGGCCTTCGCGAGCGTGATGGCGGTCGCCTCGCCCATACCGGATGAGCCGCCCAGGATCAGCGCCCAGCGCTCGCGGTCGTCGGTCATCGGGGGCCCTCCTCGGGCTGGCGGGTCGTCCGCATGTCGGTCGGTGGTGACCGTCGCCCGAGTCTAGCAGCGGGGAGCGGCGGATCAGCCAGGGTACGTGCAGGCCTGCAGCGACCGCGCCGACGGGCCGTCCGGCACACGTGGACGGGACGACTCGCGGTTGACTTGCAGCCTGACTCGGGGATATTTTGGCATCTGCCTAAGCACGGGCGGCCGGCGTGGCCGCAGGAGACTTCGCGATCGATCGTGTCTACAAGGCCCTTGCCGACCCGACCCGGCGGCGCGTCCTGGCCCTCCTTCGTGATCGGGACATGACCGCGGGCGAGCTGGCCGCCCGATTCGACCAGTCGTGGCCGACGATGTCAGGCCATTTCGCGGTGCTGCGTGAGGCCGACCTCGTGTCGGCAGACAAGGTCGGGACCACCATCACCTATCACCTGAACCTGTCCGTACTCGAGGAGGCGCTCGAAGCCCTGCTCGAGACGTTCCGGATCGGGACGACGAGCCCGTGATCGACCGTCGTCGCCTCGCCTTCGGATTCGTCCGACCCTCACCCGAGGTCTGCTCTGCACCATGCTCGGAGGGATCGCCCTGATGCTCGTCTTCGTGTTCGCCGACTCATCCCAGGCCTCCAAGGCCGACCGCGCCAGGCGGCAGGCCTGACGCCATGGACACAACGCAGATCCTGCTCCTCGCGTTGCCGATCCTCGTCATCGAGCTCGGGCTGATCGTCTTCGCCCTGCGTGACCTGCTCCAGCCGGAGCGGCGGGTGCGGGGTGACAGCAAGCTGATGTGGGGCATCATCGTGGTGATCTTCGGGATCATCGGGCCGGTGCTCTACTTCACGGTCGGGAGAGAGGTCGAGTGACCGCCGTGACGGTCGCCCCTTCGGCACGCACAGCACCGGCGGCCGTCGCCTGCCGCGGCCTGACCAAGCGGTTCGGCGGAGCCCATGGCGTGCTCGCCCTCGACCGTCTGGACCTCGACGTTCCCGCCGGCTCGGTCTTCGGCCTGCTCGGCCCGAACGGCGCCGGAAAGACCACGACGCTTCGGCTCGTCACCGGGCTCGCGCGGCCGACCGGCGGCGGCGTGACCATCGACGGCCGGCCCGTCGGCGCCGACGGAATGACCGATGCCCGTGCCATCGGCGTCCTCGATCAGGAACCGCGCTACTACGGCTGGATGACCGGGCGCGAGCTCGTCGAGTTCTCGGGAAGGCTCCAGGGTCTCGCGGGCGCGGAAGCGCGAATCCGTGCGGGCGAGGTCCTCGAACGGGTCGGGCTCGGCGACAAGGCGCGGCGACGCATCGGTGGGTATTCCGGTGGCGAAGCGCCAGCGACTCGGGATCGGTCAGGCGATCGTTGCCCGTCCGCGGCTGCTGATCCTCGACGAACCGGTCAGCTCGCTCGATCCGGAAGGGCGGCGCGACCTCCTCGCGCTCATCACCGAGCTGCGCGCGGACGCGACGGTCATCTTCTCGACGCACGTCCTCGCGGACATCGAGCGCATCTGCGACCGGGTCGGGATCCTCGACCACGGCCGGCTGGTGACAGAGGGGACACTCGACGACCTGCTGTCCCGGTACGCCCTCCCGCTCTATCGGATCGACCCCGATCCCGGACAGGCAGCGGCGGTCGCGGGACTCGTGGCCACGTTGCGCGCCACGCCCTGGGTCGAGCGGGTCGACGAGGGAGCCGGGGGAGGTGACGACCGGATCGTCGTGTCGGTGGCCGACGAGGCTGCCGCCGCCGCGGGCCTCCTGCCGCTCGTCGCCGCCGCGGGCATCCGGCTGACCGTCTTCGAACGCGTCCGACCGACACTCGAGGACGTGTTCCTCAGGCTCGTGGGCCGTGGCGAGGGCGACGTCGATGACGGAGCGGCGGCATGAACCGGCTCGGCATCCTGCTGCGCAAGGAGCTGCTCGAATCGTGGCGGACCTACCGCCTGCCGATCGTCGGCGGGCTGTTCCTGTTCGTCGGCCTGACCTCGCCGCTCCTCGCGAAATTCCTGCCTGAGATCCTCAAGGCGGCCGGCGGCGACCAGCTGGGGAACTTCACCATCCCGGCTCCCGTGCCTGCGGACGCGGTGGCCCAGCTCTGGAAGAACCTGGCCCAGTTCGGAGCGTTCGCCGCGATCATCCTGGCGATGGGCGCGGTCGCCACCGAGAAGGACCGTGGCACGGCGGCGTTCGTCCTGTCGAAGACGGCGTCGCGGGTGGCTTCCTCGCCGCCAAGGCGGTCGCCATCGGCCTCGTGCTCGCGATCGCCACGATCCTGGCGGTCGCGGTGGGCTGGATCTACACGGCGATCCTGTTCGAGCCGATGCCGGTCGGCGGATGGGTCGCCCTGGCAGTCCTGGCCTGGCTGGGCGTCACGGTCTGGGCGGCCCTGACGTTCCTTGGCAGCACAGTCACCGGCTCGGCCGCTGCGGCTGCCGGGATCGGGTTCATGGCCCTGCTCGTGCTGTCGATCGTGGGGGCGGTCCCGAATCTCGGCCGGTTCCTGCCGAGCGGGCTCGCCGGGCCTGCGATCGCTCTCGCGTCGGGGCAGCCCGTCGAGGTGGGCGACGCGCTGATCCCGGCGATCTCGACGGCGGTCATCATCGGGCTCGCCCTGCTCGCGAGCGCGTGGTCGTTCCGAAACCAGGAGCTGTGACGGAGACGGTCCGTCATGCCGTGCTCGGAGCCGCGGCGCGTCGGGATCATCGGCCTGGCGTCCTGTGCACTACCGGGTCGGCGGTACGGGCCGTCGCGTACATCGGCCGGCGACGCTGGTCATGCGCCGGCGTCCGTGACGTGCCGTCGCGCATTCCGGGCTGGTCGCGGACATCGGCCGGGACGGTTCGGCATCGGCCGGGCGGCTCACGTCATCGCCGCGCCGCACGACCCGAAGTTTGTCGCGAACATCAGGCCGGCGCGGTGTTCGGCGACCGATTTCGCCCACCCATCGACTCCGAGGGTCGATCGCCCTGACGATTGCACCTCCCCGGCTGATGTATGCGACGGACTCGGCGCGTGGCACCCGGCGGAACGCGTCAACGTCCGCGGCGTCGGGCCGCGGCCGCCGCCGCGTTCAGACCACCCCGCGGGCGTGGAGATCGGCGATCGCAGCTCGGTTCCGTAGCCCAGGCTCGCCAGGATCTCGTCGGTGTGCTCGCCGAGGGTCGGCGGAGGCGTCCGGATCGATGCCGGCGTCTCCGACAGCACGAAGGGGATGCCCACCTGGCGGATCGCACCCCACGCGGGGTGCTCCTGCGTGACGGTCATGCCGAGGGCGGCCGCCTCGGGAGATTCGAACGCGGCGACGATGTCGTTGATCGGGCCGCACGGGATCTCGGCCCTCGCCAGGTCCTCGAGCCAGTCGGCGTTCGAGCGCGCGCGGAATCGCTCGGCCAGGAGAGGGCGCAGTGCGCCCGGTTCTCGACTCGATCGCCGTTCGTCGCGAACCGGGGGTCCGCCGCGAGCTCCTCGACGCCGAGCGCCGCGCACAGGCGGGGCCACTGGCGTTCGGATCCGACGGCGATGGCGATCGAGCCGTCGGCCGTCTCGAAGGTCTCGTACGGGACGATGTTCGGGTGCGCGTTCCCGAGGCGGCCCGGCGCCACCCCCGTCGTGAACGCGTTCTGGGCCTGGTTGACGAGGCTCGCCATGGTCGCGCCGAGGAGCGAGATGTCGACTCGCTGGCCGCCAGCGGCGCGGACGGACCGCCTCGGTTGCATGGCCGCCATCGGCGTCAAGGCCGCGATGCGCGGCAGGGCCATCAGCCGCACGGCCACCAGCGGCAGCCCCGCGACTGATCACAGCCGCGAGCACGCCGACCGCGGCGAGCATCCCCGTGATCACGTCGGCGATCGCGACACCGACCTTGGTCGGGCCGCCTCCCTCGTCGTCGGGCGCGCCCGTGATCGACATCAGCCCGCTCGCGGCCTGGACCACGAAGTCATAGCCGGGCCGGTCGGCAGCCGTACCGGTCCGCCCGTATCCGGTGATGGCCAGATGGACGAGGCCCGGGTTCAGCGCCGCCAGCGTCTCGTCGTCGAAGCCAAGGCGCGCGAACCCGCCCACCCGAGCGTTCTCGACGAGGACGTCCGCGCCGGCCAGGAGGCGGCGCAGGATGGCCTTCCCGTCCGTCGGTCCGAAGGTCGAGCCGCATGCCGCGCTTGTTCCGATTGATCGCGAGGAAGTACGCCGCCGTCCGCGTCCCGTCGGCGGCGGTGCCGACCCATGGCGGGCCCCAGCCGCGCGTCCCATCGCCCTCGGGCGGCTCGACCTTGACGACATCGGCGCCCAGGTCGCCGAGCAGCATGGTGCAGTAGGGCCCGGCCAGCACGGTCGAGCAATCGACGACCCTGAGGCCGGCCAGCGGTCCTGGCGCCGGCCTTTGCGCCCCGTCGTCTCCGGCCGGGCCCCCGATCATGCCTCGAACAGCGCGTGCAGCTCCCGCTCGAATCGCCGGGCGGGGTCGTCCACGCGGTCGATCTCGGCGAGCATGTGCGTCTTGCACACGGCGAAGGCGAGGTCGTGCTCGGGGTCGGCGTATGCCGTGAAGCCGCCGGCGCCGGTGTGCCCGAAGCGCCGTCGAGCAGACGCACGTCTGGACGGCCGGCTCGTAGCCGAGGAAGTAGCCCATCGCCTTCGGCCAGGCGGCCTTGACGACGACGTCCTCCGCATCGGTCTGGAGGGTGGTCGCGATCGCGACGCGCTCGCGCGACAGGAGCCTTCTCCCATCGACGCCGTCGCCAACGAGCGACGCGTACAGGCGAGCGAGCGAGCGTGCGTTGGCGACCCCGCCTGCCGCCGGCACGACCGCCCGCGCGAACTCCGGGACGGTTGGCAAGCATCGCCCAGCGGCGCCAGCGAGGGCGGCACCGCGAGGACCGGCGTAGTCGGTCGGCGGCAGGCGGCAGCGGATCGGCCGGCGGGACCGGGCTCGAACTCGAGCCGGGCGAGGCGCGGCGCCGCCGACTCCGGCATCCCGAACCAGAGCGAATTCGATCCCGAGTGGAGCGCACACGTCGTCGGCCAGGATCCGTTCGATCGGCCGCCCATCGATCCTGCGGACGAGCTCGCCGACGAGCCAGCCGAACGTGAGAGCGTGGTAGCCGGTCTTCGTGCCCGGCTCCCAGGCGGGCGTCGAGTCCTCGAGGATCGCGCACATGCGGTCCCAGTCGATGACATCCTCGGGGCGCAGGTCGATCGGCAGGTGGGCCAGCCCGGCCATGTGACTCAGCGCATGGCGGGCGGTGATCCCCTCCTTGCCATGTTTTGCGAAGGCCGGCCAGACATCGGCGATCGGGGCGTCGTAGTCGAGCTGGCCTCGCTCCGCGAGGAGGTGGGCGACGGTCGCGGTGACACCCTTCGACACCGAGAAGGTCACGAAGACGGTGTCACCGTCGATGGGGCGCCCGGTCGAGGTATCCGCGACGCCCGCCCAGGCATCGACCACGAGCTCCCCGCGATGGTACGCGGCGACCTGGAGGCCGACCTCCGGGCCGGTCGCGACGATCTCGTCGAGCAGTGCCTGGACGCGCGTTCCGACGTCGTCTGCCATGCGGCCAGACTACCCGAGCGGCCCGGGTCTCGTCGGCCGGCGATGCGCCGGTGCGCTGCGCTAGCATCGCGGCCATGACCAGCGAACCCGCGACCCACCGCCCGACGCTCATGACCGTCCACGCCCACCCCGACGACGAGACCATCGGGACCGGCGGCTCGATGGCCAAGGCCGTCGCCGCCGGCCACCGCGTCGTCCTCGTCGACGTGCACCCGCGGCGAGCTCGGCGAGATCGTCGTCCCCGACATGGACACCCCCGACAACCATCGCCGCCTCGGCGAGATCCGGGCGGGCGAGCTCGAGCGGGCGATGGCCCACCTCGGCGTCACCGAGTGGGAGAACCTCGGCTACCGCGACTCCGGGATGATGGGCACCGACGGGAATTGGGACCCACGCGCCTTCTGGAGCGCCGACCTCGACGAGGCCGCGCGGCGCCTGACCTGGCTCGTCCGCCAGTACCAGCCCGACGTCATGACGACCTACAACGAGTTCGGCGGCTACGGGCACCCTGACCACATCCGGACGCACGACGTCGCGGTCCGGGCGTTCGCGCGCGCCGGCGACCCCGCCTGGTACCCCGAGCAGCTCGACGAGACGGGTCTCGGGCCATGGGCTCCATCGAAGCTCTACGAGCAGGCGAACCCCGCGTCGGTCCGGCAGAAGATGAGCGACCGGCTCAAGGAGATGGGCCGCCAGAGCTGGTGGTCGCCACCTGAAGATGCGACCCCAGAACAGATCGCCGAATTCGAAGCCCGCGCAGCGAAGATGCTCGTGCCGGACGAGCGGATCACGACCTGGGTCGATGTCAGCGGCGCGCCCCTGCAGGCGAAGTGGGACGCGATCCACGAGCATGTCACGCAGATCAGCCAGGACAACGGCTTCATGGCCCTCGGCTTCGAATTCTGGCAGCGAGGGATGGGCGAACGAGGCCTTCATCCTCAGCGAATCGCGGATCGACTCGGCGACGCCCGAGACCGACCTCTTTGCCGGGATCGTCTAGTTCTTGATCAGCCAACAGTGTTCGGCGGACCGACCGACCATCTTGGCTCTTCGTTCGATGTCCTCGTGCGTCACGCCGTGAGGTCGAGCGGATAGGTGATGTCGATCTCCGTGATCGTCTTCGGGAAATCGGACGCGTTGTTGGTGATGAACCGATCGGCGCCGGCGTTGACGGCGGTCGCCAGATGGACCGCGTCCGCGGTGCGAAGCCGATAAGCCGCACCGAGCGCGACTGCCAGCTCGGCGGTGGCTTCGTCAACCGGCCGGAGGTCCAGTCGACCGAGAAGCAAGCCGAGTTCGTTGAGCTCGTCGGTGGCTCCCTCCCGGAGTGGCTTCGTCAGAAGCTCCGGAAGCAGCAGCACAGAGCCGATGCCAGCGACGACTCCCGACGCCTCCACCGGTTCGATCGGAAACAGGGCTCGCACGCGCGTTCCCAGCTGATGGTCGGCGACCGCCGCGTAGATGAGAACGTCGGCATCGAAGGCATCCATCGCGACCGTCACCGCTCCGATCGAGACGCCTGAACCTCCGCCAGGAGCGCATCGGCCTGCTGTTCACTCAGGGTCGGGCGCGGATGCAGCTTCACTCCCCGGCTGCTGGCGATGAGATCCCGCACGCGATCTGCTTCTCGTCATCCGTTCGCCGGTCCGGCGCGCACGCAGGGTGTCCGGTCGGACGATGACGGCGACGGGCTCTCCGTGGCGCGTGATCGTCACCTCCTCGCCAGCGAGGACGCGCTCGAGGATCTGCGGGAGGGCGGCTCGAGCCTTGCTGACCGTCATCGTGGTCGACATGTTTGGATGGTACATCGTTGTACAGCGCTGTAACGTACCCATCGACCCTCACCAGGGCAGGAGCCCCTTCGAGGCCGTGAACACCTGGCCCATCACGACCCTGCCGTCGCCTGCCGGGTCGAGGAAGTTCGGCTGCGCCTTGTCGAGGATGATGTGCGGCCGGATGTGCACCTGGGCCAGTTGGGTGCCGCGGAACGTCAGCTCGAGGGTGATGCCCTCCATCGTCGGCTCGGACCACGTCTGGTCGAAGACGAAGTTGCCGAGCGCGTACCAGATCGGCTTGCCCTCGTAGACCTCCATCGCCGCCGCCCAGTGGGCATGATTGCCGATGACCATGTCCGCCCCGGCATCGATGATCATCCGTGCCAGGTTCTGCTGCGAGGCGAAGGGCGTCGGGTCGTATTCGGTGCCCCAGTGCGGGAAGACGATGACGATGTCGGCGCCGGCCTTGCGCGCGGCGGCGACGTCCTGCTTTACGAGGTTCGCCTGGAGCGGCGCGCTGCCGATCTTGGTCGCGGTCGCGTGGTAGCCGCCGGCGATCGCGTCGTAGGCGAGGATCGCGACCTTCACCCCGCCGGCCTCGAGCACGGCCGGCTGCCGGGCGGCGGCGAGATTCTTGCCGGCACCGGACACCTTGATGCCCCGCTTGGTCACGTTCTTGATGGTCTGGAGCAGCCCCTGGCCGCCGGCGTCCCGGATGTGGTTGTTGGCGAGCGAGACGTAGTCGATGCCAGCGTTGGCGAGGCCGACGATGAGCTTCGGGTCGGCCGAGAAGACGGTGCCCTTGGTGTGGTACGAGGGGTCGTCGGGGGCTGGGTTCTCGAAGTTCGCGATGGCGATGTCGGCGCCGGAGATGAGCGCCCGGAACGCTCCGGCGTCGCCCGTTCGTTTGGCCTGCGGCACGTCCCACCCGAAGCCCGAGCAACAGACGCGGGCGGTGATGTCCGCTGACCCACCGTCGAATGGGAAATCGGCCCCCTTGCCCTTGATCTCCAGCGTCTGGTAGACGCCGCGATCGAGGAGGATGTCGCCACCGGCGAAGAGCGTCCAGGTCTTCGATGGGTCATAGGCGTCGGCGGCGGCCGGCTTCGGCAGGCGGGCCGTCAGCGGCCAGTCGGCGACCTTCTTGACCCTGTCGACGCCGAACAGGGCGTCCGAACCCCAGTCGAGGGCGCGAACCTCGGGCCCGACCTCGTCGGCGCGAAGGAACGCGAGCCGCTTGCCGCTCTTGGTGAGGTCCGCTGCGAGGGCGGCCTCGTCGCGCGCGAGGACGAGGCGGGCCTTGTCCGCCGGTCGGTCCATGCCCAGCGCGGCGAGGATCGCGTCGGCCTCGCCGCTCGACGAGCTCGAGGGCCTGGTATCGGTCGCTGGTGCCCGCGAGGGTCGCCTCGACCTCCTTCCGGGTGGTGCTCGTGGCGGTGGACCGGAAATTCGTGACGGGGACGATCGGGACGTCGCCGAGCTCGGCGGGTGGGGTCGCGGCGGGAGCCGGGGTGGGTTCGCCGACCGGCGGTGGGCTTGCGGCCTCGGCACTCGCGCCGGCGGCCGGGGTGGCCGTGCCCGCGGCCGGGCGTGGCCGTGCCCCGATCCGGGGAGCTTGCGGTCGGGCTTGGCCTGCCTGCCGCGATGGCCTGCCCGGCGGTGCTCGACGCCGGTGGCTGCGCGGCGGTCCCGACGAGTCCGAGGCGGTCCGACAGCCGCAACGGCCACGATCGCGACGACGAGAACGGCGAGGGGCAGGACGAGTGGCCGTCGATTTACTGGCCGGAGTCTGACAGAGGCAGCCCGAATCGTGGCGGGACGACATCAGGGACATCGCACCGGCGTTGCCTGACGCCGCGCGAGCCTTGCAGATGTTCGCTCCACCGAACCGGATGGGCCAGGCCGGGCGTAGGGCTGAAGACAGTCATCAGGAGGACATGAGCCCGATGATCGGCACGGAACGCTTCCGAAGTCTGCTCCTCGCGGCGTTGCCCGCGACTATCCTGCTTCTCCCGCTGGTCCTGGCTGCCTGCGGGAATGGCGGCCCTCGTTACTGACGAGGCCGCGGCATCGCTCAGAAGCCCGGGAGGACGGATATGGCCATTCGCATAGGTCGATCGGGATCGCGTCTCGTGGCCGGAGGCGTCATCCTGGCGCTGGCGCTAGCCGGCTGCGGATCCACGTCGACCTCGTCAGCGCCTGCCTCGGCGGCCGCATCGCCTGCCGGCCCGGCTGCTTCGGCCGCCGGCGGTTCGGCGGTCCAGATCAAGAACTTCGCATTCGCACCAGCGTCCCTCACGGCCTCGGTGGGTTCGTCGGTCACGTGGACCAACGACGACACCACGGGACACACCGTGACCGCGGACGACGGCTCGTTCGACAGCAAGACGGTCGCGCCTGGGCAGACCTTCAGCCAGACCTTCTCGAAGGCCGGCACGTTCGCGTACCACTGCACGATCCACAGCACGATGAAGGCGAACATCGTCGTCTCGTAGCCGTCGGCCCGCGTTCGTCGGAGAAGAGGAACGCCCCGTCCGGGCGGGCGGACGGGGCGTAGGGAAATGCGGTTGATGGCGGACCCGACCGGATTCGAACCGGCGATCTCCAGCGTGACAGGCTGGCATGTTGGGCCGCTACACCACGGGTCCAGATGCGCGATGGCGGAGCATAGCAGAGGCGCCCGCACCTGTCGTGGCGCACCAACCTGTCGTGTGGCGGCGGCAACCTGTCGTGGCGCGACCCCCGCCAGGCGTGTTCGAGCATCGCCATCGAATTTCGTCATCCGTTCATCGGGTGCGCTTTGGCCACCCGTGACCGTCTGTCGAGGCACCGGAGGACCGCCCGATCCACGCTCGGCGGAACCGACTTTCGTCGGGACAGACGCGATCCCGGTCCGTCGAATGCCGAAAACGAAGCCCAATGCGCACCACGTAGACGGATGGCAAACCTGGCGGCCTGGGCGACTCCCGCGACTCGCGCGACTAGACACCCTGCGCCCTCGGGCACCTCGGGCCGGGCGCCGCAAGGAGTCACTCGCCGCCACCAACCTATACTCGCCGCATGCCCCCCGTCGACCTCCGCAGCGACACCGTCACCCTCCCGTCGCCGGCCATGCGCCGCGCCATGTACGAGGCCGAGCTCGGCGACGACGTCTTCGGTGATGACCCGACGGTCAACGCCCTCGAGGAGCGCGCGGCAGAGCTGCTCGGCAAGGAGGCCGGGCTGTTCGTGACGTCGGGCACCCAGGGAAACCTGGTGGCCCAGATGGCACATCTCGCGCGCGGCCAGGAGACCATCGCGGGACGCGAGCACCACCTGGTCATCGACGAGGCCGCCGGTCACGCCGTCATCGTCGGCGCCAGCATCCGCGCGCTCGACGACCGACCCGACGGCACGATGGATCCGGCGGCGATCGAGGCCGCATTCCGGGATCCGAGCGATCCGCACGAGCCGATCAGCGGGCTCATCACCATCGAGAACACGCACGCCCACTCGATGGGCCAGCCGCTGACGCCCGAATACACGCGGCGGGTCGCCGAGATCGCCCGCGCCCACGACGTCCCGCTCCACGTCGACGGCGCGCGGTTCTGGAACGCCGTCGTCGCCCAGGGCGTCCGCGCGACCGACCTCGCCGACCCGGCCGACACCGTCACGTTCTGCCTCTCCAAGGGATTGGCCTGCCCCGTCGGCTCGGTCGTCGTCGGTCGTCGGGACGTCATCTGGCGGGCGAGGCGCGCGCGGAAGATGGTCGGTGGCGGGATGCGCCAGGCCGGCATCCTTGCGGCCGCCGGGCTCGTGGCCCTCTCCGACGGACCTGACGGCACGATCGAACGGCTCGCCGAGGACCATGCCAACGCGCGGCGCCTGGCCGAAGCGCTCGCCGAGATGGATGGCGTGATCGCGGCTGGAGGCACGGCCCAGCCGACCGACGAGTCCCGCCCCGACCCGCTCGACCCAGCCAGGGTCCGGACCAACTTCGTGCTCTTCCGCGTCGAGCGCGACCGGGGTGCCTTCCTGGCCGCACTCAGGGCGCGCGGCGTCGTGATGGTGGAATATCCGCATGGTCAGGTTCGGGCGGTGACCCATTACGGCGTCACAGCCGACGACATCGAGACGACGATCACCGCCACGCGGGCCGCCCTCGCGGAGACCGCGGTGCGCCGCGCGACCCATGAGACCGTCGGGGCTGCCACCGCCTGATCCTCCGCCAGCCACCACCGACGCGACCGACCTGCCGCCACCACCCACCGCACGGCGCGAGCACCCATTGCCCGAGGCCATCTGAGCGCCCGCCCGGCCCGCCAGAGCCCGAGCCTCAAGGCCGATCACCGGAGCCCGCGTTCGATACAGCAGAGGACGTCAACCTTGATCGACGAGGCCATCCCACCGGACTTCCCCCGCCCGGCACCGGCCGCCCAGCCCGGTCCGCTCGACGACCGGTTCTACGACCTCGTGGAATCCCGTTTCCTCAGTCTCGTCCGCGAGCGACCGGTCCTCGCGACGGCCCTCGGGCTGCATACCGACGACGACCTTCTCGGCGACGGCAGCAGGGAGGCGGTCCTCGGACGGCTCGATGCCGATCGGGCGCACCTCGCGGAGATCGAGGCGCTCGACCCGGCCGGCCTCTCCCCGGAAGCCGCATTCGAGCGCGACATCGAGCGCCACAACGTCCGCCGCGCCATCTTCGACACCGAGCGCCTCGGGATCTGGGAGCGTCGCTCGTTCGCCCTCGACACCGTGGGCGACGGCCTGTTCCTCCTGTTCGCGCGCGACCATGCCCCGCTGCCCGAACGGCTCGACGCGATCGCCGGCCGCCTCGAGGCGGTCGCCACCTACCTGGAGGAAGCCAAGACCAGGGCGGTCGGGCCGCAGGTCCGACCCTGGCAGCGGATCGAGATGGAGACCGCCGCCGAGCTGCCGGTCTTCTTCGATGAGCTCGTGGCCGCGGGCAGGGCGGCCCTGGCAGGCGGCGAGCAGCGCCGCCTCGAGCGTGCGAGCGAGGCGGCGAAGACCGCCGTCGAGCTGTACTCGTCGTGGCTCGAAGGCACCCTCGCGAACGGCACCGACGACTGGGCGATCGGCCGCGACCTGCACGAGGAGCTGGTCGGCCTGCGGGCGTTCGACGGGCTCGATGGCGACGCGATCCTCGAGCTCGGCTGGGAGCACCTTCGCCAGGAAGAGGCAGCCCGCACCGAGGTGGCTCGCGAGATCGATCCTCGTGCCGACGTGGCCACCGTCATCGACCGCGTGAAGTCCGACCAGCCGGCGACCTTCGAGGCCGCCCTCGACGCCTACCGGGACGCGATGCTCCGGTCACGCGCCCATCTCATCGAGCACGACCTCGTGACCGTTCCCGAGGACGAGCGGATCGATGTCGTGGCGACCCCCGAGTACCTGCGCAACGTCATCCCGTTCGCGGCCTACTTCGAGCCGGCGGCGTTCGACCGTGAGCCCAAGGGCATCTACATCGTCACCCCGTCGGTCGGGGGCGACCCGAACTCGATGCGCGAGCACAACTTCGCCTCGATCAGCAACACCAGCATCCACGAGGCCTATCCGGGCCACCATCTCCAGCTCGACGCCGCGCGCCGGAACCCGTCGCTGAGTCGACTCCTGGCCGACGCCCCCGAGTTCACGGAGGGCTGGGGCATGTACTCGGAGCTGATGATGCGCGAGCAGGGCTTCGACGCCGGTCCGGCCTTCCGCCTCGCGATGCACACCGACGCGATCTGGCGAGCCTGCCGGATCATCCTCGACGTGCGCATGCATCGCGGGGAGATCAGCGTGGACGAGGCCACCGATTTCCTGGTCGAACACACGAGCTTCGAGCGCGCGAACGCCCGCGCCGAGGTCCAGTGGTACACGTACCGGCCGACCTATCCCCTGTCGTATCTGCTCGGTCGGACGCTCCTCCTTGCGCTGCGGGCGGACGAGGAGCGTCGTCTCGGCCAGGCATTCAGGCTGAAGGACTTCCACGACGCGCTGATGCGCAATGGATCGATCCCTGTGTCGTTCCACCGCCGGCTTCTCGAGGGCGGCTGAGCGTTCGTGCAGGTCATCCCATCCATCGACCTCGAAAACGGGCGCTCGCGGGTCGTCTACTGGCCCGGCGCGTCCACGGGCAGCGGCGCCCCCACCGACCGGCCGGACCGGATCGCCGAGCGATTCGTCGCGCAGGGCGCACGGCTCATCCAGCTCGTGGACTTCGAGGGCGCCCGCAGAGGCGTCCCGGCCAACCTCGACGCGCTCGGCGCGGTCGCGGCCCGGGTCGCCGTCCCGCTCCAGGTCGCAGGGGGTGTCGATACGGCAGACGGGATCCGCCTCGCCTTCGCGGCAGGCGCGACACGGGTGGTGCTGACGACGGCCGTCGCCGACCGCCCCGACGACCTGCGGGCGTGCCTGGCCGTGGCGGGGGACTGGCTGGCGGTCGGGCTGGACCCTCGCCCGGAACGGCTGGCCGCGTTTCCGTGGCGGCGGCCGGCTCCTCCGACGCTCGATTCACTCGTCGGCGAGCTGGTCGGGATGGGCGTGGCGCGCTTCGTCCTGACCCACGGCGGCGCGGAACCCGACCTCGAACGCACCCGCCGGCTCGTTCGGACGTACGATGCCGAGATCCTGGTGGCCGGCGGCGTTCACGACCTGGACGCCATCCGCCGCCTGCGCGACACCGGAGCCGCCGGTGTCATCCTCGGGGAGACCCTTCTCTCGGGGGCCATCGACTATCCCATCGCACTGGAGGCCGCTGCATGAACCCGGATCCGACCCATGAGTAAGCGCCGGCGAGGATCTCGGCAGGCACCGCCCCGCAGGCACAACCTGAACCCGGCGCCGGTCCGCGGCCGCACGACGGCGAGGTCGGGGCCGGGTGTGCCGTGGCTGGCGGCCGGCGGCATCGCGGTGGTGGTCCTGGTCGTCGCCGCGCTGATCCTCGGCACGGGCGCCTTCGGGGTGGGCTCCGGCGCGTCACCCAGCCCGTCGGCCGCTGCCGGTGCGTCGACTGCCCCGTCCGCGGCCGCCTCGGCAGCCGCGGCCGCCGGGTCCCCTGTCACCGTCGCCGACTGCCCGACCAAGCAGCCCGATCCGCTCCCGGCGGGCCAGACGCGGACCGTGTCGCTCAACACGGAGAAGGGCACGATCGTCATCGGGGTGAAGGCCGACCTATCCCCGATCGCGGCCGGCAACTTCGTGACTCTCGCTGCGTGCGGCTTCTATGACGGCACGCCGTTCCACAGGACCGCGAAGCTCCAGGACGGGACACCGTTCGTCATCCAGGGCGGCGACCCGACGGGCACCGGCAGCGGCGGCCCCGGCTACACGATCAAGGACGAGCCCGTGACGACGCCCTACAAGCGCGGAACGGTCGCGATGGCTCGGTCGAGCTCGCCCAACTCGGTCGGCTCGCAGTACTTCATCGTCCTCGACGACAAGGATGGCGCGGTCCTCGCGTCGGCCAACACCTACCAGATCATCGGCGCCGTGACGTCCGGGATGGACGTGGCCGACGCCATCTATGCGGCGTCGGGCGGCCAGGAGCTGCCGACCAATCCCGTCAAGGTCACCACGGCGACGGTCACGAACCCCTGACGCGACCGCCGGCGAACCCGAGCCCCGAGGGCCGGTCCACCGAACGAAAGGAGTCACGCCCATGACCACCGCGACGATCGCCACCGACATCGGCGACATCGAGGTCACCCTCTACGACGAGAGTGCCCCGAAGGCGGCCGCGAACTTCATCGCGCTCGCCCGCAAGGGCTTCTACGACGATGTCGTCTTTCACCGGGTCATCCCGGGCTTCGTCGCCCAGGCCGGCGACGGGCAGTACGGCAAGAAGTCGTCGCTCGAGCGCGGGCGCGTCGGGACCGGCGGTCCGGGCTACAAGTTCGAGGACGAGAAGGTTCAGGGCGACTACGTCCGCGGCGCGCTCGCGATGGCGAACTCGGGCCCCAACACCAACGGCAGCCAGTTCTTCATCTGCCACCAGGACCTGACGGGCAAGCTGCCGAAGAACTACACCCTGTTCGGCCAGGTCACCCGGGGAATGGACGTGGTGGACAGGATCGTGGGCGCGAAGCGTGACGGGCGCGATTTCCCGGACGATCCGGTGGCCATGACCTCGGTCACGATCCACGACGATGAAGGTTAAGGAATTTACACAGACAGGTCTGTCAAAAACCCTTGGAAAACGCCCCACCCTGGGGTAGGATATCGGTGCTGCTTTGTCAGCCACGCTGCCCCAGCGACAAGGTCATGGGTAGGTAGGGTCAGGGTAGTCGGTGCAGCCGACGTGATAGATGCCCTTGACGCGCGGCAGAAGTGTCCGTTTCGGCGGATGCCTTCACCGGGACAGCATCGAGGCCGGTTCCTTCGGGAACCGGCCTCGGCTTTTGTCGGGTGCCTTTGCGACCCTCGACGGGACGCCTGGTGCGCGACGGTGCCGCCGTCATTCCGGGACGGCCGCGGGGCTCGCGAGTCCGAGTCGATAGGCAAGCGCCGCCGCCTCGCCGCGGCCGGAGACCCGGAGCTTGCCGATGATGTTCGAGACGTGGACGCCGGCCGTGTTCTCGCTGATGAACAGCTCGTCGGCGATCTGGCGGTTGGTGCGACCAAGAGCGACGAGGCCGAGGACCTCGCGTTCTCGTGCCGTCAGCCCGAGTGCGCGACGGCCGGATCGCCGTCGGGCGCCGGCAGAGTCGACTCTTCCGGCGGCGACGTCCAGGCTGATCCGGGCGCGCGCAGCCAGCGCCTTCACCTCGCGTGCCAGAGGAGCCGCGCCCAGCCGCTCGGCCGTCTCGAGCGAGCTTCGCAGCGCCGCCGCGGCATGGTCGCGGCTTCCCCGCCCCGCCAGGTGCGCCTCGGCTTCCCGCCAGCGCGCGTAGGCGACCACGTACGGGCGCTCGAGCTGTTCCCAGGCACCCACGGCGGCCGCCCACGCCTCGGTGTCGGCATCACGGTGCAGCCGCGCGGCCTCCGCCTCGCACAGCCGGAGCCATGCTTCTGACAACTCCTGAAATGCCGGTCGATGGGCGAGCACGTCGGCGTGGCGTCGGCGCATCGCCGCGAGAAGCTCGTCACCGGCCTCGACGGCGACGTGCTCCCGCTCGGGCGACCGGCGCGCGCGGGCCAGCTCGGCGGCGTCGGCGTTCGCGCGCAGCGCCCAGCGCGTACGCCTCGGCCACGCGGACCTCCGGCGAGAATGCGATGAGCCGGATCGCCGCCGCGACCTGGGCGACCGCCTCGTCGGGTTGTCCCCGCCAGAGCGCCAGCTCGGCCAGGCTTGCGTGGACCGGGATGACGAACTGGATGTCCGCGGCACGTTCGGCGAGTGGCGCCAGGAGCTGGAGACGCTCGTCGGCTTCCTCGAACCGGCCCCTGGCCATCGCCAGGCGCCCCAGCAGCTCCTCGACGAGGATCCCGTTGATTCCGAGTGGATTGACCTCTTCAGCGCGGCGCAGCGCCTGCTCGCTCTCCTCCCACCGGCCGAGGCGGTACAGGTCGTCGCCGGCGTTGCAGAGGATGTGCGACCCGAAGAAGCGCATCGAGCCGAGGGCCTCCGCGGATTCGATCCCGATCCAGGCCAGCGCGATGGCCTCCTCCAGCCGGCCGGCTGCCTCGAGCACCCAGACCCAGTTGGCGTAGGCACGGCCGATGTCGTCCACGATGCCGAGCTCCTCGGCGATCGCGAGCGACGCGCTCAGGTCCTCGAATCCCGCCGTCGAGGTCGCCGGCGATGCCCTTGTCGACGCCTCGGGTGTTGAGGGCATGACCCTCGATCTCGGTCGCACCGACGGCCCGGGCGAGCGCCAGCGATTCGGTGGTGAGGACGTACGAGTCGTCGAACCAGCCCGCGAGCATCAGGATCTGGGCGAGCCCGGCCAGCGCTCGTGCGCGGGCCTCCGTGGGTGGTTCGTGCGGGATCAGGGCCATGGCCGTCTGGTACGCGTCCTGCGATCGATCGCCCTGGCCCGCGATCCACGAGTACCGGCCGAGACGCTCGTACAGGAGTCCCGCTCGAACCGGTTCGGCGTCCTCGTCGACCAGCCGGATGGCGGCCTGGATGTGGGACACCGCACGCGCGGGCTCGTGGAACCGCGCGACGCCCGCCAGGGTCGCGAGGAGGTCGATCAGGTCGCGGCCCGCCCGCGCCTCGGCGTCCGCGACCTGGTCCCACAGGTCGACCGCGCGTTCGTACTGGGCGACCGCCTCCGGAAAGGCGTACCCGGCCTCCGCCGCGGCGCCCGCGCGCACGGCCGCCTCGAGCGCCCGCGGCAGGTCGTGGGCCGCGTACCAGTGGTAGGCCAGCTCGGCCGCGTGCGTGTGCTCGGGCGTGGCGGTGGCCTCGAGGGTACGGGCGAAGGCCGAATGCAGCCGCGTCCGCTCGCCGGGCAGCAGGTCGTCGTAGATCGCCTCCTGGAGCAGGGCGTGACGGAACGCGTAGCGTTCGATGCCGGCTGTCGGGTCGGGCACCAGCACCTGGCGGCCCACGCTCTCCCGGAGCGCGTCGTAGAGCTCCCGCTCGTCCATGGAGACCGCCGCGGCGATGAGCGCGGGGTCCACGCGCTGGCCCGCCGCCGAGGCGACGCGCAGGAACTCCTGGGTCGGCTCGGCGAGGCTGGCGACGCGGCCCAACAGCACGTCGCGCAGGTTGGACGGCAGTTGCGCCCGGCCGTCGTCACCCGCTGCCGCCAGAAGCTCCTCCGCGAAGAAGGCATTGCCCCCCGATCGCGCGTGGATCGATTCGAGGAGACCGGCATCCAGGTCACGTCCGGCGATGGCCTCGAGCTGCTCGGCCAATTCCCGGCGGGCGAAGGGCGACAGCTCGATCCGCTCGACGCGACCGGTGCGTTCCAGCTCGGCCAGGAAGGGCAGCAGCGGATGGCGCCGATGGAGCTCGTCCGAGCGGTAGCTGAACACGAGCGCGACCGGGACGTCGTGCAGGTTGCGCACGAGGAAGCCGAGCAGGTCGCGCGTCGACTGGTCGGACCAGTGGAGGTCCTCGACGATGAACACGACGGGGGCGGTCGCGGCCAGCCGCTCGAGCACACCGAGCAGCAGCTCGAACAGCCGGCCCTGGGCCGATCCGATGCTCAGCCCGGATCCGGCGCCCTCTGCCACGGGACCAAGGTCGGGCACGAGACGTGCAAGCTCGGCGCGACCGTGACCGACCACGCTCTCGAGCTCGTCGGGCGTCGCTCGACGGATGAAGCCGCGGAGGGCCTCCACCACCGGCGCATAGGGCAGCGCGCCGTCGCCCAACGGGATGCACCCGCCCATGAGGACGACCGCCCCGTCGTTCCGGGCGTGGTCCGCGTACGTGGTGATCAGGCGGGTCTTGCCGACGCCGGCCTCGCCGGCGATCACCGTCGCGCTGGTTCGGTCCCCGCGGGCGCGCTCAAGCCCCGCTCTGAGGCGCGCGAGCTCGCTCGCACGACCGATCAGGACGGGACTGGAGACGCGGGACGCCATGTCTTCGATTATCAGCCCAGTCATCCACACTCTCGAGACGGGATGTCCCCGATGGGTGACTGCGGTTCCCCGTTCGACGCGGTTCGGTGGCGCCGGTGCGCCGGTCAGGCCGCGCCGGTGGCGCCGGTCAGGCGGCGCCGGTTGCGCCCGTCAGGCGGCGGACGATCCGATACGAGAACTTGCCAACCCCCGGCCATCCCGGCTTCTGATCGCCGCGAGTCGCGCGGACCAGGCGGTCGTTCTCGGCCTCGGCGAGCCGGCGCTCACGCTGCGTCTCTGCCGCGACTTCCATGGAGTACATCATCGGTGACCCTGCCCTTCTCGTTGCCCTGGGCCCATCGGCCTGACGCAAAGACTGGGACTAAAGGGTCGGGTCCGGCATCATGAGGTCTCGTTATTTAGGGAGGCGGGTGACCGTTCATTTGTCCGGCGGTCCCACTACGCCAGGTTCGCTTGGGCTCGCACAGGCGGGCTCACCAGCGTCCCTGAGCAGTTGGCGCTGGCACATCCACCGAGCGACGACACCGGATCGCCCGAGGGACTTGACGCCGCGCGTATCTTCTCCGCTAAGAGTGCCGGGCCTGTTGACCCGGGCCGACCGGGCGCGCATCCATCCAAGGCGTCCCGCTGCCGACCCCGCGACATCAGGCCTGACTCCACCGGGGCGGCCGAGTCGTGGAGGTCGAGGAGACGGTGAACCAGGACCGCACCCTGACCTGTCGTGACTGCTCTGAAGAGTTCATCTTCTCGGCAGGCGAACAGGCGTTCTTTCAAAGCAAGGGGTTGACCAACGACCCGCAGCGGTGCCCGTCGTGCCGGGCCATCGCCAAACGGGCTCGCTCGAACGAGGGGCCTCGCGAGTTCCATGCGGCCGTCTGCGGGGCGTGCGGCGGGCAGGCCGTCGTGCCGTTCGCTCCGCGAACTGACCGACCCGTGTATTGCAGCGCCTGCTTCGACAAGGTTCGAGCCGGAACCATCAGCCCGGTCTCTGCTTCCGTCTAATTCGATACCCTCGGCAGGGACGATCCGGGCCCTGCCGCCGCGTTGCCGGCCGGTGGCATCATGGACCCTCCGAAAGGGTCAGATCGTTCGCGCGTCGCGCGCAGCAGGAGTCGCCGTGGGCGTCATCATCATCCGGGAGATGGTCGGGACCAGCCCGAGGTCGTGGAGTGACGCCGCCCGGCAGGCGGTGGCCACGGCGTCGAAAACCGTCCGGAATATCCAGACCGTGGAGGTCGTGAAATCCACGGCCGTCGTGCGCGATGGCGAGATCGTCGAGTATCGGGTCGACGTCAAGATCGGCTTCGAATACGAAGGCTGAGCCGAGTCTTCGCAGCTAATCAGCGGGTGAGCGGCGATGAGCATGATGGGGCATGCTCGACGATCGCTCGATCGGTGACCCGGCGAACAACCGGTCCCTATCGTTCGCCAATCCTTCGCCCGAAATCGCGTGGCAGAGCGAGCCTCGGAGTGCGGTCGGCCGCCAAGACAAGCCCCGGCGATCGGCGAGCCGGTTCACGGAGCGATGGGCGAAGGCGTGAGCGAATACCCGATCCAGCCGGGGAAGGTCCAAGCGCCGAGTCTTCGGGATCAGACGCTCGCCCGCGATCGCCTCCTGGACTGGCTGGCGGCGAAGATCCACCAGCGCGTCGTGCTCGTGATCGCCGATGCGGGATACGGCAAGACCACGCTCCTCGCCGACTTCACGGAGCGGACGCGTGCCCGGATGCTCTGGTATCGCCTCGACGATGATGACCGCGACTGGGTCTCGTTCCTACGTCACCTGATCGCGGCCGGACGAGAGCATGACCCGATGCTCGCCCCGACGACGTCAGCGATGCTGAGCGACCTGAGCGTCGGTGGGCCGACTCGCGAAGCGGCGACCGATGTCTTCCTGCGCGAGCTCGCCGCCATCGCCACAAATGGAGCCGTGCTCGTCCTCGACGACTACCACCTCGTCGACGATTTGCCTGAAGTCCGGGCGATCGCACTCGAGCTTGTGAAGCGCGGCCCCGAGCGGTTCTCGATCGTCTTCGCCAGCAGGCGAACGCCATCGATCCCGCTCGCACGACTTCGCGCGACAGGCGAAGTGGTCGAGCTCGGGACCGACGACCTCCGCTTCGACGCGAACGAGACGGCGCGTCTCTTCCGCGAGACCTATGGACGGACACTGGACCCGGACGTCCTGGCCGATGTGGCGTCCCGGACCGAGGGTTGGGCGGCATCGCTCCAGCTCGTGGAGGCCGCCCTGCGAGATCGCTCGCCCGCGGAGATCCGACGCTTCGTTCGCAGCATGAGCGGAGCCGACCAGGAACTGTACGACTACCTCGCAGAGGAGGTCGTCGGTGACCTGGCCGAGGACCTCCAGCAGTTCCTGATGCGAACATCGATCCTGCAGGTCGTCACGCCGGAGATGGCTGCCGTCGTGACCGGCCTGGACGCCGCCGAGGTCGCTCGACTCACCTCCGCCGCCGAGCGGCTCACGTTACTGGGTCGTCCCTCGCGGGCCATGCGCGGCCGGCAGCGATATCACCCTCTCGTTCGCGAATTCCTCGAGGCGAGGCTCGTCGCGACCCTCGGCACAGGAGCCGTGATCGCCCTGCACCGCCGCGCCGCGGAGGCCCTCGCCACCACGGACTGGAGCCTGGCCGCGCACCACTTCCAAGAAGCCGAAGACACCGAGTCCGTCGCCTCGGTCATCGAGTCAGCCATCCCGGAGATCATGGGCACGGGCCAACACGCGAGCGCCGTCGAACTCCTCGGTGCGATCCCAATGGATTCCTGGCCCCCAGGCCTCGGACTAATGCGATCCCGCGTGGAGATGCAGGAAGGGGAGGTCGCTCGCAGCGATCGCCTCCTCTGAGGCAGTTTGAATGTCGTCGCAACCGGCACCCGCAAGCGACTATGCCCTCTGAACCTCGCGACCATGCACATCCTCGGTGGTTCCACCGATGTGTCACGGGACATGGCTGAATGATTGCGGAGCAGCACTTCCCAGCGAAGACCTGCGACTCATCGCCGAAGCGACGATCATCATGATCGATGCGGCATCGACCGGCAACATCGAGAGGTTGGGGCGGTGTTCTTGAACGGCTGGGCGAAAAACAACGAGGTGTCCATCCGCATTTCTATGGCGTGACCATGCTGAACCCGGCCACCATTGCCATTCTTCAGGATGATCCGATGCACGCACTGTCCCACGCACAAGAGGCCGTTGAGGCCCTGAGGGAAACCTCCTCGAAGGTTGAGCTGTCTACGTCGCTAATGGTGAAAGCGACTGCGCTAACCCTCCTCGGGGAGACAGAGAGCGCCTGCGACGATTGTCGAAGCTCAGGCGTTTGAGCAGAACGAGGCGGTTTTGGAGCATGCCGATCTCGCCTACTCGTTCCTTGATCCTGAGGGCGCAGCAGCACTTCTCGAAGCGGCGAGGCTCGGCCCGATTTGACGAAGGTCGACCACTGGGTCCTGCGCCACGCAGGCCGCCCGCTTGCTTGCACGTCATCAACGGCATTCCGAGGCGATGAGCCATTCTGAGAAATGGTACGCCGGGCCCGGGTCCCCAGGACACCCGGGTTGGCTCTCGCTGCAAATGACGACTACAGCCTATCTGGCGGCGGCGGCGAAATCACCTGACCGGTCAGAGCTCTCCAATCGCGCATTAGTCGCCGGTCGTAGACAAGGGGCAACTCGCTGGACGCGCGTGGCCGAACTCATTCGCGGATGCACCCTTGCTGAACGCGAACTGAACGGCGCCCTAAGGTCGATCGGGCCCAACTCCCCGTGGAGCATTTCCTACGTCGCGGATCTCGTTGTTCAAAGGCTGGATGACCTGGATGACGAGGCTCTTGGCACTGGTCCACCAAGCCTCAAAGCTTACATCCGGCACCATGGCGATTTGGGTTACGAGGCCTGTTGACCGAACGCCGGCGGGAGGAAATCGAGCAGCGCTGATGCTTGAAGACATCGGGGAGAAACGGCACGTCTTGGTACTGCGAGATTTCGCTCGCAGGCACCGCACGCATCCCAGGGCGCCTCGGCACTTGGCCGCCGGCTAGCCCGGAGGGTTCCCGAGCATGTCTTTGTAGAGGATCAGCAGCGCGTCACCATTCATGTCGCAAGTCGCACCGTGTCTGGGTCATCCGTTCGTCGTAAGGTCCTTGCACTCCTGTGTTTCCTTCTCACGCGTCCCGGGCTATCGAGTACTCGGGACCAGGTCCTTGATGCCCTCTGGCCGGACCTTGACCCCGGCGACGCGGTCAACTCCCTGAATCAGACTGTCTATTTCCTACGCCGCGTGCTCGAAGAGACTATGTTGAGGATCTTTCGCCCGGCTATCTGCACCACGACTCTGACCTGATCTGGCTAGACCCTGACCTGGTGACCAGTCGCAGCAATGAGTGCCGACGCCTTGTCAAGTCGATGCCTGCGATTCCGAGCGCCGATCAAGTGACGCGGCTAGCCGAGGGCTATTAGGGCCGATTTCGCATTGGACTTCGAGTACGAAGAGTGGGCCTCGCCGTATCGCGACTGGCTACACGCCAGCTTCCTTGAGATTGTCGAACGAGCCGTGAACTCCGACCTTGAGACGGGGCATTTCCTTCGCGGCATTAACCTGGCGAGACGGGTTCTCGATGTCGACAGCACTGCAGACCGCGTCGAGATGACTCTGCTGCGCCTTTATCGGGCAAGTGGGGCCCATTCAGCGGCCGCCGAGCAATACGCGCACTACGCGTCTGCGATGCGGGATCAATTTGGAATCGAACCACCCCCGTTGGAAACGTTGTGAGCATAGGGAACGTGCCGTATTGACCGCGGCTTTTCAGGCTCCCTATAGTCCGGCCAATCCCTAGTACCCCAGTACTGGGAAGGAAAGTCAAACGCTCGGACGCGCAGACGTCTCACCTGAATTGGGCACTTAGGGTGAGGCTGAGCGAGTAG
>CAVYZQ010000024.1:0-86722 GCA_963772995.1 uncultured Chloroflexia bacterium | reverse complement strand
CCGAGGCCAAGGCCGTCGAGCGCGAGGGCACCCTTCCACGCTCAGCGGCGGTCCAGCCTTATGAACGGCTCGCCGATCGCCGCCATCGTCCGAGGCTGGGCCAGTCTCTACACCCGCGGTCTGCCCGGGGACGCACGCGCCGCGCGCCGGGACGACATCGATGACGACCTGTGGTGCGAGCATGCGGAGGCGGCCGCCGCCGGGCGCTCGGCTCGCTCGCTCGACGCGGAGCTGTTCATGCGCCTCTTGTACGGGATGCCCTAATTTCGCGGCTCTCATGACCTTCGGGCGCGGGGCGGCCGGAGCCGGACATGGAACGACCCCCGACCTGGGGGGACTGGTCGGGGGTCGTGGTGATATGCGTTACGGTGGGCTGACAGGTGCCGACACCTTGCGGGTCGCGAGGATCGAGGAGGGCGGACAGCCGACTTGCGCGCCTACGGCTGGGAGGCTTGGGTCAGACTGAGCGATCGGTCGGGAGATGCGCTCGACCGGCAAGTCGATCTGGAGTCCATCGGGGCTTCCACGCCGCTGCCGCTATGACCTCGCCCGAGTGTGGCCCACATCACCGAACATGGACGGCACGGTCACCCCTGCGGCCCGACGCCCCGGTCGGCCCGGACGGGCTGGCCGCAAGACCGGCATGTCGCGCCCGGGGTCGACCTGGACGTCGGCCGCCTTGGCGGCGAACTCGGGTTCGAAGATCTTGGCGTCGGGTTTGACGGCGCCGACGTCACCTGAGATCACGATGCCGTCGAACCAGGCGAGGAATGGGAACCGTTGCCGAGCGATCGGGAATGTCTCGGCCGACCAGTTGCTGAGTGCGAACAGTCGCACGTCCGACCCTCGGACCTCCTGCAGGATCGCCACCGTCCCGTCGATCGCCCCGGCCAGCATCTCGGACCACCGCCGGTGGTAGGCCTCGATCAGGTCGCGCTGCTCCGGGTGGCGCTCGACGAGCATCGCCACGGCCTCCGCCCACGGCCGCCCGGCATCCTGCTCGGCGTTCCAGGCCGGTGTCGTGACCTCGGCCAGGAATGACTCCATCGCGGCGGCGTCGGTGAACAGCCCCCGGTAGAGGTATCGCGGGTCCCAATCGATCAGAACGCCTCCCAGGTCGAAGATCACGGCGGTCGGCGGTCGTGACGGCGAGATGGGCCGAGGCATGGCGCGAAGACTACCGAAGTCGCGGTGGAGATCCCCGGGAGCGCAGGACGGGCGGGGCCATCCCGGCCGGACGCCTCAGGACGAAGAGACCGACCCGCCGAACCCGCTCCACCCGTGGTCGGTCCGGACGGGCTGGCCGCACGAGGCGGGATCGCGGGTCCGGGACCGGAGCCGGGCGAGCACCGGGCGACTCCACTCGGCGGGCGAGCCGGAATGCCCGGTTCGGAGAAGGGACGCCCTGCTGGCTACTCGGTATCCGTGGCCGGCAGGGTAGGCGCCGCCGACGTGCCGACCACGGTGAAGTCAACGGAGAGCCCGTGGTCCAAGTTGCCAACGTCTGGCGACGTCATGACCCCGGCGGACCGGCTCGACTCGCTAGACTCCCGCCGATGGATCACATACGGCGCCCGACCCGAGTCGAGCTGTTGACGACGGGCTATCTGTTCGTCCTGGCCATTGGTGGGATCCTTGCCGCCGTCCTGAGCGACGAACTGATCCACCGGCCGGTCGTGGCGGCGCCGATCGCGGCGGCGATCGTGGCAATCGCCGGTGCCGTCGTTCGCAGCCCATCAGACCGGGACTGGTCGCGCCAACTGGAGGAGCTCCGGGAGCAGGGTCGGAACAAGCCGCCCGGCTGAATTGCGGCCCCGGTCGTCCCGGACAGGTTGGCCGCACTTGGCGGCATCGCGGGTCCGGGACCGGAGCCAGGGCGTGACTAGGGGGCGGGGTTGCCCCCGAGCGCAGGGCAGATCACCGCGGCGAAGTCCGGGTTGACATTGGGCGTGTGCGTGATGCCGCTGTCATCGAAGTGGACCTGTCCGGCCTGGACGAGGACCATGTTTCCGCTTGCATCGCGGAGATGCCAGAAGACCCCGACGTCCTTCTCGTGATCCTCGGCGAACGTGAAGAAGAGTCTGTCGTGTTCGGTCAGCGTGTCGCCCGAGCCGACGTTGGTGTGGGCGACGGTGACGGTCTCCTGGACCTGGACGCGGTCGCCGAAGATCGTGACGACGTCCGTCCCCGAGTAGACCTGGCGGTAGTCGAAGTCGCACAGCGTACCCGCGGGAAAGAACAAGTCACCTGCGAGCGGCTCCGTGAACCGCTCCGGCGCGGCCGCCGCCGCGACCGGCACGAGGACCCCGGTTGCCAGCATGCCCAACGTGAGCGCGAGCAGCAGCCTGCGGACCATGGATCGACCTCCTGCGTTCCCTCGTCTGTCGCCCCCCGGCCCGGCGCAGCGTGACCCTACACCGCCACCGTCTCGCCGGCGTTTGCCCCGGTCGGCCCGGACGGGCTGGCCGTACGTGGCGGGATCGCCGGTCCGGGACCGGAGCCTGGGCGGTTGCCAGGCTGGCTGGCGAGCCGTCGGCTCTGGAAGGCCTCGCTCAGGCGGTACTCGATCCGACCGCGCTCGCCAGCCGGTGCCTCGACCACCCCGATACGCGGAGCGGGGCGAGGGCGCGGCGGGTGGCCTCGTACTCGTACCGCGGACCGTTGGCGTCATAGACCGAGTCGCCGATGCCCCGGGTGAGGCCACGCGATGTCGCTCGCGACCACCTTGGCGCTCGCCCAGCCATCGTCGGGGTCGAGCTCTGGGGTTGCGGGCAACGGCCGCCAGGACGTCGATGGCCGCCATCTGGACGCGGCCTGGTCCTCTACTCGTGCGTGTAAGTGCGGTACTACACTCAGCGGCAGCACTTCTCGACGGCGGGGCGGGGTTGTCCCCTCTCAGCTTCGTCCCGTCGGGACTCATCCAGAGACTCATCCACATGGCCCGCCGAGCCGACCCCGCGGATCATCGGGGACGGCGTGCGGCAGGCGCCCCAGAAAACCGGTCAGTTTCTGTTCGGTTTCTGACGGTCACTGAGTACACTCAACTCGGCATTCTCCGGGGGCGGGGGCCGGCCGCCCGAGGGCGTGGCTCTCGGACGACCGGTTCCCAGGCCGCCGGCGGCGCCGGCCCGGTATCGCGGGTTCACAAGGTTCGCCGTGACCGAGGCGCGAAGCCGCCTGGGATGCCGACCACTACCATCAAGATCGCGGGTGCATCGGTCAATCCGGGGCAGACGATGAAGCGTGACCCCAACGTCAACCGCGGGAACAGCCACACCGCTACCCGCTTCGCCGCCCGTCAAGGTCGTGTAGCGAGCCCGAGCGATGCCCATCACCGACCGTCCCGTCGCCGGGGCCACCTCGCCACCGAGTCGGACCAGCAGAGTTCATGACGACACATTCGCCCCGTCAAGCTGCAAGGTGCCCAGCAGCGCCGCGGTCATCCGCACCACGTCGTCGACCAGGCTCCAGCTCGACGTCGTCGACGACGACCCGGGCGGCTACCTCCACGACGCCAACGACCGGATCGGTGCCGGCCGGGGGCGACGGACTGTACTCGGTCGTCGTCCGGGTCAACTCCGTCGACGGCTCGGCCGGCAACGGCACCAACGGGGCGGTCACCGTCGTGGTGCCCATCACCTCGGATCGGCGAGCTGGCGGCGGGCGACCTCCTCTTCGGCAGCGCAAGGAAGGCGGACCGACATGTTGGTCAGCGTGACGAGCCTGATCGTGTGCCGCGTCGGGGCGGAGCGGGGGGCGGCGTGACCTACGCGCCGGAATCGCTCAAGCGGCTGGCCGCCTACTGGAAGGCCCAGGGCGGGACCGACCTCGGCATCGTCGGCGATACGGCCCACGCCAAGAAAGGCGTGTCCTACCACCTGGGCAAGGATCAGCTCGCGGCGACCGCCTACAGCGCCCGCACGGCCCGCGACCGGGCCGGCCTGACGGACGCCGCCAGCGCCATCGACCTCGGGCGCCTGGACGGCTCGCTCGACCGCCTGCGCGACTTCTCCGCCTGGCTCGTGGCCCAGGCCCGGGCGAACAAGCCCGGCACCGCCGACATGCGCGAGATCATCTGGTGGGACCCGTCGCGGGGTGCGGTCATGCGCTGGGACCGCGAGCGCGGCTACGCCAGCCCGCCCCGCCCCGGCGAGGCCGACCTGAGCCACAAGACGCACACCCACCTCAGTTACTACCGTGACAGCCGGACGCGCGACAAGGTCGGAGCGTTCGCGCCGTACTTCGGGGAGGAGGCGACCGTGGACCAGTTCATCACCTACAGGACGCCGAAGGTCGCGACCGTGCCGGCCGGGACGTGGCTCTACGACAACGAGGCGTGCGCCGCCGCGACGGGCAACATCCAGGTCGACCCCGGGCGCGACATGCCGGTCGCCGGGAGGACGCTGGCCGGCGTCCACATCCTCGGCTATGTCGACGTGACGCCGACCGAGCAGGAGCTGAAGACGTACTGGGCGAAGCCCGGCACGGTGACGCTCAAGGACGCGTCGCCGGCGGCGGCGGACTGCGCCGACGAGGTCGCGGCGGCGACGAAGGCCGGGGCACAGGCCGAGTGGGACCGGCAGGCCGCCGGGGCCACCGTCGAGCTGCTGCCACGGCCGTGAGCATCGACCCCGCGTCGGCGGCGCTGTACGCCCCGATCGGCATCTGCCTCGTCACTGACGCAGTCTCCCGACTCGGCCCGTGGGACTGGCTCGGCATGTCCGCGACCCACCGCTCCTGCTGTTCCCGTACCCCCTTGGCAAATGCCGCACCCGCCTCACTTCTTCTGCCGCCTTCGGCCGTCCGGTCATATTGAGCCACTCCTCCTCGGCGCCAGCGATCCACTCGGCGCGTAGTCGCTCGAGTCGACGGCGGACGCTGCCGAATGCGCCGAGGTCGTCGTCCCGACCGATCACTGATGCCCCGCTCAAGACAGCGGCTTGACGACCATCAGGAAGATGGCGATCCCGAACAGGGTCGCATCGACGACGGCGATCCGGCGATAGCCACCCGACGCGATCATCGCGTCGACTCCTGCATCGTCACCGGCGTCGGCGGCCTCGAGGATGGCGCTGAACGCGGGCGCTCCGAAGCGGAAGGCGAGGATCGTCAGCAGGACGACGACGACATACGCGCCGATGAGCCAGGGTGCCAGCAGGTCGAACCCGCCCGACAGCGCGGCGAGGATGCCGAACACGACGCCGATCTCGATGATCGGCCCGGTGATCGGTCCGCGCCGGCGGATGGCATGGCCGAGCCGGGCCGTCGCCTCGGCGTGACCGCCGGTGGCCACCCTGAGGAAGTAGAGGTCGCCGCCGACGATCAGGGTGACGGCCGTGATCATCGCCGCGATGTGGAGGAACTTCAGGTACGGGGCGAGTGCCCCGAGGTCGGGCATCCGGCGATCTCGATGGCGGCAACGAACGGGTCGGGCCGATGTCGACGAGTCTACGCTGCCTTTGCCGGCCGTCTCGAGGCGGACATCGGCGACCTTCGGGCCTCAGGGGGACCGTAGCGGTCGTGCACGGCTCATCTGGCGCACCTCTCGCGCTACATCGTTGCCGCAATGGATCCCGTCACGGACTGCGCCATCTGAGCGATGACTTGCGCCTGGGGCTCGGGAACCGTATCGAGGCGCGGAAGCTCGGGGACGCGGGTCAACCAGAGTGGTCCGACAGACCCCATCAAGGGAACCCAGCGATATTCACCAGTCGCGTTCTCGACACCATGAAGACCGTCGGCCAATTCGTGGTCGTGGTCGGCGCATGCGTCGTCGTTGTCAGCATCGTCGCCACCCACCCTTGAGGCCGTGCTCGCCCTCGTCGTCGCCTCCCTCTCCCACATCGCGGCGTGAGGAGACCCGTTTTCCAGCACACCTTGACCGGTACCTGAACCCGACGCCGCATCACGCCGGATCGCGGTCCGGGACCGGAGCCGGGGCCGTGCCAGACGAGCCGGCACGCTCTACCTGCCGCTCATCAGGTGCTGCCTGGTGGCGGGTGGCCGCCCGGCTTGACAAAGGAGGAGCGATATCTATGTTTGCGGTCGTGGCAGAGCCGGTTGTCGACGGCGTCGAGCTGGGGCGTCGGTTCGTGGACGCGATCGTGGCCCACGATTGGGACGCCCTCGCGGCGTGCTTCACGCCCGACGCCCGGCTCGTCGCCGTCGTGCCCAAAGAGAAACCCTTTCGGGAGAAGGCCGGCCGCGACGACGCCACGGCGCTGATCCGGGCCTGGTTCGGTGACGCCGACATCACCGAGCTGCTCAGCAGCGAGGTCGAGCCGCTGGCAGATCGTATCCGTATCGCATACCGGATCCATGAGCACGAACCCGACGGCTGGTACCTCGTCGACCAGATTGCCTACGCGACGGTCGACGGCAGCGGCTTCGCGGACATGAACCTCGCCTGCTCCGGCTTCCGACCCGTTCCTGAGTAGGACGGCGACGACGTCCCCGGGCACGGGCTGATCGGGTCCGGATACCACCCCACCGGAGCATTGCCCATCGCCCGACGCCCCGGTCGGCCCGGACGGGCTGGCCGCTCGAGGCGAATCGCGGGTCCGGGACCGGAGCCGGGGCGAGGGCTGACTTCGTGCGTGATGATCTCACTCCGCGAGTCCACTGCTCAGGCAAGCAAACCGAGCCGCTCAAGGTCGTCGCGCAAGGAGCTCTCGTCGACGAACCGAAGAGCGACAAAGCCGAGCCGCTCAGCCGCCTCGACGTTGCTGGCGTCGTCGTCGATGAACACCGCGTCGGCGGGTTCGATCCCATACGTGATGACGAGGTGTTCGAAGATCCTGGCGTCGGGTTTGGCGGCGCCGACGTCACCTGAGATCACGATGCCGTCGAACCAGGCGAGGAATGGGAACCGTTGCCGAGCGATCGGGAATGTCTCGGCCGACCAGTTGCTGAGTGCGAACAGTCGCACGTCCGACCCTCGGACCTCCTGCAGGATCGCCACCGTCCCGTCGATCGCCCCGGCCAGCATCTCGGACCACCGCCGGTGGTAGGCCTCGATCAGGTCGCGCTGCTCCGGGTGGCGCTCGACGAGCATCGCCACGGCCTCCGCCCACGGCCGCCCGGCATCCTGCTCGGCGTTCCAGGCCGGTGTCGTGACCTCGGCCAGGAATGACTCCATCGCGGCGGCGTCGGTGAACAGCCCCCGGTAGAGGTATCGCGGGTCCCAATCGATCAGAACGCCTCCCAGGTCGAAGATCACGGCGGTCGGCGGTCGGGCCGGCGAGATGGGCCGAGGCATGGCGCGAAGACTACCGAAGTCGCGGTGGAGATCCCCCGGGAGCGCAGGACGGGCGGGGCCATCCCGGCCGGACGCCTCAGGACCCCAGGCGACTCCAAGCAGCGCGATCCAGGCCAATAGCCCCATACGCGGCGATACGGCGGGAATCGCGCCGGCTCCATCGGTCGAGTCCGCATTCCTCGCCGCGACCGGGCGTCCCACCGAAGAGGGTTCGGGCTCTGTATGCACGCCGCCAGTATTGCGGACGCCGCGCCCGCGGTCGGGCATGGCGCTTGTCAACCAACGAGCCGACTGGCTCTAATCACGTCCGCGTTCACCCGTCAGTCACGGCGCGGGCTCGCGTCATGGCGTCGCGGAGATCTCCAATCCGATCCCGGACACTGCCCGATGGCTGACTCATTGATCACCCGGCGCGTCGGCGGCGTCGAGGGCGTTGACCTTGGCCACCTTCCGGGCGGAATCGCCTCCTGCGAATTCCGACGCCAGCCAGTGGTCGACGAGGATGTTCGCGACCTCAGGCGCGACGACGCGGGCGCCGAGACACAAGACCTGCGCATCGTTCGATTTGCGAGCGCGCTCTGCCGAGTACGGGTCGGCCACGTTTGCAGCCCGGACGCCCGGAACCTTGTTGGCGGTGATCGCCATCCCGATACCGGTCCCACAGACCAGGATAGCGCGCTCGAACGTGCCGGCCGCCACCGCCGTCGCGACCTCGATGGCAACGTCCGGATAGTCGACCGGCGCGGCGCCATGGACCCCGAAGTCGATCACTTCGTGGCCTCTCAACTCGAGGTGCGCCCGAACGGTCTCCTTCAGGGGATAGCCGAGATGATCGGCCCCGACGGCGATCTTCACATCACATCTCCTCTGTCAGTGGCCGACGGCTCAGGCGATCCGCTCGAAGCTTTGGGGCCGCCGCCATCCGGTCGGTTCCGACGAGGGGACCCATGGTTGTCGGTCGTTCGCAGAGGGACCCGGGGCACCACCATCGACCTCTTGCCTCCCGCTAACGTCTGAGCCACCTATCGCGCTGCGTCGAGCGCGGTCGCCATCGCCGTCACCATACCTTGGCAACCAGATGTTGCCGTGGGAGGTTGGACGACTGGCACCGATCCACGCGACTGAGCAGGCTGTGTCGTTATGCGCGGAGATCAAAGGGCATGGTGTGAGAGCTCGTTAATCACCGGCGGCAGCCCTTCTATCAGCGACCCGAGACCGCGCCCTCGATGAGTATGGGTGGGCCATTGGCTTTGAACGTGACGCGCTCGTGACCGCTGCGCTTCTGCTGGACTTGCCCGCTGCGCGACGGAATGTCGCCAAGATGGCCGGGGCGATCCAGGCGTTTGCCTGCGGCGCTCCGTCCGCGTATGAAGGTAAGCATAAGCCCGGAACTCGCTCGCCTCCAACGCGATGCCGGTGTGATCGGTTTCAGCGCCGCGACAGCCTGGGAGGCGATCGTTCTGGTCGCGGCCGGGTTCGATCACGTCTTCATCGTCAATGAGATCGTCGACCCGGCCATGGTCAACGCAATCGCTCAGGCGGCATTGTCGGCCGACCTGTTGGTGGCTGCGGACAGCCGAGACAACGTCCAGACGTTGGCCAGGGCGGCACGAGCGGCCGGCTCGGAGCTGGGTGTGCTGGTTGATGTCGATACCGGGATGGATCGATGCGGCGTCGCCAGCGCGGATAAGGCGGTCGCTCTCGCTCAGTTCATCGCCGATCAACCTGGCCTCCGCTTCGTTGGCGTCACCGGGTACGAAGGGCACTGCTCGGGCCTCGTCGACCGTGGGTTGCGACGCCAGGCACATGTCGCTGCCATGGCGTCGTTGGCCGGCGCGGCGGAGCTGATCGAGGCTCACGGGATCGCCTGTCCGATGCGTCAGCGGGCGGGACCGCCACCTGGGACTGGACCGCGAGTACGCCCGGCATCTCAGAGATCCAAGCCGGGAGCTACATCTTCATGGACAACTTCCACGGCCGCATCATCGAGGACTTCGAATACTCGTTGACCGTGCTGGCAAGCGTTCTGAGCGTGCGGCCAGAGTGCGTCATCGTGAATGCAGGGAACAAGACGATCGCGATGGGCGAGCTCGCATCGATCCGGGGCTACACCTATCGGCCCGTCCGGTTCTCGGAGGAGCACGGGACGTTTGCGACACCCGGTCCGTCGCGTCTGAAGGTGGGTGAGAAGGTCGAGCTCATCCCGGCTACGCGCCGGGCACGGTGAATTGGTTTGACGTGTACACGTGATGGAGAACGACCGCGTCGTCGACGTCTGGCCAGTCGTCCCGCGCGGCCCGGGCCACCACGGACTGGTCCGTGCGGCGGGCGCCACAATGTCGTGACCGGGCCCGCGTGCGCACGGGTGTCGCTGTGTGAGTACCGCGAGCCGCAACGGGAGTCGGCCCCTGACCCACGAGTACCCGAGCCCACCGTCTGCGATACGAGCTCTGGTCCTCCGGATCGGCCGGCTGTGCCGGGTCACCGGCCTCGCCGCGGGCCGATCGGCATGGGCGCCGCGCCAGGGTCGTCGCTGCGAGCGACCCCGGCACATGCCCGAACGATGCTGGCGAACGTCATCGGGTCGAGCGCTCGTCGTCCGACGAACAGCCCGTCGATGCCGGGCTCGGCGATCAGGCGGGATGCCGCGTGCTCATCAACGCTACCGCCATAGATGACGGTGCCGGCTGCGCCCGAGCGAGGATCGAGCCAATCGTGGATCGCGCCGTGGAGCGCTCTAACGTGGTCCGGCTCGGCCGGCACGGCGCCTTCGCCGATCGCCCACACGGGTTCGTAGGCGACGACCACGCCGGCCAGCTCATCCTGATCGAATCCGTTCAGGCATTCCTCGAGATCGGCGACGACGACGGCCGCGGCGACATCGACCGGAAGCCGCTCGGTCTCGCCGACGCACAGGATCGGTCGCATGCCGTGGCGCACGATCGCCTCGGCCTTGGCGGCAATCCGGAGGGGCGTCTCGCCGTGCTCGCGCCGTCGCTCACTATGGCCGACTTCGACGAACGTACAGCCGAGATCCGACAGCATCGACGCCGACACGTCGCCGGTGTGCGCGCCGCCGGTGGCCTCGTGCACGTCCTGGGCGCCCCAGGCGATTCCCGTCCCGGCCAGGCGCGCGCGGGCGACCCAGATCGCTGTGAACGGCGGCAGGACGAACACGTCCGCCCCTCGAACGCCAACCACCGCCGGCAGGAAGGCGTCGAACCATGCTTCGGCGTCGGTCGCGGTGAGGTTCATCTTCCAGCTCGTCCCGACCAGCACGCCCACGTCAGGTCACAACCCGGGCCAGCGCCTCGGCGATGATCGCGAACGAGGTCGCGCCCGGATCGGGCGTGCCGATGCTGCGCTCGCCGAACCGTGACGATCGTCCGACGCGTGCCTCCATCGACACAGTCGCCTCGGCACCCGAGCGAGCCGCCGCTGCAGCCCCCCGGACCGCCTCGGCCAGGCTCTCGCTGGTCGATCGATCCTCTGCGGCCGCAAGCGCCGCGACGAACGGCAACAGTGCGTCGAGGACGGTCTTGTCGCCTGGCTTGGCACCGCCGAGTGAGACGACGGATGCGGCCGCGGCAGCGGCAGCCCGGCGCACGAGAGCGATCCGGGCCGCATCGTCCGGCGCCTCGCCCGAGGCGGCGATGACGTCCGCGGCGGCGGCAAGTCCCCGTCCATAGAGAGGGCCGATCGCCCCTCCAACCGACCCCATGGCCGATGCAACGGCCTTGACGAGCACCGCCGGATCGTCGCCGGCCGTTCGATCGAGCTGGCGGCGGACCGCACGTGCGCCGATCGTCATGGTCAGCCCGTGATCCCCGTCGCCAGTCGCGGCGTCGAGCTTGCAGAGCGGCTCGCGCGCGGCCTCCACTGGCATCCGCCGCGGCCAGGATCGCGGCCCGGAGTGTGCCCGGCATCAGGGCCAGCGAGCCGAGCGAGCCGGCGCGTCGAGCAACTCGCGCAGTTCGTCATCGAGACTCATGACCGTGAGCGACGCACCGGCCATCTCGAGCGACGTGATGTACTCGCCGACGAACGTGCGAGTGACCCGGCAGCCGGAGGCCTCGAGTCGCCGCCGCGCGGCGCGACCGAGGATGTACAGGTCCATGTATGGCGTCGCTCCAAGGCCGTTGACCAGCAGGGCGACCTCGCCGGGCATCAGGCCGCCGGCACTCGCGATCGGTCAGGATCGCTCGCGATCATCCGGTCGACGACCGCGTCGGCCGGCTGGAGTTTGCCGCGCTCGATGCCAGGCTCGCCGTGGACACCCATCCCGATTTCGATCTCGTCCGGTCCGATGTCGAATGTCGGCCGTCCCGACCCAGGCACCTCGCATGCGGACAGCGCAACGCCGATGCTGGCACAGGCCTCGTTGGCCGCCCGCGCCAGGCGCTCGACCGTGGCGAGGTCGTCACCGCGCTCTGCCGACGCCCCGGCGATCTTGAACACGAACACGTCGCCGGCGATGCCTCGCCGCCGGTCGCGCGCCGCTGGCGGCGCCGAGGCGACGTCGTCGGTGACCTTGACCGTTCGGCAGTCGATCCCCTCCCTGGCCGCGTCGCTGACGGCCAGGTCGAAGTTCAGGACATCCCCGGCGTAGTTGCCATACGCAAGCACGACACCCCGGCCGCCGGAAGCGGCGCGAATCGCGTCAAGGCAGATGTCCGGCGCCGGCGCCGCGAAGACGTTGCCGAGCGCGGCAGCGTCGGCCAGGCCGGGGCCGACATACCCGGCGAAGGCGGGCTCGTGTCCCGACCCGCCGCCCACCACGAGTCCGACCTTGGCCTCGGCGGCGACGCGGCGTGCGACGACGTGCGGGGCGGCCAACCTCACGATCCGGTCGTGTGCCTCGACGAACCCCTCGAGCATCTCGTCGACGGCATCGAACGGGTCGTTGATCAGCTTCTTGATCGTCATCGTCTGCCTGCCTCCGCAACAGTCGCAGACTGCGTCGGCCGGTCCAGCCCCGGTGGCTGAGACGGCATCGCCGGCCGCGCCGGCGATGGTCGAGGACCAGCCGTTCAGAGTCTGGCCAGCATCGACGTGGAGGATCGCGCCCGTGACGTACGTCTCGTCGGGAGCGGTCAGGTAGTCGACCCAGCGCGCGATGTCGTCGGGACGACCGATCATGCCAAGTGGGGTGGCGCTCCGGAGCGCCCGGTAGGCGGTCTCCATGTCCGCCGCCCAGGTCAGGTGGATGGGCGTGTCGATCGGTCCGGGTGCGATGCCGTTGACGCGGATCCTCACGGGGGGCCAGTTCGGCGGCGTGGAGACGGGTCAGGAACTCGAGGGCGGCCTTCGTGAGGCCGTACGCAGTTTGGCTCGGGATCGAAAGGCTGGCCGACGAGGAGGAGATGTTGACGATTGCCGCGCTGCCACTGGCCGTCAGATGTGGGAGGGCGGCCTGGATGAGCAGGATGGGCGCCCGGATGTTGACCGCGTAGTGTTCGTCCAACACCTCGATGGTCAGGTCTTCGAGCGGCAGGTTCCTGATCACGGCGGCGTTGTTGACGAGCACATCGAGCCGCCCCCACTGTTCGACGACGGCCGAGACGATCCGTGCCGGAGCGCCCGGATCAGCCAGATCGTCGCGAAGCGCGAGACCCTGGCCACCATCCCGCTCGATCTCGCCGACGACGGCGTCGAGAGGCGCCTGGCGCCGTCCGACGATCGCCACCGCATCGCCGCGCCTGGCCAGGCGGTGAGCGATCCCCGCGCCGATGCCGGTTCCGCCGCCGGTGACGACGGCGACTCGCCGCTCATCTGCTGCCATCTCAATCCTCCGGCCGACTCGTCGGACGATACCGGGTCATGTCTGCCGAAGCAGCGCGCGAGCAGTGGGGTCGTCCGTGACTAGGCTGTCGATCGCTCCGGTTGCCAGGGCGCCCGCGATCGCGTCGATCTTGTCGCCGCCGCTTGCCACCGCAACCACGTTGGGGATCGCTCGCAATTCGTCCCAGCCGATCGCTACGGTCCGGTCCTCGAGGTGAGGCAACGGACGGCCTTCCGCGTCGAAGAACCGGGTGTTGACATTGCCGACGGCGCCGGCCTCAACCAGCATCGACCAGCTGGCCCGATCGACATGCCCGCCCCGGTAGAGCGTCGACCGCGGCGTGACCTGGCCGATCCCGACAAGCGCCACCTCGCTCCGCCGGGCCGCCGCCAGGGCCGACTCGATGGTGGGATCGGACGCAAGTGCCGCCCGGATCGACGGCGAGCCGACGATCGCCGGCGCATGCAGATAAAGGACCTGACTTTCCGGGTACAGCTCCGCGATCCGTCGGACGAGGTCGGCGCCCTGGATACCCGGGTTCGGATCATTGACGCCTCCGGCGAGCTGCGCGACCCGCAGGCGCGAGACCGAACGGGGTCGCAGGTGGTGAACGACGTTGGCGAGGGTACGGCCCCACGAGATCCCGATACGGGTCCCGGTGACCAGGAGGCCTTCGACGTACTCCGCGGCCACGGCTCCCAGCACGTCCTCCGAGCCCGCACCCGACGGCGGCGCCACGATCGCGCGGGCGAGCCCGTGCCGGGCAGCCAGCTCGAGTCCAAGATCGGCGTCGTCGCGTCGCGGCGGACGGATCTCGACGTGCACAATTCCGTCGCTCCGCGCCCGCTTGAGGTGGCGCGACACCGTCGACGGATCGAGGCCCAGGTCACGGGCGATCTCCGTCTGGCTGTCGCCACGCAGGTAGAAACGTGTGGCGATCTCGGTCATGAGGTCGATGGTGCGGGCATACGCCCCGATCGGCGTGGCCTGTCGTTGCCGCACGAACTCCTCCGCCATGCGGTCCAGCCCGTCGCGAATGCCACCTTCCTGCCCGAAGGCAGGTCAGGTCGCCGTCCACCATATCACGGCCGCGCAAGGACTTGACTGGCGTGGCACAATTTTGCTGCGGGACCCGGGGCGCGTCGGTGCCCACACACGCGGGCCCGTGTCAACCGCGGACGGGGTGGTCGAGCACGTCAGCAGCGAGGGTACGCATAGCGGAGGGCTGCCATGGAAGCCGTCAAGGAGCCTGCCCACATCTCCCAGGTCGCGATGGTCGTCCACGACCTCGACGCGACGATGAAGATGCTCAACGAGACCCTCGGCTGGGGCCCCTGGAACGTGTACGAGCACGTCCCGCCGAAGCTCCATCACACGCACCTGCGTGGCGAGGCGGTGGCGTTCTCGATGCTCGGCGCGGAGTGCGAGGTCCAGCCGGGACTGGTCTTCGAGCTGGTCCAGCCGCTCGACGGACCGAGCATCTACAAGGAGTGGCTCGAGGAGCACGGCGAGGGCGTCCAGCACATCGCCTGCATGATGCATTCGCAGGCTGATTCCGGACGTATTCAAGCGCGCCTGGGAGGCCCGCGGCGCCAAGGTCCTGATGGGCGGCCGGATCGGCGAGACCATCGAGTTCTACTACCTCGATACGGAGCCGACGCTCAAGTTCGTCCTCGAGTCCGGCAGCGGCCACGCGATCGACCTGACACCCAGCCGCGTCGTATCCACCCGTCCTGACCGGCCGGCCGGCCGCCGTCCGCACGGGCACGCCACGATGACGCGGATCCTCGTCGCTCGGTGATTCCTTCTGTCCGTCGTCGGCGATCCTGCGGCGCGGCCTTCGAGCGTCTCGAGTCAGCGACTACGAGATCGACCTACGCCGACGTCGTCGACGAGCCTCGGCTGGGTTCCGACGCACCGAGTCGGACCGGCGACTGCGCGAGGTGACTTCGGCAGCCCGCGCCAGGTCATCGCCGCGCTCGACGGCCACGAGGTCCTGGTGGTCCAGGGAGCCGCCGTGACCGACGCCGTGCTCGACGCCGACCCGAGCTCTGCGCCTCGTCTGCTGCGCCCGGGGCGGCCCGGTCAACGTCGACAGTCGCCGCGGCGACGGCGCGCGGCATCCCGGTCGTCACCACGCCGGGCAAGAACGCCGACGCCGTGGCCGAGCTGACCATGGCCTTCCTCGATCATGCTCTGCGCGGCGGCTGCCCGGAGGTCATCCGCCACGTGGAGGGCGGCGGCGAATTCGGTCACGACAACTACGAGGGCGCGCGCTGGTTCGGCCACGACCTGGCCGGCCACGACCCTCGGCCTCGTCGGCTTCGGCCAGGTCGGGCGGCCGCGTCGCCGTCCGGGCGCCGGGCGTTCGGGATGCGCGGTGCTCGTCTTCGACCCGTTCGTCGACCCGGACACGATCCGGGCCGACGGCGCCGAGCCGGTCGACCTCGACGACGCTCCTCGCGACAGTGCCGATTTCGTGTCGCTCCATGCCCGGGCCACGGCCGACAACCGGGGGCTCATCGGGGCGGCCGCAGATCGCCCGGATGAAGCACGGCGCGCTTTCTCGTCAACACCGCCCGCGACAGCGCTCGTCGACGAGGCGGCCATCGTCGACGGCCTGGCGTCCGGGACAGCTCGCCGGCGCGCGCCGTCGACCTGGTCAGCCCCTCGCCGGCGAACGGCCGGCACCCGCTGCTGGCCTTCCCGAACGTGATCATCACCACCCACATCGGCGGCGCGACGCACGAGACGCTGCGCCACGGCGGCGAGATGGCGGCGGCCGAGATCGAGCGGCTGGCTCACGCGGCGAGCCGCTGCTCAACGTCGCCAACCGCGCCGCGCTCGCAGCAAGCGGCAGCCGGGTCGGCCGGCATGATGAGCCACACTGCTCGCCATCGACCTCGGGACCGGCAGCTGCCGCGCGGTGTCTTCGACGAGGACGGGCGCCAGGTCGCGATCGGCCAGCGCGAGTGGTCCCATGCGGCCCTGCCCGACGCCCCGGGTCGCAGGTCTTCGACACGGAGCGGAACTGGCGGCTGATCTGCGAGTGCATCCGCGAGGCGCTCGCCCGCGCCGGCCTGCGCCGGCCGATGATCGCCGCCGTGAGCAGCACGAGCATGCGCGAGGGGATGGTCCTGTACGACGCGCGACGGCCGCGAGATCTGGGCCTGCCCGAACGTCGATTCCCGGGCCGCCGGCCAGGCGGCCGAGCTGGTCGCCAGCGGCGCGCGCCCGGCGGATCTTCGAGCTCGGCGGTGACTGGGTCGCGATCACCTCGCCGGCGCGCTTCCTGCTGGATCCGCGAGCATCGAGCCGGACGTCTTCGGCGGCGATCGCCCACATCGGGATGCTCAGCGACTGGGTCCTGTACCGGCTGACCGGCCGGTTCGTCACCGACCCGTCCGCCGGGTCGAGCTCGGACCTGTTCGACCTCGCGCGCCCGGTCGTGGTCGCCGGAGCTGCTCGACCTCGTCGGCCTGTCGCCGGACGATCGTGCCCGAGGTGCTCGAGCCGGGCACCGTGGTCGGGCCGGTCACGGCCCGGGCCGCCGACGAGACCGGGCTCGCGGCGGGCACGCCGGTCGTCGTCGGCGGCGCCGACACCCAGCTCGGGCTGGTCGGCATCGGCGTCGTGACGGCCGGACCGCGTGACCCTCGTCGGCGGCAGCTTCTGGCAGCTGACCGCGGTGACCGACCAGCCGCTGATCGATCCGCAGGCGCGGGTCCGGACGCTGTGCCACGCGGTGCCCGGGCCAGTGGATGACCGAGGGCATCGGCTTCTACTGCGGGATCGCGATGCGCTGGTACCGCGACGCGTTCTGCGAGCTCGAGATGCGCCGAGGCGGCCGCGCGCGAGCGTCGACCCCTACGTCGGTCATGGAGGAGGCGGCCGCCCGGCGTCCCGCCCGGCTCGAACGGCATCATCGCCGATCTTCTCGAACGTCATGGACGTCGAAGCGCTGGGTCCAGGCCTCGCCGTCGTTCCTGCAGCTTCGACGTCGACCGACCGGCCGCCTCCAACCGGCTCGGCCTGCATCCGGGCCCTCGAGGAGCAGGCGGCCTATGCGGCGCGCGGCCACCTGGCGATCATCGAGGAGCTGACCGGCCGAGCCTGCGACGAGATCGTGTTCACCGGCGGCGCCGCGAAGGGCACGGCTCTGGCCGCAGATCGTGGCCGACGTGCTCGGTGTGGCGGTGCGCGTGCCCGGAGGTCAAGGAATCGACGGCCCTCGGCGCGGCCATCTACGCCGGCCTCGGGGCCGGCCTGTACGACGACCTCGGGGAGGTCGTCGATCGCCTTGTCCGCTTCGAGCGGACGTTCGAGCCCGACGCGGCCGCGCGGGCGGCCTACGACGAGCACTTCGCCGACTGGTCGGGGCTCTACCCCCGGATCCTCGACCTCTCCGAGGCCGGGCTCCTTCGACCGATGTGGTGGCCGGCCGGCGCCTGACCAGCGACCAACCGCCAAGCCGAAAGGACCAGACCCGATGCCCGAAGCCGACAGCACCGAGACCAAGCAGTTCCACGAGGACGTCCCCCAGCGCAACGAGCGTCTTCTTCCTGAAGGGCTCGGCGGCCTACGACTGGGGGATGCAGCACCGGCTGGCCCAGATCTTCCGGCCCGACAGCGGCCACACCGTGATGCTCGCCATCGACCATGGCTACTTCCAGGGGCCGACCACCGGACTCGAGCGAGTCGACCTCGACATCGTGCCGCTCGTGCCCCTAGCGGACGCGCTGATGCTGACGCGCGGCATCCTGCGCACGGTCATCCCGCCGACGATCCAGCAGGGCTTCGTCGTCCGCGCCAGCGGCGGCCCGAGCATCCTCAAGGAGCTCTCGAACGAGCAGATCGCGATCGACGTCGACGACGCCGTCCGGCTCGGCGCATCGGCGATGGCCGTCCAGGTCTTCGTCGGCGGCGAGTTCGAGACGCAGTCCGTCCACAACCTGACCCGGCTCGTGGACGAGGGCTACCGGCGGGGCATCCCGGTCCTCGGCGTCACCGCGGTCGGCAAGGAGCTCGTCCGCGACGCCCGGTACCTCGGCCTCGCGACCCGGATCTGCGCCGAGCTCGGCGCGCAGGTGGTCAAGACGTACTACTGCGACGAGGGCTTCGAGCGGGTCACCGCCGGCTGCCCGGTGCCGATCGTCATGGCCGGCGGCAAGAAGCTGCCCGAGCTCGACGCGCTGACGATGGCCCGACGCGCGATCGACGCCGGCGCCGCCGGCGTCGACATGGGCCGCAACATCTTCCAGAGCGACGCGCCGATCGCGATGCTCCAGGCCGTCCGCACGGTGGTCCACGACGGCGCCAGCCCGGCCGAGGCGTACGACATCTTCCGCGCCCTGCGGAGCGAGTTCGGGCCCGGCCGGCGGACGCGATCCGATGACGGCACCGCACCGGTCGCCGGGCGGGCGACTCGACCATCTCCTGCGGGCGGGCCCCGCCTCACCGTCGGGATGCTCACCGCGGACCTGCTCCACCTCGGCGACGAGATGGCAGTGCTCGAGCGAGCGGGCGTCGAGCTCGTCCACGTCGACGTCATGGACGGCGTGTTCTGCCCGATGCTGACCGTCGGGCCGCCGATCGTCCGGGCGATCCGGTCGCCGATGCTCAAGGACGTTCACCTGATGATCGACGACCCGCTGACGAAGATCGACGCGTTCGTCGCGGCGGGCGCCGACATGATCACCTTCCACATCGAGGGTGCGCCGCAGCCGCACCGCGTCCTGCAGGTCCTCGGGCGGCGACGAACGTGAACGACCCCGAGCGCGGCATCGTCCGCGGCGTCGCGCTCAACCCGAGCACGCCGTCGACGTCGATCGAGCCGCTCCTCGACGACCTCGACTACGTCCTGGTCCTGGCGATCGACCCGGGCTGGGGCGGCCAGGGCTTCCATGCCCGCGACCGAGCGGCGGCTGGACGCGGCCCGCCGCTCATCGAGGCCTCGCGGTCGACCGATCCTGCTCGGCGTGGATGGCGGCGTCACCCGCGACAACGTCGCCCGGGTCGCGGCCATGGGCGCCGACATCATCGTCAGCGGCAGCGCGATCTTCGACGGCCGGGCGGCGGCCGACGAACGCCCGCTCATGCTCGACCGGTCCGATTGCGGCCGGCGGCCGGCGTGGGTCCGGGCCGGGACAGGAGCGCACCCGATGACCGAAATCGCGTCAGCCTGCCCGGCCTCGCTGACCGAGACCACGACCGCGTCCGCCGCGAGTACGGCGGCGGCGATCGGCCGGCACCGATCGGAGCTCGTGACGCCGGCGCTCGTTCTCGACCTGCCCGCCGCCAAGCGCAACATCGCCCACATGGCCGAGAGGATCGCGCGAGATGCCGGCCGAGATCCGACCGCACATCAAGGTCCACAAGAGCCCCGAGCTGTCACGGCTCCAGGTGGAGGCCGGGGCGATCGGCATGTCGGTGGCGACCGTCTGGGAGGCCATCGTTCTCGTCCGTTCCGGGCTCGACCACGTCTTCGTCGTCAACACGATCGCCGGCCCGGCCAAGCTGCAAGCCCTGGCCGAGCTCGCGCGCGAGGCCGACGTGATGGTCGCCGTCGATGACCCCGCAAACGTCGAAGCCCTTGGTGCCGCCGCGCGGGCCGCCGGCAGTCAGCTCGGCGTCCTGATCGAGATCGACACCGGGATGGACCGCTGCGGCGTCGACACAGCCGACGAGGCCCTGACCGCTCGCCCGGCGTGTGGCCGAGACCCGGGCCTGCGCCTGATCGGGCTGACCGGCTACGAGGGCCATTGCTCGCTGACGCCGGACCACGACCTGCGCCTGGCCAAGGAACGGACCGCGATGGCGTTCTTCGTCGGCATCGCCGAGCGGCTCGAGGCGGACGGCCTGCCCTGCCCGATCCGCTCTGCCGGCGGCACGGCAACCTGGGACTGGACAGCGGCCTTCCCCGGCATCACCGAGATCCAGGCCGGCACGTACGTGGTCATGGACAACTTCCACGGCCGGATGGTCGGCGGCTTCGAGCACTCGCTGACCGTCCAGGCCACGGTGATCAGCCGGCGTCCCGACCGGGTCGTGCTCGACGCCGGCAACAAGTCGATGGGCGCCGGCGACCTGGCGACTATCGTCGGCCACCCGCTGCCGGCATTCCGGTTCGACGAGGAGCACGGGGTGTTCGACGCCACGGGCGGCACTACCCTCGCGCGTCGGCGACATCGTCTCGCTCGTCCCGGGCTATTCACCCTCCACCGTCAACTGGTACGACGCCTATCACGTCGTCGAGGACGACGTCGTCGTCGACATCTGGCCGGTCATCCCGCGCGGACCCGGCCATCACGGACTCTGATCCGCCTGAGCGCGACGGCCCTGCGCCGCATACGATCGGAGGTTCGACGAGTCGGACATGCGTTTCGAGGGCAAGGGGGCCATCGTCACCGGCGCTGGGCGAGGATCGGGCGAGCGACTGCCGAATCCTTCGCCGAGGAGGGCGCCGGGGTCGTCCTGTTCGGCTGGCATGCCGACGTCCTAGAGGACACGGCGGCCGGGATCCGCGAGAAGGGCGGCCGTTGCGAGGTCGTCGTTGGCGACGTGTCGAAGCGCGAGGACGTCCAGCGGGCGGTGCAGACGTGCTCGGAGGCGTTCGGCCGGCACGACTACATGGTCGCCAACGCCGGCATCGCCGACTTCGTGCCGTTCCTCGAGGGGACGGACGAGTCGTGGGACCAGCAGATCGGGATCGACCTGAAAGGCACTTGGCTTGCGCTCCAAGAGGGCGCCCGCCAGATGGTCAAGGAGGGCCACGGCGGGGCGATGGTCGTGGTCTCGTCGACCAACGCCTATCAGCCCGAACAGGAGGGCGTCTTCTACAACACCAGCAAGTCCGGGCCAGGTCGCGGTCATGCACACCGCCGCGATGGAGCTGGGCAAGTACGGCATCCGCGTCAACGGGATCGCGCCCGGGATCATCAACACGCGGCTGTCCTGGTTCGTGATCAAGGACCCGGTCCAGTCGAAAGTCTTCCTCGACCGGACGCCGATGGGTCGCTTCGCCGAGCCCGTCGAGATGGCCAAGCCGATCCTGTTCATGTGCTCCGATGACGCGTCGTTCATGTCCGGCGCCCTGATGGTGGTCGATGGCGCGTATTCGGTCGGTCTGCCCGTGCCGGGCGTGCTCGATGCTCCGCTGGTCCCGGGCGGGGTCCGCTAGGGAGGAGGCAGGACGGTCATGACCGCAACGACCGAGCGCCCGCTGGTCTCGATGGCCGAATTCGACGAGATCTTCGAATTGGTCAAGAACTGGGGCCGATGGGGCCCCGACGACCAGCTCGGGACGCTCAACTACATCACCCCGGACAAAGTGCGCGAGGCGGCCGGCCTCGTTCGCTCCGGCCGGACGGTCTCGATGGAGATCCCCGATCAACAAGGTCGCCGGGCCGGACAACCCGAACCCGGCGATCCACTTCGTCAGCCAGGCCCACGATATCGACATCGGGTCGCACGGGCTGCGCTTCGGGCTCGACTTCCTGGGCATGGTCTGCCACGGCGATTGCCACACCCACGTCGATGCCCTGTGCCACATCTCGTACAACGGCCAGACCTACAACGGCAAGCCAGCCCAGGAAGTGCTGACCTCCAAGGGCGCGACGACGCTCGATATCGCCTCGTACGGCAACGGCCTCGTGGGGCGCGGCGTGCTCCTCGACCTGCCGCGCCTTCGCGGCGTGAAGTGGCTCGAGCCCGGAGAGGCCGTCACTCGCGCCGAGCTCGAGGCCTGCGAGGCCGCCCAGGGCGTGCACCTGGGCGAGGGCGACATCTTCGTCTACCGGACCGGGCACCACCGCCGTCGCTTGGAGCTCGGCGGCGTGGGACAACGGCTACCCGCCCGGCGAGGGCAAGGCGGGCCTCCACGTCGACACCGTCCCGTGGATGCACGAGCGGCGGATCGCCGCCTTCCTGCCCGACGGCGACGGGGAGGCCGTCCCGAGCACCGTCGAAGGCATGCTCTATCCGATCCATCCCCTGCAGATCGTAGCGATGGGGATGCTCGCCTCCGACAGCCTCCAGTTCGAGGACCTGGCCGCCGCCTGCGAGGAGGAAGGCCGCTGGGAGTTCATGGTCGTCGGGTTGCCCCTCCGCCTGCCGGGCGGGACGGGCTCGCCCTGGAACCCGATCGCCATCTTCTAGGGAGGACCATCGAGGGACGACGAGTGGCGAACCGCCATCACCGTAGCGCCCACCCGGCCGGTCCAGAGGCCGGGAAGCAAAGGAGGAGGGAGCGCCAACGGACATGAGCGACCCAGCGATACCGGGATCCTTGTCCACCATACGTAGGAAGAGGAGTGACCCGTGGCAGTAGGAACCGCGACCGGGACCACGGTCGCCGAGACCAACCTTAAACCGGGCGCCCTGCGCCTGCCGTCCATCTTCATGCAGAGCCTGACAATGGTCGCGCCAGGCATCGCGGCCCTGTTCTACACCCCGGTCGTCGTCGGCCAGACGGGCCTCGCCGCGCCGCTGGCCTACCCGATCGCGTTCGTCATCGTGTTGCTCACGGCGATCGTGCTGGCCCAGCTCGCTCGCGCCGTACCGGGCGCGGGTGGCTACTACAACTACGTCTCGCGTGGGATCAGCCCATCGTGGGGCTTCCTCGTGTCGTGGCTGAACATCATCTTCGCCCCGCTCGTCCTGGGCGCGGTGACGGTGTTCGGCGGCTTCGTCCTGGCCAGCTCGCTCGACTGGAAGGGCGGGATCATCGACTACTTCCCGCTGGCGTTCGGCGTCGTGATCGTCTCGATCGTTGCGGTCATCCAGTACCTCGGGGTCCAGCTGTCGGGGAAGACGCTGGTCATCACCGGCGGGATCGAGCTGATCGTCGTCTTCCTGCTCGGACTGTGGGGCCTGGCCAATCCGGGACCGGGCGGGCTCAACCTCGAGCCGTTCAACCCGGGCAACGCGGCGAGCACGGCGGGCCTGTTCATCGCCGCCGTCTTCGCCATCCAAGCCTTTACCGGCTGGGAAGGCGCGGCGCCGATGGCCGAGGAGTCCGAGAACCCGACCAGGAACGTCCCTCGGGCGCTGATCGGCTCGGTCATCCTGTTCGGGATCTTCATCGTGATCGTCCAGTGGGGCGTGATGATCGGCTGGGGGACCGACCGCTACAAGGACATCGCCACGGCCGTCCCCCTGCCGGGCATCCAGCTCGCCAAGCAATTCTGGGGCGGCCTGTGGTGGATCCTGCTAGTCATGCTCGTCAGCTCGGTGATCGCCGTGTCGATCGCCTGCGCCAACGTGGGGACCCGGATGTACTACCGGATGGGCGCCGACGGTGCCTTCCCGAAGTGGTTCGGGGTGGTCCATCCGACCCGCAAGACCCCGATCAACGCGATCATCGCCCAGTGGGTCCTGGCCCTGGTCACGATCGTGATCTTCTGCGGGATCGCCGCCCTGTTCACGCCGGTCCCCGAGGGCGAGACATCCGTCCCACTCGCTACGATCTGGGCGAACCAGTACTACATCGATGGCTACCTCATCGGGTATGTGGTGCTGTTCATCTACACGATGGGCAATATAGCGGCCTACATGCTGTATCGACGGGAGCGCAAGAGCGAGTTCAACTGGATCCTCCATGGCTTGTTCCCGCTCCTGTCGACCCTGGGCATGGCCATCGTCCTGCTGTTCTCGCTCAACTTCTTCGGGCCGAACCTCGAGTTCCAGCCCGGCAAGGCGACGCTGCCGCCGGCGCCGTTCAACATCCCGGTCGTCTTCGTCGGCGTCTGGTTCATCCTCGGCTTGATCCTCGTCGCGTACCTGCGCTCGTCCGGCCACACGGGCTGGATGGAGGCGGCGGCCGAGGGCGCGTCCGAGCGACCGGCCACGCCCGACGAGCTCGAATCCCTGAAGGGCGAGTGGTAGGCCGTCCGGCCACCATCGTCCCGCTCGTCCCGCCGCCGGGGATTCCCTTCACCCGGGGCGGGAGCGTCCCATCAACGTCACCCGCTCGAAGGGAGACCTGAGAGGCGCACCCATGCCCGCACTGTTCGGCCGTGAGCTTGGGCGCACTGAGCTCCTTCGTCGCATCGGCCGGCTCGACCAGGTCGCCGGCGTCCGGCTCGTCACGCTCGGCGACGGTCTTGGCCGCGGGGTTCGACTCCTCGAATTCCGCACCGGGTCCGGCTTCTCGTTCGACGTCGTCGTCGACCGCGCCTTCGATGTCGGTCGCTGCGAGCTCGGCGGCGTGCCATTGGCCTGGATCGCCAACGCCGGCACGGTCGGTCCCTGGTTCTACGAGAACGACGCGTGGGGCTGGTTCCGTGCGTGGGGCGGCGGGATGGTCGTCACGTGCGGCCTGGACCACACCCTGGGACCGGGGGAGGACACCGCCGAGCAGTACAGCCAGCCGCACATCCGCAAGACCCAGCCGTTCGGCCTGCACGGTCGGATCGGCGGCGTGCCGGCCCGCCTCGTCGGCTACGGCGAGCGCTGGGACGGCGACGAGTGTGTCCTGTGGGCGGAGGGCGAGGTCCTCCAGTCGGCCATCTTCGGCGAACACCTCGTGCTCCGGCGACGGATCGAGGCGCGGGTCGGCGACAGCCGATTCACGATCCACGACACGGTCGAGAACGTCGGTCATCACCCGACGAGCCACATGTTCCTGTACCACTGCAACGCCGGCTTCCCGATCGTGGACGAGGGCTCTCGGCTGCTCGTCCCGTCGTCGCGGACGACGACCGACTACGGCGTCCCGGTCGAGGGCTACCGGACCCTGAGCGCTCCGCTCGAAGGGTTCACCGAGGCGTGCTTCGAGCACGAGCTCGTGGCCGAGCCGGCCGGCACGGTTCCGGTCGCCGTCGTCAACGACTCGCTCGGCGTGGGCGTCTACCAGGTCTTCCGGATCGACCAGCTCGCCCACCACACGGTCTGGCGGATGATGGGCGAAGACACCTACGCGCTGGCCATGGAGCCGTCCACCAACCGCGACGCCGGGCGGTGGGATGCACGGGAGCGTGGCGAGCTCCAGCAGCTGGCCGCCGGCGAAACGCGTACGCTACGATCTCGAGATCGGTGCCTTGGCCGGCGGCGACGCGATCGCGGCATTCGAGCGGCGGGTCGACGCCGTCCTGGCCGGGGTCCCGGCCTGAGCCGCCGGCCGATGGGCGAGGGCGGGCGGGTCGACATGGCCTCGCGGGCGTTGGCGGACGCGATCCGTCGCCCACTGGCGCTGCCCTACCACCCCCTCTACCGGTTCTACGAGGGCGGCTCGCTGACCAGGGCGTTCCGGGGGCTGCCCGAGCGGCCTGACGACTGGTGGTCCGAGGACTGGGTCGGCTCGGTGACACGTGCCGGCAACGACGACCCGGACGGGCGGCCGCAGGGCCCCAGCGAGGTCGAGGTAGCCGGGGTTGGGTCGGGTTCCGCTCGCTCACGCTGATCGAGGCCTTCCCCGAAGCCATGGTGGGTGCGCGCATTCGCGGCCCGTTGGGGGCCGATCACCGGCGTCCTGGTCAAGCTACTGTCACCCGCAGGCCAGGTCCCCCTCCATGCCCACCCGAGCCGGGATTGGGCGGCCCGCCACCTCGGATCGTCGTTCGGCAAGACCGAGGCCTGGATCATGCTCGACACGCCGGGCGATGGAAGCGAGCCGGCCTATGCCGGGATCGGCTTCCACGAAGGCGTGACGCGGGAATGGTTCCGGGATGCCGTCGCCCGCCACGATCGAGCGGCGCTCCGGTCGTCGCTCCATCGGACCGCCATCGCTCCGGGCGACGTCTACGTGGCGCACGCCGGGGTACCGCACTATCTCGGCCCGCGGCTGTCGTTCATCGAGGTCCAGGAGCCGTCGGACCACATCGTCATCCCCGAGACGTCGGGCGACGACGATGCCGGTGCGACGATGGGCCTCGGGTGGGAGCTTGCCCTCGACATGATCGACTATCGCACCGCCGACGCAGCGACGACCTTCGCTCGGGCGCGTCAGCGGCCGACCGTCCTCCGCGAGGTCGGCGCCAGTCGCGAGACGCGGCTGTTCGACGATGCGGTGTTGCCGTTCTTCGACGCGACCCGCCTCGACGTGGCCGACCGGCTCGACGTCTCCGATGGGCGCTTCGCCATCGACATCGTCGTGGGCGGTGACGGCTGGCTTGAGGGCGACTTCGGCCGGTTCCCGGTGCGGCGCGGCGACACGTTCGCTACCCCGGCCGCCCTGCCGCACGTGGTCGTCGCCGGCACCGCGCCGGTCTCGCTGGTCCGCTGCATGGGCCCTGCCGCATGACGGCAACTGCCGGATCGGCCGTTCCAAGAGACCGATGAGGAGGACCTCCGTGAACGGTACCGCCGAGCTGCCGTCCGGGATGGCCGGCCTCCGTTATCCGATCACCCAGATCTCGCTGGCGGTGACCGACCTCGACGGGCTGATGGATCGCTACCACCGGGCCTTCGGCTGGGCGCCGTGGCAGGTGTTCGACCACGTGCCACCCGTCCATCACGCGACGATGGTGCGCGGTGAAGGCGTTCACTACGCGCTGCGCGGCGCCGAGGTCTATGTCGGGTCGGTCAACTTCGAGCTGCTCGAGCCCATCGAGGGGCCGAACCTGTGGACCGAGTTCCTCGATCGACGCGGTCCTGGGATCGCCTCGATCGCCACGATGTTCCACGAGCGAGCCGATGGCGATGCCGTCAAGGCTGCCTTCCGCGACCAGTACGGCATCGCGGTCACCATGAAGGCCGATATCGGCGAGCACATCGAGTACTACTACCTCGACACCGAGGAACGGTTCGGCTGCCTGATCGAATTGGGCAGCGGCCACGCCATCGACTTCGTCCGGCCGGCCCGGGTCTATCCGCACGATGGGGCAGCGCCAGGCCCGTCACCGACCACCGGCCTGACCTACGCCATCACGTCGGTCAGCCTCGTCGTCGAGCGGGGTGCGCCGACCGTCGAAGCCTACCGCGAGGCGTTCGGTTGGGGCCCGTGGCGGACGGTCACGTTCGACGATCCCGGCGACCTTCGATCGCCGCGGGCGAGGATCGCCACGGCCGTGGTCGGTGACGTCCGTTTCGAGGTCGTCGAACCATCCGACGACGGTCCCTGGCGGGCGATCCTGGAGCGCGACGGGCCGGGATTGGCGGCGATCGGACTCGGACTCGGTGGCGCCCGTGCCGAGGAGGCCGCACGGACCGCACTGGCGAACCTCGAGGCGCCGGTCGTCGCGGCGGTCCCCGGCGGCTCGGACGCCGCGGGGCGAGCCTGGACGCTCCACGATGCGCGGCGCGACTTCGGTTGCCTGATCGCGATCGGGACGCCGGCGCCGTTCGCCTAGCCCCGTCCAGTCGACGGTCTTCCTCGATCGGACGCCGATATCATGGCGGACGGGCGCGTGCATCCGCTGATCTCGCTCACGCAGGCCGACACGATCACGCATCGAAAGGCATCCCTATGACCGCACCTGCGCTTGACGACCGGTCTATCGCCTGGCGCGAGCCGCATTCGCTTGTCCGATGCCTCGCGCCGGTCTCCGCCGCATGACGACCGACCGCCCGCCGCGCACGACCGATGCCCGAGCGGAGGCACGCACCAACGTGCTCGAGTACGGCCGCCGGATGCAGGCGGAACGCCTCGTCAGCTTCACCGCCGGGAACATCAGCCAGCGCGTCAGGGGAGAACCGGATCTGATCGCGATGACGCCGGCCGCGATGCCCTACGACACCATGGGACCGGATGACATCTGCCTCGTGACGATCGACGGCGAGGTTGTCGAAGGCCGTCGCCGACCGACCAGCGAGCTGCCGCTCCACACACTCGCCTACGCGCGACGCCCAGAGCTTGGCGCGATCGTCCACACGCACAGCTCCGCGTCGATGGCGATGGCGGCCCTGGGCCTGACGCTCCCTCCGATCCTCATCGGCCTGGTGATCGCCGCTGGCGGCGACGTCGTCACCGCGCCCTATGCGCGGACGGGAACGGCGGCGATGGCCGACCTGACCCAAGAAGCGCTGCGGGATCGCGGTGCCTGCTTCCTGCGGTTCCACGGTGTGCTGGCGATCGGGCGCACGCTCGCGTACGCGTTCAACTCGGCGGCGGTCGTCGAGGCGTCTGCCGACGCCTTCCTGCGTGCCCGGGCTCTACGAGCCGTGCCGACCCTGCCGCAGGAGGAGGTCGACTGGCTCGCGGATCGGTGGCGTCAACAATGGGCCGAATTGGAGGTGACGGAGTTTCGCGGAGGCGCCTGAAGCCAGCGACGTCTGGCTCCATTGACCGAGCCTGGGCTCGCCGTTGAACGACGTCGGCGACGACTTCGACGTCTTCACGAGCGGTTCTTTGGCGCTGCCGGCAGTCAGACCCTATCGAAGCTGTCGGACAGCGTCGCGCCGACAATCTCGATGCCCTCGATCGGACCGCCCTCTTCGCAGCGTGGCGCACGGCGCTCGAGCTTGCGGCCGCGAGGCGTCCGCTGGTCCTCGTCGTGGAGGACGTGCATTGGAGCAGCGACAGCCTGCTCGACCTCATCGAGTCCATCCTCCAGCCACGGGCCGACTCCCCGAAGCTGATGCTGGCCATGACCCGCCCCGATCTCCTCGATCGGCGCCCGACCTGGGGCGGTGGGCGTCGCAACCATGTATCGCTGGTCCTCGAGCCGCTCGACGAGGGCTCCGTCGAGCAGCTCGTGCAGAACATCCTGGACGGCCCGGCGCCCGAGCTCGTGCCGATCGTGGTGCAACGATCGGAGGGGAACCCGTTCTATGCCGGCGAGATCGTGCGCTCGATGGTCGAGCGTGGCGTCGATCTTCGCGATGCGGCGGCGGTGGCGGAGGCCGCGGCCAGTCTGCCAGACACCGTCCAGGCGACCGTGCTGTCGCGGCTCGACGCGCTCGACCCCGTGTCTCGCCGGGTCCTCCAGCTCGGGTCGGTGTTCGGGCGGGGGTTCACCGCGGACGGCATCGCCGCGCTCGCGCCGGACCTCGCCGACGACGCGACCCGGGCCGGCGATCGCCTGATCGAGCGCGACCTGCTTCGACCAGCCGCCGGCGGCGGGCTCCTCTTCCGCCATATCCTGATCCGGGAGGTCGCGTACGGGACGCTGACCCGCGCGGAGCGCTCGGTCCATCACCTCGCCGCGGGACGATGGCTCGAAGCCGGTTCGGACGGTCGCGAGGATGAGCTTGCCGAGCTGATCGCGTTCCACTACCGCGAAGCTGCTGTGCTGGCGGCTTCTGGCGGTGCGCAGGACGCCGACGCGACGGCGTCCGCCGTCGGATGGTTGCGGCGCGCTGCCGAGGTCGCCGCCGCGGCGCGCGGGACGGCCGAGGCCGTCGCCCACCTTCGGTCGGCCATCGAACTGGCCCCCGCCGGCGACCAGCCGGAGCTGTTCCAGCGCCTGGGCCAGCTGTATGGAGGGGGCGACCACGCGGTCGAGGCATACGCAAACGCCTACCGGCTTGGCCGCGAACACGGCCGCGCGGCGGACTTCCTGCTCGATAGCCTGGCCCGGTGGCTGATGGTCATCTGCCGCTTCTGGGGATCCGTCTCGATGCAACCGACATCGGACGAGATGGCGGCGATGATCGGTGCGGGGCACGAGCTGTTCGAGCTGGCGACCGACCAGCGGGCGCGCGCCAGGTTTCAGATCGCCCTCGGCTTCCTGCCGTTCTGGCTCCGCAACAGCGGCGTGCGATCACCAACCCAACGCGACCTCGATGACGCGTCGGCGAGTGTCGCCGCAGGCCTGACGACCGCGGAGGAGCTCGACGACGCCGGCTTGATCAGCGCGGCCCTCGACGGGATGTCCTCGACCGAACAGGCGATGGACCCGGGCCGGGCAAGGGAGATCTCGCGCCGTCGCGTGGCGATGGGGCGCCGCCTCCCGCTCGCTGAGCGCCTGGATGCGTTGTACGTGGTGGCGTGGACGTCGGCCCTCCTCGGCGACATCGAGCTTGTCATCAAGGAATCAGGCGAAGCGAGAGCGCTGTTCCAGCCGGGCCAGCCTCACTCCTACGCGCTCAGTTTTCCCTCATGGCTCGCCTACGCGGCCGCTATGACCGGGCGATGGGACGACCTGGTCGCCAACGTGGAGCGTTGCCGTCGGCAGTGGATCGACGCCGAACGGCCAGCCGCGAGCTACGGGCTGCAGGGGTTCATGAGCGGGATCGATCGGGCACGGAACCGCCGCGATGACGAGCACCTCCAGCGCTGGGTCGAGGTGGCGACGGAGATCGTCGACCGGTTCGATCCGGCACATCCGATCGCAGGGCTGTCGGCCGTCATCCGGCTCGACATGGATGGCATCGTGGAGATCGTCGAACAGCCCGATCGGCATCCCGACCGAGCCCACTACGTCGAGCATGCGATCGCGCTGTGCGCGGACCGAGTCCAGGCGGTCCCGGCACCTTCGATCGACAGGCTCATCACGAGGGCCGCGAAGTCGGGGATGCGGTTGCTGGAAGCGCAGGCACGCCGTCTGCGGGGTGTTCTCGATCGCGACCCGGATGACCTCGCCCGAAGCCTGCGCATCTTCGAGGAGGTCGGAGCGGCGCGCTACGCTGCGCGCCTCCGGACCGAGCTCGGCATGGCACGCGGCGACGAGGTCATGCTCGATGCGGGGAGGCGCCAGCTTGACGCGATGGGCGAACTGGAACAGCTCGTCCGGCTCTCGTCGCGAGCTCGCTGATCACGACCCGGTCGGAGCCGGGCGCCGCGACTACCATTACCTCCCGCGACCATTTCGCAACGCCTCGATGGCGGTCAGCCAGAGCTCCTCGCCATCCTCGCCGGCGGTCACACCGGCCCGGTGCGCCAGGCAGAGGAGCGCCGCCTGAACCGCCTCTGCCGTCGCGGTTCGGAGCAGCTGTGGCGTCACACCCCCATCTCGACTGGCGAGGACCAGCCCTCGTCGTGATACGGTGCTGACCGGCCGCTCGCCATGCCTGGGTAGGCAGCCTCGTGGCAAGGTGCGGCCACCGTGGGACGCAACGCATGGATGACTGGGACGATTGGGACGACACCTCCGAACGAGAGGAGGTTGATCCCCTCTCGGACCTCGTTGCGCTTCATACAGCGTCCACGCCGGAGGAGCTGTGGCGCGTCCTGACGTTGCCAGGCTTTCGGTCACGGTTGCACCCATTCGAGGCTGTCGGCCTGTTCCGAAAGCACCACGAGAAGGGCGGGCCGGGCGCTGTCAAGACGGCGCTGATGTTGTGCACGTGTGGCCGTTGGGAGCCCTACACTGGGCGACTGATCGCCGCGCTCGTCAACACGGGCATCCTCTCCGAGAACGAGCTCGACGAGCTGGTCGCGTGCTTCCTGTGGTCTGATCGCTATCGCTTCGAGTATCCGGCCGCCTGGTTCGGTGCCCACGCGATGGTGGTCGACCTGGACGATCGAGGTCGAGCGCAGGGCTCGGTCGTCATCAGCGTGGATCCGAACACCCCGGTGCCAACAGAGCGCCGGATCGCGCCGCCACTCCGGCGATGGGCCACTGGAAGCGGCATTCGCCGCGATCCGGGTCGGTTCGTGGCAATCCGGACTCGTGCACAGACGTTGGGAGGGCAGGACGGTGCGGCGATCGTTTCGGGCCTGCTCGATGCGATCGAGGCGCTCGACGCCGATACGGCCCGGAAGGCGATCGCACTCGGGTTGAATTGGCCGCTCGGTTCGGTGCGGCTCCTTGCGCTCGATGTCCTTGCGGCGAGCGACCTGGTCGCGGCACGGCGACGCGCTGCCGCCGATCCCGACAAGAGGGTGCGCGCCTGGACCGACCCCCGGGCCCGTCGGCACGACTCATCGGGCGCTGCGGGCCGAGAGCGCGGCCCCGGCAAGAAGCGCCTTAGGGCTCCGGAAGCCGGACAGGCCGAGCTGTTTCCGGAGACCTGAGCGGAGGCGTGCCGGATCCTGTGGCCATTCGAGGCGCCTGGCGGATCACAGAGATGGATCTGTGGGACCTCGAGGACATCGACCTCGTGAGCCCCGCCGTCATCGAGTTCGGGGGGGCGGGCGATGGGCACTTCCGGTTCATCGTTGTCGAGGGGCAGCTGGACTGTCGCCATGACTCCCGGGACGGACGCGCGTTCGTGGAGTTCAGCTGGGATGGCTGGGATGAGGGAGATCAGGTCAGCGGCCGCGGCTGGGCGGCGTTGCAGGAGGACGGTTCGCTTCGGGGCCACATCTTCTTCCATCTCGGTGACGACTCGGGCTTTCGGGCGGTTCGCGCCGCGAGGAAGACCGACGCCAAGGACCCAGGCAACCGGCGCCGGCTGACTTCGCGAAGCTCGGCTTCGAGGAGGTAGTCTGCGTCTCGGAAGAGCGGGCCGTCCCGGCGAAAACGCGAGCCGTTGGAGGTTGACCCGGACCATCCATCTCGCGACCGCGATGGCCGTCGGCGTCGATCTCGAAGTGACCGTGACCTATTCCGAGCGGATGATCGACCGGCAAGGCTGGTGGGGTTGTCGACGGCCACGGCGCTGACGAGCACATGCGATGCCAGCAGCACATGCCATCTGAGCGGTGAAGCCCCAACCTCGATCAGGAATCAGTGATCCGCCGCAAGCACCCGGATGGGCCCGCATGGCGATGCTGTCGAGTATCCTGCGATATTCACGCTCAAACAGGCGGGGAGTAGCGTAGCCTGGCAACGCACGTGCTTTGGGAGCCCTGAGGGCTTAAGCGCTGTAGGGTGGAGCGCACCGAGCACCTGGGGTCGAGCGGCGAAGGCACCGATTATTGTGCGGTTCGCGAGCACGCAGTAAGCACATGGCTGGCGCGATCTAGCGGCGCTCAGTCGACCAGGCCGAGCGTGTCACGCTGGAGATCGAGTGCCTCCGGTCGGCCATCTGCAGGCGCACCCCGATGCGACGCTCGACCTCCCGGACGGGACTCGCTCCATCCATGCACGCGCCGCAACCGGCGACGAGCACGGCCGACTTGGACCGAGATGCGCGCCTCGAGCCCAACCTCGAGGCCTAGGAGCGTGTGTCGGTATTGGCCAGCGGAGGGGCCCTGGCGGGTGGGAGAATCGGTCATGCGCCAGAAGACGTTCCGCCCGTACGACCAGGACAGTCTCCTGCTGATGCCGCCCAGCCTCCACGACTGGGTCGACCCCGACGGCCTGCCGGCATTCATCTCCGATCTCGTCGACGAGCTCGACCTGGCACCCTTCCTAGTGTCCCGCGTCTGAATCCCGTTTACGGGCGTGCGGCAGGATCTCGTCGGCTGTCTTCGTCCAGATGAATGGGTGGCAGCGCTCGTTCCAGCCGTCGATGAAGGTCCGGATCGCGGCGACGAGCTCGCGGGACGCTGGCGTACGAGCCGCGGCGGATCGCCTGGCGGGTGATGATCCCGAAGAAGACTTCGACGAGGTTGAGCCATGACCCCGAGGTCGGCGTGAAGTGCAGCGTGACCCGCGGGTGCTTCGCCAGCCAGACGGCGATGTCGTCGTGCTTGTGGGTGTGGTAGTTGTCGAGGACCACGTGCAGCTCCTGTCGGGGGTAGGCACGCGCCACGCGCTTCAGGAAGTCGAGGAACTCGGCCTTGCCGTGGCGGTCGTAGCACCGGTCGGTCACCTTCCCGGTGGCCAGCTCGAGGGCGGCGAACAGCGTGGTCGTGCCGTTGCGGTCGTAGTCGTGGGTCGCCTCGCTCCGGGAGGCCCGGCCGGAGGGGCAGGATGGGCGCGGTCCGGTCGAGCGCCTGGATCTGGCTCTTCTCGTCGACGCACAGCACGATGGCCTTCTCGGGCGGGTCGAGATACAGCCCGACCACGTCGCGGACCTTGGCCTCGAGCTCGGGGTCGGTGCTGAACTTGAACGTCTCCCGCCGCCACGGCTGCACGTGGTAGCGGCGCCATGCCCGGGCCACCGTGGCATCCCCGACGGCCAGGTGCCGGGCCAGCAACCGCGTCGACCAGTGGGTCACCCCGAGGCGCTCCGGCGGCGGGTCCAGGGTCGCGGCGATGATCGCCGCGTCGTCGACGGTCTTGGGCCGGCCGCTGCGCGGCTCGTCGTCGAGGCCGGCCATCCCGTGGCGGGCGAACCGGTCCCGCCACTTGATGACCGTCGGCCGCGACACGCCGAGCCTCCGGGCCGCCTCCGATGTCCCCGCGCCCTCGGCGCAGGCGAGCACGATCGCCGCCCGTTCGGAATGGCCGGCCGAGACGGTGCTCGACCGGATCCACGTGGTCAGGGTCGAGCGATCCTCATCGCTGATGGTGAGCGTCGGTTGACGGCATGCGCCCATCATCGCACACTCTGTCAACGAACTAATGACGCGCGACACTAGCCGCCCACGACGAGCCGCGCGGGATGCCGCCCTATCACCCGCGGCTGATGCTCAAGGTCCTGCTGTATGGCTACGCGACCGGGGTCCGCAGCTCGCGCCGGATCGAGGAGCGGCTCGGGTCCGACGTCGGGTTCATGTTCCTCGCGGGGCAGGCGCGACCCGATCACAAGACGATCGCCGAGTTCCGGCGGCGCCACCTGGCGGCCTTCGAGGGCCTCTTCCTGACGGCCCTGCGGCTGTGCCAGGAGGCCGGGCTCGCGAGGCTCGGCCGGGTCGCGATCGACGGCACCAAGCTCAAGGCGAACGCCTCGCCGCCACAAGGCGATGAGCTATGGCCGGATGGCCGTGCGCGAGGCGGCGCTGGCGGCCGAGGTGCAGGCCATCCTCGACGAGGCCGAGGCGGTCGATGCGGCCGAGGACAAGCTCTATGGCGATGCCCGGGGCGACGAGTTGCCCGCGGAGCTCCGCCGCCGGGAGACCCGCCTGGCGAGGATCCGGGCGGCCAAGGCGGCGCTCGAGCGCGAGGCACAGGAGCGGACCGGCGATCCCGAGGCCGTGCCCGACGAGCGGGCCCAGCGCAACTTCACCTCCTCGAAGAAGACCCGGCCCGTGTGGGGTCGGTCGAACACCTGGGTCAGGCTGACCTCGGCCTGCAGGACGGAGAGCTCGTAGCGGTAGCCGGCCGCCCGGTCGGCGTCGGTGAAGGGGTTCGGCAGGCGGACCAGCCACTTGCGCAGGAGGGCCTCGATGTGGGTCGGTCCGAGGCCGTCGCAGATCGCCTGGAGCCTGTCCGGATCGGCGCACGAGCGGAAGCCGTTGTCGAGCGCCTCGTAGGCGATGCCCTCCCGGTGGAGCTGGCGCTTGGCCCATTCATGACCGTTGATGCACAGGCGCCCGGTGTACGGGAAGTACGAGCTGAACTTCAGGAAGAACGGGCCGAAGTCGGCGTCGACGGCATAGACGTAGAACTGGTTGACGATCGCGGTCGAAGGCACGATCCAGGCGTACGGCCGGCCGGTCGTCCGTTGTGGCGCTTCTCGGTCCGAAAGACGGTCGTCTTCTCCTGGGCTCGGCCGATGAACAGGACGCCCTCGTCCCCGCTGAACCGGGCCAGGTGCTCCCTGGCGATGTCGTCCTTGCGCTGGCCGCGCTTGAAGTCGATGAGCGGCACGTTCTCCCGCTCGGCGAAGGCCTTGATCGCCGCCACGAACGCGGCGCTGATCGGGGCCATCAGGGCCGAGCTGGCGATCGGCTGGCCGCGGTGGTCGCGGAAGAAGCTGAGCGCGCCCCGGCACCCCCTGGAGGGTCGGCACGTAGACGTTGAGGTAGAGCCGGTCAAAGGACTCGACCCCCAGCCTGGCAACGCACGTGCTTTGGGCGCCCTGAGGGCTTTAGCGCTGCAGGGTCGGCGATCCTGAGCACGACCGGTCGAGCGGCGAAGGCGCCGATTATTGTGCGGCTCGCGAGCAGGGAATCGCTCCGGCCGGGGATCGCGCGAGCCCCGAATATCCGGCCCGCCTAGGGCGTCGGTGGGTCGCCCGGGTAGATCTGACCGTGGATCTCCCAAGTGGGACCGTGCCCGGTGATCAGCTGGAAGTAGGTGAGCCCGGCATAGCCGCCGGCGCCCGTGTACCAGATCACGATCGTGTCGCCGGGCTCGGGCAGGGCGGCGATGCCGGACAGCTTGCCTTCCCAGGCCCCGCTCTCGTTCACGAGGCGCATCGTGCCCCACTGCACGCCGGCACCGACACCGTGGTTCGGGTTCCCCCAGACGTCCATGCTCCAGATCCCGGTGGCGGTGCCGTTCACGCGCGGATCGTTGGTCCTGTCGACGCACTCGATGGTCAGATCCCGGACGTGCCAGGTGCCGTCCGGATCCTGCGTCCAGTCCGGGTTCAGGCCGGGGCACGACTCGGTGCCCGTGACCACGGTCACCGGTCCGTGGGAGATCGCCTCCGGGGTCGCGATGAGCGTCGGGGTCGGCGTCGGCGAGGCGACTGCCGCCTCCGTCGGGAGGCCCGTCGGGGCCGGGGTCGCGGCGGCTGGAGCCCGGCTCGCGCCGCTCGCGCACCCGCCCAGGAGGAAGATGATGACAAGGATGACGAAGAGCTGGCCAGTCGTGCGGCTTGCGTTCATTCCCCTCTCCTTCGCGCCCTCTGCCTGGTCGACCAGGAGTTCACTTGGAGCTCGGCGTGGCCTCCTGATCGCCTTTCTCGAGCAGCACGGTCCACTCGCGGGTCGTCAGCTCGAAGGCGACGAAGTCGGCCTGAACCCCGATGAGGTCAGGCGTTGTCGGGCCGAGGCCGACCAGCCGCCGATTCACCGGGTCGTACACCGCGGTGTCAGGAACCGAACCGATGTCGCCTCCGATGACGAGCTCCCAGCGGTCGGCGGTCGCGTCGTAAGCGGCCGATCCAGAGTTGCTGAGGATGACCGTCCGCTCCGCGGCCTCGTCGTAGACGATCGTGTGTGGCAGCCCCCAACCGGCCACGATGCCCGGCGTGACGGCGGCGGACTTCGACCACATGCCCGTACGGACCTCGAAGAGCCACGTCTCGGGTACAGAAGCGGCACCGAATGCATATGCCACGATCCGGTCGACCGAGGCGTCGTACGCGAACTCGGCGTAGCCCGAACCGTTCGCCTGGTGGATCGGGGTCCACGTGTCGGTCTCGACGTCGTAGTTCCACAACGCCTTTGGATCCAACCCGACCTCGACGACGACGAGCCCCGAAACGGGGTTATAAGTCAGGAGTGTGGCATCGGTCGGAGCGACTCCCTCCTCGGTCCAAGTGTCGGCCTGAAGGTCATAGGCCCACACGGCTCCGAACTCGGAGGAGACCATGAGCGTCGCGTCGGAGTCGGCGTCATAGACGAGCCGGCCCCATTCGTTCCTCGGTGGCTCCCGGTCAGGATGCATCCGGGTCCAGGTGTTCGTGCACACGTCGAACGCCCACGTTTCCGTGTCGACGCTGGGCGAGCTCAAGACCGCCACGATCCTGCCGGCACGGCGGTCGAACGCCAGCGCCGGTTCCCATCTCGGCCGGGCCTGATCGACCGGTCCCGGCTTGTCGGGCGTCAACCCGGGTGGACAGGCGAACAGCTGGCCAACAGGTGGCAGGACCGGCGGCAGCACGGCCGGGAGCTTCCGCACCGGTTGCGAGCCGACGACCAGCATCCCCGCGACCATGGCGGTGAGCAGGCCGGCCAGGAGGAGCAGGGCCAACGTGCGTCGCTGGATCGCAATGCGGTGCCACCCGAGGCCAGTCGCCAACCCGCGCCGGCGGGGCGCTGCGGTGGCGATCCGGTGGGCGAACTCGGCCGGGTCGAGGTCCGACGAGACGCGCCCGACGTAGCCGTGGACCGCGGCCCCGAAGCGGATCTCGAAGGCGTCGCGCTCAGTCATCGCCGAGTTCCTTCCGGAGGCGGTCGAGCAGTCGGGACAAGCGGCTCCGCACGCCAGATGGAGAGATGCCCAGGACCGGAGCCAGCTCGGACGAGTCGAGGTCGGCCGCGTAGCGCATGGCGACGAGCGCCCGATCCTCCGGCTTCAGGTGGCCGAGCGCGTTCGCCAGGTCGACGTGGTCGATGGCGCCTCCGGGGTCGGTGCCGGTGGAGGGATCGGCCGCGACCTTGAGCTCGACGATCCCGTGGCGATGCTCGCGCTTGATGAGCTTGCGGGCCTCGTTCGCGGCGACGGACACGAGCCACGGCTTGACCCGGTCGTGGTCACGGAGGGTGGGGAGCTTGCGCCAGGCGATCCACCAGGCCGCCTGCGCGGCGTCCTCGGCCAACCCCTCGTCGCCGCAGATGACGAACGCGACCCGGACCAGGTCGAGGTGGTAGGCGGCGACGATCCGGGCGAAGGCGACCTCGTCTCCCGCGATGGCACGTTCCACCGTGGACGCGATCGCTGCGCTGTCGAGGACGAGGCTCGTCATACCCAAGAGATACCGGCAGGATGGCCAGGTGTCCCATCGGCGGGCGGAGCGGGTCAGAGCCTCCCGTATCCGTCGCGAGTGTCGTCGCCCCTGACTTCGCCGCCTAGAGGCGTCGGTCACGAATTGTGACCGTTCGCGCGCCTGGACGTTCGTCGAGCACGTCCTGCAAGCGCTGTAGGCTACTCTTCGAGGTAGCGCTCAAGCGGCAGGTGCGTCTCCTGAGCGCGAAATCGCCGGGGAGTGGCGTAGTCGGCAACGCACGTGCTTTGGGAGCACGAGATCGCGGGTTCGAGTCCCGCCTCCCCGACCAACGCGGCCGCCGCCTTTGTGACCGCGCGGCCATATCCCGGTCGCCGGCGCGAGGGATCTGCGCTCTCCGATTCGGGCGGAGTAGGACCGGCCTGCCGCAGCTGACAGTTGCTGCGGTTCGACGACGAGCTTGAGCCCCTGACGGTCTGCAAGCGAGTCCCACCTCCCCAACCATCCGTCAGGTCGTCGTGGATGACCCCGACGCGCGATAGGCGATGACCTCGACCCGCTCGAGCGTGATCAGGCCGTCGGTCACCATGGCGTCCAGTTCGGGGAGGACGGCCCGGATCCGATCCTCCTGGTCCACGACCTCGATCAGGACGGGCAGATCCGAGGTCAGCGACAGGATCCGCGTCGTGTGGAGATGCTGCTTCGCCCCGAAGCCCTCGACGCCGCGCAGGACGGTCGCGCCGGCAAGGCCGCGAGCGCGCAGCAGCCCGACGATCGCCGAGTACAGGCTCTGACCGTGCCACTGGTCGGACTCTCCGATGTAGATCCGGACGAGCAGCCCGACGCCCTCGATCTTCAACTCACGGCCCTCCCGAGCGCGATGCCGGCGACGACGGCGATCAAGCCGAGGACCGACGAGCCGACCACATTGGCGACCGCCAGCCCGACCGCGCCGTCTTCGACCAGTCGATAGGTCTCGAGCATCAGGGTCGAGAAGGTCGTGTATGCGCCGACGAAGCCGATCATGACAGGGGCGCGGATCGAGGACGGCAGGACGCTCGACTCGATCGCCAGCGCGAACAGCAGGCCGAGCAGGAACGATCCCGACAGGTTGACCGCGAGGGTGCCCCACGGGAATGCCCCGCCGGCGCGCGCGGAGATCCAGCCATCGACGAGGTAGCGTGCGCCCGCACCTGCGGCGCCGCCGACGCAGACCAGAAGCAATGACAACGAGACGACCTCCTGACGTGCGCGCCGGCGCGATCGGTCAGGAGCCATCAGCCCGGGCCGGCCGGACGGTTGTGGCGAGCCCCATCGCCGCGGCGAGCATCGCCCAAGGGCGATGTTCGGGTCAAGCGTGTCGAGGACGTCGGCGATGCAGGGCGCCGAGGACTCCGGGGACCCCGCGGAGCCCGTTCGATCAGGCCATACGCCCGATCGGCGACCTCAGCCCTCCGGCTGGCTCAGCCCTGGCGCGCCGCCTCGATCGCAGCCCGGTACTCATCGTGGATGCGATCCAGCAGGACAGCGACCTCTGCCGCTTCGGCTGAGCCGGGCTCCACCGAGTCGGCCCTCCGCTCGAGCTCCCGCCACTCGGCGAGGACGTCGCTGGCCGACCGCCGTGTGCTCTCGATGCTCCCCGGAGTGCCGGAGGCGACGGCCGTCTCGGTGAGGTTCCTCTGCGTGGTCGAGCGGACGAGCACTCGCGCCGCGATCTCCTCGATCTGAGTCGCGAGGTCGTTGAGGCGCGGGTCGTCGAGGGCCACCCCGCGCTTCTCCTCCTCGAGTGCTTCGAGCGCCTCGAGGTCGCGTTGGAGCGCGTCGGAAGTGGCACGAAGGTCTCGGCGAACGTCGGGCATCCTCATCCGGTCCCCTCTGCGGTGTCGGACGCGATTGTCGCGCCCCGAGGCGCACGTGTCGACCGACCGGTCTCGCCGACGCCCGACGCATCACCCGGCCCCCCGAGTCCGGGTCGTGTGCCTCTTGCGAGACCGGCCGGCCGCGTCGCAGAGTCGTCGGCAGACCCAGCCGGGAGCGAGGCTGCCCGGGCCACTCGGGGCCGCCCGGACGGGCCGACGAGAGGTTCGACATGCGACGGGTCGCAGGTTCAGTCAGCGTCCTCGTTTTCGTGTCGTTGCTGGCGGCGTGCTCATCCCAACTGGCCGCGCCCAGCGCATCCGTCAGAAGCTATTCCCTTGCCGGGCAGCCGATGACCCCCTGCCTCATCAAGGGCACCGTCCCGACCACGGCGGAGACCTCGGCCCTGTGCGGCACGCTGGACGTGCCGGAGGATCGATCGCACCCGGACGGCCGCCGGATCGGCCTTCGCGTCGCGGTCGTTCCGGCCCTGGCCGCGGTTCCACGGGCCGACCCATTCTTCGCGATCGCCGGTGGGCCGCGCGACGCCGCCACAGAGTTCTTCGCCTGGCTCCCCGGCCACTATTCCGCGATCCACGACCAGCACGACATCGTGCTCGTCGACCAGCGGGGGACCGGGCGGCTCGAACGCCCTCACGCTGGCGCCGCCTCCGGACATGTCGGCCATGTCTCGCGGCCGAGGCCGAGGCGAGCATCTCGGTGTGGATCCGCGGTTCGCTCGCGGCGCTCGATGCCGATCCGCGCTTCTACACCAGCACCGTCGCCGCCGACGACCTCGACGACGTCCGGGCGGCTCTCGGGTACGACAAGATCGACCTGTACGGCGTCTCGTACGGCGGCACTCTCGCGCAGTACTACATGCGTCAGCACCCCGACCACGTCCGGGTCGCCGTCCTCGACGGCGCGACACCACTCGACGTGCCGGTCCTGGAGCTGATGGCCGTGAACAGCCAGCGCGCGCTCGACCTGCTTTTGAAGCGTTGTGGGGAGGACGCGGACTGCCATGCCGCCTTCCCGGACCTGGCCGGCGAGTGGCGGACGCTGCTCGACGGGCTGGCCACCGGCATCACGACGAACGTCGTCAACCCCGACACGGGCGAGAAGGTCGTGGCGGACCTGATGGCCGTCGGCGGCTCGCTCCACAACGCGCTGCGGACCGGCCGTTCCGCCGCCAACATCCCGCTCGCGATCCATCTCGCCGCCCAGGGAAAGTGGGACATGACCGGCGAGCTCGTTCCGCCCGTCGGCAATGGGATCGAGACGTCTCTGATGGCGAACGAGATCTTCTGCTCGGAGGCGTGGGCACGCTACGACCCGGCCGAGGTCGAGCGCTTGGGCGCGGGCAGCTACGCCCTGCCGATGAAGCTCGCGGATGCCAGGACGCGGGCCGTCGTGTGTCGCGCGCTTCCGAAGGGGGTCATCCCGGCTGATGACGCGGCGCCGGTCCGGACTGACATCCCGGTCCTGTGGCTGACCGGCGACGGCGATCCGCAGGACCCGCCGGCCAATCTCACCGCGGTCCCGTCCCAGCAGCCGAACAGCCTCGTCGCTGTGATGCCCGCCCAGGAGCACGTGGTCGGCCACCTCGGGTGCGGGCCAAGGGTCATCGCGGCCTTCGTGGACGCGGGGACCGTGGAGGACCTCGACACGACGTGCCTCGCGCGCGGGGACGACCCGAACCCGGCGTTTCGCCTTCACTGAGAAGGGCGTGGGGCGGACCGAACGTCGCGACGAGGCGATGCTCGGCGGGTGGGTCGCGCCCCGGGCGGCGAGGGGAACCGGGCTGTAGAGAGGCCCGCCCGGCCCACGACCCGGCTTGAAATCGGCCACCTGAGCCTCGACAATCGCCGCGACGGGCCGCTGCGGCCTGCAAGGCCGAACTCAGGCCGGGGCTGCTGAGACGGGGGAAGACGTGACGGTGCGTGCCGCGTCGGTGGCCGGATGGGACGCATCACGACCGCTCGGGCAGGGCGGCAACGCCGTCCGCGGCGTCGGTGAGGCGTTCTCGACCAACCCCGCGCTCGGGATGGCGAGCCTCACGGTCCCCGTGCCGATCTCGAGCGGGCGGTCGGGTTTCTCGCCCGCGGGCTCGCTCGTGTACGACGCGGGGGCGGGCAACGGGATCTTCGGGCTCGGCTGGGCGTTCGCCTCCTCGGCGATCGTCCGGCGAACGGACCGTGGCCTGCCTACCTACGACGACGCGGCCGACAGCGACGCCTTCGTGCTCACCGGCCAGGACGAACTGGTCCCCTCCTTGGTCGATACGGACGACGGCTGGATCCGCGACGAGCGGGACGAGGGGCCACATCACGTCCGCCGCTACAGGCCCAGGACGGAGGGCTCGTTCGCCCGCGTCGAACGCTGGTCGCACACCGGCGGCGACGTCCACTGGCGGGTCATCACGTCCGGCAACGTGACCTCGCTGTACGGCACCTCGCCCGCTTCCCGGATCGCCGACCCCGCCGACGAGAGTCGCATCTTCAGCTGGCTGCTCGACGAGAGCTTCGACGACAAGGGCAATGTCATCGTCTACGAGTACGAGCCCGAAGACCTTGTCGGCGTTCCGCCCGCGGTCTCGGAGGCACATCGGACCTCGGGCGGTCCGGCCCGCCACCTGAAGCGGATCCGCTACGGCAACCGCGTTCCCGAGGCGCGCGACGGCTGGCTGTTCACGGTCGTCTTCGACTATGGCGACCACGACGAGGCGGCGCCGGCGATCGAAGCGGACCGGCCGTGGCCGGCACGGAGCGACGCGTTCTCGACGTACCGTCCCGGCTTCGAGGTGCGGACCTACCGGCGCTGCCGGCGGATCCTCATGTTCCACGACTTCGCGGAGCTCGGACCGGAGCCCTGCCTCGTGCGCTCCCTGGACCTCAGCCACGAGGACGATCCGGCGGGCTCGCGGCTTGTGTCGGCGGAGCTCGCGGGGTACGTCCGGCACGGCGCCACGTACGAGCGCGATGCCCTTCCTCCGCTGACGCTCGGCTATACCCCGGTCCTGTTCGGCGGCGTCGTCGCGACCGTCGACGACCGGACGCTCGCCGGGCTTCCCGCGCCTCGAGCGGGGGCTCAACAGCATTGGCTGGACCTCGACGGCGAGGGACTTCCCGGTCTGCTGAGCGAGGAAGACGGCGCCTGGCTCTACAAGCGGAACCTCGGCGGGGCGCGGTTCGGGCCCGCCCGCCAGGTGGCGCAACGGCCATCGACGACCGACGACGGCGGAGCCGGCCAGGCGATGCTCGTCCTCGCCGGCACGGAGCGACCCAGCCTCGTCGACGTCCGGCCGGGCCGAGCCGGATTCAGCGAGCGGACGGCGGATGGCTGGCGTCCGTTCCGTCCGTTCCGATCCTTCCCCAGCGCCGCGTTCGGAGAGGTCTCGCTCCGGCTCATCGATCTGACCGGCGACGGCAATCCGGACCTCCTCGAATGCGGCGACGGCATGCGCTGGTACCCGGCCATCGAGGGCGAGGGTTTCGGGGCCGCGCGCCGGATCGCCGAGCCCGATGCGGCCGACGACCGGCCGACGGCCGCGTTCTCTCGGGCCGGGGACACCATCCGCGTCGCCGACATGACCGGGGACGGCCTGGCGGATCTCGTCCAGGTGGACAACGGTCGCGTGCGCTACTGGCCGAACCTGGGCCACGGTCGATTCGGCGCGCAGGTGACCATGGCGGCCAGCCCCCTGTTCGATCGGGCGGAGGCGTTCGACGAGCGGCGCGTCCGGCTCGTCGACGTCGACGGCTCGGGAACCACCGATCTCGTCTATCTCGGTCGCGGCGGCGTCCGGGTGTGGCGCAACGAGTGCGGCAACAGCTGGTCGGCGGCGCATGAAGCCGGAGTCCTGCCGGACGCGCCCGATCCATCGCTTCGTCCAGGTCGTGGACCTGCTCGGCAGCGGCACCGCGAGCCTCGTGTGGTCCTCACCTGCGCCCGGCGGCGCCGGGTCGACGCGCTACCTCGAGCTCGTCCCGGGCGGCAAGCCGAATCTGCTGTCGCGGATCGAGAACAACCAGGGCGGCGAGGTCGAGCTGATCCACGTCCCGTCGACTCGGTTCTACCTCGACGACGAGGCGGGCGGCCGCCCGTGGGCCACACGCCTTCCGTTCCCGATCCACGTGGTCGAGCGGATGACGACCCGCGACCACATCACCGGGACCGAGCTCGTGACCCGCTATCGGTATCACGACGGGTACTTCGATGGCCGCGAGCGCGAGTTCCGCGGGTTCGGCCTCGTCGAGCAGATCGACGCCGCGGCGGCGCCTGGTCCCGACGACGATGCCTCCGAGCCGCCCGCGGCGGTCTATACCCGGACCTGGTTCGATGTCGGTGCGCACATCGACGGGACCGACCTCGTGCGCGCCGCAAGCAGCCAGGCCTGGGCAGGCGATCCTGAAGCCTGGCATCTCGACGGGCCGCTGCTGCCCGCCGGCCTCGACGCGGCCGCCCTGCGCGAGGCATCGCGAGCGCGCCGCGCCCGGCCGCTGCGCCAGGAGGTCTATGCCGATGACGGCACGTCCGCCGCCGGCGATCCCTACACCGTCGCGGAGCGCCGAACGGAGATCCGCCTCGTCCAACCCGCCGACAGCGGCCATCCGGCGGTCTTCCTGCCGGTCGACCTCGAGGCGCTCGAGCATCACTACGAACGAAACCCGGCCGACCCGCGGGTCGCTCACCGCGTGTCGCTCGACGTGGACGCGTTCGGGACGGTCCTGCGCGCGGCGAGCGTGACCTACCCGCGCCGCGCGCCCGAGATCCCGGAGCAGGCTGAGTCAGCGGTGATCGTCACCGAGCGCGACGTCATCCACGACACCTCCGAGCCTGGTCGACTCCACCTGGCCCTGCCGGTCGAGGCCAGGAGCTGGGAGCTCGCCGGTCTGCCGATCCCCGGCGGACGCCCGTTCACGGCCGCCGAGATCGCCGCCGCCTTCTCGACGGCCGAGACGATCCCGCCCGAGGACGAGCCGACGGGTCTCGCGACGCAGCGGCGGCTGATCGACCGCGTGCGCCACAGGTACTACGCAGACGACCTGTCCGGACCTCTCCCGGCCGGTCAGGCGGGCTCGCGGGCGCTCCCGTACCGGACCGAGCGCCTCGCATTCACGCCCGGGCTCCTCGACGAGGTGTTCGGTGACCTGCTCGACGACGCCGTCCTGGAGGGCGACGGCGGATACGTCTTCGACGACGGGGCGTGGTGGGCACCATCTGGCCGCGCCGTCCTCGATGCGGGTGCCTTCTTCCTCCCGGTCGGCACCGTGGACGAGCGAGGCTCCCAGGCGGTCACCGAGTACGACGACTACCACCTTCTGCCGGTCCGGACGACGGATCCGGCAGGGAACAGCTTCAGCGCCATCAACCACTACCGGGTCCTCGCCCCGTGGTCGATCGTCGATCCCAACGGCAATCGGCGATCCGTCCGCTTTGACGGCCTCGGCCGGGTGATCGCCGTCGCCGACATGGGCAAGGACGGCCGGGACGAGGGCGATGTCCTCGACCTCGGGACCACCGAGCCAGCGCCCGGTGACGACCCGACGAGCCGGATCGAGTACCGGACCGGGGAGTGGCTCGCCCGCCGCCGGCCGAGCAGCGTTCGCACGCTCGCACGCGACCGCCACCGCGCCCCCGACGCGCGCTGGCACGAGAGCTACGCCTACCTCGACGGGACCGGCGAGGAGGTGTTGACCAAGGCGCAGGCCGAGCCCGGTCCGGCGCCCGCCCGCGATGCCGAGGGCCGGCTCGTTCACGGTCCCGATGGGTCCCTCGTCCTCGCGGAGGTCACCGAGCGGTGGGTCGGCAGCGGGCGGACCGTGTACGACTCGCGCGGCCGGGCGGTCCGGAGCTACGAGCCCTTCTTCTCGAGCACCTTCGAGTACGAGGACGAGGCCGATCTGGTCCGGTTCGGGGTCACGCCCGTCGTGCACTACGACCCGCTCGGACGGGAGGACCGGGTCGACTACCCGGACGGGACGTACACGAAACGCGTCTTCGACGCGTGGCGCCACGAGGTCTGGGACCAGGTCGACACGGTGGCCGACAGCGGCTGGCACGCGGAGCGCCAGGACCCGGCCGCGACTGTCGCGGAACGGCGCGCCGACCAGCTCGCCGTCGCCCACGCGGGGACCCCGACCACGATCCATCTCGACAGCCGTGGCCGCGACGTCCTTGCCATCAGCACGGACGGGGCCGCCAGCCTCGAGACCCGGGTGACCCTGGATGTTGCCGGTCGAACCCGGACGCTCACGGACGCGCGCGGCGTCGTGGTCATGGAGGCTCGCTACGACGCACTCGGTCGGAGGCTCCACGTCACGAGCGTCGACGGCGGCGAGAGCCGCGGCCTGGCCGACGTCTCTGGGGCGATGATCCGCTCGTGGAACGGGCGCGGGATCGCGGTCCGGGCCGCATATGACGACCTCGGTCGGATAACCGACCTGTACGTCCGTGAGGGCGCCGGCGCCGAGCGCCTGGTCGAGCGGACGATCTACGGCGAGCTTCTCCCCGACGCCGTAGACCGGAACCTCCGGGCGCGCCCGTTCCGTGTCTACGACGCGGCGGGCGCGGCAACGACGGAGGCGCTCGACTTCGCCGGCAACGTCCTGCGCGCCAGCCGCCAGTTGCCCTCGGACCCGGCGGCCATCGCCGATTGGTCGGTTCTCAGGGGGCCGTCGACGATCGCCCAGATCGAGGTCGCAGCGGATCCGCTCCTCGAGGCCGAGGCGCTGACCACGACGACCGAGTACGACGCCTTCGGGCGGCCGTCCGTCGTCGTCACCCCCGACGGCAGCGTCGCGATCCCGGCCTACGACGAGGCCGGACTCCTCGGCTCGATCGGGATCCGCCTGCGCGGGGCGGCCGCGGCGACCACGTTCGTCACGGCCACGGCACACAACGCCCGCGGCCAACGGGAACGCGTTCGATTCGGCAACGGCGTCACGTCGACCTACGCCTACGACGCCCGGTCCTTCCGTCTCGCCCGGATCGAGTCGGTCCTGCCCGGCGGAGCGGCGGCGCAGGACCTTGGCTACACCTACGACCCGGTCGGCAACGTCGCGGAGGTGGCGGATGCTGCACAGCAGTCGCTGATCTTCGGCGGCGTGCCCGTCGACCCGGCCCTGCGCTTCGAGTACGACGCCCTCTACCGGCTCGTCGCCGCCGAGGGCCGGGAGCTCGCGGGTGCCGACGCCCAGCCAGCCGCGACCGACATCGCCCGGTCGGCGGTGCCCAGCGCCACGGCCGCCCGGCGGTACCGCGAGACCTACGCCTACGACCCGGGCGGGAACATCACCTCGATGCGGCACGAGGGTGGTGCGGGCTGGGAGCGCCGCTACGCGTACGCCGCCGACAGCAACCGGCTCGTCCGGACCAGCCTGCCGGGCGACCCACCGGCCGGGCCGTTCTCGGCGACGTACGCGCACGATGCGCGCGGCAACCTCACGGCGATGCCGCATCTTGCCTCACTCGGTTGGGACGCGAAAGACCGGCTCACCACCGTGGACCTCGGCGGTGGCGGCACCGTCCACTACACCTACGACTCGGCGGGACGACGGGTCCGCAAAGTCATCCAGCGCGTCGGCTCGATCGTGGAAGAAACGGTCTACGTGGCGGGGTGGGAGCGATTCAGGCGGCGGAACGGCGCCGGCCTGGTCGCGGAACGGGAGACGCTCCACGTGTCGGACGGAGGCCAGCGCATCGCGATCGTCGAGACCGACACGCGCGACGCTGGCGGGCCGATCGCCGACCCCACGCCGCGGGTCCGGTACCAGCTCCACAATCGCCTCGGGTCCTCGACGCTCGAGATCGACGGATCGGGGGCGATCACGAGCTACGAGGAGTACCACCCGTACGGCGGCACGGCGTACGCGGCGGGCGCGGCCAAGCGCTACCGGTTCGGTGGCCACGAGCGCGACGACGAGACGGGTCTCTATTACTGCAATGCGCGGTATTACGCGCCGTGGCTCGGCCGCTGGATCAGCGCCGACCCCGCCGGGCTGGGCGACGGCACGAACCTCTACGCCTATGCCCGTGGCAACCCCGCCACCTATGCCGACCCGACCGGCACCGAGAGCCGTGACGAGGAGCTGCCGAGCCAGGCATATGACGCCCTGAAGCTCATCGGTGTCGGTTCGAGCAACCCGTCCGACGGCGGCGGGCGATCGATCTGGGACCGCATCGCGAGCGCCCTCGGCTCACTCTGGGACGCCGTGTCCAGCGCGGCCAGCGCAGCATGGAACTGGCTGGCCGGCGCCGCGGCGACCGCCTGGGACTGGATCAAGGGCGCGGCCAGCAAGGCATGGAACTGGATCAAGGGCGCGGCCGCGTCTGCCTGGAGCTGGATCAAGGGCGCGGCATCGTCGGCCTGGGAGTGGACGAAGGGCGCGGCCTCCAGCGCGTGGAGCTGGATCCGCGGCGCGGCGAGCAAGGCCTGGACCTGGGTGACCGGCGCCGCCAGCACGGCCTGGAACTGGACCAAGCGTGCGGTCGCTGCGGCCTGGAGCTGGACGAAGGGAGCAGTCAGCACCGCCTGGACCTGGATCAAGGGTGCGGCCGTGACGGTTGGTCACGCGCTCAAGGTGGCCGCGGCGTGGACCTGGAACTGGATCATCGCGCCCGGCATCCGCGTCGCCACGAACGTGCTCGCCCTTGGGGCGCTCGGCTTCCTCATCGGCGGGCCGGTCGGGGCGGTGATCCTGGGCGGCGTGGGGCTCGTCACCGGTGCCGTCCACGCCTGGTCGATGGCCTACGCCGGTAGTTACGACTGGAGCAAGCCCACCAGCTGGCTGATGTTCCTCGTCGACAACACCTGGAGCCTGCCGAACTCCGCGGTCGGGGCGCTGTTCTCGACGCTCAACATCTGGAACGAGATCGACACGGACCCCAAGCGGCAGGGGAAGGGCCAGCTCTACTACAAGACCCAGTGGTTCTCGCCGTTCGACACGACCTTCGGCAACGTGACGGTCGGTCTCGTGGTGCCGGTCCACGAATTGGTCCACGGCTTCCAGGCGAGGCTGTTCGGGCCGCTGTTCTACCCGCTCGTGATCGCGGGCTACGGGGCCAGCATCGCCCTGCCCTACTGGGTCTTCTATCACGACTTCAAGAAGTTCCCGATCAAGAACGTCGGCAACTACTTCGAGCGCGGGGCTTACGGCCACCACTGGATCGAGGAATGGGCCTACGACGCCGACCCGACGTCAGGGCGGAACTGAGCTTCATGGCAGCGGAACGGTCGCGCACAGGACGCGGCCCCAGGGACCCGGGAGGACTCGATGCCTGATCGCAACCTGTCCATGGGCATGGAAGGCCCCGACGTCGCAGATCTACAGGGAAAGCTGGAGCGCGTCGGCCTGCCGGTCACCGGCGAGCAGGGACGCTTCGGCCCCGCGACCGAGGGCGCGATCCGCCAATTCCAGGAGCTGCACCAGCTCCCCGTCACGGGCGTTCTCGACGACCGCACCGGCGTGGTCATCGACGCGGTTTCCGGCCTGGGCCCCATTGGCAATGTCCCGCCGGTCGTTGGGATCCCGCCGGTCGTGGGCGTCCCGCCGGTCGTCGACCACGTGCCTGCCGATCGTCGACCACGTCCCGCCGGTCGTCGACCACGTCCCGCCGGTCGTCGACCACGTGCCGCCGGTCGTCGACCACGTCCCGCCGGTCGTCGACCACGTCCCGCCGGTCGTCGACCACGTGCCCCATCGTCGTCGACACCTCCCGTCGACCACATCCCGCCGATCTCGGGCGACCACCTGCCGCCGATCGTGGTCGACAACCCCCCGCCCATCACCGTCGACAACCCACCTCCGATCGCGACCGCGGCCACCGTCGCCGGCACGATCAGCTTCGAGAGCGGTCTGCCGTACGCGTTCGCGCGCGTCCGCGCGATCGATCGCCAGCTCAGGCAGGAGACGACCCTCGCCGACGGCGCGGCCGATGCCGCGGGCGGCTACCGCCTCACCTACCAGGCGGCTCCCGCGACACGGGCAGGCGGCGGGCGCCCGGACCTGGTCGTCCAGGTGCTCGGCGCCGCCGGGACGACGATCGCCTCGTCCGACGTGCGCTTCGACGCGCCCAGCGACGTCGTCATCGATGTCACCGTGCCGGCCGCCGCCGGCGTCGAGCCCTCCGAGTTCGATCGTGTCCAGGCCGCCGTCGAGGGCGCCCTTCAGGGGACCCCGGCGGTCCAGGTCGCTTCGGCGGATCTCGCCTACCTCGCGGGCCGGACCGGCGAGCACCCGAGTCTCGTCGCCACCTACGCCGCCGCAGCCAAGCTGGCCGACGCCACGGGCGCCCCGCCGGCCCTCTACTACGGCCTGCTGCGCAGTGACCTCCCGAACTCGCTGCCATCCCTGCTGACGCAGGGCGCCGACCTGCACCCCGAGGCGATCGAGACGGCGATCGCCCGGAACCTCATCCCGAGCGGCACGGAGATCGACGCGCGCGCCACCCTCAAGGCGGCGACCATCGCGGCCGTCCTCGACACACCCGCCGATCAGCCCGGAGCACCGGCCCTGGGCCTGGTCCTCGGCAGCGCGGTCGACTCGCGTCAGCAGCGTGAGGCCTTCCTCCAGACCTACGTGGACTTCGATGGACCGCCCGAGACGTTCTGGCAGCGCGTGAAGGAGACCGGCGCGGTCGAGGAGAAGTCCGCGGACCGGCTCCAGTTCGCATTCCAGGCCACGCTCCTGGCGGACGGCCACCGGCCGCTGGTCGACCGCCTCCTCGCCGATCACGACTCCGGCGAGGTCACGACGCTGCGCGACCTGGCCGCGGTCGAGGCCCCCGAGTGGGCCGAGCGGATCAAGGCGACCGGGGACGAACAGGCATATGGCGCGGCCGGCCGGACCGCGGACCAGCTCGCCGCCTCCATGGAGCGGATGCTCGAGGACGCGTTCCCGACGGCCGCGCTGGCCGGCAAGGCCCGGCGCCACGATGACAGCCCCCTCCACGACGATCATGTTCTCGGGTTCCTCGACGCCAACCCCACCTTCGACCTCGGCGCGCCGAAGCTGACCGACCGCATCGCGGGCGCGACCGTCCCCGACGGGGTCGACACCGCCGTCGTCGAGGCCCGACTCGGGGAGGTCCAGCGGCTGTACAAGCTCGAGCCCAGGTTCTCGACCATCGACACGCTGATGCGCGACGGCATCACCTCGGCGAGCGCCATCGCCCGGATGGGCAAGGGCACCTTCGTCCAGGCGTACGAGACGACGCTCGGGCGGGCGAAGAGCACCGCGATGTACGAGACGGCCGAGCACCAGTCGTCGCTCGCGCTCGCGGTATACGCGCGCTACGGCGCCAGCCTGAACGCGGTCCAGCCGTGGGCGGCGCGCACGTTGCCCGACGCGCCCGAGGGCGTGCCGAACTGGGAGACGCTGTTCGGGTCGCTGGACCTGTGCGAGTGCGAGCACTGCCGCTCGATCTTCAGCCCGGCGGCGTACATGGTCGATGCCCTGGCGTTCCTGCGGCGCTGCACGAACCCGGCCAGCGGCTCCCGGACCGCGCTCGACGCGCTCCTGGAACGGCGGCCCGACATCGTCCATCTCAAGCTCTCGTGCGAGAACACCAACACCCCGATCCCGTATCTCGACCTGGTCAACGAGCTGCTGGAGCGGGCGATCCTCGAGGGCTCCGAGCCACCGCGGCCGAGCGAGCCGCAGACGCAGACGATCGGCACCGAGGCCGAGCTCGCGGCCCACCCGCAGCACATCGAGGCGGAGGTCTACTCGAACGACCTGGCCAACGCCGTCCACCCATGGGTCCTGCCGTTCGACCTGTGGGCGGCGGAGGCGCGGGCGTACCTCGCCAACATGGAGATCGAGCGCCACCAGATCATGGAGTCGCTTGCCGCCGATCGGTCCGCGGCCCTGCGCGACGAGGCCATAGCCGGCGAGACCCTCGGGCTGACCCCGGTCGAGCGCTCGATCGTCACCGGCCAGGCGCTCACTCCTCCGCGCACGCCCGGTGAGTTCTGGGGCTTCGATGCCTCGGATGCCGGCTGGGTCGGCGAGCTCGCCGGCCTCCCGACGCTCCTGCGCCGCGCCGGTCTGACCTATGTCGAGCTGCTCGACCTCCTCGAGCTCCGCTTCCTGAATCCCGACGGCGCGGTGACGGTCCAGTCGCCAGAGGGCGGCTGCGACCTCGACGAGATGACCCTCGCAGGTCTTGACGAGGGTTTCCTCGACCGCCTCCACCGGTTCCTTCGGCTGAACCGGCATCTCGGCTGGAAGCCCAGGGACCTCGACCGCGTGATCGCCTCGCTGGCGCCGACGGACGGCGGGGGCGACCCGGCGATCACGCCCGCCTTCCTCGTCCAGCTCGCCCAGGTCGTGCGCCTCGGTGACCTCGTCCGGGTCGCGCCCGCGACCGCCGCAGGGTGGTGGGCCGCGCGGATCGACACTCACGGCTACACCGACGATCCCTCGCCCTACGACCGGCTCTTCCTGAGCAAGACGGTCACGCCCGACCCTGCGACCTCACCGTTCCGCCTCGCCGAGCCCGGCCGCGACGAGCTCGCGGATCCGTCCGCGACCGTGGCGGACCAGGCTGCGGCCGTCCTCGGCGCGCTCCGGATCGACGCCGAGTCGCTGGATCTGATCGCCGCCACCTTCCCGGGCGATCCGGCGCCCACCGTCGCCACTCTGCCGCTCGACCTCGCCACCCTCTCGGCCCTGCACCGGACGGCCTCGCTCGCCCGGGCGATCAAGCTTCCGATCCGCGACCTGCTCGGCCTCATCGCGCTGACGGGCGTCGATCCGTTCGATCCGGCGCACACCGAGAACGCGGTCCTTCTCGTCGAGGAGCTCGCACGCGTCCGGGCGAGCCGGTTCACGATCGCCGATCTCGAGTTCATCCTGCTCCACCGCGAACGGCCCGCCGTGTCGGGCGCGGCCGATCGGCGCATCGGCGTCGTCCTGACGGAGTTGCGCAACGGCCTCGCGAAGATCCGCGCCGAGCACGTCGTCGCGCCCGATCCGGCAGGTGAGCTGACGGCCAAGAAGCTGGCCATCATCCTGGGTGGCCCGGCGGCCGAGCGGGCGGTCGGGATCCTCGCCGGGACCGCGACCATCGCCGCCGCCCTCGACGCGCTGCCCGATGGCGTCGAGTTCGAGCCGCCGCTGTCCGATCGGCTCCATTTCGATCAGGCCGCCAGGCAGCTCCAGTTCCTGGGTGCGCTGACGACGGACGAGCGGGACGCGCTTCTCGCACTGTCCGCCGATGCCGCCTACACGGCCGCCGTCACCAGCCTCTTCGACCAGCCGCGCGACTTCTTCCGTGAGCAGCTCACGTTCAAGGTCCCGCTGGCCGCGCTGCCGCAAGGCCTCGTCATCCCGCCCGCCGCTCGCCGGACGAGTGTCGTTCGATGCCGGCGCCTCGACGTTCCAAGCGTATCGGCGCCCTGTCGCCCGCCGAGCGCGACACGCTTCTCGGCCTGTCCTCCGACCCGGCCTGGCAGATGGCGGTGACGGCGCTCTCCCACCTCGCCTTCCTCGATCCGGACGAAGTCGCCGCCACCCTGCTCGACAGCGGAGCCCTCCAGGCCCCGGACAAGTTCGCGTGGCTTCTCGAGCGGCTCGTGCCGCACGTCCGCGAGCTGCTCAGTCGCGGCCTCGTCAAGGAGCGGATCGCGGCGGCGCTAGCACTGCCCGGAGTCGTCGTCGACCAGCTCCTCACCCGGTGGATCCATGCGGGCGGAACCGAACCCGCGATGACGACCCTTCTCGCGCTCGCCGAGCTCGAAGCGCCACCGACCCGGGAGAACGCCGGCGAGCAGTTCGATGCCCTCGTCCGGCTGATCAAGACGGCGCGGATCGCGACCGGGTTCAAGCTCGATCCCGAGGAGATCGCCTACGCCTTCGATTCAGGGTCGGGACGCGGCTGGCTCCGGTTCGACGACCTGCCCGTCGACGCGCTCCGACGACCCGTCGCTCTATCGCGCCTGGACCCGGATCGCCGACTACGTCGCGCTGCGCAAGCGCTACCCGCTCGGGGAGCCGTCGCTCCTCGACACGTTCACCTCGGCGCTGGCGGCCACCGACGGCGGCGCCGACGCACGCAACGCCCACCTCGCCCTGCTGAGCACCGTCACGGGCTGGCCGGAGGCCGACATCGCCCACCTGGCGGGCCCCGCCGCGTTCGACTTCGCCTGGCCCGAGGACTTCGGCGACGAGCGCCCGCTGAGCCGCCTTCGACCCGTGATGGACCTCGTCTCGACGATCGGCTCCGCTGCGGAGCGCGTCGCCGGCTGGGTCGGCGACGGCCTCGACGAGGCGCAGGCCGCGGAGATCAAGCAGGCCGCGAAGTCGCGCTACGACCCCGACCAGTGGCTCGAGATCGCCAAGCCGATCCGCGACACACTCCGGGAGCAGCAGCGCGACGCGCTCGTCGCCCATCTGCTTGCCAAGCCCGAGCTGACGGGCGACACGACGATCCGGACCCCGGACGATCTCTACCGCCGCTATCTCGTCGACGTCGAGATGAGCGCGTGCATGCCGACATCGCGGATCGTCCAGGCGCTCGGCGCGATCCAGCTGTTCGTGCAGCGGACCCTGCTCAACCTCGAGCCTGGCGGCCTGATCAATGCCGACCTCGCGGTCCAGTGGGACTGGATGAAGCAGTACCGCGTCTGGGAGGCCAACCGGAAGGTCTTCGTCAGCCCGGAGAACTGGATCGAGCCCGAGCTCCGCCTCGACAAGACGCCGTTCTTCAAGCGCCTCGAGGGCGAGCTCATGCAGGCCGACGTCACGGCCAATTCCGCCGAGGACGCCCTCCGCCACTACCTCGAGGACCTCGACAGCGTGGCTCGTCTCGAGCCGTCGGGGATGTATCACGAGCGCGAGGAGACGTCGGGGACGCAGCGCTCCATCGACATCCTCCACGTCGTCGCGCGGACGACGACCGAGCCGCGGCGGCATTTCTACCGCCAGCTCGTGGATGGTGGCCACTGGACGGCGTGGGAGCCGCTCGACGTCGAGATCGATGCCGACCACGTCATCCCGATCATCCACAACCGCCGTCTCGTCGTCTACTGGCCCCAGATGCTGGAGGGCGCCGACGAGTCGCCGCCGAGCCAGAAGAAGGACCCGGCCCCGTCGCCGACGAAGTTCACCGACGTCAAGCTCGCCTGGACCGAGCGGCGCAAGGGCAAATGGACGCCCAAGCGCGTGTCCGGGGTCAGCGTCCGGCTCGACATGTCGAAGGACTGGACAAGCCTGCTGTCCCTCCGCGCCCAGATCGACTCGAACGGCGACCTCCTCATCGGCGGTGCGGTCTACTTCTTCGGCTACAGCCAGATGCCCGACACGTTCCGGATCTCCGGCGCCGACGGCGCGATCACACTGACCGGGCAGGCCCTGCCCGCCCCAGAGGCACCGCCCCCGGACACGTTCCCGAGCTTCCAGCGCTTCGTCGAGCGCCGAACCATCGACGCCGGCTGGCCGGCCACCGGCGACCAGCTGACGCTGCCGTACCAGGAGTCGCTGTTCGACTCCCAGCGCACGGTCACCACCCTCGACGCCACGCCGGGCGATTTCGAGCTCGTCACGGCCCATCAGTACCGCTCGTTCGCGTCGCAGGATTCCTTCTTCTTCCGCGAGGGCGGCCGGACGTTCTTCGTGCAGCCGAGCGCGGGGAGGACGTTCCGCGGACCGCAGATCTTCGAGGGCGGCTACGCGCCGCTCGCGCACCCCGACTGGCACGACAAGTACTTCACCGAGGTTCAGCGCGACCCGGGGTGGCAGGTGCCGCACGGCGACCCCGACGACCCGTGGATCAAGGGATCGGGCGTCTTCGTGGAACGCTCGTTCCCGGCGGTCGGCGAGATCGCCTCCGGCATCGCGTCCGGCGGCCTGGCCGGCGGACGGAGCGCCGGGCTCGGTTTCTCGATCGGCGGTTCGGTGCGCGCGTCGGCCCTCAAGACGACGACGGTCGATCTCGACGCCGGCGGGCGGCAGGCCATCACCATGCGCGCCCTGTCGAGCACGACCGGGTTCGGCAGCGCGTGGGGCGGCGCCGACGCGGGCTTCGCCGTCCGCCCCATGACGGCCCGTCTGACCGCCGGCCAGATGGAGGCAGGAACGATCGGCGACGCGATCATCGGGATCAAGCCGGCGAAGGCCGTGACGATCGACATCGATGCGCTCGATCGGGGCGTCATCGGCAAGGCCATCGGCGGCTACTCGGTCCTCGCCTACCAGCAGCGCTACCGCTTCGCGCCCTTCTACCACCCGCATGTCCGCTCGTTCATGCGCGAGCTGAACCGCTCGGGCGTCCCGGGCGTCCTCCAGCGCAGCCTGCAGCTCGATCCGGCGTCATTCCTGGCCGGGTCGTACGAGACGTTCGATTTCGCGACCCGCTACCAGCCGAAACCGCTCGTCGTCCAGCAGCCGTACCCGGTCGAGGACGTCGATTTCAGCTACGGCGGCGCCTACGCGCAGTACAACTGGGAGCTCTTCTTCCACGCGCCGTTGCTGATCGCGTCGCGGCTGACCAAGAACCAGCGCTTCGAAGACGCGCAACGCTGGCTCCACTACATCTTCGACCCGACCGACGCGTCGGCCGACGACACGCCGCGGCGGTTCTGGCGGACACGCCCGTTCTACGAGAACGCGACGCCGAAGCCGATCGAGGAGCTGCTCAAGCTGCTCGACTACGACGGGACCGATCCCGCGTCACTCGCACTGCGCGAGGACCTCGAGCACCAGGTCGAGGAGTGGCGCGAGAACCCGTTCGATCCGCACCTGCTCGCGTCATTGCGGCCCGCCGCGTACCAGGCGAACGTCGTGATGAAGTACCTCGACAACCTCATCGCCTGGGGCGACCAGCTGTTCCGCCGCGACACGATGGAATCGGTGGCCGAAGCGACCCAGCTGTATGTCCTCGCCGCGAACATCCTCGGCGAGCGGCCACCGATCATCCCGCAGCGCGGCACCATCGAGCTCAAGTCGTTCGACGACCTCAAGGACGATCTCGACGCCTTCTCGAACGCCGTCGTCGCGCTCGAGAACGAGCTGCCGGCGCCCGACGAGGCCAAGGCCGTCGCGCGGCCGGACGCGCCCGCACCGGCGGCCGCGCTCGGCCCGACGCTCTATTTCTGTATCCCGCGCAACGACAAGCTGCTCGGCTACTGGGACACGGTCGGTGACCGGCTCTTCAAGATCCGACACTGCCTGAACATCGAAGGCGTCGAGCGCGTGCTGGCGCTGTTCGCGCCGCCCATCGACCCCGCGATGCTCGTCCGCGCCGTGGCCGCCGGCGTGAGCATCGACGCGGCACTCAACGCCAGCTCGGCGGCTGCGCTGCCGATCTACCGGTTCGCGGTCCTCGTCGGTCGCGCCCACGAGCTGTGCAATGAGCTCAAGAACCTCGGGGCCCAGCTCCTGAGCGTCCTCGAGAAGCGTGACGCCGAGGCGCTCGCGGCCCTGCGCGCGACTCACGAGGTCGAGCTGCTGCGGGCCGTCCGCGACGTTCGCAAGCTGCAGATCCGCGACGCCGAGACAGCGGTCCAGGCGCTCGAGGCCACGAAGGAGGTCGCCGAGGCGCGCGAGACCTACTACGCGACCCGGCCGTACACGAACCCTCGCGAGAACGAGCACATCGACGCGCTGACCACCGCCCACACCCTGCAGTCGATCGCCCAGGGCATGGACGTCCTGGCCGCCGGGCTGGCGGTCATCCCGATCTTCGACATCGGCGTGTCGGGAGCGTTCTCGAGCCCGGTCGCCAAGGTCAAGATCGGCGGTCGCGACTTCGCCAACGCGGTCGGCTTCGCCAAGCAGGCGCTCGCCATGGGCTCGTCGATCGCCACGTTCAAGGCGACGATGGCGTCGATCATGGCCGGCTTCGACCGCCGCCAGGACGACTGGACGTACCAGGCCGACCAGGCGCGCAAGGAGCAGAAGCTCATCGACAAGCAGATCGTCGGGGCCGACCTGCGCCGCCAGATCGCCGAGCAGGAGCTGTCGAATCACGAGCTGCAGATCGAGCAGTCGCAGGCGATCGAGGCCGTCCTGCGCGACAAGTACACGGACGTCGAGCTGTACGACTACATGATCAGCCAGCTCTCCCAGGTCTTCTTCCAGACGTACCAGCTCACGTACGACACGGCCAAGGTCGCCGAGCGGGCGCTCCAGCATGAGCTGGGCGACCCGAACGCGACGTTCGTGGATTTCGGCTATTGGGACAGCCTGCGCAAGGGACTCCTGTCCGGCGAGCGGCTGTCCTACGACCTCCAGCGGATGGAGCGGGCGTACCTCGACCAGAACAAGCGCGAGTACGAGCTGACGAAGCACGTATCCCTGGCTCTGGCCGATCCGTCCGCGCTGATGCGGCTGCGCACGACGGGAGAATGCTTCGTCGAGCTGCCCGAGTCCCTGTTCGACCTCGACCACCCGGGGCAGTACATGCGCCGTTTGAAGACGGTCAGCGTGACGATCCCGTGCGTCGCCGGGCCGTACACCAGCATCAACTGCACGCTGACGTTGTTGCGCAACTCCGTCCGGACGAGCAGCGACCCGGAGCCCGAGTACGGGCGGACCGGCGGGGACGACCCGCGGTTCCGTGACAACCTGGGCGCGATCCAGTCGATCGTCACGAGCTCGGGCCAGAACGACAGCGGATTGTTCGAGACGAACCTGCGCGACGAGCGCTACCTGCCGTTCGAGGGCGCCGGGGCCATCAGTCGCTGGCGGGTCCAGCTGCCGCCGGACTTCAACGCCTTCGACTTCGACACGATCAGCGACGTCGTCCTCCACGTCCGCTACACGGCGCGCGATGGCGGGTCGCGGCTTCGGTCGGCGGCGTCGGAGGCGGTGCTTGCTGGGTCGGCCGTCGAGGGCGCGCGCCTGTTGTCGATGAGCGGCGACTTCGCCGACGAGTGGTTCCGGTTCACCCGACCGGTCGGCGAGGGAGCGACCTCGCGGACGCTCCGGGTCGATCTCGACCCGGACATGTTCCCGTTCCGGGTCCGCGACAAGACGATCGTCATCAGCCGGGTCGACATCCTCCTGTCCCTGGAGGACGGTGCGGAGTTCCCGGCGCCGATCCCGGTGACGATCACGGCGGGCGAGGAGGGGACGCCACAGGCGCCCGTTGGGTTGAAGAAGAGTCCGCTGCTCGGCCAGGTTCCGTATCTCAGCGTCGGTTACGGGGAGGGCGAGGAACAGCCACTCGGGCCGTGGACGTTCTCGGTGCCCGAGCCCGGATGGTCGGACCTCGCCGTCGACGACGTGCTGTCTGGTGGTCTACTACCGGGCGTCCGAGTGAACGGGACGGCCGTGCCGGGCGGCGCGGCCGGTGTGGCCGGGCGGGCGCGCGTCGCCGGCTCGGCCGACGCGGCCGGCGCGACCGGCTCGGCCCACACGGCTCAGGACTGCAGCGCGCCCGTCAGGTGGTCGATGCCGTATTCGAACGCCTGATCGACGTCGCCGCCCAGTTGGAAGGCGCCCGCGAGCTCCATCATCAGGAACCCGTGCGCCCATGCCGTGACCGTGCGGGCCGCCTCGAGCGCATCGTCGGACCCGGCCAGCCGCCCCGTCGTCCGCAGCAGTGTCTCGGCCGCCCTGGCGTTGCGTTCCGGATCGATCCGGGCGTCGTCGGGGAGGCGCGCGAAGAGGAGCGCATACGCGTTCGGGTGTGCGAGCGCGAACGCGCGGAAGGCGTGCGCGATGGCGCGAAGGTCCTGTGCCGGATCGCGGTCGCCCACCGCGGCGCCCATGGTCGCGGCCAGCTCGTCGATGACCGATTCGGCGATGAGGCGGATGAGGTCGCCGCGGCCACGGACCCGCTTGTAGAGCGACGGCGACCGGACGCCGACCTCCTCTGCGACCCGCTGCATCGTCAGCCCGTCGAGACCCTCGGCCTCCAGGATCGCGCGGCCCGCGGCGACGATCTCGGGGACGGAGGTGCGAGGCGGCGTCGGCATCGGCGGGCTCCTGGGACTCGAAAGGCTATTGACAGTAGCCATGATGGCTAAGTAAAGTAGCGTTGCGACGTCGATCGTACCCCATGGGTCGCCGCTCGACAAGGCAGACTCGGAGACCCGTCTTCCCGAAAAGCGAGGAACCAACCATGAAGATCGCGCCATCCCTGCACCGCCTGGGCAATGGGCTCGTCAACAGCTATCTCGTCGAAGACGCGGGATCGGTCACCATCGTCGATGCCGGTCTGCCGGGCTACTGGAAGGACCTGCCGGTCGAGCTCGCCGCGATGGGCCGCTCTCTCGACGACGTCCGGGCCATCGTCCTGACCCATGGCGACACGGACCACATCGGGTTCGCGGAGCGCCTGCGGCGGGAGCGCGGCATCCCGGTCTTCGTCCACAGCCTCGATGCCAACCGGGCTCGGGGCGAGGTCAGCAAGCCGATGTCCGGCTGGGGTCCGATCAAGATCCGCCCGCTGCTCGGCTTCCTGGTCTACAGCGGCCGGCGGGGCGGCCTGAGGGTCCCGCCGGTCAAGGAGGTCGTCACGTTCGAGGACGGCGCCACGCTCGACCTTCCCGGCGCTCCCCGGATCATCCATATCCCGGGTCACACTCCCGGAAGCTCGGCGATCCACGTCCCGTCGGTCGATGCCATCTTCCTCGGCGACGCGATGACGACGCGGAGCGTGCTGACCGGCGCGATGGGTCCACGCCCGGCGCCGTTCACCCTCGAGCCGGCCCAGGCGCTCGGCTCGCTGTCGAAGCTGGACGGTCTCGACGCGAAATGGGTGCTGCCGGGTCACGGCGAGGCGTGGGATGGCGGCCTCCCTGCCGCGCTCGGGCGCATCCGGGCGGCCGCGTGATGAGGGACGTGCCGGCGCACGGCAACGATCGGCCCGCCTCCGCGGCTAGGACCGGTGACCGAGCTGCGTGTCGTGGTCACCGCCTCCGACTACGACGAGGCGATCCGCTTCTACCGCGATGTCCTGGGACTCCCTGAGCGGGCCTCGTTCGCGTCGCCCGACGGCCGCGTCGCGATCCTGGAGGCCGGCCGGGCCACCCTCGAGATCACCGACCCCGGCCACGCTGCATTCATCGACGACGTGGAAGTCGGTCGAAGGGTCGCCGGCCACATCCGGGTCGCCTTCGAGGTGGCAGACACGAGGGCGACGACTCGGTCGCTCGAGGCTGCGGGCGCGACGGTGATCGCGGAAGCGACGCTCACGCCGTGGCAGACGCTCAACGCCAGGCTCGAGGGACCGGCGGGACTCCAGCTGACGCTGTTCTCCGAGCCACCCGCGACGGCCTGAGGTCGTCGCGGGTCGGCAACATCACGCGTCTGCCGTCGGCCGCTGGTCCGTCGTGGGCGTAGCTTCGAGCTCGCGCTCGGCCCACGCGATCGCCTCGGTGATGGTCATGGTCGGGGTGCGGTCTTCGTCGCCGAGGACTGCGTATGCCAGACGCAGCTCGACCAGCCGTTCGAAGTAGACCCTCCGCTCGTATCGCGACATCTTCCCTGCCCTGTCCTTTGCCTGTACTCCGGTCCATCCGGATCGACGTGTCACACGCTAGGGACGGAAAGGCAACTCGCCATCGAGCATTCGCCCAATTCCTGCGGCCCCGACATCCCCATCCTCGGTCCGCCGGCGCCCCTCCGACCCTTTATGTAGCGCGACCGAATGTCGGGTCGAGACTTGCGGCCGGCCGGGGCGGACTCAGCTCGAGGCGCCGGAAAGGCCCACGCCGAGCGCCGCCGCGATGGCCACGAAGGCGAACGCCCCGATGATCGAGTCCGGACGCGACGTTGATCCGGTGGATCCAGACCGGGGTGATCCGCATCCGCATCGCGCCGATGGCCATGGTCAGGACGACCCACCAGGTCGTGGACCCGAGCAGCACGCCGAGGACGATCAGCGCGCCGCCACCGGTCGCGCCGGCGGTCACCCCGAAGCCCGCGAACAGCGCGCCGAACGACAGGATCGTCATCGGGTTGGCGAGGGTGAGGCCCAGGATCGAGAGGTATGCCCCGGCATATCCGCGGCGGCGGGTCGTGACGGTGGCGGCCTCGGTCGGCCTCGAGCGGATCGTCTGCCACGCCAGCCACAGCAGGAATGCACCGCCGGCCAGCCCCAGGACCTGTCGTGCGTTGACGAGCAGGTCCGTCACGGCCGCCAGCCCGAATGCGGCGATCGCGCCGTACGTGGCGTCGGCCGTCGCGACGCCGAGCCCCGACACCAGGCCGTACAGGCGTCCCTCGGCGAGCGTCCGGCGGATGACGAGCAGGCTGATCGGCCCGACCGAGGCGGCGATCGTGAAACCGAGGATGAAACCGCGAAATACGAGTGCCGGGTCCAACGGAGTCGGCCTCCGGAGGGTGGTCGAGCATGAAAAGACGCCCTCGGCGTGTGCCGGGGCGTCACTCGGGTGCGGTCGGCGCCCGTCGGGCGCGCGACGTCAGGGCGAGGTGGCCCGCATCGGCGGTTGTTGCCCGCGTCGTCCGGAGGTCGTGGCGGTCACCATGTCGCGGGCAGGGTGGGGGACGGGACGGGTCGGTTGTCAACGCCATGGAGCGGTTCGGGACAGCGACCCGGAGTTGCTCCCGGTGGTCCTATGGGCCAGCAAAGGCCGCCTCGACCCGCGCAACGACCGCTTGGATGGGGATTCCCGTCGATCCGCGCACCCGGTGGCCCGATCGGCGGCCGACGCCCACTTCGGCCGGCCGATCAGCCCCGCAGCGGTCGACAGGACCACCCCATGCAACATCGGCCCGGCGTCGCCGGCTCGGCGGGGAGATCGTCGGCCACCGCGGCGACGTGGTCCCGGCCCCGGGCAACTCGGCCGCTACCATCACGGCCATGCCGACCGCATCCCGCCGCCCGCTGAAGGTCGGCGTCCAGCTCCCCGAGGTCGAGCGCGAGGTCCGCTGGCCGGAGCTACTCGAGATGACCCGCGCCATCGAGGGCGAGGGGTTCGACTCCGTGTGGGTCGGCGAGCACCTCCTCTACCGCTGGGAGGACCGGCCGGCACGCGGTCCGTGGGAGGCCTGGACGCTTCTCGCCGCCATCGCCGCGTCGACGTCGCGGATCGAGCTCGGGCCCCTGGTCGCCTGCACGAACTTCCACAATCCGGCGCTCCTGGCCAAGCAGGCGGCCACGCTCGACGAGCTGAGCGGCGGCCGCTTCGTCCTCGGTCTCGGAGCGGGCTGGAACGAGACGGAATTCCGGGCGTACGGCTACCCGTTCGATCACCGGATCGACCGTTTCGAAGAGGCCTTCACGATCATCCGGACGCTCCTGCGCGAGGGCGCCATCGACTTCGACGGGCGCTGGTACCAGGTCCGCGACTGTGAGCTCCTGCCGCGGGGTCCGCGACCGAGCGGCCCGCCGCTCATGATCGGTTCGAAGGGACCGCGGATGCTGCGCGCCACGATGGCCCATGCCGACTCATGGAACGCCTGGTTCTCCGACACAGGCAACCGGCCGGACGGCGTCGCCCCCCTGCGTGCCGCCGTCGACGAAGCGTGCCGCGAGGTCGGTCGCGACCCGGCCCAGGTCGAGCGGACGGTCGCAGTCCAGGTCCGGATGCCGGGCGGCCGCGGCCGTGTCGACGGCGGCTATGCGCGGTCCGCCGATCGAACCGTTGGCCGGGTCGCCCGTCGAGATGGCCGACACGCTCCGCGCCTTCGCGCGGGAGGGGATCGCCCACGTCCAGCTGGTCCTCGACCCCATCACCACCGACGCGATCCGCGGACTCGCCCCGGTCCTGGCCGAGCTCGACCGAGGCTGATCCGCCCCGCCCCGGGGGCTCATGACAGCCGGCGGCTAAGATAAGACCGGTGGTGCCGTCTCCCAGCACGAACCTCCGAGGCGGAGATCCAGATTGTTCACGCCGGTCCTGTTCCTCATCGTCGTCGCGGTCCTCGCCAACCTGGCGGTCATGGCCGTCATCGTCGTCCCGCCGATGCTCGGGCGTGCCAGTCCGCTCGCCAGCGAGGATGACCGCGACCTGACCCCCGACCGGCGTGCCGCCGAGGCCGCCGTCATCGGGACCGGGGATCTTGGCCGCGACACGGGCGCTCTCTTCCAGACCTACGACCGCGTCGTCAGGGTCGTCGCCTGGTCGTTCATCGTGACGGCAGGCCTGATCGTCGTCATCAGCGGCCTGTGGCCGGATACCCAGGCCGCCATCCTGCTGATCCTGGCCCTGTCGGGCATCGCATTCCTCGTCGTTCACGACCTCCTTCCCGCGGAGGCATTGGGAACGGCCAAGTTCGTCATCGAAGGCTCGGTCGCGATCACGGTCGCGACCCTGCTGGTGACCCTGACGGGCGGCGTCGACAGCCCCTTCTTCTTCACGTTCCCGCTCATCGTGGGCGGCGCCGCGCTCGTCGTTTCGCCGATCGTGACGGTCGGGCTCGCGGCGGCCGCGAGCGCCGGCTACATCCTCGCGGTCGTGGCCGGCTCGCCGGCCGACAGCCTGACGCCCGAGTGCGTCGGCGACGGTCGGGGTGAACCTGATGGCGATGATCCTGCTCGCCTACGCGGCGATGGTGATCGCTCGCGAGCAGCGTCGCGCCCGTGACGCCGCCATCCGGTTGTCGACGGTCGATCCGCTCACCGGCCTCTTCAACCGCAATTTCTTCTTCGCAGCCCTGGACCGCGAGATCGCGCGCTGCGCCCGATCGGGTCGCGGCTTCTGCCTGCTGATGATGGATCTCGACGAGCTGAAGGCGATCAACGACCGGCAGGGTCATTACGAGGGAGACAACGTCCTGCGCGGCGTCGGCGATGTCATTTCGCAGGGTGTGCGGCGGATCGACACGGCCGCGCGGTACGGCGGTGACGAGTTCGTCGTGGTTCTGCCCGAGACCGACCCGACGGGCGCCTTCGTGCTGGCCGAGAAGATCCGGATGGGCGTCGCGGCGCTCGGTGGGGGCTTTCCGGACGGCTCGCCGCGACCGACGTTGTCGATCGGCGTCGTGGGCTATCCCGAGGACGGGCTGACTGCCGACCAGCTGATGATCAGCGCGGACGGCGCGATGTACGCGTCAAAGCGGGGCGGCAAGGACCGGGTGACGGCCGCTCCGATCGAGCCGGCGAGGCGCGGCGCCGCTCCGGTGTAGCATCCGGGCCGTGACCGACCACGACCGGGCGGAGTTCGCCGAGGCCTTCGCTGCCGTGCGCGCGGCCGTGCCCCCGCGTGCGGCCATGGCCCGGCGCGCGGCTGTGGGCCTGCAGGCGGCCCTGCCGGCGATCGTGGCCGCCTAGGAGCCGGCCATCGCGACCCCGGCCGTCGTCACCGCGGCCTCCACCCGACCGACCGGCCCCGACATCCTCGCCCGCATCGGGCAGGGACTGTGGCGGCTCTTCACGTCGGTCGACTTCGCCGTCGCCCAGATCATCCTCCTGGTGCTGATGGCCGTCGTCGGGATGACGATCAAGCAGCTGCCCGACTTCGCGTTCCGCTCCGCGTCCGACTACGCCACGGCGATGGACCAGGTCCACGCGCGATACGACCCGCTCCTCGGTACCGGTCTCGTCGACGTCCTCGAGCGCCTGTCGGTCTTCGCGATCTTCCGCTCGGCGTGGTTCAGCGCGGCCCTCGTCGTGCTCGTCCTGTCGATCGTGGTCTGCACGCTCGACCGGACCCCTCGGCTGTGGCGCGGTGTCCGTGAGGTCCGGGTCGCCCAGCCCGAGCCCTTCTTCGACCCACGCCTGCCCGACCGTGCGGCCATGGACGGGGTCGGCGCCGACGGCGTCCGGGCGGTCCTGAGGAAGAACGGCTTCCACGTGCGCGAGGCCACCGACGCCGACCGGCACCCGCTTCCTCTACGGCGACCGCCACCAGTACACCAAGCTCGCCACGCTGCTGACCCACCTCGGGCTCATCCTGTTCCTGGTCGCGGCCGCGGTCACCTCGCGGCTCGGTGAGGAGCAGGGGCTGGTCGTCGGCGAGGGTGAGACCCTGACCGTCCAGCCCATCGGCACACCCGGCCTCCTCCTCGTCAGGAACCTCGACTTCGAGGCTCCGGGCCTCGAGACCGGGCAGGCGAGCGACTTCACGACCGACCTCGCGGTCTTCCAGGACGGGCGCCAGATCGCCCGCAAGACCATCCGCGTGAACGACCCGCTGTCCGTTGCCGGCTACACGTTCCACCAGAACGGGTACGGACCGGCGCCCGCCCTGGTCGTTCGCGATGACGCCGGCCGTCCGCTGTGGGATGGGACGGTCCCGATGACCGATTCGGTGGACGGCCTGCCGTACGGCGTCCTCGGGGTCCCGGGTCGCGACATCGGCCTGGAGATGCAGCTCCGGAAGCTGACCGACGGCACCACGGTGCTCCTGATGCTGCCGTACCGGGTCACCGGGACGAACCCGGACGGGAGCCCGATCCGCGAGGATTTCCGGCCGATCGCCCCGGCCGTCGGCGAGACCGCCGTCGCTCCCGACGTCGGCCTCTCGATCGAATTCCAGAAGGTGGGAGCCTTCACGCTGTTGATCGCAAAGAAGGATCCCGGGCCAGGGACTCGTGTGGATCGCGTTCGCGTCGCTGATCGCCGGCATCACGATCAGCTTCTACAGACCGCGCCGTCGCGTCTGGACGCGTCTCGCGACCGATGGGCGGCTCGGGATCGTGTGGCGCTCGGACCGGTACGTGGACGTCGAGCGCGAGTTCGGGCGGCTGCTCGACCAGCTCGTCGCGGCGCGCCGCCCGGGCTGACTCCGGGCTGACCCGCGGACCGCCGCGGAGGCCGTGCGCCGGCCCCTGGCCGCTCCACTGCCGCCCCCGTGGCCGCTCCCGCCGACCTCCAATCGCAACGCCCGGGGCGCGCTCTCCGCTACTGAACTGCAACCCGGTCCGCTGCTAGGCTCGGCCGAAGCTGCGTGAGGCCCGGGTTCGCGCGTGCCGTGCGGGCGCCAGGCCGGCGGGAAGACACGGATCATCGATCCACCCTGTACCCACGACAGGAGAGCCATGACTGCTCGACATGCGGCGATCGCGGAGATCGCCAAGCACAGGGTCGCCAAGACCCAGGACTACCTCGCCGACGCCGGGGCCGACATCTACGGCCAGTACGTCTTCGACGAGCGGGCGCAGAGCCAGTACCTGGCCAAGCCGATCTTCCGCAAGCTGCGCCGGACGATCGACGGTCACGAGCCGTTCGACCCGGCGATCGTCGATGCGCTCGCTCATGGCGTGAAGGAGTGGGCGCTGGCGCACGGCGCCACCCACTACACGCACTGGTTCGTCCCGATGACCGGGTCGACCGCCGAGAAGCACGATTCGTTCCTGACGCCCACCGGCGACGGCCAGTCGATCGCGGAGTTCTCCGGCCGCAACCTCGTCCAGGGCGAGCCGGACGCGAGCTCGTTCCCGTCGGGCGGGATCCGGGCGACGTTCGAGGCCCGCGGGTACACGGCCTGGGACGTCACGAGCCCGATCTTCCTCCAGGTCGAGCCAAACGGGGTGACGCTCACGATCCCGACGGCCTACGTCTCCTTCACGGGCGAGGCCCTCGACTACAAGATCCCGCTCCTGCGGTCGCAGGAAGCGCTCGGCCAGCAGGCGCTCCGGATCCTGCGCTGGTTCGGCAACCGGTCGGCCAGCCGGGTGTTCACGACGATCGGTCCCGAGCAGGAGTACTTCCTCGTCGATCGCCGGCTCGCGGAGCAGCGTCCGGACCTCCTGCTGACGGGACGGACCCTGTTCGGTGCCGCGTCACCGAAGGGCCAGGAGCTCGAGGACCAGTACTTCGGGCCGATCCGCGAGCGGATCCTGGCGTTCATGATGGATCTCGACCGCGAGCTGTGGCGCCTGGGCATCCCGGCCAAGACCCGTCACAACGAGGTGGCTCCGGGCCAGTTCGAGATGGCCCCCGTCTTCGAGCCGACCTCGGTCGGGTCCGACCACAACATGGTCGTGATGAGCATGATGCGACGGCTCGCGCCGCAGCACGGCCTGATGCTCCTCATCCACGAGAAGCCATTCGCGGGGATCAACGGGTCGGGCAAGCACAACAACTGGTCGATGAGCACCGATGACGGCGAGAACCTCCTCGACCCGGGGAACGACCCGCACGCCAACGCCCAGTTCCTGGCCTTCCTCGTCGGCATCATCCGCGGCGTCAACGTCCACGCCGACATCCTCCGGGCCGGCATCGCGGACGCCGGCAACGACCACCGGCTCGGTGCGAACGAGGCTCCGCCGGCCATCGTCTCGATCTTCCTCGGCTCGCAGCTCGTCGACATCATCGAGCAGCTCGAGCAGGGATCGGCCTCGGCCTCCAAGAAGGGCGGCGACCTCGAGCTCGGCGTGACCTCGCTGCCCGGTCCTGCCCAAGGACGCGACCGACCGCAACCGGACCTCGCCGTTCGCGTTCACCGGCAACAAGTTCGAGTTCCGGGCGGTCGGCTCGTCGGCACCGATCTACTGGCCGCAGACGATCCTGAACACGGTCGTCGCCGATTCGATCAAGCAGCTCGCCGACGAGCTCGAGCCGCTCGAGCCGGGCGACTTCGAAGGCCTGACCCGGATCCTGTCGTCGATCGTCAAGGCCAACAAGCAGGTCCTGTTCGAGGGCAACAACTACGCCGAGGAATGGCATACCGAAGCCGCCCGCCGAGGCCTGCCGAACAACCGCAGCACGGTCGATGCGCTGCCCGCGCTGACGACGGCGAAGGCCAGGGCCCTGTTCACCGGGTTCGGCGTCCTCTCGGAGCGCGAGCTGGCGTCGCGGGTCGAGATCAACTGGGAGCGCTACGTCAAGGTCCAGGACATCGAGGCGAACTGCGCCGCGGACATCGCCTCCACGCTGATCCTGCCGGCGGTCGCTCGCTACCTCGCCGAGCTCGCGGGCGTCAGCTCGTCGCGGGGTATCAACGCGGTCTGCCAGCGTGTGTCCGCGCTCGCCGACTCGCTGGTCGATGCCATCGCGGCGCTCGAGCACGCACAGCACGAGGCCCACGATGCGGGCTCGGTCCACGAGGAGGCGCGCGCCTTCGTGACGGACGTCATCCCGGCCCAGGAGGCGCTCCGCGGAGTGGTCGACGAGCTCGAGACCGTCGTCGCCGACGACCTCTGGCCGCTGCCGAAGTATCGGGAGCTGCTGTTCCAGTACTGACCGGCGTCGCCTATCCTTTCGGGCTACGAGGGACCTGTCCCGACCGTAGCTCGGAGGGATGTCGACGTGGCCAGCAGCGCCGAATCGACCGCGAAGATCGAAGCCGCCAAGGCCGGCGGCATCCGCTTCATCCAGCTCCAGTTCACGGACATCATCGGCCACGTCAAGGCCGTGACGATCCCGATCCACCAGCTCGAGGGCTCGGTGGAGCACGGCACGTGGTTCGACGGCTCATCGATCGAGGGGTTCACCCGGATCGCCGAGTCGGACCAGTACCTGATGCCGGACATGGACACCTTCAGCGAGATCCCGTGGCAGGCCGGGTCGGGTCCGCGCGGCACCGCCCGGGTCATCTGCGACGTGTACACGCCGCGCGGCGAACCCTTCGCGGGTGACCCGCGCGGGGTGCTCCGGCGTCAGGTCGAGAAGGCGCGGTCGATGGGCTACATCGTGCACACGGGCCCCGAGCTCGAGTTCTTCCTGTTCCGGCGCGGCGAAGGCGGCCTGATCGAGCCGCTGCCGCACGATCAGGCCGGCTACTTCGACTTCTCGACCGACCTCGCCCAGGAGATCCGACAGGACATGGTCGATGCGCTCGAGGCGTTCGGGATCAGGGTGGAGGCCGCCCACCACGAGGTCGCCGAGGGCCAGCATGAGATCGACTTCGAGTACTCGGACGCGCTCCGCACGGCCGACAACGCCATCACCTTCAAGTTCGCCCTGAAGGCGATCGCGCAGCTGCACGGCCTGTACGCGACGTTCATGCCCAAGCCGATCCACGGGATCAACGGCTCGGGGATGCACACCCACCAGAGCCTGTATTCGATCGCGGAGGGACGGAACGCATTCGCCGACGCGGCCAATCCCTACGGCCTGTCCGATGTCGCGCGCTCGTACATGGCGGGCATCCTCGCCCACGCCCGCGGGATGATCGCGGTCCTCGCGCCGCTCGTGAACTCGTACAAGCGGCTGGTCCCCGGCTACGAGGCGCCGACCTATCTGACCTGGGGACGGACCAACAGGTCGGCCCTGATCCGGGTGCCGATGGTCTCGCCGGGCAAGTCCGTGGAGGGGACGCGCTGCGAGGTGCGCTGCCCCGACCCGTCGTCCAACACGTATCTCGCCTTCGCGGCGATGATCGCGGCCGGACTCGACGGGGTGGAGAAGGGGATGCACCTGGGCGAACCCGTCGAGGAGTCGCTCTTCGAGATGGATGCCGCCACGATCGCCTCGAAGGGCATCCGCGAGCTGCCCGGCACGCTCGGGGACGCGCTGGAGGAGCTGGCGGCGGACCCTGTCATCCGCGATGCGCTGGGCGACCACGTTTTCAGTCACTATGTCGAAGCCAAGCGGGCCGAATGGGACGAGTACCGAACGCAGGTCTCGGACTGGGAGGTGGACCGCTACCTGGATCAGTTCTAGAGGGGTCTGACGGGATGGATGTCTACTACGCCGGCGGGTTCATCCTCGCCGCGTTCGTCTGGGGGTTCTGCGCCTACCTCGCCTACCAGACGGCACCGAAATTCGGTCGGCGCGCGGGGACGTGGGGCGTCCTCGGGATCATCTTCGGGCCCGTTCGCGCTGATGGCCCTGTACCTCCTGCCGAAGCACGCGCCGGTGGCGGGGCACGGGGCGAAGGCCACGCACAAGGACCAGCGGGCAGACCTGTACGAGGTCCCCAAGAAGCACCACTGAGCAGGGGCTCCTTGGTCGGCGCCTCCCCGGCGCCGCTGTCCGGCTCGCGGGCGCGCCGGCGGTGCGTCAGCTGCCGGCCCCGACGCCTCCCTCTGGTGGTCCTCAGTCAACGCTGGGCGGTCGAGGGGCGTGCGCGGCCCCGACACGGCTCCTCTGGTGGTCCTCAGTCAACGCTGGGCGGTCGAGGGGCCGACACTCGCGGGCTCGAGGCCGCTGGTGGTGCGTGACAGTCACAGAGATGGCCCGAGGAGACGATCCCGGCCCTCGCGGCGGCCTTCGACCCTCTGGTGTTGACTCCTGGCCACCTCGGGCTGCGTTAAGGCGAGGCCTACAGACGCCGGCGCGCGTTGGCCCAACTCGGTAGGCCAAGGTGCGGCACGATACCGCCATGCCGGAGATCGATGTCCGCCCGATGCGCTCGCTCGGCCTGCTGTCGATCGCCCATGCCGTCAATCACGCCCAGGCCGTCATCATCCCGTTCATCTTCCTCGGGCTGATCGACGAGTTCGGCGCCTCCGTCGAGCAGATCGCGTACCTCGCCGCCATCGGGGCGCTCTGCGCGGGCATGGTCCAGCTGAGCTATGCCGGCCTGACCCGCGTCGTCTCGCGGCGCCGGTTGCTCGGGTACGGCGGGATCCTGTTCGGGGCGGGCTTCGCCGCCCAGGCGCTCGCATCGAGCCTCCTCACGTTCGCTGTTCCGTTCGTGGCGTCCCGCATCGGTTCGTCGCCGCAGCACCCGGTCGGCAACGGACTCCTCGCCGAGCAGTTCCCGACCGAACGGCGCGGCTTCGCGATCAGCGCCCACATCGCCGGCGGCAACGTTGGGACGGTCGTTGTCGCGCTCATCGGGGTTCCCCTCATCGCGGCCGTCGGCTGGCGCGGCGCCTCGGTCGTCTTCGGTGTGCCGGCGATCGTCGTGGCAGTCCTGATCCTGGTGTTCGTCCGCGAGCGCGGCACCGACCGCGCCGCCGCGCGCGCCGGGGGCAGCGTCCGGTCCGCGCTGCGCAGCGTGCTCGCCGACCGGGACCTGCGCTGGCTCTACCTCACCTCCGCGCTCGGCGGCGGCGGGCGTGGCCTCGGTGTCGTCAACCTGTTCGCCCTCATCTACATGACCCAGGTCCTCGGCCTGTCCGAAGCGACTGCCGGGCTCATGTACGGGGTGCTGATCGTCTTCTCGGTCCCGATGCCGCTCATCGCCGGGTGGCTGTCGGACCGGATCGGCCGCAAGCCACTGATCATCGGCGTGTACGTCGGCGGCGCGGTCGGGTTCCTCGTCTTCCTGGCGGCCGGGACGAACCTGGTGGGGCTCTGGCTCGGGATCGTACTGATGGGTCTGTTCTCCTTCGCCGAGAGCCCGCAGCTCCAGGCGCTTCTCGGCGACATCGCACCCCCGGCCACCCGCGACGCCTCGTACGCCCTCTACTTCACGATGGCCTTCGGCGTCGGATCGCTCTGGACGATCGTCTACGGCTACGTCATCGGCGCGCTCGGCGAGGCGGCCGGTCTGCCGGTGGTGTTCGGGCTCATGGCCGTGACGTTCATCCTCGCGGCCCTCGGCACGCTCCCGATCCATGCCGAGCAGCGCGCTCGTGAGAACGCCGCCTTCGAGGCGACCCTTCGCTAGCCAGGGCACGGCCACCCACCGCGACCCAGACGCCCACCCGGTCACCTCGCCCGCCGCTGGCATACTGCCGACCACGACCGCACGAGGAACCGACTTGGACGCCCGCATCCTGCTCGTCGAGGACGACCCCTCGATCCGCGAGGTCACCGCCATCGGGCTTCGTCAGGCCGGGTTCACCGTCACCACGGCGAGCGATGGTCAGGCCGGTCTGGAGCGGTTCGCCGCCGAGCCGTTCGACCTCGTGCTTCTCGACGTGATGCTGCCCCGCCTCGACGGTCTCGAGGTCTGCCGCGCGATCCGCCGGACATCGACCGTGCCGGTCGTCATGCTGACCGCCCGCGCCGACACGATCGACGTGGTCGTCGGCCTCGAGGCCGGCGCCGATGACTACGTCCGCAAGCCGTTCGAGGTCCCCGAGCTCGTCGCGCGCGTCCGGGCCGCCCTCCGGCGAGCCGGACGAGGCGAAGGGGAAGCGGAGCGCCTGCACCTCGGGCCTCTCGCCATCGATCTCGCAGGACGGACGGTCACCCGCGATGGCGCGCCCGTCGCACTCACGCGCACGGAGTTCGATCTGCTCGTCGAGCTGACCCGGCACCCCGGGCAGGTGCTGACGCGCGACGCCCTCCTCGACCGCATCTGGGGCTACGACTATCTCGGCGATTCGCGGCTCGTGGACGTCGCGATCCAACGCCTGCGCTCGAAGATCGAGGCGGACCCCGCGACCCCCGAGCTGATCCTCACGGTCCGCGGCGCGGGCTACAAGTCCACACGCTGAAGGCGCCGGCCGTGCGTGGAGTCAGGGCCCGCCTGACCGTCACCCTCGTCGCGCTCGTGGCGCTGACGGCCGGCCTTCTCGCCCTCAGCGCGTATCTGTTCGTGGACACGCGCCTCCACGACCAGGCTCGCGACGACGCCGCCAACCAGGCGCGCTTCGACATGACGGTGCTGATCCCTCGATCCGGCCTTCCGCCCGATCCGACCGCCGACGACATCGTTGCCTCGGGCGTGCTGGGCACGCTTCACCAGCGCGGCGTCGAGACCATCGTCGCGCAGGGCGCCCAGGAGCTCGCCCGTTCGAGCACCGAGCTCGAGGGCGTCCTCGGGGCGCTGCCGGACGACCTCACCAGGCGCGTCGCCGACGGTGAGCTCGCCTACGCCTGGGTCGATGTCGCCGGCCGGCCGAGCCTCGTCGTGGGCGGCCGGCTCCAGCCCGGCGGCCCCGACTTCTACTTCGTGCACGACGTGAGCGGCCTGGAGCAGGCGCTCGCCCAGCTGAGGCTGGCACTGGCCGTCGGGTTCGTGGCGGCCGTCCTCGTCGCACTCGTCGTCGCGCGGGCGGTCGCGCGCGGGGTCCTCGCGCCGGTCGAGATCGCCGGGCAGGCGGCCCAGCGGATCGCCGGCGGTGACCTGACCGCACGGGTGCCGGTGACCTCGGACGACGAGTTCGGGCAATGGGCGAGGCGGTTCAACGACATGGCCGACGTCCAGGCCGGCACGATCGGTCGGCTCGAGGCGGCCGAAGCACAGAATCGGCGGTTCGTGGCCGACGTTGCGCACGAGCTTCGAACCCCACTCGCGGCCCTCGTCGCGGAAGCGTCGATCCTCCGCGAGCACCTCGACGCGCTCCCGCCGGGGAGTCGGCGAGCAGCCGAGCTGCTCGTGTCCGACGTCGCGCGCCTGCGGACGCTGGTCGAGGACCTCATGGAGATATCGCGCTTCGATGCCCGCGCGGAGCACGTCCAGACGGAGGCGGTCGACCTGGCGGGCCTGGTCCGCTCGGTGGCGGCGGCGCGCCTGCCCGAGGCGACCGTTGTCGTCCCCGATTCCCCGGTCGTCATCGACTCGGATCCGCGCCGGCTCGAGCGCATCCTCGGCAACCTGCTCGACAACGCCCGTGAGCACGCACCGGGCGCGCCTGTCGAGGTCAGCCTGGGCGAGGGCGAGGGCGAGCTCGTGGTGGCGGTCGCGGATCGTGGTCCCGGGGTGCCGCCCGACCGGCTCTCCCACATCTTCGAGCGCTTCTACAAGGCCGACCCGTCGCGCCACGGAGGCAGCAGTGGATTGGGCCTCGCGATCGCCGCCGAACACGCCGCGCTGCTTGGCGGGACGCTTCGAGCGGTCGCTCGCGATGGCGGCGGGCTTCGGATGGAGCTCCGGTTGCCTGTGACCTGATCGTTACCAGCCTGCGATGAGCCGGCGATAGGCCCCGCCGATGCTTCAGGTCGAACCTTCCCGCAGCTGGAGCCCAAGACCATGATCCGCAACCGGAGTCCGTTCATCGTCGTCACTCTCGCCGCCGCCGCCCTCCTGGTGGCGTGCAGCTCCGCGACCGGCGGCCTGGGCAACGTCCCGACCTCCCCACCGACTCCATCACCGTCAGTCGAACCGAGTGGCGCCGACGTCACGCCGGAGCCCTCGACCGGTCCCTCGGCCGAGCCCTCGACGCCCGCTTCGGTCGAGCCGTCCGCTCCGGCTTCGGAAGCCCCGTCCCCGGCCTCGCCGAGCGCGGCACCGGCGAACACCCCGCAGCCGAGCTCCGCGGAGACGATGATCGTTCGGGCCTACTTCGTCCTCGGCGGCGAGCCGGGCAGCGCCGGCCTCGTCCCCGTCCTGCGGACCGTCCCGAAGACGCCCGCGGTGGCGACCGCCGCGATGGAGCAACTGCTGGCCGGGCCGACGTCGGCCGAAAGCGGTGGGCGAACGATCACCTCCGCTATCCCGGACGGCAGCGAGCTTCTCGGACTGACCATCAAGGACGGCGTCGCGACCGTCGACCTTTCGACCGAGTTCGACTCGGGCGGCGGCACGGCCTCGATGCAGTATCGGCTGGCCCAGGTCGTCTACACGTTGACCCAGTTCCCGACCGTCAAGTCGGTCCTGTTCCAGGTCGAAGGCAAGACCGTGACCGTCTTCGGCAGCCAGGGGATCGTCCTCGACGGGCCCCAGGCCCGCGCCGACTACGAGGACCAGCTGCCCGCGATCTTCGTCGACCGGCCGGCTTACGGCGCGGCGCTCGGCAACCCCGGCCGCGTCAGCGGCAACGCCAACGTCTTCGAGGCGACCTTCCGGATCGCGATCGTCGACGGCTCCGGCAAGACCGTGGCCGACGAGCAGGTCATGGCCACCTGCGGGACCGGGTGCCGCGGCACGTTCGACGTCACCATCCCGTACACGGTGTCGAAGGCGCAGTGGGGGACGCTCCGGTCCTACAACCTGTCGGCCAAGGATGGCAGTGTCGAGGACGCGCGCGACTACCCGGTGTGGTTGACCCCGGCGAGCTGAGTCGCGGCCCGACGTAGAACGCCGGCCGGCGGTCGATCCTTCGACCGACCCGACCGACCGGCCGGCTCGCGGCATCATCCCCGGAACCCTGCACAACCGGCACCTCGGTCGGAGAACGCCTACAACGCGATGGTCGAGCATATGCTTGGGTGCGTCCGCAACGGCGACGTGACCGTCGGGGCCTTCTACGGCCATCCCGGGGTGTTCGCCTATCCCGCTCATGAGTCGATCAGGCGGGCTCGGAAGGAGGGCTACGACGCCCGGATGCTGCCGGGCATCTCATCGGAGGACTGCTTGTTCGCCGACCTGGGCGTCGATCCGGCGGTCGGTGGCTGCCAGTCGTATGAGGCGACCGATTTCCTCCTCAACGATGTCGCGATCGACCCGTCGAGCCAGCTGGTCCTTTGGCAGATCGGGACCCTCGGCGATTGGACCTATCAGACCCGGCAATACAACACCAGCGCGATGCCGCTGCTCGTGCGCAAGCTCTCGCGATTCTTTCCCTTGTCGCACCAGATCACGGTCTATGAGGCACCGATGTTCCCGGTCGCGGAGCCGATGATCGCGAGGTTCCCGCTCTACGCCCTGGCCGACTTTCCGATCACGGCGGCGATGACGCTGTACATCCCGCCGGCCGCCGCCCGCAGCCCGGACCCCGAGATGCTCGGCCTGTTCCAGATGAACGCCCCGTACGCCTCACAAGGAGACCGCGCCCCCTCGCGTTAGCACCTACCGACGGCAGCCGGGCCCCTGCGCTCCCACGCCGCCGGCGACGAGAAGACCGAGATGGCCCTTGAGGACCGGCCGCGACTCGGCGGCCGGTCCTCGACGTCCCGACGGGTGACCTGACCCCCATCAGCCGACCTGGACGATGACGTCCACGCTGACGATCGCGAGCATGTTGATCGGGTCAGGACGGGCGTCCAGCCTCAGACGGGCTCCGGCGCCGGCTCCAGTGGCGTTGCTCTCCGGTCCGGGGCATCGAGCGCCTCGGGTTGAGCGACCTCCCCGACCTCCCCGACCACTGCGATCTTCCCGGGCCCGCCGCTGGCCCCGAGCTCCCGACGTCGCTGCCCGATGATCGCGAGGACCGTCCGCCAGGTCACCGCGACCACGCCCATCGCCGGCACCACGACGAACATCCCGAGGATACCCGCCACGGCGGCTCCCGCGGGGATGGCGACGAGCACGACGGCCGGATGGAGATGCACGGTCTTCCCGTAGACGAGCGGGGCGACGACGTTCCCCGTGACGAGGTTGAACACCACCGTCCAGAGGGCCATGACGATGATGGCCTCCTGGGACCCGAACGCGACCGTGAGCAGGAACGCGATCCCGGTGGAGATGAAGCCACCGATGTAGGGGATGAAGCACAGGACGAACGAGAGGACGAAGACTGCGAACGCGAACGGGATCCCGAGCACGAGCATGATGACCAGCTGGCTCGCGGCGCCGACGAGCGAGATCAGGCCGGTGCCGACCATATAGCCGCCGAGGACCTCGATCGCGCGGCTGCCGGCGGCACCGACGGCGGGCGCCATCTCGGGACGGCTGCGGGCGACGACTCGGGCCCACAGCCGATCGCCGTCGCGCAGGAAGTAGAACGCGAGCAGCGTGCTCAGGATCACGATCACCGCCGATGCGGCCATGCCCTGAACGAACCCCACGATCGCCTGGAGCAGCCCGGCACCACCCTGCACCACGGCCTGGACAAGGATCGAGACGCGGTCGCCCGACGCGTCATTGGCCGCGCCGGCTCCCGCGGCCGTACCCGCGAGGAGGGCTGAAGCCTGGTCGACGAGGCCGAGCAGGATGAGGCCGAGGACCAGCACGACACCGACGAACGCGCCCCCGGTGAGCATCCCGGCGGCCGTGCCGCGCGACCATCCACGCCGGACGAGCGCCTTCACGCCGGGCTCCAGGGTGGCCGCAAAGATCGTCGCCAGGAGGATCGGGACGACCACGAGCGGCAACGTCACGAGCACGGCGACGCCGAACGCCACCAGGCCGATGGCGACGAGGAGGCGCGCCGACCACTGAGCCAGGCGATCGAGCCAGCCGGGGACGAGCGCGGGACGTTCCGGCTGCGGTCCGGGATCCAGGATGGCGACCGCGGCGTCCGCGACTGCCAGCACGATGGCAGCGACAGGCACCGCGGCGAACAGGCCGACGACGCCGGCCAGCTCGAACCCGACCGGAAGCGCCACCAGCACCAGGGCCGGATGGAGGTGGACGGTCCGTCCATAGACGGCCGGGCGGACCCCGTAGGCCAGGACCACGTTGCGCACGGCGATCAGCGCGAGGAGCGCGATCGCCGGTCCCGCGCCGAGCGCCCCGTAGGTGACGCCCAGCAGGACGAGGTTCGCGACGAACCCGCCGAAGTACGGGATGTAGGCGCTGAAGAAGACGAGGATCGTCAGCGGCACCGCAAGCGGGACACCGAGGAGCCACATGAAGGCGTAGTCGGTGACGGCCATGATGCTCGCGAGGACGGTGGTGCCCCGGAGGTAGCCGCCCACTCGCCCGAGCGCGTTGTCGCCGGCCTCGGTGATCCGCTCGCGGTTCTGATCGCTCGCCGCCTGGAAGATCCAGACCCAGGCCCGATCTCCGTCCTGAAGGAAGAAGAACACGAGGAACGTGGCGAGGATCCCGATGGTCGCGGTCTGCGCGGCGTTCGCGGTCAGGTCGCTGGCGCCGCCCCCGGCCCCGTCCCGGAGGGCGCCGAGGACAGCGTGGACCGCGTCGGCGACCGCCGGCGGGATGTTCGCCGCGGCGAGCTCGGCCTGGAGGTTCGTGACGGCCTGTTCCAGGGCGCCGAGCAGCTCGGCGACGTAGGGAAGCAGCGCCACGGCGAGCACGACGACCGCGCCGAGCACGACGGCCAGGGCGGCCGCCCAGACGACGCCGGCGGCCTTCGTCCGGGACATCCCGCGGCGCCGGAGAGCGAGGACCCACGGCGCAAAGAACGCTGCGATCACGATCGCCACCGCGATCGACGCGGTGACGGTCCAGAGGAACGACGCGAGCAACCACACGATCACCACGAGGGTGCCGATCGCGATCACCCGCCAGCCGAGTGCGGCCAGGTTCGCGAGCCACTCCGGAACGATCTCGATGGTCCGGGGCACGCGCGACGGACGCTCCGCGGGCGCGACATCTCCCATGAGCCGATCCCCCTCTGTTCCCCTGCCGGGGCTCGCCAGAGGATGCCTCGCGGCGGGTTCATGCGCAAGCCGTTGCCGGGCTCCTACGGCGCGGACACCGAGAACGCGGACGACGACGTCTCCCTGGATGAGCGGCTCCGGGTCCTGATGTCCGGGCAGTAGCCCGCACGAGGTCCAGGGATCCGGATGTGCGCTATCATCCCGGAGCCCTGTACAACGGGCACCTCGGTCGGGGCGTGGCGCAGCTTGGTAGCGCGCATCGTTCGGGACGATGAGGTCGGAGGTTCAAATCCTCTCGCCCCGACCAAACTCACCTTTCTTTGCCGCGATCTCGAACACGGCCGGCAGTGTGGCGTCCGAGCCCCAGTTCGATCGCGTCGGGCGTGAGCTCGTACTCCATCCGCTCGAAGCCCAGGACGTCGGTGCGCGCGAACAGCGCCGTCGCCAGCGCCTGGCGTCCATCGGGTCCTGAGTCTGCCCAGAGCGATGGCAGCGAACGCAGGTAGGCGACGACCTCGGCGGACGAGAGCCGCTGCGCTCGACCGGCTCCCGTGCGGCCTGCTCCTCGGGTCGAGCTGTGCCATCTCGCGCTGCCAGGCCGCGATGTCCCGCGTCTTCGCCAGGCGCCGCGACGCCTCTCGCGCTCGTGGCTGATCCGGGCCAGGGTGACGCTATCGACCCGCGGCGGCCGATCGTGGTAACGGCGAACGACCTCGGTGATCGTGACGTCGTCGACGCGAGCCGACCTCGCTCGAGCAGACCGCCGATCGGCGTCCTCGTACCAGTCCTGCGGGTAGGAGTGGCCCCGGACGCGCTTGTCGTGGCCCTTCGTGTAGCGCCGACGCGCGTCAGGCGTCGCGGCGATGAACGCATCGCAGGTCGGCGCGGGGTGGCGGTAGCGCCCGACGTCCCGTAAGGTAGCGCCGGCAGCCCGGCAGCGCAGGCGGAGCGCGTACTTGCGCTTGACGATCCGCCCCGGCGTCCGGGTCCGGCGCCGCTCGCGCATCGACTGGACCTTCGACCAGAGCCCGGGTCGACGATTGGCGCAAGGCCGGCGGGCTCACCGGTCCGGAGACGACCGGCGTAGATCGGGTTGGTGAGCAACTCGCCGACGTGGGTCTTGATGAGCCCGGTCGCGGCGGCCACCTCCCAGTCGGTCTGGCCGTCGGCCGCGAGTTCGTATGCGCGGACGAACCGTGCCGCCTTCGCCTCGTCGACCCGCAGCGTTGAGGGCTTGCCCTCGCGGATGATGCCGAACGGCGCCCGTTGCCACCGGGCACGCCGAGGCGGCGGCGCTTCGCGGCGTAGCCCTCGCCGACCCGCTTCGAGAGCTTGCGGCTGTACGCCTCTGCCTCGTGGGCCTCCCGGACGAACTGGTCCCAGTTGCTCGGATCGGACGAGAGCAGCCGCTCGTCCGCGAACAGGACGACGACCCCCGCCGCGTGGAGGTGGTCCTCGACCGCGACCAGGGTCTGCTTGAGGTTGCGCAGGAAGCGGCTCACGTACCCGACGACGAGAACGTCGAAGGCGCCGCTGGCGCCGAGGCGACCATCGCCTCCCAGGTCGGCGTGCGCCAAGCGGAGGTCCAGCCCGAGGAAGCCACCGACCACTCGAGGCCGCTGTCAACGAGGCCGTACCGGGCGATGGCGCGGTCCTGCTGCTCGCTGGGCGTCGGGCCCGAAGTTGTCCCACTGTCCGGCGGTCGACTCGCGGAACCAACGCGCTGCCCGCATCCCGTCGACCTGGTCGAGCGACTGGGGGAGAGAACGCTTCATGCTGCCGGCCTCTGCGGTCAAGTGGGTCAGAACCTTACCTCGACCGCGCCGTTGTTCAACATCGAGAAGCGCCGCGACGAGGGCGAGGATGACGGGGTTGACCGGCCGGGCACTGAGTCGTCGCGGCCGTGGTCCAGATGGTCCGCCGGAGCCAGTCCGTTCGGGTCGGCGTCGGTCTGCCGGTGCGGCGCGTGGCTGCTCATGCGAGGCCGCCCCACGGGTAGCCGTCTGCCCATCGACCGCAGCCCTGAGGCGTGCTGCCGACTCGTCGGTCAGATCGTCGGCGAAGATCCGCACGCTTCACGGGCGACGTCAAGCTCGACAGGCGATGGAGTAGGCAGGGGCGCGTCACCGGCGTCACTCATGTCGCTATCGGTAGCGGACTGTCGGCCAAACAACGCATCGGTCCGCGGACCATGCGGACCACGGGTGTCGGATGGTCCCTCTGGTCCTCGTGGTCCGCGGTCCATGTGGATCGTTGTCCTGCATAGAAAGCCCCACGCCGACGTAGGCGCGCTTGTGCTCGCCCTCGCGAGGACGGCTGATGTGGAGCCCCGGTACGGCGGCCCTCAGGTCCCGACCGAACGTCTGTTTCGTGCCATGGTGCTGGGACTGGTCCTCGGACCACGCCTTCCACTCCGCCCAGAGCTCGTCGACCGTGACCTGCACGTCGCGCCGCACGACACACCGGTCCCGGAGGAACGCGCCCATCGGGCTCGACAGGTCCTCGAGCTCGCGGATGGCCTCACGAGCGGACGCCGGCTCGGTGAAGCGCCCCTGTGCCCGCAGGTCGAGGCCGTCGAGCGCCCAGTTCATGATTCCGGGTACTGGGAGGAGGCGCGTGAGGAGACCGGTGTCCTCCCGGCCGTGACCTTGCCCTGACGGCCGTCTGCCCGGTGCTCGGCGCCATCCTGACGGCCGGCGTGCTGTCGGTGGCAGAGCGCGGCACCGTGCTCGGCGGGATCGTGGCAGTCCTCGGCTACGTGGCCTGGCGAGCTTGTCGGAGGGAGGCGACGACTAGGTGTCGGTCCGATGTTCTCCGTGAGGGTGTCGCCGTCCGAGGCCCAGCTCGATGCGCTGGCCGCCCGGTCTTCGCCATACCGTGTCGAGCATGAGCGCTCGAGGGCGATGGCGTGGGACGCGAGTCGACGCCGTCCACGGGATCTCCGTTCGGTTGAACGCTACCTGCGCGAACAATATGCGGCCGAAGTCGAGCTTGAAGACCACGAGCAGCGCCAACTAGCCGAGGACGGGACACCCAAGATGACCGCCCGGGCGGTCGCGTATATCTTCGGCGACCCGCAGAGCACCCAGGCGCACGATCCCGACGAGGCGTTGACGTTCTATCAGTTCCCGTTCCAGGCGACTCTCGATCAATTCGCACGGGGTGATGCGCGGCAACGGGATATCGCCGGATCGTCGAGTACGTCCCCCTTGGTGGTGGCCTTGCCCGGGACGGTGCTGTCAGGGAAGGTATTTCCCGCAGAGCCCTCTCCAAGTCGTTCTGACGTCTGAAGTGCAGCCTCGCACCCACGCCCCCGTTGATTCCTTGGGCGCGGGCTATCGGTCCGCGACACGGCGGGTTACTGCACCCATGCCGCGACGCCGACGAGGGCAGCGCTGACTTGCCACAAGCGGGTCGCGGCCTCCAGGTCATACGACGCCTTGTTCGAGGTCTCGAGTCTCCTGTTGGCGAAGTACTTGCCTGACGCCGTCGACCGTCGGCGAAGACGCCAGGAAGACCGAGGTCGCTGCGCCCTGCTGCGGTGTCTTCATGAACGGCCTGTAGAACGGGACGATGACCTTGAAGATCCGCGAGGGTCCTCCCGCCGAACCCGGTGTTCACCACTCCGGGATGCAGCACGGTAGCCGTGACGCCGGTGCCGTCCAGGCGGTGGGCGAGCTCGTAGGTGAACATCACGCTGGCCAGCTTCGACTGGTTGTAGGCCGTTGCCCGGAGTACTTGCGCTCGCCCTGCAGTCCCGAAGTCGATCGTGCCCAGCGATTGGGCATTGGAGGACACGGTGACGACACGCGCCGGGGCGCTCGCCCTCAGTCGATCGACAGCAAGTCAGTGAGCAGGAATGCGGCCAGATGGTTCAAGGCAACGTGTGCTCCAGGCCGTCGGCGGTGACGTGGCGGTGGCCCAGAACCCACCTACGTTGTTGACCAGCACGTCCAGGCGGGATACGCGTCGAGGATCTCTGCGGCGAGGCGGCGCACTTCAGCCTGGGACGAAGGTCGGCGCCGAACCCGTCCACGGCCGGATTGCCCGTCGCCCCACGGTCTCGACCGCCGCGGCCTCGGCGCGCTCGGGGTCTCGGCCTGTGATGGCGACTCGGGCTCCCAGCTCGGCGAGCCCGATCGCCGTGGCTTTACCGATCCCGCTCGGTGCCGCCTGTGATGAGCACGGTCTTCCCCGCCATCGGGCGGGCCTTTTCAATCACCATGGACGTCCCCGTCCGCCGTCAGTGGGCGCTGCCGCGTTGGCAGCGCCCACCTGGACGTTCCCGGTCTCACGCAGGTGTCGGTTGGGTTGCGGCCCGTGCCCTCCGGGCGGCCGCGTCCGTCGTGCCGTCCGGCCCGGCCAAGACGTAGGCGATCATCGCGAAGAACCCGAGGTTCAGTTCCCGAGCAGGAGACCTCGTCGAACCACGCCTTGCTGTCGAGCTGCCAGGTATTCAGCAGGGCTCCGATCCGGGCCACGAGGCCGGCGATTAGGCCGCCAATGAACGCTACGACGCCGACGAGGCCGAGCCCTAGCGATGACCATGCGGGTGCGACGCCCCGCAGCCCAGCGATGTCGGGTCGTTCATGACGAACACGTCGTTAGCGATCGCGATCCCTGCCGCCACAAAGGCCAGGACGGCGCCCGCGATCATGGCGAGCCCGGCTCCGATAAGTGTCTTGTCACGGTTGCTTTGGACATGAGTCGTTCCCTTTCACGTGGTCGTTACGGACGAAAGTGGCGATACACCATCGGGCAGACAGGCCGGGCATTTGCGCGCGTAGGATGCCTCCGTCGTGCATCGCTCACGTGGCCACCGGCAACGGCGGAGTGACCCGCGGAGCGCCGATGCGAGACCTGAACCCATCGGCGTAGGCCGCGGGCTTGAAGCCCTTGATGAGGAGCCGAACGCGATCCCGAGCTCGAAGATCCCACCCGGGAGTGAAGAGGAGGCCGATGTGGACCCGAAATCTGCGATGCGCCGTCGCGTGAATCGCGTAGCCGATCACGCCAACGGCCGCCAGCGGTCGGGGGATCAGGTGGGTCCGGAAGAGAAGCAAGCAGAGAAACACCCCGCCGAAGCAGAGCGGCCGCCCGAGGTTGTACGCGATGGTGTTCGTGTTGGTCAGGAGCTACCCGAGATTTGGGGCCCAGGCGGCGCTCGCCGCTCCAGCCTCGGCAACGATCTGGCCACGGGAACGAGCATCAGCAAGAAGAGCACGCCGATGTCCAGGAGCACCGCCGGCGACAATCGCGGCCAGGTAGACCAGTGCCGTTCGCTTGCCGTGGTTCTCCAGGATCGGGAAGAACAGGACGCCCTTGCCGATATCGACCACCGTGTTCAGGGCCATCAGGGAATCTCCACGACGAGCGTCGTCTGATGCGCCGAGAGTGTCGACACGAAATCGGGTGCGGTGATCACGGAGCTACGAGCCCGTAACCGATCCCATACAGGAGAAAGCCCGCCAGGAACACGCGCCGAGGCCGCCCGTACGCGATGCGCGTACCCATCTCCCTCTCCACGATCGACGTGTCGCCGGAGCTGGTCGCGGATCGGCCTCCCAATGTCGCTTGACTTGGTCCTCCTCGGTTGGTGCGTATCGTCGCGGCGACCCGGATTGCTCTGTTCGACGCAAGTCGGCTCTCGTCGTCCGGGTGGTCACCGAGTTGTCGTCTCGCCCCCATCGCCTGGGGTGCTAAACACGGTGATGACGACCGTCCCTCGCGCGTGTCCTTCTCCGACATGACCAATCGCCCGGCGGTCCCCTCAACGGGTACGTCCCGTCGATGACCGGCGTGACCTTCCCGGCTTCGATGAGTGCCTTCAATGCGACAAGGTCCTTGCTGTTCTGGTATTGACCGAGGGACCTAGCTGCTGGCGATTCAACTTGCGACGACGGCGGCCTTGATGACCGTCCCCATCGCCGCCAGCGGCCGCTCGAATGCCCGCCACCGTTCGGCTGCAGCCTCCCGTCGGGGGTTAGTGCGCGTCTGTGTCCGGGACAGCGAATGGTTCGCCACGTTGTCGAGGATGAAGTCGAAGCGCTGGCCCGCCCGCGGTGAAGTCCTCCTTGGTGTAGTCGATGACGTGGTCCGCGCCGATGGAGCGGACCATGTCCACGTTCCCGCGGCCGCACACGCCGGTCACCTCGGCGCCGAACGCTTTGGCGATCTGGACGGCGAACGTGCCGACGCCTCCCGAGGCGCCGTTGATCAGGACCTTCTGCCCCGGCTGGACCTTCCCTTGATCGCGCAGGAGTTGCAGGGCAGTGGTGGCGGACACCCCGACGGCCGCGGCCTGCGCGAACGTGAGGTTGGCCGGCTTCAGCACGAAGTGATCCGCCGCAGCGCACGCGTACTCGGCGAAGGCGCCCGCGCACCAGCCGAATACCTCATCGCCCGGTCGGAGCCGAGTCACGTCCTTGCCGACCGCCTCGACCGTCCCCGCGATGTCCGTTCCCGGGACAGGGTTCTTCGGCCTGCGCAGCCCGGTCACCATGCGGAGGAAGTACGGCACGCCTCTGGCGAGGATCACGTCACCGACATGGACGGAGGCCGCGTGAACGCGTACCAGCACCTCGTCGTCCTTGACCACCGGCTTGGTCATTTCCCGGAGTTCCAGGACCTGCCCTGGGGCGCCGTACCTGCTGGACGATCGCCTTCATGGTGGCCTCGGTCGCGACGACCTTCGGTCCTGCGACGACGATCGTGCGATCGACGTGATCGATTGCCAAAGCCTTCTCCTTGTAGCTCCGGGCCATTTCCGTCAAGCGGCGGCAGCGATGGCCGGCCCGGTCGCTTGGTCTTGCAGGATGCCGATGACCAGCGACGCGGCGACGACGAGGACGTGACGCTGCGTGGGCGGACGCCGCGCGTTCAGAGTGGTCATGCGGTGGTCGCCGCAGCCGTGCGAGGCTCAAGCACCACCACCGCGGTCTGCCCGGAGCGCATCGCAGCCCAAGCGTCGTAGTCCTCGCTGAACTCTCCCCATCGCGCCCAGAGCCGGTCACGCTCCTCGCCTTCCGAGGCCGACCGTGGACGGCCCGGAACATCCTTCAGCTCGACTGTCGTGTTGGGCTGTGGCTGGAGGTTCAACCACCACGCGGGCTCCGCCTCTGCCCACCCGTTCATGGCCAGCGTGACCAGGTTCGGGCCGTCCTCGAGGTACCCCACGATGGCCACTCGGGGCTGGCCCGAGCGCCGCCCGACCTCTCGAGGCGCAGCATCCCGAACGCCTTGCCGGGAGGCCTGAGACCGATCCGTCCCCCGGTGAACCGAAGAAATGCCCGGTGCAGCACCCAGGCGGTGCGAACGAACACGCGCGGAGGGACCTTGGCCGTCCGCTCCTGCTCGCCGGTCATGCCGGGCCTGCCAGCGGCGCCACGATGGGTCGTGAAGGCAGTGGCGCTGCCGGGCCCACCAGGCTCGCGTCTTCGGCAGCAGCCTCGACCATGAGCGGTGCGTCCTTGCGGAAGCCCTTGAACGTCATCCACGGCCGAGCGACAGCTCCCAGAGAAAGATCGGGAGGAGCGCGATGAGACCCCCGAGATCATCTGGTTGATGCCGAGGATCTGTCCATACGGAAGACGTCATCAAGACGCCGCCGACGAGTCCGATTGCGGGAATGAGTCGCGGCACGAGGCTGGATCCGTACATCAGGTACCCGAGCAGGAGGGCATTTATTGCGGGCATGAGGGTCCCGCCGATCAGGAACGCCGCGTTGTACGTCCCGACGAACGAGGCGCCACTGGTGAGAAGCGCGGTCGAGTCGGCGCCGGCCGCGGCGCCCACCTGGTGCAGGGACGCGAGCGAGAGAAGGCTCACGTACCCCTGAGGAGCATCGCGCCCTCGATGACGCG
>CAVYZQ010000023.1:0-53154 GCA_963772995.1 uncultured Chloroflexia bacterium | reverse complement strand
GATGCCGGCGATCGGCAGTTCCGCTGGAGCGCCGAAGCGGCGCGCCTGCTCGAGCTCCAGGCCGGCACGTCGACGGCATCGACAACCCGGAACGGACGACTTCGCCACGATCCAGGGTGACCCGGACCTGAAGTTGTTCCCGCGCGCCGGCCTCAACACCTTCTACATGGGCATGAACAACACCATCAAGCCGTTCGACAACGAGAAGGTGCGCCAGGCGATCGCCATGGGCATCGACCGCACAGCGCATCGTCGACAACTTCTACCCGCCCGGCTCCGACGTCGCCGACTACTTCACGCCGTGCGCCATCCCGCTCGGCTGCGAGGGCGACAAATGGTACGATTTCGACCCGGCGGCGGCCAAGAAGCTCCTGGCGGAGCTGGCTTCCCGGACGGCTTTGACGTCCGAGCTTTCCTTCCGCGACGTGTCCGCGGCTACCTGCCGAACCCGCCGGCCGGTCGCTCAGGATATCCAGGCCAGCTCAAGAAGAACCTGGGCATCAACGTCACGTCGACGTGATGGAGTCCGGCGCCTTCCTCGACACTGCTCCGCCGGCAAGCTCCCGGCCTCTTCATGCTCGGCTGGGGCGCCGACTACCCAGACCAGCCAACTTCCTGGACTACCACTTCGGCCCGGGCGCCGGCAAGAAGTTCGGCGACCCTTCCCCGACCTGGTCGACGCGCCATCACGAAGGGCGGCTCAGACGGCTGACCGCGGCCGCGCGCACGGCCGCTACACCGAGGCCAACAACCTGATCAAGCAGCACGTGCCGGTGGTGCTCGTCGCCCACGGCGGCTCGGCGCGGCCTTCAAGGCCGACGTCGAAGGGCGCCTACGCGCCGCTCGGCAACGAACACTTCGCTGTCATGAAGGCCGGCGGCCGGACAGTTCGTCTGCATGCAGAACGCCGAGCCGCTCAGCCTGTACTGCGCGCGACGAGACCGACGGCGAGACGCCTCCGCGCCTGCGAGCAGATCAAGAAGTCGCTGTACGGCTACGAAATCGGCGGCACCGACGCCGAGCCCGGCCGCTGGCTACCGCCTGCACGCCCAACGCCGACCTGACGTGTGGACCTGCACGCTGCGCGACGGCGTCAAGTTCCACGACGGCTCCGACTTCGACGCCGAACGACGTCGTCGACTCGTTCGCGCCCAGTGGGACGCCCAACCCGCTGCACAAGGGCCGCACCGGCGCGTTCGACTACTGGTCGCGCTGTCGGCGGCGGCTTCCTCAACCCGCCGGCGCCGGCGTCGGCGCCGCCGCCACGCGAAGGGCATCGACCGAGGGGCGCCGCCATCGGCGGCGCCCCGTTTCTACTCGATCGCATCGACCGGGCGAGGATGACCCGATCTGACCGATGACGCGCTTCATCATCCGGCGCGTGCTCGTCAGCATCCCGGTCCTGCTCGGGATCGTCTTCCTCGTGTTCGCCCTGGCGCGGTGCTCCCGGGCGACCCTGCCGCGCGACCCTCGGCGAACGGGCGACCGACGCAGTCGCGACGCGTTCATCCGACCGCTACGGCCTGGACCAGCCGATCCCGATCCAGTTCGTGATCTACCTCGGCAGCTCGCGACCGGCGACCTCGGCAACTCGATCAAGCTTCGCCAGCCGGTCACCGAGCTGCTCGTCCAGCGCCTGCCGACGACCATCGAGCTGACGCTCTATCGCGCTGTTCTTCGCCATCTGCGTCGGGATCCCGCTCGGGATCATCTCGGCCTACCGGCGCAACTCCAAGACCGACGTCGGCACGATGGTCTTCGCCAACATCGGCATCTCGATGCCGGTCTTCGTGCTCGGGCTGCTGCTCGCGTTCCTCTTCGCGATCGTGCTCAAGGGCACGCCGTTCGCGCTGCCGCCGTCGGGCCGGCTCAGCTCCGGCGTCGTCGGTCGACGCCGCTCGCCGACGTCTGGGGCCTCCAGGACCTGACCGGGCCTGCCGCGGCGTCCTCGACTTCATCTCGGGCTCTACATCTTCACCGCGCTGATCACCGGCCAGTGGAGCGCGCTCGTCGACGCCTTCCGCCACCTGATCCTGCCGGCCATCGCGCTCGGCACGATCCCGCTGGCGATCATCGCCCGCATCACCCGCTCCAGCCTGCTCGACGTCCTCGGCCGCGACTACGTGCGCACCGCCCGCGCCAAGGGCCTCGGCGAGCGCAGCGTGGTCCTCCGCCACGCGGCTCCGCAACGCCATGCTGCCGGTCGTCACGATCATCGGCCTCCAGATCGGCGTCCTGCTGTCGGGCGCCGTGCTGACCGAGACGATCTTCAACCTGGCGGGCGTCGGGCGGTCGCTGTACGAGGCGATCACCGGCCGCGACTACGTGGTCATCCAGGGCTTCACGCTGGTGATCGCCATCATCTTCCTCGTGGTCAACCTGCTCGTCGACGTCTCCTATGCCTTCCTCGACCCGCGGATCCGGCTCAGCGATGACACGTCCGCTCAGCCAGCGCCGCGGCCGACCAGCGTCGCGATCGAGCCCGGCAGGCCGTCGCCACGGCGCCGGCGTCGAGCCTGTGGCGCGACACGCTCGGCGACGTCCTGCGCCAGCGCTCGGCGCGTGTCGGGCTGATCGATCCTGGGCTTCCTCGCCCTGACGGCCCTCTTCGCCGACCAGATCGCGCCGCACGACCCGAACAAGTCGCTCCTCGGTCGAAGCCGGGCGTCGAAGGCCGCGCGCGCCGCCGTGCATCCACCTGCTCGGCTGCCCGGCCGACCAGCCGCAGCACTTCTTCGGGACCGACGGCAACTTCCGCGACGTGTTCAGCCGCGTCGTCTACGGCGCGCGGATCTCGCTCGTCGATCGGGCTTCGCCGCGGTCGGCTTCGCCATCGTCGTCGGCATCGACCTCGGCGCCATCGCCGGCTACACGGCCGGGCTGGACCGACAACGTCATCATGCGCCTCATGGACGTCCTGCTCGTCTTCCCGGCGCTGCTGCTCGCGATCGCCATCGTCACCGCGCTCGGGCCCGGCCTGATCAACGCGCTGCTCGCGATCGGCATCGTCGCGATACCCGTCTATGCGCGCATCATGCGCGCGTCGGTGCTGTCGTCCGGAGCAGGACTACGTGACGGCGTCGCGCGCCCTGGGCGAGTCGACCTACGGCGTCCTGTTCCGGCGCGATCCTGCCGAACTCGCTGACCCCGCTCATCGTGGCCGGCACGCTGGGCATCGGCGGCGGCGGTGCTCGAGGTCGCGGCACTGTCGTTCCTCGGCCTGAGCGGCGACATCCCGCGGCCGAATGGGGCTCGATGATCGGCCTGGAGCGGAACCAGCTCTTCACCGCGCCCACCTGATGATCTTCGCGCCGGGGATCGCCCTGACCCTGACGGTGCTCGCTTCAACCTCTTCGGCGACGGCCTGCGCGACGCGCTGGACCCGAGGCTCAACCGGTGACCGCACCGCCGCGACCGAGACGCCGGCGCTGCGATCGAGCTCGGACCGTCGCTCGACGACGACGGTCATCGAGGAGATCGTCCCGGCACGGCCGCGCCGGCGCGAAGCGGCCAGCGCGGCGACCGGCCGCTGCTCGAGGTCCGCGGCCTGCGGACCTCTTTCTATACCCGCGACGGCGTCGTCCGGGCCGTCGACGGCATCGACTTCCACGTCGACCGCGGCGAGATCATGGGCCTTGTCGGCGAGTCCGGGCTGCGGCAAGAGCGTCACCAGCGCTCTCGATCCTGGGGCTCGTCGCGCAAGCCGGGCCGGATCGAGGCCGGCGAGGTCATCTTCGACGGCAGGGACCTGCTGACCCTCGCCGACGGACGAGCTGCGCGAGCTCCGCGGGCGACCGGATCGCGATGATCTTCCAGCAGCCGACCTCGTCGCTCAACCCGGTCTGGACGTCGGTTCGCCAGATCGGCGAGGTCCTCGAGATCCACCGCAACATGAAGGGCAAGGCCGCGCGGGCGCGGGCGCTCGAGCTGCTTCGGATGGTCGGCATCCCGGACCCGAAGCGCCGGCTCAAGTCCTTCCCGCACGAGATGTCGGGCGGCATGGCCCAGCGCGTGATGATCGCGATGGCGCTCGCCTGCGAGCCGGAGCTGCTCATCGCCGACGAGCCGACCACCGCGCTCGACGTCACGATCCAGGCGCAGATCCTCGACCTGATGCGCAACCTGCGCGACGAGACCGGCACGGCGATCATCCTCATCACCCACGACCTCGGCGTCGTCGCCGAGATGTGCGACCGGGTCGCGGTCATGTACGCCGGAGAGATCGTCGAGCACACCGACGTCGCGTCGCTGTTCAGCGACGCCGCTCCACCCGTACACCCGCGGCCTCATCGGCTCGATCCCGGTGCTCGGCGACGTCCGCGACGAGCTGGCGGTCATCCCCGGTAACGTCCCGAACCTCATCGACCTGCCGCTGGGCTGCCGGTTCGCGCCGCGCTGCATGACGCGGGTCGAGGAGGACGTCGCGACTCGCCGCGACGTCCACCCGGAGCTCCTGCTGCCGGTCGCGCCCGACCACGACGTCCGCTGCTGGTTGTACCACGACGCCCGGGGCCAGCTGATGCCGCCGCCGGAAAAGAGACCCGAAGCGGCACCCGCGACGGCACGATGGCCGACCCGCGCAGGACCGCGATGCGACCGGCGATGGAGCCGGGGCGCGGCCGTGACCGCGGCCCGGCACCCGTCGCGGCGGCGGACCACGCCCGGTCCCGGGCGGTCGCCGGCTCAGCCGCGCCAGGAGCCGCGATCGCCGGCGAACCGCTCGTCCAGGTCCGCGGCCTCGTCAAGCACTTCCCGATCCGTGGCGGCATCCTGCAGCGGACGATCGGCATGGTCCAGGCCGTCGACGGCGTGGACCTTCGATATCCGCCGCGGAGAGACCCTCGGCCTCGTCGGCGAGTCGGGCTGCGGCAAGACGACGGTCGGGCGGCTCCTGCTGCGGCTCATCGAGCCGACGTCGGGCTCGATCCGTTTCGACGGCATCGAGATCACGACGCTCAAGGGCGCCGCGCTCAAGCCCTACCGGCGCCGGATGCAGATCATCTTCCAGGACCCTTATTCGCAGCCTCGATCCGCGCACGCCGATCGCCGACAGCATCGGCGAGGGCCTCCGCATCCACGGCCTGGCACGCCCACGGAGAGGCGCGACAAGGTCGCGCCGGATGATGGACCTGGTGGGCCTGCCGCCGTACCACGCGCGCCGCTATCCCGCACGAGTTCTCCGGAGGTCAGCGCCAGCGGATCGGGATCGCCCGGGCGCTCGTCCTCGAGCCCGACCTGATCGTCTGCGACGAGCCGGTGTCAGCCCTCGACGTGTCGATCCAGGCCCAGGTCCTGAACCTGCTCAAGCAGCTCCAGCGGGAGCTCGGCCTGACGTACCTGTTCGTCGCCCACAACATGGGCGTCGTCGAGCACATCAGCGACAGGGTCGCGGTGATGTACCTGGGCCGGGTCGCGGAGCTGCCGAGCGGCGCGCGTTGTTCCGTCGCCAGGAGCACCCCTACACCCAGGCGCTCATGTCGGCGATCCCGGTGCCGGACCCGACGATCCGCCGCCAGCGGGTCATCCTGAAAGGCGACGTGCCGAGCCCCGTCAATCCGCCGACCGGCTGCCGGTTCCACCCGCGCTGCCCGCTACGTGAGCAACTGGATTTGCCGGCGATCTGTGCGGAAGCGTGCCCCCACTGACCTCGACGGACGGCGACCACTTCGTGGCGTGCCATTTCCGTGGAGCGGGCGCCATGGCACCGCCCGCCGAGGAGTCGCCACCAGGCCAGTGTGAGGGCGCCGCGCCGGCCGCCCCGCCGGTCAGCACGCGCCGGCCGCCGGCGGGTCGAGCTCACGCGCCGGCGCCCGGTCGAGCCGCGCCCGCCACGGGCCGCCGCCCACCGCCCGCGCCCGCGACTTCGACTAGGGTCGCTCCCCGCCCCGCCGGTCTCGGTCGTCGGTGTACAGCATGCCCGTTGGCATCGGCACGTCGGTGCCTCCTCGATCGAGGCCTGCTGGTCTACCGCCGCAGGAGCCTCGAGGACCGGCTCCGCGGGCTTCCGGGCCTGCGCCAGGACCGCCAGGGCGGCCGCCGGTGTACCGCGCCGGGCCCGTTCCTCGCCGAGATGGGCGATGCCCACGTCGGTCTTGAGGGCCTCCTCGGCGAAATGACAGGCCACGCCCTGCTCGCCTTCGAGCGTCCGCAGCTCCGGATCGACCGGTCCGGCACTCCTCCGGCTGCCCGAGCCGCTCGTACAGCCAGCAGCGCGTGTGGAACCGGCAGCCCGACGGCGGGTTGACCGGACTCGGCACGTCGCCCGTGAGGATCACCCGCCGGCGCTTCCGCTCGAGCGCCGGGTCGGGGACCGGCACCGCCGACAGCAGCGCCCGGGTGTAGGGATGCCCGGGCGCTGCGTACATCTGGTCCGGCGGCCCGATCTCGACGATCTTGCCCAGGTACATCACCGCGACCCGGTCGCTGATGTGCTTGACGACCGACAGGTCGTGGGCGATGAACAGGTAGGTGAGCCCGAGCCGCTGGCGCAGGTCGGTCAGCAGGTTGAGGACCTGGGCCTGGATCGACACGTCGAGCGCCGAGATCGGCTCGTCGCAGACGATGAACTCGGGTTCGACCGCCAGTGCCCGGGCGACGCCGATGCGCTGGCGCTGCCCGCCCGAGAACTCGTGCGGGTAGCGGCTCGACGTACGCCGGATCCAGGCCGACGATCCGCAGCAGGTCCGCGATCCGGTCGCGTTTCGCCTTGCCGGAAGCGAGGTTATGGGTCTCGAGTGGCTCGCCGATCGATCGAGCCGACCGTCATCCGCGGGTTCAGCGAGCCGTACGGGTCCTGGAAGATGATCTGCATCCGGCGGCGCATCCGGCGCAGTGTCGTCCGGCTTCAGCGACGTCAGGTCGACGCCATCGAACCTGACCGTGCCGCCGGTCGGGTCGCGAGCCGGATCAGCGCCCGGCCGGTGGTGCTCTTGCCGCAGCCCGGACTCCCCGACCAGGCCCAGCGTCTCGCCACGATGGATCATCGAACTGATGCCATCGACGGCCCTGACGGTGCCGACTCCTGCTGGAAGATCCCCGCCCGAATCGGGAAGTAGACCTTCAGGTCCTCGACCTCGACGAGGTTCGACGTGTCGCGCGTCCACCGGCGTCGCGGGCGGCCTGGGCCGGCGCGCGGTCATGCGATCCACCCACCGGGCTCGGTCGCCCAGCAGCGCGCGAGGTGGCGGTCGTTGCCCCGTCGGCGTGAGCTCGGGCTCATCGTTGCGGCACAGGTCCCGTGACGTATGGGCAGCGCGGATTGAACCGGCAGGCGTCGGGCGGATTGATGAGCAACGGCGGCATCCCCTCGATCGTGCGGAGCTTCTCGCCGCGGACGTCGTCGAGCGGGGGCAGCGAGTCGAGCAGGCCCCAGGCGTACGGCATCTGCGGGCTTCTCGAACAGTTCGTCGACGGTGCCCGTCTCGACGATCCGCCCGGCGTACATCACGTTGACCCGGTCGCACATCCCGGCGGCGATGCCGAGATCGTGGGTGATCAGGATGACCGCCGTCCCGAATTCGTCGGACAGCGTCTGGATCAGCTCGAGGATCTGGGCCTGGATCGTCACGTCGAGCGCCGTCGTGGGCTCGTCGGCGAGGAGCAGCTTCGGGTCGCACGACAGGGCGATGGCGATCATCACGCGCTGGCGCATGCCGCCGGAGAACTGGTGCGGGTAGTCGTCCAGGCGGTCCCGGCGCGCGGGATGCCGACCTTCGACAGCAGCTCGACCACGCGATCCTTGGCGGCCTTCGTCGGGCAGACCCATGTGCTCGCGGATCGCCTCGGCGATCTGGTAGCCGATCGTGAGGGTCGGGTTCAGGCTGTCATCGGGTCCTGGAAGATGAACCCGATCTCCTTGCCCCGCAGCTTGCGCATGCCGTCGGCGCTGAGCTTGAGGACGTCGATCCCGTCGAAGATGACCGAGCCCGCCACGATCTTGCCCGGCGGATCGGGGACGAGGCGGGCGATGGACAGCGCGGTCACGCTCTTGCCGCAACCCGACTCGCCGACCAGGCCGAGCGTCTCGCCGTAGCCGACGTCGAAGCTCACATCGTCGACGGCGCGAACGACCCCGTCCGGGGTGAAGAAGTGGGTCGACAGGCCGCGCACCTTGAGCAGCATGTCGGCCTTCCGCTCGACGCTGCGTCCCGCTGACTCGTGTCGCTTCGCGGTTTCCTCGAGCCCGTCCGGGGTCACCTCGATGATGGTCGCGCGCTCGAGGGCTGGGACATCATCGGCCTCGGTCAAGCTACTGCTTCCCCTTCAGCTTCGGGTCGAGGGCGTCGCGCAGGCCGTCGCCAAGGAACGTGAAGCTGATCAGGGCGATGGCGATGCAGAGCGCGGGGAAGACGACGAGGTGCGGATCCGAGCGAAGGACCTTCTGGCCCTCGGCGACCAGGCTGCCCCACGACGCCCGCGGCGCCTGGACGCCGATGCCGATGTAGGCGAGGGTCGCCTCGGCCAGCATCGCGCCGGGGATGCCGAGGGTGACGGCGACGATGATCGGGCCCATCCCGTTGGGCAGGAGATGCTTGGTCGACGATCCGCCGGTCAGACACGCCGATCGCCCTGGCCGCCTCGACGAACTCGGTCTCCTTGAGCGCCAGCATCTGGCCGCGGACCAGCCGGGCGACCGTGACCCAGCTCGTCAGGCCGATGGCAACGAACACGAGCAGCAGCCCATCCATCGCCTGGCCGAACGGCGTCTCCCGGAATGCGACCGACAGCAGGATGATGAACAGCAGGTCCGGAAAGGCGTACATCACGTCCGTGAAGCGCATCAGGATGTTGTCGTGCGGCCACCGAACCAGCCGGCGATGCGCGCCCACCGGCACGCCGATCAGGAGCACCACGACCTGGACGACGATCGCCACGGTCATGCTGATCCGCGCGCCGTCCATGAGTCGGCTGAGGAGATCGCGCCCGATCTGGTCGGTGCCGAGGAGGTGACCCGGGCTCAGCGGCGGCAGTGGCCGGCCGCCGTTGGCGAGGACGGCCTGGATGTCCTGCTCCTGGTACGGATACGGAGCCAGGTACGGCCCGAAGATCGCGATGAAGAACAAGAACGAGCACCGAGACCAGCCCGATCATCGCCAGCCGGTTCTTGCGCAACCGGCCGAAGGCATCGCGCCACAGCCCGGTCGCGGGCCTCGGCTGCGCGACTGTGCCGCGAGCGGTCTGCCGTCGCCATCGTCGAGCTCCTAGCTGTAGCGGATGCGCGGATCGATGTAGGCGTAGAGCACATCGACCACCAGGTTCAGGAACGCGACGACGAACGCGTACAGCATGGTCATGGCCATCATCACACCGTAGTCATGCTGGCCGATCGAGGTCATGTAGTAGCGACCGATGCCCGGGATGCTGAAGATCGACTCGATGATGAACGAGCCGGTGACCAGGAACGCCAGCGTGGGGCCAAGGATCGTGACGACCGGGATCAGGGCGTTGCGGATCATGTGCCGCGACACCACGTCACGGCCTCCCACGCCCTTGCTGTGCGCGGTGCGGATGTAGTCCTTGCGGGTGACTTCGAGCATCGACGCCCTGGTGTAGCGGGCGATCACCGCGATCGGGAAGCCGGCCAGGGCCATCGCCGGCAGCATCCACGTCTCGGGTCCCTTCCAGCCCCCGGTCGGCAACCATTTGAGCGTCACCGCCGAAGAACACCACGAGCAGGATCGCCAGCACGAAACTGGGCATGGCGATGCCGATGATCGATATCCCGGTGGATAAGTAGTCGGGCCAGCGGTTATGGCCGAGGGCCGCAAAGATCCCCAGTGGGATGCCGACGGCGACCGCCAGGAAGAACGCCATCAGCCCGAGCTGGACGGTCGTCCAGATCCCGTCGGCGACGATGTCGTTGACGGTCCGGTCGGTGTACTTGTAGGACGGCCCGAGGTTGCCCTGGATGAGGTTGGCCACCCAGTGGACGTACTGGACCGGGATCGGGTCATCCAGCCCGTACTTCTGGTTCAGCCGGTCGATCGTCCCCTGCGGCAGGGCCTTCTCGCGAGCCCACGGCCCCCCCGGGACGGACTGCATGAGCAAGAACGTGATCGCCGTGACCACGAAGAGAACCGGGATGATCCACAGCAGTCGGCGGACGAAGTACCTGATCATCTCGCTCCTCGGTCTGCTCCTGGAGACGATAAAGCATGTCGAGGGATCTTGCGCGACCGGGCCCTCCAGCGTCGACGATCGAGGGTCCGGGTCGCGGGGTGGGACGGGGTCCGTCCCACCCGCTGTCACGAGGAGCGTCTGCTCCTAGTGCTTCGCGATGCTGACGTTCTCGTAGAAGAGGTCGCCGATGACGACGGAGTCCTGGCCGGTGCCGGTGACTCCCTTGACCCACGGCTCGGACCTCGTAGTTGCTCACGCGCCAGCGGGTGAAGACGGCCGGGGCGTCCTCGACGAGGAGCTCCTGCGCCTGGTTGTAGAGGGCTTCAGCCTTGGTCGGATCCGGCTCAGCGCCGGCCTTGGCGACGAGGTCATCGAACGCGGGGTTGTTGTACCCCTCGTCGTTGTTGCCGCTCTTGCTGCCGAACAGGGCTCGCAGGAAGTTGTCCGGGTGCGGATAGTCCGCGCCCCAGGCGTTCCGGGCGATCGCGTACACGAGCTTCGGGCGCTCGACGACGAACGTGTCGAACGTGACGCCCTTGAGCTCGCTCTTGATGCCGAGGTTCTTGCTCCACTGATCCTGCATATAGGCAGCGGTGATCTCGTGACCCGCGTTGGTGTTGAAGCCGAACGACAGGTCGGGACCTCGGCGGCGGTGGCGAAGCCAAGCTCCTTCAGAGCCTGGTCCAACTCCGCCTTGGCTGCGGTGACGTCGTACTTGAGCCCGATGTCATCCTGGTGGCCGGGCATGCCGGGCGGGATCGGGCTGCCGGCGACCTTGCCCTGGCCGCCGTAGACGGTGGCCATCATGGTGTCCTTGTCGACGGCCATCGACAGGGCGCGGCGGAAATGCTTGTTGGCGGTCGGCTGCACCTTGTGCGGCTGGCCCTTGTAGGTGGTCTCCGACGAGGTGTCGAAGCCCCAGTAGTCGAAGACGAGGGTCGGCTGCGTCACGACCAACGGGCCGAGCGTCGGGTCGGCCTTGATGCGCGGCACGTCGGGCGGGTTGGCCGCCAGCATGTCGAGCTCACCCGCCTCGAACGAGGCCTGGTTCGCGGTGGGATCGCCACCGATCGCGTAGTGGATGGTGGTCAGGGTCGGCTTCGTGCCGTACCAGTTCGGGTTCGGGACCGAGGACGATCTCGGCCTGGTGGGTCCACGACTTCATCATGAACGGGCCCGAGCTGACGTAGTTCGCGGCCTCGGTGAAGTTGGGGGTGTTGACCCACTTCTCCTGGATCGGCGCCGCGACCCAGAGGGCGACGATGTCGAGGAAGTAACCGGTCGGGTGGGTCAGCTTGACGACGAAGGTCTTCGGATCCGGGGCCGACACGCCGACTTGTCGAGGGCCGCCTCGATGTCTGCGTCCGATGGAGCCGGCTTCTCGCCGGTCATGGCGATGAGCTTGTCGGCGCCGACGACGTCACCCATGAAGGCCTGGTAGGACGCCGCGGTCCGCGGGTCGAGCTCACGCTTCCAGGCGAACACGAGGTCGTCCGCGACGATCGGGTCGCTGTTGCTGTACTTCGCGTCGCGAAGCGTGAAGGTGTAGTCATGCCGTCGGCCGAGATGGTCGGGAGGGCGGTGGCCAGCGATCGGGACGATGTTCAGGTCCTTGTCGAAGTAGACGAGGCCCCGGTTGAGGGCGTGGAGCACGCCGATGTCCGTGCTCGTGGATGCCTTGCTCGGGTCGAGGGTGGCCGGGTCCTCGGCGCCGAGGGTGACGCGGAGGGTCTGGTCATCGGCAAGATCGGCTGCGGCGGAGGCGGAGGCGGAGGCCGCCGCGCTCGGCGACGCTGCCTCGCTCGCGGCCGCACTCGGGGCTGCCGCGCTGGCGGCCGCGCTCGCTGCCGCACTCGGCGCTGCCGCACTCGGCGCCGTCGAGGTGGACGAGGTCCCGCAGGCCGCGGCGACGATCGCCACGGTCCCGAGGAGCCCGAGAAGTCGTTTGGTTTCGAACATGTGCCATCCTTTCCACGGTGACCGGCGTCACGGCCTCCTCGCCGTGACATCCGGGTGTCGGTCGTCCGGACACCGTCCATGGCGTCCGGGCAATAGCCGACCGACGGGGCGCGTGTCGCTCAACTGTCGGCGACGATGTACCTCCCGCGTCTCTCCCAGCGTGCGTGGTCGCTTGGCACGTGGCCGACGATCCTCCCAAACCGTCCGCACCAGCGTGCGCACGACGCACCGCGAACCACATGCGCGGCCGCGGACGTCAGAACGCCCACATCATTGCCGCAGTCGTCCCCGACGTCAAATAGGCTTTTGTATTGCGATTTTGAGTGATCTCAGTCGGGGCAGGGCATCTGCGCGCCGGTCATCGCGCGCCAGCGCAGGTTCGGCTGGCGGGCGGCGGTGACCTCGTCGAGGCGTCGGACGGGCGCGTCGTGCGGCGCGCCCGTCACCAGGTCAGGGTCGGCCTCGGCCTCGGCGGCGATCGCGATGAGCGCGTCGGCGAACGCGTCCAGGGTCTCGACCGATTCGGTCTCGGTCGGCTCGATGAGCATGCCCTCCTCGACGATGAGCGGGAAGTAGATCGTCGGCGGGTGGAAGCCCTTGTCGATGAGGCGCTTGGCGATGTCGAGCGTCCGCACGCCGGTCCGCTTCTTGATCGAGGCGGCCGACGCGACGAACTCGTGCTTGCACGCGCGGCCGTACGGGATGTCGTAGGTCCCGGCGAGGCGGTGCATGAGGTAGTTCGCGGCGAGGACGGCGTCGTCGCTCACCTCGCGCAGGCCTGCGTCCCCGTGCGCCCGGATGTAGGCATACGCCCGAACGAGGACGCCCGTGTTGCCGACGAAGCTTCGCATCCGTCCGATCGAGGTCGGCCGGTCGCCGATCCGCTCCAGGCGGAAGGTGCCGTCGTCGTCGCGCAGCACGCGAGGCTCGGGCAGGAACGGCATGAGGGTCTCCCCCACCGCGACCGGGCCGGCGCCGGGACCGCCCCCGCCGTGCGGCGTCGAGAAGGTCTTGTGGACATTGAAATGCATGACGTCGAAGCCGGCCTCGCCCGGCTTGAACCGGCCCATGATCGCGTTGAGATTCGCACCGTCCATGTACGCGAGCGCGCCGACGTCGTGGACCGCCTGGAGGAGCTCACCGATCCGTGACTCGAACAGGCCGAGCGTCGATGGGTTCGTGATCATCACCGCGGCCGAGCGCGGGCCGAGGGCGGCCCGGAACGCGTCGAGGTCGACCCCGCCATCGGCTGCGGAGCGGACCGTGATCGTCCGATACCCGGCCATGGACGCCGTGGCCGGGTTGGTGCCGTGACTCGAGTCCGGGACGAGGACCTCGTCACGCGCGGTGTCGCCGCGCGATCGATGGTAGGCGCGGATCATCAGGATCCCGGTCAGCTCCCCTTGCGCCCCGGCCGCGGGCTGGAGCGTCACGGCTCGCATCCCCGAGATCTCCGCGAGCGCGCGTTCGAGCTCCCAGAGGAGCTGGAGACTGCCCTGCGCGGCCTCGTCCGGCGTCAGCGGGTGGAGCTCCGCAAAGCCCCGCAGGCGAGCGGCCCATTCGTTGAGCTTCGGATTGAACTTCATCGTGCACGAGCCGAGCGGGTAGAACCCCGTATCGACCGCGTAGTTCAGGTGCGACAGGTTGACGTAGTGGCGGACGACGTCCGGCTCGTTCATCTCCGGGAGCGCGGGCGGCGTCTCGCGGAGCGCCGCCTCCGGGATCCGGGCGAGGGCATCCTTCGGTGGGTGCGGGATCTTGCCGCCCCCACGGCCCGGCCGGCTGCGCTCGAACAGCGTCGGCTGGAGTCCGCTTCCGACGACGCTCATCGCGCGACGCCGGCCGTGGCCAGCGACGTCGGCCATCGCTGCCGCGAACTGCTGGATCTCGTCGCTCGTCGTGACCTCCGTCGCGCACAGCAGCAGCCCGTCGGACACGCTCGGATCGAACGGCTCGGCGTCGGCCAGGACGAGTCCGGCGAGGAAGCCGTGATCCATCAGGCGACGGTGGACCGCGCGCGCGTCCGGTACCGAGACGACGAACTCGTTGAGGTAGGGGCCGGGATGCAGCCGCCTGACGCCGATGCCGGCGAGGGCGGCTTCGAGCTCTGCGGCGCGTGCCGCGCCGAGCGCCGCCACATCGCGCAGACCGTGCGGTCCGATGGTGGCGAGGTAGACGGACGCAGCGAGCGCGAGCAGCGCCTGGTTCGTGCAGATGTTGCTCGCCGCCTTGTCCCGGCGGATGTCCTGCTCGCGGGCACGCAGCGTCATGACGAACGCCCGCTTCCCGTCGAGGTCCGTGGTCATGCCGACCAGGCGGCCCGGGATCTGGCGGACGAGCGCGTCGGTCGAGGCGAGGATGCCGAGATACGGGCCGCCGTAGCTCGGCGGGATCCCGAGCGGCTGGCCCTCGCCGGCCGCGATGTCGGCGCCGTAGGCACCGGGCGGTGCGAGCACCGCCAGACTCACCGGCTCGATCGCGGCCACGAACAGCGCACCCGCCGCGTGCGCGAGGCGGCCGATCTCGGCCATCGGCTCGAGCAGGCCGAAGAAGTTGGGCTGGCCGGCGATCACGCCCGCAACGGGCTCGTCCGGATCGGCGAGCATCTCCTCGAGCGCGGCGAGGTCGGTGGTGCCTGCGGCGTCACCCTCGGTCACGACCGGGATCTCATCGTGGACCAGGCCGCCCGAGAAGTAGGTCTGGAGGGTCTCGCGATAGTGAGGATGCACGCCGCGCGATACGAGGACGCGGTCCCGCCGGGTCGCGCGGCATGTCATGAGCGCCGCTTCGGCAGTGGCCGCCGCGCCGTCGTAGTGCGACGCGGAGACGACATCGAGATCGACGAGCTCGGCGAGAAGCGACTCGTACTCGTAGATGCTCTGGAGGGTCCCCTGGCTGATCTCCGGCTGGTACGGGGTGTAGGCCGTGTACCACTCGCCGCGGAGGAGGATCTGGTCCACCGCGGGCGGGCTCCAATGGCGGTAGACGCCCGCGCCGAGGAACGACACCAGGTCGGTCGATTGCGCGCCGCGAGGCCGCGCAGCCGGGCTGCGAGCTCGAGTTCGGGCTCGGGCGGCGGCAGGACGAGCGAGGAGGCCCGAAGCGCGACGGGGATGTCCTCGAACAGCTGATCGACGGACGTGAGGCCGAGCGCCCGCAGCATGTGCTCGCGGTCGTCGGTCGTGTGAGGCCCGTACGGCACGGCGTCAGCCTGCCGCGATCAGGGCGTCATAGGCCTCCGCGTCGAGCAGCTCGCCCAGCTGGCCCGGGTCGGACATCCGGAGCCGGATCATCCAGCCGTCGTCATACGGGTCGCTGTTGACGAGCTCCGGGCTCGCCGCGAGCGCAGGGTTGGTCTCGATGACCTCGCCGCCGATCGGCGCGAACAGGTCGCTGACGGCCTTGACCGATTCCACGACGCCGAAGGCTGCGAACGCCTCCAGCTCGCGTCCGGTGTCCGGCAGCTCGACGAAGACGATGTCGCCCAGCTGGTCGGCGGCATACGCCGTGATCCCGACCGTGGCGTTCTCCCCGTCGACGCGGACCCATTCATGGTCCCTGGTGTAGTGCAGCTCGGTCGGAACCATCGGTCAGGCATCCCTCCGATAGAACGGCAGCGTGGTGATCCGGGCCGGGACGCGGGCGTCGCGGATCTCGACATCGACAACGGTACCCGGCTCGGCGGCGTCCGGTGCGACGTAGGCCATCGCGATCGGCACGCCGAGGGTCGGCGACTGCGTCCCGCTGGTGACCGCACCGAGGCGCCGATCGCCCGCCCACACCGGATGACCGTGACGCGCGATGCCCCGACCCTCGACGACGAGCCCGACCAGCCGCTTCGCCGGCCCGTCACGGGCGGCATCCTCGAGGGCTGAGCGCCCCACGAAGTCGCCTGGCTTGCCGAGCTTGACCACGCGGCCGAGCCCCGCGTCGTAGGGGGTCGTGTCGCGGTCGAGCTCGTTGCCGTAGAGGGGCATCCCGGCCTCGAGCCGGAGCGTGTCGCGGGCGCCCAGCCCGACCGGCACGCCATCGGCGGCCCGGACCGCGTCGAGCAAGACCTCCCACAGGCGGACGGTCGCGGCGGTCTCGACGAAGATCTCGAAGCCGTCCTCGCCGGTGTAGCCGGTTCGCGCCACGAGGGCGGGCACTCCTGCGACCGTGCCGGGGGCCGCGGCGTAGTAGCGCAGGCCCGCGAGGTCGACGTCGGTGAGCGGCGCCAGGACCTCCCGGGACCGCGGCCCCTGGACGGCGAGGAGGCCGGTGGCCAGCGACCGGTCGTCGAGGATCGCCCGGAAGCCGTCGAGCCGCTCGGCGAGCGTGTCGGACACGACGGGCGCGTTCCCGGCGTTCGCGACGACCATGAACTCCTCGTCGGCGAGCCGGTAGACGATCAGGTCGTCGATCACGCCGCCCTCGGCGGTGCAGATCATCGAGTACTGGGCGCGCCCGACCGTGAGCGCCGGCGGGTCGGATATGAGAGCGGCCGCGAGGGCCGGACCCGCCTCCGCGCCTTCGACGTACAGCTCACCCATGTGCGAGAGGTCGAACAGGCCGACCCGCTGCGCGGACGGCACGGTGCTCCTCGATGATCGAGGTGTACTGGACGGGCATCAGCCAGCCCGCGAAGTCGATCATCCGGGCACCGAGTGCCCGATGGGCCTCGACCAGCGGGGTCTCGGCGACGGTGGGGCCGGTGGCGTCGGGCGTGTCGGTCATGTCGCCGCGTCGAACGTCGAGGCTCCACCCGCCGGCCCGCCGGACCCCGCGCGGGCGTCGGCGTGCGGCGCGCCGGCCAGCACCGCCGCGGCGCGAGCCACCAGGGCGCGTTCGGTCTCGAAGGTGAGCAACGAGGCGGCCTCGCTGAAGCGCACCCAGCGGACCTCCTCGAACTCATGGTCGTGCAGGGCGAGGTCGCCGCCGGTCGGCTCCATCAGGTAGTAGTGGACGGTCTTGTGGATACGCGTCCCCGACTGGACGAACCAGTACTCGATGTTGTCGAGGGGACCGGTGATGCGGACGGTGAGGCCGGTCTCCTCGGCCACCTCGCGGAGGGCGGTCTCCTCGCGCGTCTCGCCCGGGTCCGGGGTGCCCTTGGGCAGCGTCCAGGTGCGGCTGTCACGGTCCCGGCGTCGACTCCCCACGACGAGCCAGGGCCCCTCGGAGTCGTGTCGGACGACGATGCCGCCCGCGGATGTCGCGGTCGCGGACCTCAGGCGGGCCACGGCGCCGATGCGGCACCCGGTCGGCGGGCCGGCCCTGCGCGTCCCGAACGCGCCCACGCCATCACGATCAGTGGTCGAGGGCGACCGACCGGGGCACGGCGGACGGCTGCGGGCTTGATCGCGCGCCAGCCGGCACGCAACTGGGTGACGGGGGCGACGGCCGGGCCGCGCAGGACCGTCGCCCGGACGGGCGGCGCCTTGAATGTTCCGGACGGCCGGAGACCGAGCCTGCGCTCGCGGACACGAGAGGAGGGTCGGACGAATCGGGCCGCCGGACGGGCCGCGTACTTGGCCGCGATGCTGTGGTCCATGGGAGGCCTATGGTACCGGTTCAGGCAGGGCTTGCAAGCGCCGCGTCGAGCACCGAGCGCATGGTCGTGGCGTCCGCCGGGGCCAGCGCGCCGCGGGCCTCGGCGAGGTCGACCTCGCGCCGCGCCGCCGCCACATAGAGGGCGAGGACGCCGGGCGCGTGCCGGCGCAGCGTCTCGATGTGGGAACGGAGCGTTCCGACGTCGCCGCGGGTCATCGGCCCGGTCAGCGCCGCCTTGATCCCGAGGGCGCGCGCATTGCCGAGCGTCCCCTCGATCAGCGGACCATAGATCGCGAGCGAGCCCGCCTCGTCCAGCCCGGCGACCCGCCCGAGCTCGGCGATCGCGTCGAGCAGCGCGACGAAGCCACCGGCCGCCAGGACGGCCGCTGCGTGGTAGGCGGACTTCGAGCCCGGGGCGAGCCGCACCGGCGTGGCCCCGATCGCCTCGGCCATCCTGGCGAGAAGGTCCGCCAGCTGATCGTCACCCTCGATGGCGACCGTCGCCCCGTGGAGCGCGGCGACCGCCCGTTCGATGTCGGCGAAGGCGACCAGCGGATGGAACGCCCCGATCTGGCTGCCGGCCGCCAGGGCCGGAAGCAGGACCTCCGCCCCGAGCGCGCCGCTCGTGTGGACCATGGCCTGGCCGCCGTACATCCGGAGAGACCCTGCGAGCGGCGCGATGACATCGTCGGGGACCGCGAGGATGATCAGCTCGACCTCGTCGAGCATGGCGACTGGTTCGGCGAAGGCGCGGCCGACCTCGACCAGCGACCGGAACCGCTCGCGTCGGCCCGGATCGCGACTGGCGATCGCGTGGATGGGCCACCCGGCCCGCGACAGCGCGACCCCCAGGGCGGTCCCGACGGCGCCCGCCCCGACGATCCCGATGATCGGCGGCTCGCCAGGCTCCGAATGGTGGTGCGGGTGCGGATGGTCGCTCGGATGGGTCTCGTCGCCGTGCCGATGGAGCCCTGGCGGGACCGGATCGAGGTCGATGCCGGCGGCCTCGATCGCGGCCTGAGTCTCCTCACGGTCGCGTTCGGGGTCGCCAGGGAGGTCGCCCCAGGCTCTCACCGCCCATGGTCCGCGGTCATCGTCCGGTCTCCTCGGAGCAGCATCTCGTCGAGTGTAGCGAGCACGTCCGCGCGGACACGTCGCCCGCGGCGACTCGCCGTATACTGACCGCGAACTTCGACCCGGGGCGGGCGCACCCGCCCGGCGCCGACTGACCCCGCGCACTGGCGCGGTCGATGAAGGAGGCGCGTCATGACGACCCCGACCACCACCCCCGATCCCTTCGGCGCGCGCGCCAGCCTTGGCCAGGGCCTGCCGGACGTCTACCGGCTCGACGCCGTCGCCGACCGGATCGACCTCGCCTCGGCGCCGGTCACGGTCAAGATCCTGCTCGAGAACCTGCTCCGCCATGCGGGCCGCGGCGTCGTCACCGCCCTGGACGTGGAGACCCTCACGGCGTGGCGCCCCGGGGCGGCCGCCGAGGCGGAGATCCCGTTCATGCCGTCGCGCGTCCTCCTCCAGGACTTCACCGGCGTCCCGGCCGTCGTGGACCTCGCGGTCATGCGCGACGCGATGGCCGACCTCGGTGGCGATCCGGCCCTGGTCAACCCGCTCGTCCCGGCGGACCTCGTCATCGATCACTCGGTCCAGGTCGACCGGTTCGGGACACCCGGTGCCTTCGCCTTCAACGTCGAGCGCGAGTACGACCGCAACGGCGAGCGCTACCAGCTCCTGCGCTGGGCGCAGACCGCGTTCCGCGACCTGCGGGTCGTCCCACCCGGGACCGGGATCGTCCACCAGGTGAACCTCGAGTTCATCGCCACGGTGGTCGCCGACCGCGAGGACGGCGACGGTGGCCGGATCGCCTTTCCCGATACCGTCGTCGGGACCGACTCGCATACGACGATGGTCAACGGACTCGGCGTGCTCGGGTATGGCGTGGGCGGCATCGAGGCCGAGGCGGTCCTCCTCGGCCAGCCGCTGTACCAGCCGATGCCGCTCGTGGTCGGGGTCCGGCTCCACGGGACGCTCCCGAAGGGCTCGACCGCGACCGACCTTGTCCTCGTCGTGACCGAGATGCTCCGTGCGCACGGCGTTGTCGGCAAGTTCGTCGAGTTCGCCGGAGACGGCCTCGCCGGTCTGTCCCTGGCCGATCGCGCGACGATCAGCAACATGAGCCCCGAGTTCGGGGCGACCTCCACGCTCTTCCCGATCGACGACGAGACGCTCGCCTATCTGCGGCTGACCGGCCGCTCTCCCGAGCGCGTGACGCTCGTCGAGCGCTATGCCCGCGAGCAGGGGCTATGGCGGGAACCCGGGCAGGGGCCCGAGTTCGACGAGACGCTCGAGCTCGACCTCGCCTCGGTGGATCCGTCGGTGGCCGGGCCTCGGCGGCCGCAGGACCGGGTGCCGCTCGTGGCGCTGCGCGAGAACTTCCGGACGAACTTCCCGAAGGGGCTTGAGGCGAGCCTGGCCGACCTCGACGGCGAGACGCCGGTCCCGGGCGACGGACTCGTCGAGGACGCCTCGGCAAGCTCATTCCCGGCGTCGGATGCGCCGTCGTTCGCGTCCGGGGACGCTGCCTCCGAGCCTGCGCCCGCGGCCGCCCCCGTCGTCGAGAACGCGCCGGCGGTCGAACGCAGCGCGTACCGCGAGATCCCGATCGCAGTGGGCGGCCGGCCGGCGACGATCCGTACCGGGTCGGTGGCGATCGCCGCGATCACCTCCTGCACGAACACGTCGAACCCGACGGTCATGGTCGGCGCGGGCCTGCTCGCGCGCAACGCCGTCGCGCGCGGGCTGCGCGTGGGGCCGGCGGTCAAGACGTCGCTCGCGCCCGGGTCGCGGGCGGTCACCGGCTATCTCGAGGCCGCGGGGCTGATGGAGCCGCTCGAGACGCTCGGGTTCGCGCTGGCCGGCTACGGCTGCACGACGTGCATCGGCAACTCGGGGCCTCTCGACGAGGCCGTGGCGGCCGCGGTCGAGGCCAACGACCTCGTGGTGGCCGCTGTGTTGTCGGGGAATCGCAATTTCGAGGGACGCATCCACCCGCTGGCACGGGCGAGCTACCTCGCCTCCCCGCCGCTGGTCGTGGCCTTCGCGCTGGCCGGCCGGGTCGACATCGACCTCACGACGGAGCCGCTCGGGACCGGCAGCGATGGGAGGCCGGTCTTCCTGGCCGACGTCTGGCCGAACCCCGACGAGATCCGGGCGGTCATCCGCGACTCCATCGACCCCGAGCTCTTCCGGCGGACGTACGCGACCGTGTTCGATGGCGACGACCGATGGCGCGCGCTGCCGATCCCGGAGGGCGACCGCTACGCCTGGGAGCCGGACTCGACCTACATCGCGAAGCCGCCCTTCTTCGAGGGGATGGCCTCCGCGCGTGGCGACGTGGGCGACATCGACGGGCTGCGCGTCCTCGCCGTCCTCGGCGACTCGGTGACGACCGACCACATCTCGCCCGCGGGGTCCATCGCGCCCTCATCCCCCGCCGGCCAGTGGCTGCAGGCCCACGGTGTCGGGCCACTCGAGTTCAACTCGTACGGCGCCCGGCGCGGCCACCACGAGGTCATGATGCGGGGCACGTTCGCGAACATCCGGCTGCGGAATCGACTCGCGGGCGACCGCGAGGGCCCGTTCACGGTTCACCAGCCATCGGGCGACGAGGGATTCATCTACGACGTCGCGATGCGCTACGCCCGCGAGGGGGTCCCGCTGGCCGTCCTCGCCGGCCGCGAATATGGCTCCGGCTCGTCGCGCGACTGGGCGGCCAAGGGCCCGGCGCTCCTCGGCGTCAAGGTGGTCATCGCCGAGGGCTATGAGCGGATCCACCGGGCGAATCTCGTCGGCATGGGGATCCTGCCGCTCCAGTTCCTGCCCGGCGAGAGTCCCTCGAACCTGGGCCTGACAGGGCGCGAGACGTACTCCGTGGCGGGGCTCGCCGGTGGCGCGACGCCTCGCCAGACGGTCACCGTGACGGCGCGCTCCGACGACGGGGGCGAGCGACGGTTCGCCGCGATCGCGCGACTGGACGGGCCGATCGACGTGGAGTACCACCGCGCGGGCGGGATCCTGCCGGCGGTCCTGCGACGGCTGGCCGCGGCAGACTGACGCCCGGGCGGCTCCGGGCTGAGGCTGCGCCGTCGGGTACGCGGCCGGTGGCACTGGTGCCGTGCGCCGTGCACGGTCCATGTTCATCCGGGAGGCTGCAGGGCCTCCATGAGCGACGCCGAGGCGGCGTCACGGGTCGGTATCCCACATAACGAACATCGGTCGTGCATCAGGGCCGATATCGCCGGCCGCGCACGGGGAAACGGGCGATGCGGCGCGTCTGACGGTCTGGATGACCACCGGATGAACACGTGGCGTGCACCGGGGAGCGGTGCGATGTCGCACCGGCGGACCCGTGGGACCCGGCGACGACGGCCAGGCGGGACGAGGCTACGGCCACGCCGAGCTGAGTCGCGCCAACGGCGCCCGCCGATCCGGACACGAAGAAGCCCCCGGGGGAGGACCGAGGGCTTCTGCGCGGAGATGGTGCGCGTCCAGTCACCCCTCTGACGCGCAGGCGCCCCTCAGCGTTACGGCACCCCCGCCCGATCAGCCGGGGCCGTGGATCACGGGACCGGGGTCGTTCGGGCCCGGGAGGATGATCGGCGACTTGGTGATCCGGAACGGGACCTCCCGCGTCTCGCTGAGCGCCTCGATCCCGAGGGTCGCGTTCGCCGTTGCCGCGCCCGGCGGGAGCCCGGCAACCACCATGAACAGGACCTCGGACGCGCCGGCGGCGACGGTCACTTGGTCGGGGACCTTCACGATATCGGGCCTATCCGTCCGGACCGTGACGACGATGCCCTCGGGCGGCGCCGGCGCCGTGAACCGCACTCTCGCCCGAGCCTTTGTGCCCGCCACGATGACGTCCTTCATGTCAAGAGTGTCCAGCTTGGGACCGGTGTCGACCACGCCCTCCCGGACGAGCCAGAACCACATCCGGAAGTCGCCGCCCCGCCGGCCATCGCCGGACAGCAGGCCGTTGTCGTCCATGAACAGGTCGGTGTTGCCGCCGCCGCGCGTCCCGAACGAGTCGCCGTCGATCCAGAGGCCATCGTCCTTCTCGCTCCACACGAAGTTGCCCTGGAGGGTCAGGCGGGCGAGCAGCCGGCCGCCGGGCACGATCTGGCTCAGCATGGCGAGGACGTTCTCGAGCCACTGGATCGTGGCGTCCTGGGGCCGCCAGACGATCGTCGTGTCCCCGGCGCCCAGGTCGGCCGCGAGCACGAGCGGCTGGAAGGCGACGACGCCGGGGTTCTTCCAGAATTCGCGCTCGGCCGGGAGCAGCGGGTAAGGCAGCTCGATCGTCACGAACATGACCGGCTTGTCCTTGATCGCCTCGGGGGCGATCGGGCCGTCGAAATCGACCTCGATGCCTTCCCGGAGGGCATCGACCGGGACGTTCGTGTCGTTCCGGAGGTCCGCGCCGACACCACGGAGGGTGACGCGCCCGACGTGGATCCCGTCGTCCTCGCCCTGCGTCTTGCACAGGACGTCGATCGCCTCCTGGACCGTCGTGACGCCGGCATTGGCGAGGTTGTCGCAGTTCGATGGGTCGTAGGCGACCTGCGCGGCGACGCTCAGGCCACCGTCGAAGACGATCGGGACACCGACCGGCTGATCGGCGGCATCGAGGAGCTCCGCGGTCAGGGTCTGGCTCGGGTCTCCGGCGGGATCGAGCTTCCAGCCGCACGCGGCGACCCGGTCGTCCCCGGTCGTCACGATCAGGATGTGATCCGTGGCGCCCGCGGCGGCCGCGACGGATCCCGCGACGACCCCGTTCCCGTCGGCCGTGAACCGGACGCGACTGCCGGGCATCGGCGCCGACACGCGCAGCAGCTGCGGCAGCGGCTGGTCGGGCATCGCCTCCTGGCCGTCGCCGCCCGCCGCGAACAGCCCGACCAGCGAGGTCAGCGGCGGGAACAGCGCCCGGCAGTCGTCGACGAGCGTCCACTGGTCACCGGCCTTGTCGAGCACGCCGAGCGAGGCGAAGCGGTGGCCGGGTCCCTGGGGTGCCTCGAACAGCGGCCCGAACTCGTCCTCCGGCCATTCGACGGAGCCCGTGACCGTTCGCGCCGGGATCACCCAGTAGTCGCCGGTCCGGAAGTCGCCCGGGTTCGAAGCGGACCTCGACCCCATCTTCGAGCTCGATCCAGGTCCCGGTCGTGAGGGCGATCGCGCCCGATTCCCAGCGCCTGGCCGTCGGGACGGTGCCCAGCGGGGCGAGCGTGGCACCCTGGCCGAGCGTGAGCAGCGAGCCCTGGACGACGACCGGAACGAGGTCGCCGGGGAGTCCGGCCGCGATGCGCTCCTCGTCGCGGATCTCGGCGAACGCGGCGCCGCCGAAGCCCCCGATCCCGTCCTTCTCCGGCCCGGAGATCGTCACCGCGGCGGCGGTCGTGTTCTCGACCTTGGCGAGGACGCTGCCGTTGTCGCGGGACCACTTGAAGGTCGGGTTTCCCGACGCGCTCGGATCGTGGATCTCGACCCGGTAGAGCTGGTTCTCGAGGCGGCGGTAGCCGGCCCCGGGTGGGACCTCGCACGGCTCCGTGCCCTCGGGAGCGGGTGTCGCCCGCCCGGCCAGGCGCCCGGGGGTGCCGGCCTTGGCGTCGGCCCAGTCGGTGCCGAAGTCCGCGCATGTCTTGCCGTCGGCGGCCTCCCATCCGACCTGCCAGACCGTCTGCGTCCGCGTCGCCGTATCGGGACCACCCAGCGCGACCTCGCGCAGCTCCGGTCGCTCGACGGCCGACAGCAGGCGCTGCCAGACGTCCACGTAGAAGGCATAGCGACCGTCCTTGGTCGGCGCCGGCTCCTCGGGCGGATCCGGCTGGTTCGCCAACGCGACGGCAGCGTCGTTCTCGACGAGGACGCCGTCGAGGTACATCCGCCCGGGGCCGATGCCGAGCTCGACGGGGGTGGTCTGGGCGGTCCACGTCGCCCCGCCATCGGCAGTAGCCAGGATGGTCGCCTCGTCGCCGACCGCGAAGCCGGCTGTGGCGGATGGGAAGGCGACCGCCCGGAGGTGGCCCGTGCCGGCTGGCGCGGACTGGGCGGCCCACGTCGTGCCGCCGTTGGTGGTCGTGAGGATCGTCGCGTCGTCGCCGACGGCGAAACCGGCCGTGGCGGACGGGATGGCAACGCCCCGCAGGTGGGCAGTCAGGCCGCCCGGTGCCGTCTGGCGGCTCCAGGTCGCGCCTCCGTCGGTCGTGGCCAGGATCGTGCCGTCGTCGCCGACCGCGGTGCCGGCCGTCGCAGTCCGGAACGCGGCGGCCCGGAGGTGGGCCGTCAGCCCCGCCGGCGCGGTCTGGCGGGCCCAGGTCGCGCCGCCGTCGGTGCTCGCGAGGATCGTCGCGTCGTCGCCGACGGCGAAGGCGGCGCCGGCCGCCGGGAAGGCGACCGAACGCAGGTCGGCGGTCATGCCGGCGGGAGCGTTCTGGCGGGTCCAGGTCGCGCCGCCGTCGGTCGTGGACAGGACCGTGGCGTCATCGCCGACGGCGATTCCCAGCCGAGGCCGACCGGAAGGCGACCGCCCGCAGGTCGGCCGTCAGGCCCGTCGGCGCTGTCTGGCGGGTCCAGGTCGCGCCGCCGTCGGTGGTGGCGAGGATGGTCGCGCCGTCGCCGACGGCGAAGCCGGCCGTCGCGGACGGGAAGGCCACCGCCCGCAGGTTCGCGGCCAGGCCGGCCGGCGATGGCTGGCGGGTCCATGTCGCGCCACCGTCCGCCGTGGAAAGGATCGTGCCCTCGTCGCCGACCGCGAGCCCGGCGGTCGCCGTCCGGAACGCGAGCCCGTGGATCACGTCGGGGGATGGTCATCATCCCGATCGCGAACCCGTCGCTGCCGACGGGCGCGCCGGCCGGTCCGACGACGTCGCGCGTCGTTACCTCGTCGCGATGGAGGTCGATGTCGACCTGCTCGTTCCAGTCGGCATCGACCTGGACGCGACCCTGCTGGAGTCGGACGCTGCTGTGGTGGCGCCGCGGCCGAAAGGTGATCCGGCTGAAGTCCCCGTTCATGTCAGCGCTCCTTCAGGTCGCCAGGAAGATCCCGGCCTCGAGACCGAGGCGCAGGTACTCCTCGAGGCTGGTCCGGACGTTCTTCAGTCGATCGGGCTGGGCGAGGAACCGGAAGGCGCCCATCTCGCCATCGTTTTCAGCCATCGTCGCGATCTCCGGCGGCCCGGCCGTGGCCAGCTGCATGTAGCCGGGATCGCCGTACCGAAGCGATGTGAATCGTGGCGTGACGCGCACCGCGTCCGCCGGGTCGCTCGGCTGGCAACGGAACCGGCGCGGCACGAGCGATCCGTCCGGGACGTACGAATAGCGGACGCATCCCGTCTGGCGCCGCTCGACGGTCACGACCCCGGCTGAAGATGCTGTTGCCGGCGTGGATCGAGCGGACGTTCGTCTCGCCGAGGACGGTCGTCGCCTCGATCGTCAGATCGCCCGCGTCGATCGCAACGCCGGGCACGGCTCCGGGCACCTGGGCATCCACGATCGAATCCGTGATGTCCAGGCGCCCGATGATCGGCGCGACGTCCAGCCGGCCCGTGATCACCCTCTCGAGGACGACGGCGAGATCCGCGTTGTCCTTGCCCGCCTGCGGCAGTGCGGCCACCGTCAGGCTGTCGGTGCCCGGGACCGGGACGAGCGTCACGTGCGCCAGCCTGAGGCCGCCGAGATTGCCCGGGGCCACGGTCACGGAACCCTCGATGAGCAGGCCGTCGATGACCAGGCTCCCCGCGTCGAGTGTCGGGTCCTGGCCTGTCCCGACGACCGAGATGTCGGCCTGGATGTGCGGCCGCCTGTCGCGCGGAACGAGCCTGCCGAGCGAGCGGACTGGCTGGCCGGCGTCCTTCGTCCAGTCCGCCGCGACGATGAGCAGGGCGCTCCCCTGGGGCATCACGACCTGCGGCAGCGCGTCGCCGTACGACCGCGAGTCCATCACGGCGATCACGCCGCGGGCCTGCGGCTGGGTCGCCGTGTTCCAGGCGTCGATCGCATCGGCGAGGGTCGCGACGAGCTCGGGGGCGTCGGACGGCGCCGCAGACGCCGTCACGCCGACCTGCCACGTGGGCGTCGCCCGGTTCGGAAGCGCCACCGCGACCGATGCGCGGCGGTCGTAGGGCCCGCCTCCCAGGTCGCCGGAGAAGCCGTACGTGTACGACACCTCGACCGAGGTCGCCGTCTTCCCCGTAGGCAGCGCGACGCGCCCCAGACGCGGGTCGATCGCCACGGTGACCGACGGCGGGGGCCGCCGCCAGCCATCGGCCAGGGGGGTGGGCGGGTCGGACAGGTCGCAGACCGAGATCTCGTCGAGGGGCACCGGCGTATCGGACCCGTCGAGGAACACTTCGATGACCGGCGGCGAGCCGAGGTACAGGTCGCGGCCCTCGGCCTCGTCGATCGAGCCCGCCTGGCGCGCCTTGAGCTCGGCGGCCAGGGCGCGCCGTCGGACCGGACCGGGCACGTCCGTCTCGAGCGCCAGGTGGTCGATGTCGCCTTCGGTCCTCGACAGGTTGAACAGCGGGATGTCGAGACCGAGTGGGTCGAGGTGATAGCGGCCCTCTTCGGCCGGGGTGGTCGCCGGCATCGGGCGGGCGCTGCCACGTTCGACGCGGTAGCTCTGGAGACGCCACAGGAAGAGGCCGATGTTCGGGATGTCGTAGCGGCCTCGGCCGTTGTCGACGTGCCGGACGTCGGCGGTGTGCGCGGCGCTGTCGAAGGCCGTGCCGATCAGCTCGAGGGCGTCGCCCCGGCGGAGATCCGGCGTGATGACGTTCGCCGGGCGGACGTGGTTCATGTACTGGGTGGTCGCCAGGAGCCCGAAGAACTCGACGACGTGGGCCGGCCAGCCGCTCACGTCGCGCGCGAGCTGCTCGAGGACCGCGGCGGTCCCCTTTCGCCGCCGGTAGGCGATGGTGTTGGCGACGACCGCCCGCTCGGTGACGCCGCTGGCCTCGATCGGCAGGACGCCGCGGACCGCCAGGAGGTCGCCGATGTAGGGGACCAGCCACTCGTCGCAGGTCTCGATGAACCAGTTGTCGTAGAGGCGGGCGATGTCGTCCTCGAGCGCCTGGCGCTCCTCCTCGAGGACGCCCAGCAACGCCTCGAGCGCCCGGCCGCCGACCGTCGACATCGCGCACACGGTGGATCGCCGGCAGGAGGTCGTAGAGCGTGTCGCGGGCGGTATCGGTCATGGCGGCGTCGCGTCCGTGATCACGATGCCGAACGGGTTGACGATGAGCAGCTGTGCCGGCAACGCGCCACCGGGCACCAGCCGCGCGCGATCTGCCGTGATGATCGAGGCGAGCGAGGCGGGCGGCGGGTTCGACGCGTCGTCGACCCGGAACAGGAAGTCGAGGTCGACCGCTTCGACGCCGGCGACGTCCTGGATCGTGGTGACGACCTCGGCGGCCGTGACGGGCTTCCCGAAGGCCCGGACCGGGAACGAGAAGGCGGTCCTCACGGCGTCCCGGGCGGCCGCGATGACCGCGTCGGGCCGGTACCGCCGATCGATCCGGATCGACGCCGTCACGTGGAAGAAGATCGGCTGGAACGAGTCGACCTGGAAGTGGCGGATCGGGTCGGACGCCTCGCCGATCTCCTTGACCAGGGCCAGGTACAGCTCGGACGCCGGCGCCACACCCGAGCCGTCGGCGGCCGCGATCGTGACGTGGACGAACGAGGTCTCGCCGCGCACGAGCTCGACCGCCTGGGCCTTGCCGATACCTGCGAACCCGGCGGCGAAGTCCTCGTAGTCCTGGAGGGAGACGATCCGGCCCATCGCCAGGACGCTCAGCGGCGCGTTCGTCCGCGCGTCGGCAAGGACCTCCGGATCCGCCGCCCCCGACGCCGCGACCGGGTTCGTCACCCCGCGAACGCCCGGCGGCCGGGTCTGGAGCAGCGTCAGGCTGCCCGCGGCGACCTGCCCGACGAGCCCGATCCCCGACCGATATGTGGCCGTGACGTTCTCGGCGCCTGTCGCGGGCCGCGACCCGTGGACGCCGTCTCCGAAGATCACTGTGGCGACCTGGTCGTCGTCGATCCTGACGACGTACGTCTCGTCGGCCGGCCCTTCCGGATAGAGCGACGGAGTCTCCTCCCACAGGATGTCGTTGACCCGGACCGCGAGCGTCGTCTGGGCGCCGCCGGAACCGCCCGCGACGTATGTCAGCGGCGGCCGCTTCAGGGCGAAACGCTGGTTGGGCCGGCTCTTGTCGCCCCCTCCGAGGACCTCGTTGACGGTCTCGCCGTGGGTCGCCCGGGCGACGTTGGCGTTGAGCGTCGCGCTGGCGCGGACGTACGTGTTGACGAGGTCCGACGCGAAGAACAGCGTCGTGAGGCCGTCGCTGTGGACGATGTCCGACAGGATGACCGCCTCGCTGGCGATCACGCCGGAGAGGTCCGCGCGCTCGCCGGTGACGACCACGGGCTGGCCCTTGGCGAGCCCGAGCACCATCGTGTCAAGGGTCAGCTGCGAGGATCTCGACCGTCCCCTTTCCGAACGCCGCCTCGATCGGCAGACCGGCCAGCGGCAGGAAGCGGCTGTCGGCGTGGATGGTGGTCGATCGCATCTTGAAGTCGGAGAGACCGGTGGGCGCGCTGCCGTCTGGATCGCGGACGGTGAGACCGGTCACCCTCGCGGACAGCGCGAAGTCGGCGAGCGACGTGTCGAGGGTCCCCTCGACGCGGTACGCGGAGATGCCGTCTGAGCGTTCCAGGACGACCCACGACCCCCCGGTGATGTCGGGCACGGTCCGCTCGAGATAGAAGTTCGGCTCGGTGAAGGTGCTGCCGGCAGAATCCTTCGTGATCGGCGGCTCGGAGCTGCCGTCCCAGGTCGAGGGGTAGGGCGGATCGCTCGCCGGAGCCCCGGCCGCCTTGACGCGCTGGTCGACGGGCAGGCTGCCCCAGCGCGGCGCGTTGTTGCCGAAGGGACCGACCCGGACCTTGAAGGCGTAGACGCCGACCTGGGCCGGTGGGAGCGGGGCGTCGCTCGCCTGCGGGACGTAGACGGGTGCCTGTGCCTGCCCGGTCGCGACGGTCACCTCGAGCGCCCCCGAATCCCAGCCCTGCATGGCGACGAACGCCGAGAGGTCCTCCTCCTTCCACTGGTTGCCGACCACCCACGACTGGACGTTGGCGTTCTCGAAGAGCGTGGCCGTGATGACGGCGTTCGCGTAGCTGGACGCCGGGACGAACACGTAGGGCGGCGCGTCGCGTTCGGCATTCTCGAGGTCGACCCGCGTCCGCGACAGCGCGACCTCGGCGGTCACCCTGGTGACACGTTTCTGGTCCGGCGTGCCGCTGGCCGGGACGAACAGCACGAGATCGCCGGGCTTGAGGTCGGTCACGGAACCGTCTAGGAAGATGACCGGCGCCGACGGGTCGACCGGCTGGAGCTGGAGGCGCCGCGGCTTGAGGGCGTTCCACACGGGCCGGCCCTTCAATTCCTCGCTCGTCTCGAAGGTCTGCGGCAGGCCACCCTTGACCGGGATGCTCTGGACCCGTGTCCCGGGCGGGACCGTGACGGTGCCCGTCGAGCCGGTCGTGTCGTCCATCGTGAATGCGAGGAACGTGGACGCCGCGACTCCGGGTCGCAGCTCGTATCCGATCGCCCGGGCGAGCTCGAGGACCGAGCGGCGCTCGCTCGCCGTCCGCAGGAAGCCCTCGTTGGCGATCCGTTCCTGGTAGAAGGTGAGCACATCCTCCACGGTCGCCCAGGCATCGAGGAGGGCCACCGCCGGGTCGTCCGCCGTTCGCGCGGTCAAGGCGACCAGCGGACGTTCGCGGTCGTCGCCGACCTCCGCCCGCGGGAGCGCCGCGAGCATCCGTGCGAGGATGTCCGGCTGGGTGGCCAGGCGGTAGCGGAGCGCGTCGAGGCCCGGCGCGTTGCGCAGCGGGTCCGCCACCTGCGCGGCCTCCTGGCCGCAGCAGCCGCAGGCGTCGAGCCCGGTGTCGTCGGTGATGCTCATCGTCCACCGCTCATGAGGAACTCGATCCGGCCGTTCTCGGGACGGCTGGGGTCGTTGTCGAGGCGCGCGATCTCCAGCCGGTTCATGTCGATGCGGCCCGCGGCGATCTCGCCGTGACTGGGCTCGCCCCAGCGCCGGAACCGGTTCGGCTTGCCGCCGGTGTCGTCGACGTCGACCCAATCGACGCCCGTGACCTTCATGGCCGTCGCGACGACCCGGCTCAGGAACACCGGCTGGCCGAAGGTGAAGTTGTCCGGGTGGAAGAACCCGAGCCGGCCGCCGGCCAGGGTTCCGCTCCCGAAGACGTCGAGGAGCTCGCGCTCGACGTTGGCCCGGATGTAGCCCGCCTTGGCGCAGACACTCAGCGCGATGTCGAGCGCGACGAACCGCGGGGCATCGATCTCGAGGTCGTGGCCGGCCATCCGGAACCGCTCGAGGAAGCCGCGCAGGTCGGTCTCGAAGGCGGTGTCCACCGCCGCTCCCCGCCGTCGGTCGGTGGTCACGAAGACCGTGTGCCAGCTGCCCGTCCAGCGGCGGCTCGCCGCGGCGCGCTGCACCTCGGGGTGACGGCCGGCCACCGACGCGTAGTCGGCGTCGGTCACCGCCCGCTCCTGGGTCCGGAACGCCTGGCCGGCGTACAGCCGCACCTGCTCCAGCGGCTCCGGGCCGGCGCCGCCGCTCGCCGCCAGCGGGTTCCAGACGCGCAGGAGGTCCCCGGCCGCGATGCCCGGTGGCCGGACGAGGCGGCCGATGGCGCCCGCCCCGACGTTGCCGGCCGTCCCGCCGCCGACGCGGTATCGCGCGATGAATGCCGCTCCCGGCGACGGCCGGCGACCGCGGACGTCGTCACCGAAGCGGATGGTCGCGCGCCCGTCGCTCTCGGTCTCGACGACGAACCGCGGGTCGAACCGATCCGTGCGCGAGCAGGTCCTGCTCCGGCAGCCAGCGCTCGCCGTCCCCGGCCAGCTCGACCGCGGGTTCGGCGCTCCGGGGGTCGACGAGGGTCGCCGTCGCGGCGGGCTGCCCGCGCGCGACCGACTCGTCGTAGGGGACGCGATAGGTCACGCCGTCGTCCGCCAGCCGAGGGGCGTAACGACCACGGTCAGGGGCCACGGCCGGCACCGACCAGGGGCGCCGACTCGGTCCCGGCGACGGTCAGGCCGTGATCGACGAGGACGACATTGGCGCGGGCCACGGTGGCCTGGCGGAGGACGCCCGTCGCGTCGCGCACCTCCCACAGGCAGAGCGGCACGGGCAGCGCGTCGGCGACGGACCACGAGACCTCGAGGACGGCTCGGCCGGTCAGTCGGTCCAGGAGCTCGGTCGGCGTCCGGTCGAGCCGTACGACATGACGGTGCGCGGGGTCCGCGTCGGCCTCGAGACCGCTGTCGGGACCGAGCACCTCCTCGAAGATCAGCACGTCGCCGCGGGCGAGCCCGACGTCGGCCGCGGTGCAGTCCAGGGTCGCCCGCGTCGCTCCGGCGGGCAGGCAGCACCGGTCGTCGCTCCACGTGTAGAAGCCGATCTCGTTGCGCTTGACGGTGAGCGCCGCGACCGGATGCAGGCTCTCGAAGACGACCGGTCCGTCGGACAGGGCACGCGGCAGGTCGGCCGGGTCGAGGCCGATCGGCCCGTCGCCGCGGGTCAGGAACTGCGACCCCGCCGGCAGGACCGGACTGTCGCCGATGCCGGGCAGGAGGTCCTGGCGGACCGCCAGGCTGACCCAGGCGCGGGCGCTCGCGCCCTCGTGCATCGGGTAGTCGACCAGGCGCGCGTGGCGGCGGATCGACGTCCGCCGCCGCGCCGTGCCGATGTAGGCCTCGGTGGCGACCGCGTCCTGGCGATAGCTGAGCATGTCGCCCGCGTAGGCCAGGAGCTCGACGAGGGTCACGCCGACGTCGGCCGGATTCCGCTCGGCCCAGTCGGGCATCACGACGGCCAGCCGGTCGAGCATCAGCCGTCGGAAGCTGGCGTAGTCCTTGGCCAGGTAATCGGTCGTGGGCGCGACCAGGACCGGGCTCGGACAGGCGCCGACGTGGCCGCAGTCGAAGTCGCTCGGGCAGTCGACCTTGAACGAGAAGGCGATGGCAGCCGAGCTGGTCGTCGAAACCCGCCGGGAACGGATCCGTCCGTCACGGAGTTGACGAGCCGCAGCTGGTAGGTCGAGAAGTCGCCGGGCCGGTCGACCTCGACGGTCAGGACCTCGCCGGCGGCTGTCGCGTCCTCGACCCGGATCGCGGTGACCCGCACGCCGCCGTCGATGACGACGTTGCCGGCGGTCAGCGCGGGCTGCCCGGACGGGACCTCGTTCGGCTGGCCCGGCAGCGGATGGATGAAATGGACGAGGAGCGTCCGCTGGCTCGCGGCGACCTCGAGATAGTCGATCCCGTTGATCGCCGGCGCGATCGGGTTGCCCGCCCCATCGTCGGGGAAGCGGACCGCATTCCGGCGCCGCTCGTTCTCGCAGCGGAACTGGGTCGCCATCTCAGGTCGCCATCTCAGATCGGCCGCTCGAACTCGGCGACCTGTCGCCGCTGGTCGCGCCGGACCTGGTATTCGACGACCACCCGGAGCGTGGAGTCGTCGCTCCGGACGTCGACCGTCGCGACCTCGATGAGCTCCCCGAGCCATTGCTGGAGGGCGCCCTGGACGAGGAACTGGGTCGCCGTCGCGAGCTCGTCGCTGTTGGGAGCGAAGACGAGCTGGAGCAGGCCCGTCCCGAAGGTCGGCCGGTTGACGCGCTCGCCGGGCGCGGTGAACAGGACCTGCTCGATGAGATCCCGGATGTGGTCGTTCGCATCGGTCGCCGCCGTCCGACCGCGACCGTCGACGTGGAACGGATGGTCGATCTGCATCACGTCCCCCTCATGTCCCGGTCACCCGGGCCTGGGTCACGAGGACCGTGAGCGGCGTCCCGGTGGGGGCGCAGATGCTGGGGCTCGTCTGGAGGACCGCTGGGACGCCACCGACGAGGACTCGCACGGCCCCGCTCACCCACTGTGCGGTCACGCACGGACCGGCGGCCGGTGGCACGAACGGGCAGCCGGCCACGACGTACGGGACCGCGATCGTCACCGCCGGCTGGCCGGACAGCAGGACGCGCGGGTTCGGCGACGTCGGCTGGGCCTGTCCGCCGTGGGCACAGATGACGGTCGCGCCGAGGTGGGCCAGGAAGCCCGGCATCAGATGACCTCCAGGGCGCCGTTGTTGATCGACACCGACGCGGGCGTGAGCTTGACGCTCGCCGCCGCGTTGGTGATCTCGATGCCGGTCGCGTTGAACACGAGCTTCAGCGGCGTCGCGACCACCGGCGGGTTGACCTCGATGGTCAGGCCGCCGGCGCCGGGCAGGTCGCTCAGGGTGATCGTCACGCCGTCGGTCTTGAGCACCTTCATCTGCGGGATCGGCGGGGACGGCCGGGACCTCGCCGATCCCCCAGAAGCAGCCGCTCCAGATCGGGTGGTCGGGATCGCCGCCCTCGAATTCGACCCAGACGTGCGCGCCGGTCGGAGGGATGAGGAAGAGCCCGACACCCGAGCCCGCGTACGGGACGCACGGCGTCGCCCAGGCGAGGGTCGAGTCGCCGAGGACGGCCGGCGCGCTGACCTGGAGCCGCCCGAGCATGCAGCGGATCGATGTTGTTCTCGACCGTGCCGCGGTACTTGCCGTAGAACCGGCTCATGGGATCACCGCCGGCGTCAGCGATCCGACCCCGTCACGGCTGAGCGAGAAGCTCTGCTTGTACTCGCCGCGCTTGATCTTGTGCGAGACCCGATTGACGTACCAGATGCCGTCGTAGCTGAACCCGGCGCCGCGAAGGCCGACGAGACCGCGCGGGTCGGAGCGCGGACGCCGTAGCGCAGGCCGTCGATCTCGCCGCTGGCGCTGGCGACGTTCTCGAGCGACGTGTCGGTCCGGCCGAGAGCGCGGGCGAAGCGCCTGCACGTAGGTCGAGCCCTTCGGTCGGCTGCGGCTGGACCGTCCGGACATTCGGGAGGTTGAACGGCAGCGCCGGCATCGCCGACAGCGGCGGGCGCGTCCCGGCCAGGGTGATGATCGGCAGCTTCAGCCCGGTCATCCGGTCCTGGACCGAGCCGAGCACCATCTCGGGCTCCATGGCGTTGTACTCGAAATTGATCGAGTCGACGTTCGTGTGCGGGCCCATCGCGACCGACAGCGCCGGCTGGGGCACGCCGACTCGCTCCGGCGGCCCCCAGTAGGCGAAGTTCGTGAACGGCACAGGACCGGGCCGGACGTAGAAGACGTATCCGAACCGCGAGGCCATCTCGACGAGATAGGCGCGGTCGGTCGCCGCGCTGGATCGGCGTCCGCTCGACCGGCAGCGGCGGGTCGATCGTCGTCGGCGGCCGGACGTCGGGGATGAGCCCGAACTGCGGGTAGCTCGCGATGATCTTCAGGGCGATGACGGTCTCGTCCTGGGCCGGGTGTTCGACGCTCCTTCTCGACGAGATCCATCATCACGCTGACGTCCTCGCCGGTGACGGTGATCGTCGAGGTTCCCGGGTCGTCGCCGGGGCTCAGCTGCTGGTGGGTGATGATCCCGTCCATCAGGACGACCGGCAGCACGTCGAGGACGATCATCACGATGACCCGGTTGAACGGGCGAAGGAGGGGGTTCAGGAGCAGGGCGTGGTCGATCAGGCCCTCCGGCCCGGACCGGCCGGTCGAGAACGTCAGCTGGAAGCCGGACCGCCCCTGATCGCTCTCGGTGACCTCGACGCTCTGGAGGGCGTCCGCCACCGTCGGCGGCGCGGGAACCGCCACCGTCGGGCCGATCATCAGCGTGAGCCGGACGCCCAGGAGGTTCATCGCGTCACGGCTGCGGTACCGGGATGCGCACCGCTCGACCCGGTTGGTCGACCACCTCGGCGGGATCCATCGCGTCGTTGGCGTCGCAGATCCGCCAGAAATGCTCCGGGTTGCCGAGCGTGCGGTTGGTCAGGACGTCGATCCGCTCGCCCGTCGGCGACGACGACCTCGGCGAGCAGCGGCAGCGACGCGCCCTGGGGCAGGAAGCGCCGGCGCTTGTAGGCGACGGTTCGGCCGTCGGGCAGCGTGATCGTCGCCTGGTCGATCGGCGCGTAGCGACTGTCCTGCTCGAACATGGCCTACCTCACAACAGCCGGACGTCGCCGCCGGCGACCGCGCTCAGGTTGCCGACGCTGCCGATGACGGCCATGGCTTCCTTGACGACCTGATGAGCGAGGAACAGGCCGAAGCCCGGGTGGGTCGGCGGCAGGTCGTTGTAGCTGAGCACCCGGAGACCGAGCGAGACCTTGGCCCGGATCGGGTTGAGCGACGGGTCGTGCGCTTCCTCGGTGATCGAGAACTCGGTCAGCCGGACCGGGACGATGCGCTTGGGACCCCAGATGAAGAGCGTGAAGACGGCCATCGGCGGGATGACCTCGATCGTCCCGGCCAGCAGCAGCGCGGTGTTGAGGATGACCTGGGCGCTCTTCGGGTAGAGCAGCATCTCGAGGGCCGACAGCTGCGGCGCGATGCCCATGCTCGCGGCCGTCGCGTCGCCCCGCTCGAGCTGGTCCGTGGCGTCGATCTCGACGTCGAGCTTGATCGTCTCGACCGGCGCGCCCTTGAGCCGCATCGGCTCGGAGCGGTCCCCGCTCGCCCCGCCGGCCGCCTGCGCCTGGAGCGTCCGGTCAGCGAATCCGGGTTGTACTGGAAGACGACCACCGAGGCGAGCGGGTTGATGAGGTCGAGCCCGACGATGGCGCCCTTGATCGTTCGCGGCGAGCCGGGGAACCCAGTCATGGGCGCATCGCCTCCAATCGCGAACGCCTGGCGTCGAGATCGCTCCGGTGCTCGAGATCCCAGGTTCGGGCCTCGTCGAGGGCTGCGATACCGCGTGCCGCGTCGTCGGCGGCGAGCGCGACCTCGACGATCGCGTCGTAGGCGAGTCCGCGGGCGTCGACGAGCGTCGGACGCCAGGCCTCATCGTCGCCGGCGGTGCTTTCCCGCATGTCACGTGCGAGCTCGACCAGTCGGTCGAGCGCGGTCGCGAATCGGCGGTCGGCGATCAGGCGTTCGATCTCCGGCCAGCGCTGCGCAACCAGGTCTGTCGTCGCTGAGGAACCCTCCCCGCGATCGAGGAGCGGCAGCCCAAGTGCATTGGGCGACGTCACGACGGGCGGCTCTGCATCCCGCGCGGGCGGACGGAGACCGCTCATGGCGGTGGATTCCAGTTCGGGTCCATCGGCATACCCGCCGAGAACCACAGGAAGAGGTTTCGAGACATCTGATTGAGCCGATCGGGGTCCGTCACGAACAGCGCGTACGTCTCGGCAAACCATTCGTCGTCACCGACCGATCGCCGCGCGTAGTCGGTGAACTTCTGGAACCCGAATCGGGCCGCGAGGCTGGAGAAGATGGGGAGCTGCTGCTTCGCGGCACCGGTCGCCTGCGATGCGGCGAGGAGGGCATCCATCGCGCTGTCCAGCGCCAGCGCTGCGGCCACGACGCCTGCAGGCACGCCAACCGTCGTCATGTTTGCGCGAGCGCGATCGCGTGCCTGCACGGCTGCCTGTGCGGCGGCGAGCAATGGCGCGAGCGCGGCCGGCCCCGAACCGGCCAGGACGGCTGTATGGAACGCATGGATCGCGGTGTTTGCCGCCGTCCGGGCGGCGGACCACGCTTGTCGGCTGGGTGCGACGGCAACCGGGATGGGGGCGTTGAGCTGGGGGAGCCTGAGGTTGGCGGCAGCGATCTGCGCGTTGGCGGCAGTGATCTGCGCGTTGGCGGCGGTCGTGGCAGCGAACATCCGGATGTGCCCGACCTCGTGGATGAGGGTCCAATCAGCGCCCGGGCCGGCGGACCCAGGCCTGCCGACCGACCCCACCGCATTCGCGGTGAACGCCGCATCGAAGTAGTGGATATGAGGCGGCGAGTGCGGCGGCGGCCCGGGCATGTCGAACGCAGCGTTGGCGCCGGTGTGAGCGAACCCAGCGGTGATCATTCCCGGAATGGCCATCGGGGGCGCGGTGTGGTCACGCACCACGGACACCCCGGCGAGTGAAGGGAGATCGCTGGCGGGCAGAAGGTCGTATGCGGCCTTCAGCTGGTCGAGCTCCGCGGGCGTCCACGTTGCCACCGGTCGCGCCCCGTTTGCGGGTCGATCGTCGACTGCGACAAGCCCGAAGTCGGCGACGATCCGGGCCTTCTTGTCCGCCACGGACAGCTGCGTGAATGCGACCGGCAGCTCCCTCGGCGCGGCTTCGCCGAGCCGCTCCGCGCGAACGTTTCCGACTGCATCGAAGTTGAGCTCGTACCGGACACCGACCGTCGCGCCGCCGCGCCGAACGAGCAGGATCACCGGCCACACGGCGTTTCGCAGGGTGACCGTCGAAGGCGGTGCGAAGACGACTCGCGAAGCGTGATGGATGCCGAAGATGACCGCGATTCGCTCGTCGGCGGGCACATGCGTCACGTCGGCCTGGACGGTCAGCTGGGCCGTGACGTCGGGCACGGGCGTGGGGAGCTGATATGCCGGCATCTGGTCGGTGATGACGTTCAGGGGAGCACCACCGATCGCGGCCGACAGGAGTGCGGTCACGCGCCGATACAGGTCGGCGATCCGTGGATTCGTGATGGACCGCACGTCGATCGTGCCGGCCGGACCGGCCCCGACGGTGACGAATGCCCGCCGCACGCCGTTCCGGATGCGTTCGAGGATGTCGTTCTTCTGGGCTTGCGTGAGGTTCGCATTCGGGAGGTAGCGACGAGGCCATTCAGGTAGGCCTCGAGCGACTGCTCGTGGAGTTGCGCGAGGGCAACGTCGTCCGCGCCCAGGGCCGTCCCAGCGAGGCCCGACTTGTCGTCGGGACGAGATTGATCCAGGCAGCCTGGTTCTGGAGGTGTCTGCAGGCGCTCGCTGTCGCGTGTGGCCGCGTCCATGCCTTCCGAGTTCTCGAGGCGGCTTCCGACGCCAGCCGGAGTTCTTCGAGCACGCGCTGATACGCCCGTCGGAGTGGGATCCGGTGGGTATCGCCGGGCTGAAGGAGCCCGGACTGGATCTCGAATGTCGACCGGGCCTGCTCCAGCAGGCGGGCGATCCGGTCCTGGTTCAGGACCCGATATGTTCGCTGGCGATCCGCCGCCGTCGGGGCCCGGCCGACTGCGATTCGCGATGCGAAGCCCTTCGATGAACCGAGCCATGTTTTCGAGGTAGGCGACGGCTTCATCGGCAAGGTTGACGGGAGGCGCTCCCGAGCCTTGCCGGCCACCACCAACGGGTGTCCCTTGCTGAAGGCCGGGTTGGGGCTGGCGCTGGACACGCGGCGCCGGCGTGCGCGAGATCGACGCCGCGGGCGCCACCGATGCGCGTGGCGTCCCGAGGGAGCGGACAACGCCACGGGCAACACGGTCCGCCTCCCGCTCAGACGCGTCTTCCGGTCGGCTGATCGCCGGATCCGCCTGCGCCGAAGCGCTTCCGGGCGACCCCCGTTGTTGCAGGACGTGAGTGAGCTCGTGCGCGATCAGCCTCTGCCCCGACGTCGACGAAGGATCGAACGAGCCTGCCTGGAACGCGATGTGACCGCCGACCGTGTATGCCAAGGCGCCGTAGGCGCGTGCCGAGCGATCCGCCTCGTCGTCGGTGTGGATCCGGACGTTCTCGAATCGATGACCAAATCCTGCCTCCATGACCTGGCGAACGTTCGTGGGTAGAGGCGAGCCGGGTCCACGAACGGTGCCGTCGACCGAGTCGACCGGAGGAGCGGCGTCATGCCCGAGCGGCGTGCGCTGGATCGGACCCGAGCGGTGGTGGTCGAAGCGTCCGGCTGCTCGTTCCGCGGGGCCGCGGCGCTGGACCGAGCGCGGCGCACGTGCGGCCACCGACGGGACGGCTCTCGCCTTGCGCGGCCCGACGACCTCGGTCATTCGGTGATGCCTCTGAAGATCGACCGTGCGGCGCGCACCCCGAGGTCGGCGTCGTTCCTGGGCGGCGGGCCTTCTCGCACGACCACCCGATCGAGCGAGCGATCACGCGCCAACTGGCCGGCGTCCTCCTCGGTGAACACATCGACGAGCGCGGCCTCGAGGGCTGAGACGATGACCCGCCGGTCGGTGGCCTCGACCCCGTCAAGGAGGACGTTCTCGATCCGCACCTCGAGGTTGCGCCGCCCGGCCCAGGACGTGCTCATGCCGGGGCCTCGATCGTCAGCGGGATGCTCGTCGAGATCTGGGCCGTCGCGTCCTCGCGCTCCCTGTCCGGCTCGCGGAGGCTCGCAGTGGCGGCCTCGATCTCGACAGAGCACTCGACGGTGTACGAGCCCGGCTCGTTGAAGGTGATCCAATCAGTCAGGGCGTAGCGGGCCGATATCGAGCCTCCCGGCTCGAGCCGTGATTCACCGACGAGACCCGCTTCGGGCTCGGACTCGAGCCCCTTGATCAGGTAGTCCTCGCCCTCGACCCCACCCTCAACGCGCAGGGCGACGCCATTCGCCCTGCCCTGTGGCAGGAAGACGAAAACGTCGGAATCCGCCGCATTCGAGACCGCGAGGGTGATCCAGATCGGCTCACCGAGGCGGTACTCGTGACGTTCGGGGGTGAATGAGCCGCGCAGGCCCGCCTCGCGTTCGTGGCTCAGCATGTCGATGTCACGGTTCCGGGATCTCCACTTGCCGTGAGTACTTGAACGTGTTCCCGGTGCCCGTCCCGGTCTTGGTGATCTCGTAGCGCCAGGGGTTGAGCCAGACGTACTGGGCGAAGACCTCGCGTGTGATGTCGTAGGTCTGGCCCGGGAAATCGGTCCAGCTTCCCGAACATCCGGGCCCCGTGCACCGGAATTGATAGGTCTGGTGGGCCGTCATCGTCCCGGCCTCGCGTGGATCCGTGATCCCGGTCTTGAGCCCGAGCGGGTAGGAATGGGTGTCCATCCCCGCTCCGAGGGTGCCCGCAACCGTCAAGATCGTCGGATTGGGCGGGTTCCACAGGAATGGCGGATTCGGGATCGGGTCGTAATTGACGACCTCGCGGACGGTGCAATTGGACAGGTCGGCGAGGTTGCCGGTCGAACTCGCCCAGGTGATGTCGATGCGGATGGCATCAGGGCCGAAGTCGCGGGCGCCCGTGTGCGTCCAGTTCACGGGCTGGGCACATGGAACAGCGGTCCCCGTTCCCGTTCCCGGTCCCGCCGCCGTGCCGGTCGGACGGGTCGTCGTCGTGGGAGGCCTGGGATTTACCGTCGGCGACGTCTCGTCGGCATCGCATTCCGCGCAGGCACCGTCATCCTCTGCCTTGGCCGGAAGGATCGCGGCCGCCGAGCCGACGCCGTCCGCTCGCTCGAATACCTCGCCGAGGTCGTGCCGGCGAATGAGGTCGTGGCCGGCACGGCGTTCGTGTCGCGCCTCTCGATGCGAGTCGGGCGCCGGGCCGACGACATCCGGTTGGACCGGCACGCTGCCGAACCGATAGTCGCGCCCCGCTGTTGCTGACGACGCGCTTCCTTGCGCGCGCGCGTTCGCAGCGAACGCCGGGCGGACGGGAGGTGTTCGTTGCGATCGTGTCGCGTGGGTCGGTCGCGTCGCCAACTCCTGGTGGACCGTCATCGCGACCCCCGGGCAAACGCGTCCGTGGCGGCGACATCCAGTCGCGAGTCGCCAGCGATCACGATGTCTTCGATCGAGTGCTCGACGGTCCCAGCCCTGGCTCGTCGCATCACCACCCTCCGATCTCGGCGTCGGTGAGCGGCCTGTCGAGCTTGGCGTACTCGCTTCGGGCGGCCTGGAGAAGATGCGACATGCGGATCGCGTCCCCGGCCTCGGCGGCGAGGAAGGCCCCGGACAGGGCGATGTTGCGGATGCTTCCGCCCGTGACGCTGAGCCGTGCCAGTGTCTCCGGCTGCAGGCCCTCCACGGGGGCGGCCGCCGGGAAGATCCGCCGCCATATCTCCGCACGAGCCGTCGGATCCGGGAACGGAAACGAGACGATGAATCGCAGCCGCCGCAGGAACGCCGAGTCCAGGGCACTCTTCAGGTTCGTCGTCAGGATCGCGATCCCGCGATAGGCCTCCATCCGCTGGAGGAGGTAGCCGACCTCGATGTTGGCGTACCGGTCGTGGCTGTCCTTGACCTCGCTGCGCTTGCCGAACAGCGCGTCCGCCTCGTCGAAGAGGAGGATCGTGCCCCCGTCCTCCGCCGCGTCGAACACGCGTCGAAGGTTCTTCTCGGTCTCGCCGATGTACTTGCTCACGACAGAGCTCAGGTCGATCCGGTAGAGATCGAGCCGAAGCTCACCCGCCAGGACCTCGGCGGCCATCGTCTTGCCAGTCCCGCTGGGGCCGCTGAAGAGGGCGCTGATACCGAGTCCGCGGAGGCCCTTGTCCACGAAGCCCCAGTCCCGATACACGCGCGAGCGGTAGCGGGCGTGGACGATCATCTCGCGCAACGACTGCCGCTGCGACTCGGGGAGGACGAGGTCGTCCCAGGCCGCCGCCGGCTCGATCCGCTGCGCGAGATCGTCGAGCCGCGGCCTCGCCTGCGACCGGGACGCGTCCCAGAGGATCCGTGAGAGGTCCCGGTCGCCATCGAGCGCGGGGGTGGCGAGGACCATCGACGCGGCGGCCTCGATCGACCGGGTGCTGAGGTCGAACTGCCCGACGACGTCATCCACCTCGCCGTTGAGCGCGTGGCCCATGGGCTGGAGCGCTGAGGCCCAGATCGCGCGTTGCTCATGGCTCGCGGGCTTCTGGACGTCCACCCGGACGGATGGACGGTCGAAGCCGACGACGGGCTCGCGTGCGGCGAGCAGGACACGGCCGCGGAATCGGTCGGCGAAGCGGAGACCAGCGCCGAACGCTGCCTCGTCGAGCCGCGCGTCGCCCGGATCGCAGTCGAGAAGGAGCGCACAGCCGGTCAGCGCGGTCTCGCGCTCGCACAACCGCCGGATGAGTTCCTGCTCAGCCGCGGCCAACGGAAGCGCCTCGATCCGGAGGACGTTCAGCGGGATCCCGATGGACGCACACGCGGCGCCGGCAACGGCCGTCCTGGCAGCCCGATCGGGGCCGCACAGCTGGACGATCGTCGGCAGGCGGCCCGGCTGCGTCCAGATCCGAACGACGGAGTCGACGGCGGCCCGCTGAGACGGCGGCAGCGCTCCGGTTCCCGACGCGACGTCGACGATACCGTCGAGGCGTTCGTCGAGCTGCTGGACTCCGGCAAGGACGTGGAGGATCCGTTCGTCGATGCGCAACCCGCCGGTCGTGACGCCGGATCCGGGGCCCAGCTCCACCAGTCGCCAGTGGCGAAGCGGCCCGCCCGGGGTGATGGCAGACCAATGGGGATCGGTCAGGGCGCTGAGGGCGAGCGCGAAGGTCGGCATCTCCCCGTCGTGCGCGCCACCTCCACCCCACGCCGATGCGAACGACCCGTCGAGCTCCGGTCCGGCCGCCAGGAGGACCACGTCGCGCTCGAACGGCGACAGTCCGAACGTCGCGCACAGGGTGTCGAGGGCGGACGGCGACGGCAGATCTCCCTCCGCCGACCTCACGCGCCTGGCCGCCTCACGCTCGCGATGGACCCATTCGTGGTCGTCGGGGTCTGTCGAGAGATGGCGTTCCACGCGGAGCTTGACCCGCGCCACATGAGCGCCCAGCACGCGCTGGTTCGCGTCAGTCCACGAGTCGGTCGTGGTCGGCATCGTCGCGCTCGCCATCGTCAGGTCACCGTGACGTTCGGGCCGATGAACTGATCGAATGTCGCGCTGTTCGGGTCGTCATCGACCTCGAGCAGGCTGTCCGCGCCGCTCACTCGCAGCCGGAGGAGGAACGTTCCGGTCGGGAAGTCGGCGGGGACCGGGAACGTCATCGTCGTGATCGGAACGTCGCCGACCGTGGCCGGCGGGATCACGATCTCCCGGTCGCCGATCAGGATCGAGAGCCGCTGCGATCGGCTGACCGCAGGGACGAACGAGAGGGCGAGGCCGGCCCCCCGGGCGACCGACACCGGCGTCGAGGTCGTGATCCGCGGCGCCAGGATGAACGCCGCCACGTTCGACTCGAAGCCGCGATGCGGGAGCGGCGGCTGCCCGAGCGCCAGCCGGTGCATGACCTGGAGCGCCGTCACACCGGCCGTTGTCGCGGCGGGCACCGCCAGCTCGATCCGGCGGTCGGTCAGGGTGGTCGGCGTCACCGGAGACCCACCCACGAGGACTTCCACGTCGTCGGCGCGGAGGTTCCGACCCGAGACGACCAGCGAGCCACCCGACGCGACGATCGGCGGCGCGATCGAATTCGATGACCGGACGCCGGAGCGGAAGGACGGCAAGGCCGGGCCGCAGGACCGGCGGCGCGCTGGTCGTCGGGTGGCGGCGCTCGATGAGCGCGACCGATGCTTCGTAGGCGACGGACAGCCGGTAGTGCGTGTCCGGGAACATCCCCCACAGCTTCGCGAGGTCGTCCGTCGACATCGGGATGGGGCACAGCCGGACGAGCTCCACCTGGTCGGGCAGGTCGGACCCGGCGACCGAGGGCTCGGCGGCGATGGCCGCCCTGATCGACGCCGGCGAGAGGACCGGCTCGTCGTTGACGAGGCTCATCGCGTGGGCCAGGAGATGGTGCGCATCCAGCTCGTCGTTGTTGTCGCCGAATGCCGTCACCAGGTAGTGGAGGTTGAGCGCCACGACCGGCGGGTCCGTCATCCGTCCATCCGATCGACGCACGGGCAGTCGCGCGTTGCGCGACGCGGGGTCGGGCACGACCTCATACAGGAAGAGGTTCAGGCGGCGATCCGCGGCAGCGGTGGCGGCGACGTCCGGGGGAACCGTGGTCACGTGCGCGCCGGACAGCGAGGCATCCTCGATGACGCGACCGAGCAACTGGGCGAAGGTCGCGGTGACCGTGGCGATGGCCAGCGGATTGCTCATCGGCGATCTCGGACGTCGCGGCGGGTGAGGTAGTCGTCGAGTGTCACGCGCGGGCCGACCGGCCGAGGCGGCGCGGGCGGCGCGGCGGCGGGTGCGGCGGAGCGGACCTCGATCCGGCCGATCGAGACATGGACGGTCGGCCGCTCGTCGCGGTCGTCGTCCCCTCTCCCAGCCTTCCATGGGACGGGCGCGGGCGCCGTCTTCACTGCCTCGACGGGCAGCGGCCGCGCCGGCGAGCCCTGTCGTGGTGGGCGAGTCGAACGGTGGCTCGTCCGGGAGCGGCTCGAGGGTCGGGCGCCTCGTGCCGGCACGACGAGGTCGAGGAGCGAGGGGACAGGCGCTCGCACCGCGACCGGAGGCAGGGTCGCCGCTCGCGATCTCGGCGGTCGTGGCGGTCGCCGCGGTCCGTTCGGGGTCGAGCCACTCGGTCACGTCCGCTCGACGCGATGCGAGGCTCACGTCGGACCACCTCGGTGGCTCCCTCGTTCGCGCGGTCCAGGCGGGCTCGGTTTCGGACGGCGACGGCGCAGAGCGAGACGCAGCCTGCCGCGGCGGCATGGACGGCCCGCGTCGCCGATGGTGCCGGCGGCCGGTCTGAAGACGCCGTGGCCGCTGCCCTGCTTTCGGTCAGGCTCGTCGCCCGGGCGCCCGCCGCCTGCGGGACCTGCTCATCCCCGATCGACCGGGGCGGCCACTGCTCCTGGCCACCACGCAGCGCCGACCGGCCCCCCGCTACCGGCTGCACGCCCGGCGGTATCACCGGTGGCACGACCGGGCGGACCTCCGGCGGCTCCCCGAGCGCCCGCCTCGCGACGACCGACAGGAAGTCGCTCATCCGAGCACCAGGTCCACGTACGCCTGGCGTCGCGCAGGCCGGCAGGCGGACGACGTCGGCCTCGCTCCAGCCGTACGCCGTGGCCAGGGTGTGGACGTCGACGATCAGCCGCCGCGCCCGGGCGTCGATCTCGGTCCACACGAACGCCCCGACATCGAACCGCGCCTCCCACTCGTGGCGACACGTCGGACAGGCCATCGCGAAGCGGACGTCCGCCTGGCCGTCGTTCGCGGCCATGACGTCGGCCATCAGTTGCACGGCCTCGTCGGGAAGCGAATCGGCGTCGACCGGCGTGCCCAGCAGCCGTGCGTCCACGACGCATCGTCGGATGAGCGTCAGCCGTGCCTCCTCGACGCTGGCGGCACCGCCGAGGACCCGCAGATCGCGCGAGCGTCGGCAGACGGAACAGGACTCGATACGCCTCGTCGGACGTGGCGACCTCGAGGAGCGCATCGCTCCGCTCCCCGCCAACGCGGACGTCATCGATGTCGAAGCCGGTCTGCAGCTGGTCGCCGCACGCCGGGCAGTCGGCCGTCAGCTCCACGCGTGGCCCGAATACCGCGGCCCGCAGGTCGAGCAGGTGCGCGTCCAGCGCCCCGAGCGTCAGCTCGTCGGGCGGGACGCGGACGCCCGCGGTCGCCAGCAACAGCTCGGCGCGCTCCGCCACGTTCGAGTGACGTCCCGCCGTCCAGGTCTCGAGAAGACCCTCATCCGTCAGGGCGTCGACCGTCTCCGCGACGATCATTGCGCCAGCGACAGCTCGGCCGGCTCGGGCACCTCGACGTCACGCTCCCAGCCCTCGTTCTCGAGCTTGATGTGCTGGATCGCGACGGCGTTGGCGTTCGCGTCGAGGTCCGGCAGGGCCTGGAACTCGGACACCCAGCACCGGAAGACCTTGTAGGCGAGCGCCAGCTGGCCCGCCTCGTTGTAGACCTCGATGATGATGTCCTTGCGGAAGTCCTTGAGCGACACCTCGGACCCGAGCCCGTTCCCGAAGTTCCAGACCTTCGCCGCCCACTGTTCGAACTCGAGGTCGTGAGTGACACCGCGCTCGAGGGTGATGGCCTCGTACTCCGACCGGCCCGGCGACTTCCGGCTGCTGCTGGGATCCCCGCCGTCCCGGTGCTTGACGACCTCGGTCGTCCGTTTGAGCGCCCCGACCTTGCTGACCCCGGCGACGTAGCGGCCGTCCCACTTGACCCTGAACTTGAAGTTCTTGTACGGGTCGAAACGCGATGAGTTGACGCTGAATGGCGGCATGGACGGCCTCCTTAGGTCTCGAGCTGCCCGGCGATCTGCTGGATCTGGATGACGACGAACTCGGCCGGCTTGAGCGGCGCGAAGCCGACGACGATGTTCACGACCCCGCGGTCGACGTCCGCCTGGGTCGTCGTCTCCTTGTCGCACTTCACGAAGTAGGCGTCGCGCGGGGTCGTCCCCTGGAACGCCCCCTGGCGGAAGAGGCCGTTCATGAAGACGCCGACGTTCAGGCGGATCTGAGCCCAGAGCGGCTCGTCATTCGGCTCGAAGACGACCCACTTGAGACCCTCGAACAGGCTCTCCTCGATGTACAGGGCCGTCCGCCTGATCGGGATGTATTTCCACTGGCTCGCCTTCTGGTCGGCGCCGTCGAGGGTCCGCGCCCCCCACGCCACCGCGCCGAAGATCGGGAAGTTGCGGAGCACGTTGATGCCGATCGGGTTGAGGCCGCCGTTCTCGAGGTCGGTGACCTTCAGGGCGAGTCGCGCGCCGCGCAGCGACGCATCGGTGCCCGCCGGCGCCTTCCAGACGCCGCGGTTCGAGTCCGTCCGGGCATAGACACCGGCCATCGTGCCGCTCGGGCCGACGTCACGGAGGCGGTTGCCGTTGAGCGGATCGGGGATCTGCAGCCGCGGGAAGTACACGGCCGCGCTGTCGGTTCGGAGGCCGTCGTTGTCGGCCATCCACTTGGTCATCCCGTTGCCGCCGGTCCCGACCGTCGTCACCGCCGGCGGGATGTCCATGATCAGGAAGGCTCGCTTGTCCGCGCAGTACTTGGCGGCGTCACTGAGGACGGCGGTCGCGTCCGTGTCGTCGAGAAGCGCCGCGGCCGGGAGGCACAGCAGGTTGAAGATGAACGGCTCGATGCGGTCGAGGGCACGGAGCCCGGTCTTGGCCGTCTCGTCACCCGTGATGGCCGCCGCCAGCCCGCCCGAGTCGGCCAGCTGGTTCGCCGAGTCGAAGGTATTGCCGTCGTCACCGCCCGACAGGCTGAAGAACGCGCCCTCGGGGGCCCCGCCGCTCGGGGTCGGCGCGAAGCCGTTCGGCACGGCTCCCGAGTCCCGCGTCCTCCAACGTCACGAGCGTCGATGCGCCGTTGACGACGTCCGCGGCGAACTGCGGGTCACCCTGGACCATCGTGAGGTTCCGATGGACCTCCGTCGCCACCACCTGGCGGCTGCCGCTGACGTCGCGGACCTGTCGGACGAACAGGTCGAACTGGTCGGCCGGTCCCTGCTGGATGACCGCGACCTGGAGCTCGTTGCCCCAGACGCCTGGGTTCGCGGCAGAGACCGTGATGGTGTTCTGCGGCGGCGAACCCCCGGCCAGGTCGAGGTCGGCGGTGGCCGCGTTGCCGGCGTTGACCCGGACGACCCAGGCGATCTGCCCGCCGTTCAGGTAGTACTGGCGGATCGCGTAGCTGGCCTCGCTCCGTGGGTCGAGGCCGCCGAAGGTGCGCTCGAAATCGCCGAAGCTGGTGATGCGGACCGCCTGGTCGGCCGGCCCGCGCGCGAACACGTCGACGAACGCCGTCTCCGAGGTGCTGACCCCGACGATCGTGCGGACGCCGCTCGGCAGCTCCTCGACGTAGACGCCGGGGTAGGTGTACGTAGCCGGCATTCCCGTTCCTCCTACGCTGCTTCCAGGGATTCCCAGAGCGCGACGTGGTCCCTGGCCGTCCGCTCCCAGCTGTGCTCGTGGCAGTGATCGCGTGCATTCGAGACCAGGCCGTCCCGAAGCTCCCGGTCCTCGAGAAGGCGCCGGATGCCGGCCGCCAGGTCGTCGGGTTGGTAGGTGACGTCGGCGAGGTCGTCGAACCAGCCGGTCCGCGACGTGAGCACGGGCACGCCGGACGCGAGCGCGACCCGCACGGCACCGCTGGCCGACGCGTGGGGCACGTCGTCGTACCAGAAGACCAGGACGTCCGCCTCGGCGGCCAGGCGCCGGGCGACCTCCTCGACCGGCAGGAGATCGCTCGTCCATCGAACCGGGTAGCCCTGCGCGGCGGCCTCCCAGCGCGCGGCGGCATCTGCGGAGTGCGCGTAGCTGTACAGCACGAGGCTGGATCCTTCGACCTCGGGCAGGACACCGAGAAGCGCGCCGAAACCCTTGTACGGAGCCATGAAGCCGAACGCGCCGATCACCGCCCCGACCGTCGGCTTGCGCGGCGGGAACCAGGTCGGACAACCGTGCGGCATGTGACGAACGTCCTTGTCGGGCCATCGACCGCGCAGGATGTCGGCTCCGGCCGAGGTGAGCGCCACGAGGACGTCGGCGTCGCGCTCCCACGCCCTCAACCCTCCTCGGACGGAGTGCTCCGTGACGACGATCGGAACGCGCGACTGGCGGGCCTCCTGGACGACGCACGTCAGCTCAGGGTCGCGGACGATGCCGTCCTCGTGCTGCACGTGGAGCAGCCTCAGCGAGGCCGCCGCCGGCGCGTCCGGTGTCACCCGGACGTTCGGGGGCATCGAGTGAAGCGAGATAGGCGGTGTACTCCGCGATGCCGCACGGCCGGCCGGTGCCCGGCACCCACAGCGTCCGCGTCCTGCGCAGCGAGCGCGGCGGATCGACCCGGCGCTCCATCACGTCGAGCAGCGCGGGGCCCTTCGCCCAGACGTCCCGGTTGGCGCGGACCCAGTCCGACGCGGCCCGGCCCATCTCCAGGCTCTCGGACCTGTGTGTCGCGACCCATCGCAACGCCGCCGCCACCTTGGGGACCGAGGGCACGCCCCGCCGTCCGGCCGGGCCGAACGCGGGCTCGTTCGAAGCTTCCCATGTGTCGGGCTCGATGCCGAGGACGAGGTCCGGCACTTCCCGGCAGACGTCTCCCTGGCCTTCGGATGTCAGGGCGATGACCGGCAGTCCCGTGGCCATGCCCTCGATCAGGGGCAATCCGAAACCCTCGTTGCCGAGCGCCATGAGGACATCCGCCTCGCGATACCAGTGCGCGATGCCGCGCGTCGTCTCGTTCGTGTCGACGAAGGTGATGCGCGGGTCGTCGGGCACGTAGTTGGCGAAGCCGAACCGCGCCTTGAGGATCAGGCGGGCCGCCGGATCGCCATCGAACGCGATCTTCCACGCGGCGATCCCCTCGAACGTGTGCTTGCGCCCGATCAGGGGACCGACCATCAGGGTGACGAGCCCGTCGCGCTGGGGCCGTGACTCGTAGCGATAGACGGCCGGGTCGATGCCCTCGGGGACGACGTGGACCGGGACGGTGACGCCGCTTCGGCGGCAGACGTCGGCCACGAACCTTGTCGGGACGATCACGGCACGAGCCTCGTTGAGGCGCGCGGGCCAAGACGCAGGGAGGCGGCTCGATTCCCACATCGTGTGGAAGAACAGCTCGCGGCTGTGGCGGAACCGCTCGAGGTCCGGGCGCGGCCAGCCGTCGTACAGGATGGGAGCGTCGGGCTCCGGGCGCGACGCCGCGACGAGACTCGGCCACCTCGGCCGACATGCCCGACAGGTCCAGACTGAGCGGGACGACGTTGACGGTCGCGCCCGCGCGGGCCATCCCGAGCACGATGTACTCGGACATCGCGCCGTAGCCGTCGTAGATCAGGAAGGGGGCGGCGACCGTGATGGACGCCTCGGAACGGCGTCGGCCGGCGACGCCGGGGGCTGTCGAGCCGTTTCGCAAACGCGTATAGAAGTCGCGATCGAACGCCAGGAGTCGCGCCACCTCGTCGAGTGGCCGGCGTTCCCAGCGCGGATCGGTGAAGCGCTTGATCGCGGTGTTGCCGCCGTGGACGACCGCGACGTACAGGCCGTCGGGGATGGTCCGCACCGCCTGCGGTCGCAGCGCGGCGACGAACGCCCCGTCCTCTCCGTTCGACGTGTCCGCGAATGGATGTTGCGCCCAGGCAGACCGCCTGTACATCAGTGTGCCGCCGGCCAGCCACGGCCGGTCGCCCGGCAAGGGCCGATACAGCCACGCCTCGCCGCGCATCGGCTGGTAGTGGAGGAGTGTCCCTGCCCCGCATGCGTCCGCGCCGGATGCCATGAGGACTTCGACCTGCCGGGTGAGTCGATCGGACGCGTGCCAGTCGTCGTCGTCCCAATGGGCGATGAGGTCCCCTCGACTGAGCTCGCACGCCATGTTCCGCTTGGCGCCGATCGATCGCCCCGGCTCGACGGCGACGTACCGGATCCGGTCGTCCGCCGGGACGAGATCCGCGACCCGGTCGTCGCCGTCGTCGACGATGACCAGCTCGCGCTGGTCGTAGTCCTGCCGGAGGAAATACCAGATCGCCTGGGCGACGAACCGGCGCCGATTGCGCGTCGGCATGATGCAGCTCACCAGCGGCCGGCCCGTCATGGCCGCCCCCCGGGTGGCTCGACCGGCCTGTCCTTCCTTTGAGGCACGTCCTCATCGGTGTCGCCGTCGGGCGAGCGCCCGCCCGCGAGGTCGAGGTACTGCTGGATGAACGCGACGATGTCGTCGAGGGTCTCGACGTACCGGCGCCGTTCGTCGATCAGGTTCGTGATGTGCCCCCGCCAATGAACCGGTCCCGGATCCGCGGGCAGGCCCTCAGCCCAGAGCCTGAGGAGAAACGAGTAGGACGTCGCTTCGGCGTTTGTCACATGCACTCCGACGGGATACAGGGAGCGCGTCCGAGCAACGTCTTGGTGGCGTCGTGCGGCCGTCTCGCGCGCCGTCTCTTCAGGCCCAGTCGGGCTCGTTGAGTGCCTCTTCCGACACCTGATCGGTTCGGATCTGGTCGTAGAGCTCGATGGTTCGGGCCGCCGGCCGGGCGCTGAGCTCCTGCTCGAGGACGTCCGCACAGCTCCGGAACTGGCGCAATGCGGCCGTCCGATCGCCCGAGAGATAGTGGATCCGCATCATCCGGAGGTGTGTCCGCTCGTGGGCTCGGTCGTGCTCGAGGATCAGCTCGCCGTAGTGAAGGGCGTCCTCCAGCTCACGATGCGCCTCCGAATACTCGAGCAGCTTCTCGAGCATCGCGATGTAGCGCGCCTTGTAGCGCTGCCGTTCGTAGATGCACCAGTCCTGGTACCAGCCCTCGAGCAGGTCCCCGGCGTAAAGGTCGGTCGCCTGCCTGAGGTCCCGCGCCGCCTGCACGCTGAGTTCGCGTCCCCGGATGCCCTTGGTGCGAGTCAGCGCCGACTCGAACTCGGCGATGTCGAGCCAGCCGAGCGCGCCCTCGTTCACGCCGATCCAGTCGAGGTCGACCACCAGGAGGTCGCCGCCCGATGGGGCGAGGGCGGACTGGATCCGCCACAGTCCCTGCCGCAGCGATTTGCGCGACTGCGCGGTCGATCGGCCGGCCCACAGCGCGTCCGCGAGGATCTCGCGATTGTGCTGCTGGTGCCTGAAAAGGAGGAGGTAACCCAGCAGCTCCTGGATCTTCGCCCCGTCAAGGCCGGCCATCACGTGGTCGGCGACCCTGACCCGGAACCGGCCGAGCAGGTAGAAGGCCCTGGTCGCCTGTGCAGGCGCGAGGGGCGCGACGAGACCGCCTCGGTCATCCCATGGCCCTCGAAAGCCTGCCGTTCGGTGCGTCCGCGCGGTGTCGCATGACCCTCGCCACCCTCGAGATCGACGCCATCCTGTCGACCGTCACATCGGGGGTTGCAGCCCAGACCGCGTAGAGGCGATTGATCGCGTCCCCCGACCGAATCAACGTCCACAATACTCGCCGCGCGCCATCCCGCTGTCTAGGGCGAAGGCCACACGCGTTGTCCCGAACGGCTCATCAATCGAGGACGTTGACCGCCCGGGCGAGGACGAGGCCGACCACGGCGAAGGAGATGAGCGCCTGCGTGCCCATCGCCACCTTGGTCCAGTGGACCATCGGCATCGTGTCGGTCGGGCTGAAGGCGTTGGCAGTGGTGAAGCCCACGTATAGATAGTCGATGAACTCGGGCCGCCATCCAGGCGACGCGAGGTCCGGGCTGAGCTGTTGGGGAAACGCGAGGGCCGGATAGCGAGGCATCCCGTGGGCACGAGCGGCCGGTCCACTCGCGTCGAACTCCCAGTAGAGGAACGCGAAGGCGATGTTGTTGCCAAGCCAGACCTTCGCCCCGGCGAGGAGGACTTGGTCGGCCTGGCTCGTGAGGGAGGACCCGGACAGGATGTCGTAGATGAGGAGCGCCGTGGCTCCGAGCGTGCTGGCGAGGATCACGACGACCAGAGCGATGGACGTTCGCCGCTGCCATGGCCCGGTCCGGTCGATGCGGCCGGGATCCGCGACGATGAGCGCGAGGAGCAGGAGACCCTCGATCGCCGCCAGGACCCAGCCGGGCAGGATGGTCAGCCGCGGCGGGGCGATGAGCGCGGCGGCCATGAGGACGAGGACCGCGATCGCCATCGGCCAGCGCGACTCGCCGAGCACCGGGGCGGCGAGTGCCGGCTCGTCCGTCTCCATGTCGCCTTCGTTCGCTTCCATCCCCATGCTGATCTCTCCTTCATGGATCACCTCTGGCCGGCCGCTCACCGGATGGGGCGGACGTGCCCTGGGGCCTGCGGCGTGCCGGGCGGGTCAG
>CAVYZQ010000022.1:0-132810 GCA_963772995.1 uncultured Chloroflexia bacterium | reverse complement strand
ATGGCGCGAGCAACCGGACGAGGTAGCGCGGATCGAGGGCCCGGCTGGGCGGCACGAGATCACCCATCACGAGACCCATCGTCGCACGGACGGCCGAGCGGTCGGCGATCCGCCGGGCGGCGTACTCGAACAAGGCAGGCCTGGTCAGGAAGGCCTGGACGAGCCAGGAGACGCCGTCCTTGGCGAGGAAGCGTCGCTGCATCGCTCGCTCGTACGCCTCGAACGCCCCGCGTCGCCCGCGCGCACGTGCATGGACGGCCGCGGCCGCGAGCTCGGCCGAGACGAGCGCCCGATGGAGCCCCTCGCCCGTGAAGGGATCGAGGAAGCCGGCGGCATCGCCGACCAGCAGCCAGCGCGTGCCCGCGCGACGGCTGACGCGATGGCCGAGCGGTGAGGCACCGACGATGGCATCGGTCCGCTCGGTCGTGCGCCAGGCCGCGGCGTCGATTGCCGTCGGCGGGGTGGCCGCCACGATGTCGTCGGCGATGGCCGCCGCCCCGCGGCTCGGCCAGCTCCGCCCGCCAGCTTCGCCCGAGCACGATGCCGATGTTCACGCGCCCGCCGGCGACCGGCGCGATTCCGACGTAGCCATCGTCGAACACGCGCATCCGGGCATCGTGCGTGCCGGACGGCTCCGGATCTCGGAGGTGGTAGGTCAGGCCGACGCGTGGCCCCAGGCGCGATCGTCGCCTGACGCCGGTCGCCGTGGCGACGACCGACCGCAGGCCATCGGCGCCGATGACGACATCCGCCCGGAGCTGGCCCGGCGACCCGTCGTCCCGCCGCAGCTCGAGCTGGCCGACGGCCGGGTCGTAGTCCGCCACGGTCCAGCCCCGCTGCACCTCCGCGCCGGCCCCCTCTGCCATCGTCAGCAAGGCGGGATCGAGCGTCGAGCGATCGAAGCCGACGGCCGGCTCGCCGCCGGTCTCCGTGCCGTAGGTCAGCCGAAAGGCCGACCCACCGGGTGTCTCGACGCGCATGGCCGGGATCGGACGCGCGACGGCGCGGAGGGTCGCCTCATCCAGGCCCATCCGGCGCAGGGCGACGACTGCGGCGGGCGACGTGAAGACGCCGGAGGCCCGCCACCGCCACTGCCGGGGCCCGCTCGAGGACGAGGACCTCGTGTCCCAGCTGGGCCAGCCGAGCCGCCGCGACGGCGCCTGCCGGCCCGCCGCCCACGATCGCGACCTCGACCTGCTCGGCCGTCACTCGCCGACACCCCGCGGATCCCGCAGCTCACGGTCGTCGACCTGCGAGCGCGGGACCGCCGCGATCGCATAGCGCTGGCCGAATGAACCGCGGAAGGTCGAGACCGGGATGAGGTCGGCTGCTCGGATCAGCTCGGCCGCCTCATCGCGGCGGTAGGCGCGTCGCACGGAGAGCGGCGCATCGACGCGCGTGTACCGGTTGCCGGTCAGCAGGTGGCCCATGAGCCAGGCGCCGAGCCAGCCGAGGCGGCTTCGATCGAGGTCGTTGACGACGATCCCCAGCCGGGCGACACGCCCCATCTCGCGCAGCAGCGCGACGGCGTCGTCGGGCTCGAGGTGATGGAGCATGAGCGAGGCGTGGGCGACGTCGTACGACCGGTCGGGGAACGGGATGGAGCGCCCATCGGCGACCACGATCTCAAGGCGTGCCACGTCCACGGATGCGGCCTCTGCGGCCGACCTCGCGATGGCCACGATCTCGGGACGGCTGTCGACACCGACCACAGACAGCTGCCGACCGCGACGATCCGCGGCCCGGAGCAACGCGATGGGGATGTCCGCGCCGCCGGTCCCGATGTCGAGCAGCGTGAGGTCGAGTCGATGCGCCGCCAGCGCCTCGATGCCGGCCGAGCTCAGCCGCACGCCCCCGAGCCATCGGTTGATCCGGCGCAGGTCGCGCAGGTTGCCGGCCAGGGCCGCACGGTCGTCGAGCGGGCCGTCGAGCAGCTCGACCCCGTGGGTCAGACGTTCCATCGGCGCGGCGTCCCTCGGTCGGCCCCCTGGAGCCGTTCAGTCGGCGGCGCCAGTGTACGCAGGCAGGCCGCTCGGCTTCGCGGCGGCACGCAGGCCTCGGACGGCATTCGCGCCCATGATCCCGGCCACCGCGTCGCGGTCCAGACCGGCCTCCAGGAGGGCAGCGGTCAGGGCCGGCAACCCGCGGACATCGAAGGGCATGCGCAGCGCGCCGTCGAAGTCGGAGCCGATGGCGACCTGGCTGGGCCCGACGAGCCGGACGGCGTGGATGATCGAGCGAACGACCGAGGCCATCGAAGTCCCGCCGATGAGATCCGTGGCCAAGGTGATGCCGATCAGGGCGCCCTGGGCGCCCGCCTCGCGGACGATGGCGTCGGACAGGTTGCGGGTCGCCGGCGAGTAATCGCGCCAGCGGCTACGGCCGCCCGCCAGCGCCGTGAAGCCGGTGTGGCTGATGACGATCGGCCGCGTCGCGACACGGAGGGCGTCCTCGATCGCCGGCACGGAGGCGTGGGCGAGATCGACGAGGACGCCGACACGCTCGGCCTCGGCGATGGCTTCGCGACCCAGTCCCGTCAGCCCACCCGCCCGGCGCCCCGTCGACGAGCCCGCCAGCGGCGTGTCCATGACATGGGCCAGGCCGAGCATCCGGACGCCACGGCCCGCCAGCCGCTCGATGCGGCCGAGATCCGCGGCCACGACCTGGCCACCCTGGATGCCCGCGAAGCAGCGGATCGGAGCTCGGGCCGCTCCCATGGCGGGCACGGGATCCCACCACGCAAGCCGCCCGGCCGACGCCGCGACCCAGCCGTCGATACGGTCGAGGAACGCCTCGGCGATGGCGAGGTCGTCGTCGAGGATCGAGCGCGGCAGCCCGAGTGCCATGAAGTGGGGGGTCGAAAGCGTGCCGCGGAGGTCGTTGAAGCGGGTGGCGATCGTGAAGCCCATGACGTCCAGGCCGCCCAGCCGCGCCCTGGGCAGGTCCACGTGGCCGTGATCCAGCCGGGCCAGGAACGTCCGCCGGAAGAGCGGCGTCCCGACCAGCAGGTCGACGACGGTCAAGCTCTCATGCCATGCCGCGACGTCCGGCGGCACCGGCCACGATCCGGGTCGGACGGTGCGATCGAGCACCCGATCGACGATGCGGTCGATCACCCGGGCGAGCGACCCCGGTTCCCGTCGCCGGCCCTGCCGCTCGCGCTGCCGCGCCTCGCGCTCACGTCGGCGGGCACCGATCTCGAGGCGCCGCGTGGCGACCATCAGTCGGCGATAGACCGCCAGCAGGTCGGCCTGCGGCAACGGGCCCTCGTTGGCCGCGGCGACCCGCAGCAGCACCTCCCGCTCGCGGTGCGCATCGCGTACCGGGCGGCCATCGGCCGCCTTGGCCGCCCCGACCTCGAGGCCCAGGCGCGATCGTTCGTTGAGCAACGCGACGATGCGTCGGTCGATGGCGTCGATGCGTCGCCGAGCTCGGCGCATGGCAGCGGTCTCGACGCCAGCCTCGTCAGCCATCGGCAACGTCTCGACGCCGCGCGATGGCATCGAGGGCTCGCAGGTAGCCGTCGCCGCCCTGCCCGACGATCGAGCTGAGCGCGATGTCCGACAGGAAGTTGACCTGGCGGAACGCCTCACGCTTCGCGGGATCGCTGAGATGCACCTCGATGAACGGCCGCTGGATGCTGAGCAAGGCGTCGCGCAGGGCGACGCTGGTGTGGGTCAGCCCGCCGGCGTTGACGATCGCGATCTCGAAGTCACGCTCGTGAAGCCGATCGATCAGCGCACCCTCGTGGTTCGACTGGAAGGTCTCGACCTCGAGGCCGAGCGTCGTCGCGTACGCCTCGATACGGGCGTGCAGCTCGGCCAGCGTCTCGCGGCCGTAGATCTCCGGTTCGCGGCTGCCGAGCAGGTTCAGGTTCGGACCCTGGAGCACCAGCACGCGGGTCATGCGGCGACCCGGCCCGCGATCCCGGCCATCGCCACGGCGATCCCGGCCCTTGCCACCTCGTCGGGCACGTCCGAGCGGATGACGATGCCGTCCTCGGAGCGCAGGACCCAGCGCAGCCGACCGCCGGCGACCTTCTTGTCGACCGCCAGTGCGGCGGCGACCTGCGTCGGCCGGGTAGGGCAGGGGACCGACCGCCAACGCCAGGCGTTCCAGGAGGGCCGTCGTCCGGTCGACCAGCGCGTCCGGCGTGACACCCAGCCGTCGGCCGACCTCCAGCGCGCCGAGCAGCCCCCTCGCGACCGCTTCGCCGTGGAGGACGTCGCGATACCCGGCCGCCGCCTCGATGCCGTGAGCGATCGAGTGCCCGAGGTTGAGGTGCATCCGGACGGCCTGCTCTCGTTCATCCGCGGTCACGATCTCGACCTTTGCCCAGGCGCATCGTTCGACGAGCTCCGCCAGGGCGCCCGACTCGTACGCCGACGCCGCACCGACAGCCAGCGCCGGGCCGTCCGTCTCCAACAGCTCGAAGATGCGCTCGTCGCCGAGGACGGCGTACTTGACGCACTCACCGAGCGCCGCCCGAAGCTCCCGTTCGGGCAGGGTGGCCAGCAGCTCGATGTCGAGGATCATGGCGGCTGGTTGATGGAAGGCGCCGACGAGGTTCTTGCCCTCGGGCAGGTCGAGGCCGACCTTGCCGCCGATGGCCGAGTCGACCTGGGCGAGCAGCGTCGTCGGCAGCTGGATCGAGCGGTACGCCGCGCAGCCACGTCGCGGCGACGAACCCGGCTGCGTCGCCGAGCGCGCCGCCGCCGCAGGCGACGATCGGATCGCCGCGCTCCATGTGCCGAGCGGCCAGCTCCCGAAGGCCCGTCTCGTAGGCGCTCAGCGTCTTGGCCGACTCGCCGCGCGGCAGGAGGAGCGGCTGCACGCTCGACCGTGCTCGACGGCCGCCATCCGTTCCGCCAGACGCTGGCCATGGTGCCGCCACGCTTCGGGTTCGCTGGCCATCGTGGCGCGGCGGGCGCCGATGGTGGCCAGGGCGTCGGACAACGCCCGCGCGCCGTGCCCGGCGCCGATGTCGAGTCGCCCGATGGCCGTCGTGGCCGCCAGAAGCCGCGTGCCCTCCGGTGCGGGCATGGCCAGCGCGTCCGCGACGCGGCCCGCGACCTCCTCGATCCGTCCTCGGCCTTCGACCGGCTCAGCCGGCTCGTAGAAGCGGGCACGGGCGGCCAGCAGGTCGCGCACAGCGGCCGTCGGCTCGCGGCCGACGATGAGCGGCCGCACGGTCCGGCTGCTCGCCAGCCGGGCCGCCACGACCTCGGGCGCGGTCGTCAGGCTGAAGGCGCGCCGGCCCCGATAGAGCCGCCAACGGTTCCGCGGGTCGACGACCGCGCCGCCACCAGCAGCGACGACGCGCGTCGTCCGCGACGCTGGATCTGCCGCCCCGAGCCCTTCGACGGCCGCTCGTTCCCGCGCCCGGAAGCCGGCCTCGCCCTCGGTCTCGAAGATGCGCGCGACGCTCGTCCCGGCCTCCGCCTCGATGACCTCGTCAAGGTCGACGAACGCGGCTCCCCGCCGCGCGCGCCAGGCGGCGTCCGACGGCGCTCTTGCCGCTCCCGGGCGGGCCGACCAGCACCACGTCCATGGCGTGCTCGTCGTCCCCGCCGGAGCCGGTCTCGGCCTCGCCAGCCGCAGCCGCGCCTCGTCGACGTCGTGGCGTCGACCAACGCCAGCGTCCGCTCGCGATAGCGCGCCAGGTTGTCTCGGACTTCGAGCAGCGAGTCGCCCCCGAACTTCTCGAGCACGAAGCGGGTCAGGGTCAGCAGCACCATCGCCTCGCCGATGACGCCGGCCGCGGGCACGACGCTGATGTCGCTCCGCTCGTAGTGGGCGACGTCGACCGGCTCGCCGGTGCGCAGGTCGGCCGAGGGCAGCGGCCGCGCCAGCGTCGAGATGGGCTTGACCGCGCCCCGGACGACGATCGGCTCGCCATTGCTGATGCCGCCGGTCAGGCCACCCGCAGCATTGGTGCGATGCAGCCAGCGGCGGACCGGCCCGTCGTCGAGATCGGGGATGCCGGGCGCATCGGGATCGAGGCCGACGCCGGTGATGACGTCATGCACCGCCAGACCCACGACGCCGCGTCTGCTCGAAGCCAAGCCCGAACTCGACGCCCTTGACCGCCTGGATGGAGCAGATCGCCTGGGCCAGCGCCCCGTCGAGACGCCGGTCCCAATGGACATGGCTGCCAAGGCCGACGGGCACCCCCGTGACCACGACCTCGAAGATGCCACCCAGCGTGTCGCCGGCGGAGCGCGCCTCGTCGATGGCGGCGACCATGGCGGTCTCGGCCTCGGGATCGGGACAGCGCAGCGGGCTGGCCTCTGCCTCCTCGCGCGTGCGGCTCGCGGCCGCCGGATCGACGGCCATGCCACCGACCTCGGCCGTGAAGCTCCAAGCCTCGATGCCCAGCTGCCGCAGGAAGGCCCGGCAAACGGCCCCGGCCGCGACGCGGGCCGTTCGTCTCGCGCGCACTGGCGCGCTCGAGCACGTCGCGCACGTCATCGAAGCCGTACTTCAGCGCGCCGGCGAGGTCGGCGTGACCGGGCCGCAAGCGGGTCACCGTCTGCGCCTTCTTGTTGCCATCGGCGGCGAGCGCGGCCAGCTCGGTCGCCTCCTCGTCGGTCAGCGCCTCGACCTGCATGACGCGGGTCCAGTTCTCCCAGTCCTTGTTGCGGACCAGAAGCAGGATCGGCGAGCCCAGCGTGCGGCCATGTCGGATGCCGGCCAGGATCTCGGCCCGGTCCTGCTCGATCGTCATCCGCGCGCCGCGCCCATAGCCGCGTTGCCGGCGGGCGAGGTCGAGCGCGATCGCGTCCGCCGAGATGGGGATGCCCGCCGGCAGCCCCTCGAGCGTCACGGCCAGGCTCGGTCCGTGCGACTCCCCGGCGGTCAGGAAGCGGAAGCGCCATCGTCAGGCAGGCTCGCCGGCGGCCGCCTCGACACCCACGCGCTCGGTCGTGTCGTCGGCCGCGAGGCCGGCATCGAGCTGCGCGCGCATCAGGTCGAGCGGCGCCGACTGGCCGGTCCACAGCTCGAACGCCGCTGCGCCCTGGTGGAGGAGCATCAGCTCGCCGTTCATGATCGCCGCCGCGCCGGCTGCCGCGGCGTCGGCCAGCAGTCGGCGTGACCCGCGGCCGATACACAAGGTCCATGACCAAAAGGTCGGGCGGGATGAGCTCGCCGGGATCGGCGACAGGTCGGTGCCCAGGCCGACCGACGAGGTGTTGACCAGGATCTTGGCCTTGGACAGCTCGACCTCGATGATCGACTCGTGCCAGGGCATCGCCTTGAGCTCCATGTGCGCGGCGCTCTTGCCGAAGAACCGCACCAGGCCCTCCGCCGATGGAGGTGCCGATTGAAGACGATGACGCGCATGAAGCCGGCCGTGATCAGGCCGTGCACGATCGCCCGTGCCCCACCGCCGGCGCCGAGCACGACCGCGGTGCGTGGCATCTTCTGCCGCCCGACGCAGCTCGTCGAGCGCGATCTTGACGCTGGCACGTCGGTGTTGTGGCCGACCAGCCGCCCGGCCCTCGCGCGTGATCGTGTTGACGGCACCGGTCGATTGGGCATCCTCGGTCAGCCGGTCGACCATCGGCACCACCCGCTCCTTGTGCGGGATGGTCACATTGGCTCCCAGGAAGTCGTCGCCGCGCACGGTCTCGACGACATCCGCGAGATCAGGCACCGGCACATCGAGCAGCTCGTATAACGAGCGTCGATGCCCGCCGCGTCGAGCGCGGCCTGCTGCATGGCGGCCGAGAGCGAGTGGGCGACGGGTGGCCGATGAGGACGAGGCGCTTGCTCATGCTCGGATCCTTTCCAGGTCGCGAAAGAAGGTCGGGTAGGAGACGGCCGCGGTGCGACCGTCGAACCTGACGGGTGCGGGATCGATGGAGTCCGGCCACAGCGTAGGTCATCGCCAGCCGGTGATCGTCATGGGCGGGGACCTCCCCACCATGCAGTCCGAAGCCGGCTCGACCGGCGCCACCGACGATGACGAGATCGTCGCCCTCGATCCTCCCGCGGTGCCGCGGCCAGAAACGCGCGTCATAATGTCGAATTGATACTTGACAAAGCGAAAGGCTGCTTGCTATAACGTGACTCCAACACGAACAACGCATCGAGGTCACGAACGCAAGAGATGCCACACGACGTCATCGCCACCTGTCCCGGTCTGCTCGAGCGAGCTGGCCGTCACCCGCCTCCATTGCCGGAGTTGCGGGACCACCCTGGAAGGGGAGTTCAGCGTCGGCCGGTTCGGCCGGCTCACGCGCGAGCAGCTGGCCCTCCTCGAGAGCTTCCTTCGGTCGCGTGGCAACTTGCGCGAGATGGAGCGCGAGCTCGGGATCAGCTACCCGACCGTTCGTTCGCGCGTCGAGGCCCTGGTCCGGGCACTTGGTTTCGGCGCCCGATCCGACGGGACGGGGCCGCTGAACCTGCCAGGGTGCACGACCGGGACGAGATCCTCGAGGCGCTGGCGCGCCATGAGATGACTGCGGAGGACGCGGCCATCGCGATCCGTTCGCTTGGGAGGACCGAATCATGACGTCGACATTCCGGAGCGTCCTCGAGCACGCCATCGGAGCGGAGGGCGTCCTTTCGATCCGCCTGGGATCGGGCGAGGTCCGTTTGCGTGCGGTGGACGGGTTCTCCGTCCGCGTCCGCGATCGTCGCGACCACGACATCGCCGACATGTTCCACGTCGAGGCAGCCGAGGGCAGCCTCTCCTTCAGGTGGAGCACGGTCGGGGATGGTTCTCGGGCGGGCGACACACTCCCGAACTCGACGTCGAGGTCCCGCGCCGCGCATCGGTCGTCATCGAGTCGGCAAGCGGCGACATCGCCTCGGACGGCCTGTCGGGCGACCAGCGCTACCGCACGGCGTCGGGCGACGTGGCGATCCGCGCTTGCGCGGGTCGACTCGCGGTCGACGTCGTCTCCGGCGACATCGACGTCGTCGCGGCAGCAGAGATCGACCTCTCGGCCCGGACCGTGTCGGGCGACTCCTGGAAGTGCGGGCAGGGAGCCTGCCGAGGCTGCGCGCATCGACCACGAGCGGCGACATGAAGGTCGCCGGCCGGTTCTCGGGCGAGGGCCCTTCACGATGGAGACGGTCAGCGGCGACGCTCTCGTGCGCCGGTCGGCGACGTCCAGATCGAGATGACGACCGTCACCGGCGACCTGCGGTCGGACCTCGGAGGGCGCCCCGAGGGCGGCCGTGGCCACCGAAGGCTGTCGATCGGGACGGGTGGGCCGCTGATGACATTCCGCTCGCTGTCGGGCGACCTGCGGGTCACGCGCTCCGTGGTCCTGGCCCATCGGAACCCGCGGTGATGCCGCTGGTCGTGGCGGGGTCGACGGAGCCTCGCGAAGCCTCGAGACGGCCGATCCGTCCGCCGCGCGGAGCCGGAGCCTCGGGCGTCCGGGGCCACGTCCGAAGGGCGTCGGTGGCACGCGGGACGGTGCTGCGATCCGTCGCACCCGACCCGCTCCGACCGCGCAGCGCAACCATGCCCTGGCCGGCGCCATCCGACCCGACCGCCGTGCCGCCGAGCCAGCGGTCGCCCAGGACGAGCCCGCCACCGATCTCGGCCTCGTGGGCCGGACCCGCCCGGGCGACGATCAGCCGGATGACCCGCGCATGGACGTCCTGCGCGCCCTCGAGCGCGGCGACATCGACGTCGCCGAAGCCGGCGCACGCCTGGAGGCGCTCGATGCGGAGTCGCCGGCGGCAGGGCTGGTAGGATGCCTGACGACCCGATCGCCCGGATCCTCGGCCTCGTCGCCGAGGGTCGTCTGACGCCGGAGGAGGCGTCCCGGCTGCTGGACGCCCTCGACGGGTCGGACGCCCGATCCGGGCCGCAACGGCCGGACGGCCCACCGGCCCCGACGTCGCCCCAGCAGGAAAGCCAGCCACCAGCCTTCGCATCCAGGTCATGGACACCGGTCGCCCGGTCGTCAACCTCCGCGTCCCGCTGTCGCTGGGCCGAGCCGCCCTCGAGCGCGTGCCCGGCCTCACCGATGCCACTTCCGATCGCATCCGCGAGGCGATCGAGGCCGGCATCAGGGCTCGATCCTCGACGTGGACGAGGGTGGCGACGGCGTGCGGATCTCGATCGAGTAGGGGTCGAGCTCGTGGCCATCCCCATCGATCTCGTGACGGCGACGGTCACCGCGCGCGAGCGGGACGAGTGGCGGTACGATGCCGCGATGACCGCTCCGACCAGCCTGCCGTTCACCGGCGATCCCGACGCCGACCAGCTCATCGCCACCGACCCGCTCGCCCTGCTCATCGGCTTCGCGCTCGATCAGCAGGTGACGGTCCAGAAGGCGTTCTCGGGCCCGCTCGACATGAAGCGCCGCCTCGGACATCTCGACGCGGCCAAGATCGCGGCCATGCCACCCGACGAGCTCGACGCGGTCTTCCGCGAGCGGCCCGCCATCCACCGGTTCCCGGGCTCCATGGCGGGCAAGATCCAGGCGCTATGCGCGACGATCGCGTCGGACTACGGGAACGACGCGGCGCGCGTCTGGCAGGAGGCGTCCGACGGCCCCGATCTCGAGCGCCGCCTGCTGGGGCTGCCGGGGATCGGCGAGATGAAGGCCAAGTCGCTGATCGCCGTCCTGGGTAACCGCTTCGGTGTCCGGCCGCCCGGATACGACGAGGTCGCGCCCACCTGGCCGACGCTCGGCGACGTCGACACGCCCGAGGCGCTCGCGTCGTATCAGGCGGTGAAGCGGGCCCACAAGGCGGAGATGCGGGCGTCCGGCAAGGGCTGATCGGCAGTCCGCCGCACCCCGCACTCGGCTGGGTTCGCGCGCTTGCGCTCGCTCGAGCACGGGCTGTAGCCTGTTAGTTGCACATGCAACGACATGGAGTGCAACGACACATGGACACACAGGTCAGCCGGGCCTTGAGCCGCGGCGGCATCATCGACATGACGACCACCGGCCGCAAGACGGGTCAACCGCGCCGCATCGAGATCGCCTACCACGCGATCGACGGCCGCATCTACATCACCGGGATGCCCCGCGCCGACCGCACGCGCCGATGGCTCCTGAACCTCGAGGCGGATCCGCACCTGACCTTCCACCTGAAGGGCGCTGTCAAGCGCAGATCTGCCCGCTACCGCCCGGGTCGTCACGGACGAGGCCGAACGGCGGGCCGTGTTCGAGTACGTGGTCACCGTCTGGAAGGGCCAGGACGTCGAGACGATGAACCGCTACAGCCCGCTCATCGAAGTGACCTTCGACGACCTGGCAGCGTGACCGACCGAGGGTCCCGGGTGGCGCGAGGGGCGTAGACTGTGGGCCAGTGCTCGACTCTGGAGACGCGCCCCTGACCCCAGAGGAACCCGCGACGCCATCGGCCCCCGAGTCAGGTCGCGCCCATGGGAGCCTCCGCCCGACGGCTCAGGGCCGCCGCGCGGCGCCGAGCGGCTCGCCGCCTTTCGCTGATACGACGCCGATGCAGACGCGCTCCGCGATCTCGGGACCGGGACGATCCACGACGGTGCCGGAGGCCGCCGCGATCGGCTGCCCGGCGGACGTTCTTCCTCGAGACCCGTCCCGACTGGATGATGGCGGTCCGGCGCGAGGACGCCCGCACCGTCCGGTACGACCGCCCGGTGTCGGTGGTCCTGCTCGAGCTGACCGGCGAGGCGCCCGGACCCGCACCTCGAGGCGACCGCCGGCGACCTCGCCGAGGTCATCCGGAGGCATCCGCTCGACGGACCGCGCCGTCCGGTTCTCCGCCACGGGCTTCCGCATCCTGATGCCCGAGACGAGCGAGGCGTCGGCGCAGGCGTGGCCGCGCGACTCGCAGCGCACCTTCGCATCGACGCCGGCGGGCAGACGCGGCGATGGCCTGAGCATCGAGGTCGCGACCTCGTCGCGCGTGCGCTCCCTCGTCGACGCCCTTGCCGCGGCCGAGGAGCGGCTCGTCAAAGCCGATCGGCGACGAGTCCCGCCCCCGGCCTAGCTCGGCCTCCGCTCGTCGTGGCTGCCCGGCCGGGGAATCCCTGCCGGACGAGCGTCGCGCACCAGGTGGTCGAGCTCCGCCTGCGGGTCGTCGCACAGCCCGCTGTGGACCTCGCTCGGCTGGATGATCGTGCTCGAGGGACTGACCAGCCAGTGGAATCGCTCGGCCTGTCCGAGGCGTGCGATCGGCCCCGCGGTGACGTCGCCCGCGGCGATCCGCTCGATGGCGTCGAGGTGGGGCCGGATCAGTCGCCGGGTCGAGCTCGGGCGAGAAGGCCGCCAGCCGTCGCTCGTCGAGCTCGATCCGCGCACCCAGGAATCGGCGCGGGCGACACAGCAGGACGATCCCGACGTTCAGGCATTCGCCTCGCTCGACGCGTGGCAGCACCCGCACGATCGAGTACTGGAACGGGTCACGCGGCGCGGACACGCTCTGCCTCTTCCACGAATGCCCTGGGCGCCGTCAGACGGCGGCCAAGGTACCGGACGTAGGCCTCGCGCTGGGCGGCCGCATCGCCCATCACCGGATCGTGCGGCAGCCAGCCGTCGGGCAGGGCCGCGACGAGATCGCGCACGAGCGCCGCGTCCACCGTGTCCGCGTGACGCGCATCGGCGGCCGCGATCGAGCCCGCGTACGGAAGCAGGACGTGGTCGCGGATCCGCTCGAACGGTCGCCGGGCATGCTCGTCCGGATCGCGCCAGGTGTGATGGATGTACAGGGCCGCACCGTGGTCGATCAGCCAGGGACGGCCGTGCCAGACGAGCAGGTTCGGGTTCTGGGCGGTCCGGTCCGGGTTGGTCACGAGCCCATCGAGCCACACGACGTCGGCCGCGAACGCCGGGTCGATGACTCGCGGGGCGTCGCGGACGGCCGGATTGAACGACAGCGCCCCGGGCAGGAAGTCCATCCCGAGGTTGATGCCACCGCTGGCCCCGACGAGGTCGTGGATCTCCTCGTCGGGTTCTGCATCGCCGAGCGCCGGATCGACGTCGATCGCGACGAGGTCGGGAACGGCGAGGCCGATCGCGCGCCCGATCTCGCCCGCGAGCCATTCGGCGACGAGCGCGCGGGGTCCCTGGCCGGCGCCTCGGAACTTGACGACGTAGAGGCCGTCGTCGTCGGCCTCGACGAGCCCGGGGAGCGAGCCGCCTTCTCGCAGCGCCGTCACGTAGCGCGTGGCGACGACGGTTCGCATCATCCGCAGAGCCTAACGGAGCGGGTGGCCGGGGTTCGGGCGACCGAATCCGGCTTTGCCAGGAGTCGCGTTTTCGCCATTCCTGACAAGAACTGGCAGGTTCGCGCGGTATGGTCCCGGCAGGTGATCGACGGCGATCGCCGAAGCCCAGGAGGCGTCCCAATGCTCCTCATCGACCTCACGTGGACCATCCAAGCCGATCGGGAGCGCGCCCTTCGTGATGCACCTCGGCGCCGTGAGGCGCGCGCCGCGGCGACCGACCGCGGCCGCGTCGAGGGCGCCGGAACGTCGAGCGATGGCGTGCCTTCAGGCGAAGTCGCCCGCGTAGCGGTCGGCGATCGCGCGGGCCGTCGCGGCGAGGCGCGCCCGGACATCGGCGGGTTCCAGGACCTCAACCCAGCTTCCGGCTCGTAGCAGGATCAGGGCGGCCTCCTCCGGCCAGTCGAGGTGCAGCCGATAGCGGGTCCAACCCTCCGGATCCGCCTCGGTCAGGACCTCGGCGGCCTGGATGGTGGCCGTCCCGACCGCGTCCCTGAGCTCCTCGAGCCTGTCCGGCCGGATGCGGATCGTCACCGCGATCCTCGGCACGTCGCGCTCGTAGGCCGCCGTCGACTCGGCCCAGTGACTGGCGAGATCGAAGCCGGGTGGTCGCTCGAAGCGCTCGTCGCTGGAAGTCGCGGCGATCACTCGCGACACGCGGTAGGTGCGGATCTGGCCATCGGACGAGGCGACGATGTACCAGATGCCTGCCTTGAGCACGAGGCCGAGCGGCTCGAGGACGCGGTGGACCGACCCGCCCTCGCGGCGATAGTCGATGGTGATGCGCGTGCCGTTCCAGACCGCATCGGACAGGATCCCCAGGAACGGAACCGGCTGGCTGGTGGCGAACCACTCCCCGGCATCGAGGTGGAACCGCTCGACCAGCCGAGAGGCGCGCGTCCGGAGCTCGGCCGGCAGCGACGCGAGGACCTTGAGCTGTGCGGCCGCGACGACGGTGCCGAGACCCAGCTCGGCGGCAGGGCCGGGCATCCCAGCCAGGAAGAGCGCTTCGGCTTCGTCGCCGGTCAGCCCCGTCAGCCGCGTTCGGTAGCCGTCGACGAGGCGGATGCCGCCGTGCGGGCCGCGTTCCGCGTAGACCGGGACACCGGACGCGCTGAGCGCCTCGACGTCCCGATGGATGGTCCGCTCGGAGACCTCGAGCTCGCGGGCGAGCTCGGCCGCGGTCAGGTGCCCGCGCGCCTGCAGGAGCAGCAGGAGCGCGACGAGGCGCGACGCACGCATGCGTGCAGCATAACGTCATACATGACAGGACTCGTCATGTTCTTCCGCGCGTCAGAGGTTGCCGTTGAACGTGTCGCAGGAGCTCGAGTCGCCCGACTGATATCCGGTCCCGAACCACTTCTGGCGCTCGGCGGACGAGCCATGCGTCCAGGTGTCGGGGTTGACCTGGCCCTGCGTCTCCTTCTGGATCCGGTCGTCGCCCACCGACGACGCCGCGTCGAGGGCGTCAGCGATCTGGGCGTCGGTCAGCGGCTCGAGGAAGCCGGTCGCGGCCGCGTGGTTCGCCCAGACGCCGGCGAAGCAGTCGGCCTGGAGCTCGGTCCGGACGGACTGGCCCTCGGCGCCGGATCCGCCGCCCCCTCCCTTGAGGATGCCGAGCAGGTCCTGCACGTGGTGACCGTACTCGTGGGCGATGACGTAGCCCTGCGCCAGCGACCCGCCCTGCGCGCCGAACTGGCTCCGCAGCTGGTCGAAGAAGCCCAGATCGAGATAGACGAGCTTGTCGAGCGGGCAATAGAACGGGCCCGTCGCGGAGCTCGCCGTGCCGCAGCCACTCGATGTCGCGCCGGAGAACAGGACGGTGTCGACCGGCTGGTATTGCTGGCCGGCGGACGAGAACGCCCCGTCCCAGTACTTCTGCACGCTGTTGACGTAGCCGAGGATGCGGCAGTCGTCGCGCGTGTTGGCGTCGGCGCCGGTCTTGCAATCCTGCGCGACCTGGGAGCTCTCCGGCCCGATCACCGCGCCGGGATCGGTCAGGTAGCCGAGATCGTTGGGGTTGCCGCCGAGAAGCATGTAGGCGATGACCAGCACGAGGCCGATCCCGCCGCCTCCGACCGCGAGTCCGCCACGGCCGCCCATGCCGCGGCGGTCGCTGATCTGGCCGGGATCGAGAGTCGAGTTGGGATTGAAGGTCATGGACTGGCCTCGAACGGGGACTGGGACCACGATCGTACTGCCCGCTTCATCGCGCGACCGTCACGGAGCGGCATGTCCGGGCTCGCGTCGGCATTGCGGATCGCCTTCGGCGCGAGAGCATCGTCGCTCGCGCCCGCCGGCGCCGCCTCGAACGCATGGCGTTTGGCGCACATTGACATTTGGCCGACAGACTTCATGACTGTTGGCCGATAGCACCGGCCCTGTGCGGCGCCTACTGTCTGGTCATCGCGAACGGACCGCCGGACATCGAGACTCTCGACCGGCGGCGCGTCGACCCTCCGGCGGGATGCCGGGCGGCGGCGGAGCCGGCAATCCTGCCTCTACGGCGGTCCGTCGACGATCCCTCCCTCTTCTGACGCGGTGCACAGCCTGCCCGCGCCCGCGGACGGCGACCGGACCGGATCTCGGTTCCCGACGCGCCTCTAGCCCCGCTGCGACCCACGCCCGCCCTGGTCGCGCAGGAAGCGCTCGATGTCGGAGATGAGATCGTCGCCGGCCGGCAGCCGCTGCTCGTCGTACATCGCCTCGAGCCGCTCCACGTAGCCGCGGGTCGTCTCGTCCGCGGCAGCGGCCGCGTCCAGCCGGGTGCGCAGCTCACGCGCCTCCTCCGCCAGCTCCCCGGCCGGGATGTCGACGTCGAGATGGCCGCCCAGCGAGCGCAGGAGGGCCAGGGCGGCCGTCGCATACGGCCCGGACACGTAGTGCGGCACCTGTGCGAAATAGCCGAGGGCGCGGATCCCGGCGGCCGCCACCTCGAACTCGAGCGCGGAAACGAGGGCCGACGGCACGCGCAGCACCCCGGCCGGACCGGCGGCCACCTCGCCGCGCAGCAGACCGGGCTGGGCCTCGGTGCCCAGGATCGGCACCGGTCGCGTGTGCGGGACCGCCGCCGGGATCGCGCCCAGGCTGATCCATTCGGCCACTCCGAACCGGCGCGCGAGGTCGGCCATGCCGGTCACGAACGCCCGCCAGCGATAGTCGGGCTCCGGGCCGACGAGCACCAGGATGTCGCGCTCCTCGATCCGGGTCCGTCGCAGGACCAGCTCCGGCCAGGTCAGCTCCGTCAGTCGCCCATCGACGATCTCCAGGGGCGGCCGGCGCGCGCGGTAGTCGAACAGTGCGTCGGGATCGAACGTCGCCACGACCGAGGCGTCGTCGGCGACGATGCCGAGCGCCGTCGTGGCGGCCGAGCCGGCGTCCACCCAGCCGTCGAACGCGGCGACGAGGACCGGCTCGATGAGATCGCGCGGATCGTCGACGGTGTACAGGCTCACCGACGAAGGATAGGCGACGGCGTCCTCCCGGCACGATGGGTCGCTGCGCTGCGCGGCCGCGCGTCACGGCGCGCTTCACGGCGCGCCGCGTCCGTCGCCGAGTACACTCGGGGACCCACATCGTGGGCCATACAGAAGGGACGATACGTGGCCAGGCACTCCAAGCACGAACGAGAACGCCGCAAGGCTGAGGGCGAACGAGTTCGCGAGATCGAGGCGGCGTGGATGGGCAGCCTCCCGCCGGCACAGGCGAAGGCGTTCGCCGAGTCGGTCGCCAGCGCCCGCGCCCGCGGGCCGCAGGAGAAGCGTCCCGACATGGCGCCCGGCACCGCACCGCGCCCGCCCCGTCCCGGCCGCGAGCCGCGTCCGCCAAAGGATGAACGCCCCCGTCGGAACTCCCGCGACCGGGATTAGCGCCGCGGACGATGGCCTCGAACGAGTACCACTTCATCACGACCTGGTCCATCCGAGCCACTCCCGACGAGATCACCGACGTCCTCGGCGACGCCCCGGCGCTCGCCCGCTGGTGGCCGTCGGTCTACCTCGACGTCACGCAGGCTGGAGCCCGGCGACGAGCGCGGGGTGGGGAAGCGAGTCGACCTCTACACGAAGGGCTTCCTGCCGTACACGCTCCGCTGGCGCTTCCGGGTGACCGAATCGGAACCGCCGACCGGTTTCCGCCTCGAAGCCGAAGGCGACTTCGTCGGTCGGGGCATCTGGACGCTCCGGCAGGATGCCGGCCCGGACGCGCCCGGCGGGCCGCTGACCACGGTCACCTATGACTGGCTGATCCTCGCCGAGAAGGGCCTGCTGAAGCGCCTGTCACCGATCATGAAGCCCGTCTTCGGGGCGAACCACCGGTGGGCGATGGCGCGCGGCGAGGAGAGCCTCAAGATCGAGCTGGCACGCCGCCACGCGGCATCCGATCCGACGATCGCCGACGCGATCCCGAAGCCGCCGGGACCTACCTTCCCACACAACCTGCCGGCGTTCCGTCGAGCGAGGCGCGTTCCCGGCTGACCGGGGCACCGCGCGAGCCGTCGCAACGCGGTGGCGACGCGCAGCCGCGACGTCCGCAGGTCGCGGACGAGCGTCGCCCGCGTCAGCTCGGCGACGCCACCGCCGAAGGCGCCGTCGATCCGCTCGCCGCCACCTGATCCAGACGGGGCCCCCGCAGCGCCCGGCGCCGGGATCGCCTGGATCGCGGACGCCGCGACCGATTCATCGGCGGTCTCGATGTCGAAGACGTGGTCGCCCTCGATGTACCAGTAGCTGTCGACGCCCTCGGTCCCGAAGTCACCCTTCTTGACGGCCTTGCCGCCGATGGTCGTGTCGGTGACCTTCATGTCCGGGTAATCGACCTTCCAGCCCTCGATCATCGACGCGAGCAGTTGCGACGGATCCACGCCGTCGGCGCGGAAGAGGCGCACCACGAGGTCGAGCGACTCGTTCGGATCCATCGACTGGGCCACCTGGAGATCCGCCGGCGTCTTGCCCTTGCCGCTGAGGAACTTGGTGAGCGTGGTGCTCCAGCCGTCATCACCGAAGATGGCGTCGCCCGTCCAGCTCATCGTGACCAGCGGCGTGTCCTTCGCCTGGGTCGGCAGGAGTGGCTCGAGGGCGGGGACGTCATGAGTGAGATCGAGCGGCGGGACCGAGGTGTCGTCGCTCGGCAGCGCAGCGAGGTCGTCCGTCGGAACCGCGGCATCGGACGACACGGCGGCCTCGGTCGGCGGGCGGAGCGCCAGCATCGCGGTCGTCGTCCAGCCGGCGGTCGCCGCGATGATCGCGACGATGGCCAGGATCTGCCAGAAGCGCGGGCCGTCGGAGCGAGTCGGGCCCGGTGTCCCGGGGACCTTCGCGCTGTCGGGCGGCCCCGGATACCGGCCAGGATCGGGTGGCCCGGACCTGAGCCGCCGTGACTGTGTGCCTCGTTCCCGCACGTATCCTCCTGTTGCGATGGATCCGCCGACCGGCGGCGGATGATGAGGTCCGACCCTGACAGGCCGCTGAGACCGGTCAGCCCTGCGCGGGCCAGGCCGGTGGCTCGGGCGGATGCGCGGGCAGCGCGTCCCAGTCCGAGCGGACCGGGGCGAAGATGTCGACGACCGACGCGCCTTCGGGTCCGACCGTGACCTGATGGTAGACGCCGGACGGGATCCGCCACGTTCCGCCGGGTCGAAGCTCGCGGACCTCGTCACCGACCGTGAACGTGAGCCGCCCCGTGATGCACAGGCCCATCTGCTCGTTCTCGTGCTGGTGACCGGGCACGACCGCGTTGGGGGCGAGCTCGACGAGCGCCAGCGTGATGCGTTCGCCCTCGACGCGTCGTCCGCGGACGGTCTCGCCCCACAGGTCGAGGACGGGCTGCGTGGCGAAGTCGACGAGGTTGCTCACGAGGCTTCTCCGGTCGGGTGGTCGGGCCGTCTTGAGTGCGCGCCGGTGGATCGCGGCTGACCCGTAGGATGCCCCGACCTCGCGGTTCCTGCAGCGCGAGCGTCTCGGGCCGCCGGTCCGAGCGCCTCTGGCGTACCATCTCGGGCGATGTCACTGCTCGACGACTATCTCGCCCGGACCCCGCGCTCGCGGGCACTGTTCGAGCGTGCCGCGGACTCGCTTCCGGGCGGTTCCACCCGAACCACGGTCTACACCGCGCCGTATCCGCCGTACATCGATTCGGGCAGCGGTCTCTGGCTGCGCGACGTCGACGGCAACGAGTACCGCGACTTCCTGTGCAACTACACGTCGCTGATCCTCGGCCATGCGCACCCGTCGGTGGTCGCCGCGGTCGAGGACCAGGTGCGACGAGGCTCGGCATTCGCGGCGCCCACCGAGACGGAGGTCCTGCTCGCCGAGGAGATCCGCGGCAGGCTGCCCTCGGTCGAACAGTTGCGCTTCACGAGCTCGGGAACCGAGGCGACCATGTTCGCCATCCGGGCGGCGCGCGCGTTCACGGGGCGTCCGCTGATCGCCAAGTTCGACCGCGCTTACCACGGCACGCATGACGGCGTGATGGCCGGCACGCCGGGTGTCCCGGCCGCCCTCGAGGAGCTGGTCGTCGAGGTTCCATGGGGCGACCCGGACGGCATCGAAGCCGCACTGCGCGGCCGGGAGGGCGACCTCGCGGCGATCATCATCGAGCCCGTTCAGGGTGCCGGGGGCGTCCGCGCTCCCGAGCCCGGTTTCCTGCCCTTCCTTCGGTCCTACACCGACCGGCACGGCGCACTGCTGATCTTCGACGAGATCATCTCGTTCCGCGTCGGACCGGGCGGGGCGCAGGGACGGTTCGGGGTCAGGCCGGACCTGACGACGCTCGGCAAGATCATCGGCGGCGGGTATCCGCTGGCGGCGTTCGGCGGCCGGGCCGACGTCATGCGGATCTTCGATGCGCGCCGGACCGGCGCCGTCAGCCATGGAGGCACCTTCAACGGCAATCCCGTCGCGGCTGCAGCCGGGCTGGCGACGCTCCGCGCGCTGACACCCGATGTCTACGCGCGACTCGAGCGACTGGCCGAGCGCCTGCGAGCCGGCATCGTCCGCGAGATCGACGACCAGGGGCTGGACGCGCGCGTGACCGCCGTCGGGTCGCTCTTCCAGGTCTTCGCGGGCGCCGGCGTGACCGCTTTCGCGACCGGCGTGGCGGCCGGACCCACCCTCTTCCTTGGCCTGCTTCTCGAGGGGTTCTACATGGCGCCACGCGGGATGGGCGCGATCCCGGCCATCGCCACCGAGACGGACATCGACGACCTCGCCGGAGCGATCGGGCGGGCCCTGGCCGCCCTGCAGCGGGAGCCGCAGACCGCGGGCGTCTGAACTCGAAGACCCAAGGGCGCGAGCAACGAGGCGCGCCCCTGTCCGGTGACCGTCCGCCCAGGTGTCTGCTGACTGACTTGAGTGCTTGCGGCATGGCAGTACCCTATCGGCACTCGCCTAGGGGAACGGGGTGCAGTACTTCGACTTCGAGCTCGAGGTCACGCAGGCGCAGGGGGGTACCTATACCGTCCGCGTCCTGCGCTCGCCTGCCGGCGAGGCCACGGGCACGCTGCGACTGCCGTTCGGCAGCCTGGCTCTCCAGAATCGGCTGCAGGCTCTCCAGATCGCGCTCCTCCGATCGGGAACCACGCGACGCCGGGTCGACACGCCTGAGTCGCGCACCGTCGAGTCGTTCGGCCAGGAACTCTGGTCGACGCTGTTCAGCGGCGACGTTCTGTCGAGGTTCGAGGCGAGTCGGATGGAGTGCCGGCGCGTCGACGCGGGTATGCGGATCAAACTGCGGATCGAGAGTCCGGAGCTCGCCGCACTGCCCTGGGAATACCTGTTCGATGGGGACCGCGGCGATTACCTGACGCTGTCGGCATCGACGCCCGTCGTCCGCTACATACCGCTGCCCCAGACCATGGCCCCGCTTCGGGTCCAGCCGCCGTTGCGGATCCTCGCCATGGTCGTCAGCCCCTCCGACATGCCCGATCTCGACGTCGAGCGCGAGCGTCAGCGGCTCGATACCGCCCTCTCGAGGCTGACCCGCGACGGCCTTGTCGAGGTGATGTGGATGGAGGGCGGGACGACGCGCGATCTGCAGCAGGCGCTCTGGAAGGGCCCGTGGCACATATTCCACTTCGTCGGCCACGGCGGGTTCGACGAGACCCGCGGCGAGGGCGTCGTCGTCATGGCGAACGAGAAGGGGACCTCGCAGCTCGTCTCCGCGACGAACCTCGGGCGGCTCCTGGGCGACCACGATCCACTGCGGCTGGCCGTGCTCAACGCGTGTGAGAGTGCGCGCGGCGACGCGGTGGACGTGTTCTCGAGTACGGCCGCCACTCTCGTCCGGCGCGGTACGCCGGCCGTCGTGGCGATGCAGTACGAGATCACCGACGACGCCGCGATCGAGTTCAGCCGCGACTTCTACGAAGCCATCGCGAGCGGGATAGCAGTCGATGAGGCGCTCGCCGAGGCCCGCAAGGGCGTCGCGCTCGCGATCCCGGGCACGCTCGAATGGGGGACGCCCGTCCTGTTCATGCGGGCGCCTGACGGCGTGCTGTTCGACATCCCGGCTGCAGCTCGCCAGGCCGTGCTCACCGCCACGGGCACCGACGCAGTCGATGCAGTATCGCCGGTCACGCCATCCATGCCGCCGGCTCCGGCTGCTGGCGGACCCGCGGCACCGGCCGTCTCGGCCGCCACGCCGGAGGGTGCGACATCCCCTGCCGGTGACGCCGCTCCGGCGCGGTCGTTGCCCGAAGGAGCAGCGGCCGCCGCGGTCCTCGCCGAGACTGGCCATGCCGTCGCGCCCATACCGGGCTCGCCGGCGGATGCCGGTCCGGCGGGCCCCCCCGCCACAGCAGACCAGGCATCTTCGGTCGGTCAATCGACCCGCGTCGGCGGTCGGCCCTGCGCCGGCCGGCAAGGCACAGGCCCCCTGGTGGACGCCCAAGACCGCGCAGCCACCCCCACCCACGGCAGTGCCAGGGTGGAGCGCCACCGCCACGAGAGCGGGAGCACGATCGGGTCCTGGCATTGCGGGTCGAGGCAGAGTCCCGATGAAGGTCATCATCCCGGGCGCAGCAGTCATGCTGTTCGCGGTCTTCGGGCTCGGGATATTGGCGGCGGGTGGCCAGGGCGGCCCCAGCCCAAGCGCATTCGGTCCCGCTTTCCAGGGTAGCGGGGCGATCGCCGACGGATCGCAGGGCGCCATCGGCAGACCATCGCCCACGGACGACAGGCGCGAACCCTCGCCGACCGAGCAGGTCGTGGGTCCGGCTGCCGAGTTTCCGGCCGGCATCCTGTTCGCGAACGATTTGGGCGAACTCAGCGACATCATGTTCGTCGACCCGTCGGGCGACAACCTGCGTCCCGTCCTACCGGGCCCGACCGACGATTCCTGGCCGAGCTGGTCGCCCGACCGCACCCGCATCGCCTTCACGCGCGTCACCGATGGTCACGGCGAGATCTGGCTGATCGATTTCCATGGCAAGGAGACCCGGATCACGAGCGGCGCCGATGACTGGGAACCGAACTGGTCGCCGGATGGCTCGCTGCTGACCTTCTGGCGCGTCACGAACGGACATGACGAGATATGGGTGGTCCGCAATGACGGGAGCGACGCGACCGCGATCACGCACGGGCCCGACTTTGACGTGTCGCCGAGCTGGTCACCGAACGGAGACTTGATCGCGTTCTCGAGCACGAGGAGTCACGACGGCGGGTCCTACCTGTACACGTACAACACCGGCTCCAGGGAGGTCGTGCGACGGACCTTCCCGGAGTCGAAGGCCAAACCAGCGATGGACAGCTGGCCGGCATGGTCGGGCGACGGTACTGCGATCGCTTTTGCGCATGCCCTCGCCTCCTCGCCCGACAAACGAGCGACCTGGCTGCTCGACACCACGACCTGGAAGGCCGACGCGGCCGGGGATGTGGGGGCCGACGAGCGTGGTGCGATCTTCTCCCCCGATGGTCAACGAATGTCGTACTGCACGAACGAAAGCGGCTCGTATCACGTGGTCGTGTGGGACCCCCAGACCAGCGACGTCCTCGATGTGACGCCGGACCAGCCGGGGAACAGCTGCCAGCCCAGCTGGAGATGAAGCCGGTCCGCCGTCTGGCCGACGACCGCTGGGACCGGTGGCCCTGCAAGGCGCCGGAGAGCGCGGGACTGTAGGCTGGACGTCGCCGGGAGGTCCGTTCAGAAGCCTCCCGACGGTGGAGGAATCGACCCGACCACGATGGGCGACCGAGCGGCCCAGGCAACAGCGCGTGCAAACACAGGTGAGGTGACCCAGGGACCTCGGTTCGCGGCGACGACCCCGCGCGTCGCGACCGGCGGCGGGTCTGCGGTCCGGCTCCGCGACATCCAGCCCAAGGATGGGCCGGCCGTCGATGCTCTCATCGCGGCGAGCCCCGACACCGGGATGATCCGGTTCCGGCCGGTCTTCCAGGTGGATCCCTTCGTGGCGCTGACCTACGGCGACATCTGGGCCGGGGTCGTCGTCGAACGAGAGGGCACGCCCGGTCTCGTCGGCCTGGGCATGGTCAGCTTCGGCGAGCTCGTGCTCCGCGGCCAGAGGCGCCCATATGCGCTCCTGCACTCTCTCGTCGTCCACCCGAGCGTTCGGCGGCAGGGCGTGGCCGGCAGGATCATCGCCTACGCGGCTGGCCCTCGCGCGCGACCGGGCGGGGGAGGACGCGGTCGTGGTCGCCTCCATCCAGCGCAGCAACGCCGGATCGTTCGCGGCGGCCTCGCGCTGGGCCAACCAGTTCTCGGAGCCGCTCGATGCAGTGGTCATGGGCCTGCGTTCCTCGCCGCCGTCGGGCCGCACCTCATGGCGCGTCAGGCCGGCCGATGAGCGCGACCTGGAAGCGTTCGCCGACGGATTCACCGCATTCCGCCGCGAATACGACCTGTCCGCCCGAGGCGATGCGGCCGAGCTGGCGGCCTGGCTCGACCGGACGCCGACGCCCGGGACGCGGATCCACGAGCTGTGGGTCATCGAGGACGGCCAGGGCAACGTCCTCGCAGGCATGGGCATCGCCGAGGTCCGCCGCTCCACGTACCTGAAGGTCGATTCCGTGCCGGCGTCGATCCGGGCGCTCAACAAGGTCGTCCGGATCATCCCGTCGGACAACACGATGCAGATGGTCCCGGTGAGCCACGTGTGGTTCGCGCCCGGCGCCGAGGCGGCGGCGAGATACCTGTTCGAGTGGGTTCGTTGCGAGGCGCGATCGCGCGGCAACGTGGTGAACGCGACCTACGACCCTCGAAGCCCTGTCCGCGCCGTGGTGAGTCCGTCACGCTGGCTGCCTCGTACCTCGTTCAGCCTCGCGATCAGCGCCCCCGACCTGCTGCGCCCAGATCATCCGATCGATCCGGTCCAGTAAGGCTCGATGCTCGAGATCTCCGGGGTCACCGCCCGCCGATACGTGATGGGCCGCGGCGGGCTCTGGCCGGGTCGCCGCTGGCGCGGCATCGAGGGGGCGGCCCAGGCCATGCGTACGCTCGAGCACCTCCAGCTCGATCCGCTCGTCGTCGTCGCGCGCGCACACGACCTGATGCTGGCGAGCCGCGTCCTCGATTACGCCATCGATGACTGGGCGATCCTGACCTACCAGCAGCGCCGGTTCTTCGAGTGGGGAGGCTGGCTGGCCGTGCGACCGATGGACGAGATGCCGTACTGGCGCGTCCTCATGCGGCGCGAACGCGACCGTGAGAACTGGGTGGAGACGCAGCGCGAGCACGCCGACGCCATCGACGAGATGCGGGCCCTCCTCAAGGCCGGGCGGGAGGTCAGCAATCGCGACTTCGCGATGCACGAGCGGACCCGCATCGACAACTACCGCGGCCGCAAGGACAGTGCCCTCGCGCTGCACTACCTCTGGCGGGTCGGCGAGGCGATGGTCGTCCGCCGCGAGCGATTCGAGCGGGTGTATGCGCTGACCGAGCAGGTCGCCCCGCCCGAGGCCCTCCGTGAGGTGGATCCCGCCGAGGCCGACGACATGCTCCTGCTCAAGAACATGGCGGCCGAGGGCCTGATCAGGCACACGGGCGTCGGGAACTGGCTGCGGCGGACCGTCACCCCGGCCGAGATGGCGGCCTGGCGCGACCGGTGGCTGACCGACGGTGACGCCATCGAGGTCAAGGTCGAGGGCTGGCGGGCGGTGCACCTGGCGCCCGGCTCCGATGCGGGCATCCTGGCCGACCTCGAGGCCGGCAGGGTGCCAGGCGAGTGGGCGCCCCTCGAGACCTCGACCGAGGAGGAGGCCACCTTCCTCTCGCCGCTCGATCCGGTCTCTGCGCGCGGGCGAGCCAGGCCGCTGTTCGGCTTCGACTACGTGTGGGAGGTCTACAAGCCGGTCGAGCAGCGCCGCTTCGGCTACTACACGATGCCGATCCTGTGGGGCGACCGGCTCGTCGGGCGCTTCGACCCCAAGCTCGACCGGACGACCGGCACGCTCATGATCCTGGGCCTGTGGCTCGAGGACGATGCGCTGGCGCGGGATCCCGCGTTCGTCGAGGCGCTGGGGCGCGGGATGGCCCGGTTCTTGCGGCTGCTCGAGGTGCACAGGATCGACGTGACCGCGGTGGCCCAGGCGGGACTGCGGAAGCGGTTGCGGGCGGCGACTCGGTCCTGAGGGGAACTGTCCCGCCGGTTCGGTCGCGGCGACCTCGTCGGAGTGGCCCGCCGTCAGCCGCCGTCAGCCGCCGTCGGTCTCGCGGGCGAGCGACATCCGCGCCGCCGGTGGCAGAGCCGCGACGCGCGCCGCCTCGCGCGCGAGATCGAGGCACATCTCCTCGAGGATCGCCTCGCCGGGCGCGAAGGTCAGGAATCGGACCTTCTTGAGGTTCAGGTGGGCGCCCTCGAGCCGCCGGTCAGGGTCCGCCATCCAGGCGCCGTATTCGAAGCCGAGGTGGACGTGAATGGGCTCCGGCGCGACGAATGCGAAATAGCGCATCCGCCTTCCGACCGGCAGGTCGTACCCGATGAGCCTCCAGCCCGGGCGCACCCGCTCGACCGCGTCGGGCACCGCGCGACGCACGACCCGCCGCAGGATCTCGGCGCCGTGGCGGATCGAGTCGGGGTACCCGGCCAGGAAGGCCTCGGGCGGCATGTCGTCGATCATGGCGCAGAAATGCTACGCGCCGAGTGCCTCGCGACGGCACGAAACCTGCGGCCGCCGGACATCGCGCCGGCGATCTGACGGGTGAGCGTTCCAGGCGGTTACGATCGGCCAGTGGATGGAGGAGTGATTGACGTGTCGTACCCGGAACCGGTCTACCTGGGCGAAGAGGGCCTCGTGAACGCCACCTTCCGGCCGAGCGACCACGAGCCCGAGCTTCGCTACCGAAGCGGCGGAACCGTCCACTACCTCGCCACGGGCGACTCGACGAACGGCCAGTTCGGGTTGTACCGGTGGGAGATGGCGGCCGCCCAGAGCGGCCCCGATCCGCACTTCCACAGGACCATCTCGGAATCGTTCTACGTCCTGACCGGGACCATCAGGCTCTTCGACGGCGCCGGCTGGAAGGACGGCCGGCCCGGCGACTTCCTGTTCGTGCCCGAAGGCGGGCTGCATGGCTTCAAGAACGAATCCGGGGCGCCCGCCACCATGCTCATCCTGTTCGCGCCGGGCGCGCCGCGCGAGGACTACTTCGAGACGCTCGCACGGGTCGGCGAAGGACTCGTGATGACCGAGGACGAGCGCGCCGCCTTCATGCTCCGGCACGACACCTACTGGCGCTGACTGGGACGACGCGCGTCGCGCCCGGCGAGTCAACCGCCACCCCAGGAATTCGAACGACCCGGGTCGACTGACGACCCGGGTCTTGTGATCGATCGCACGGGCCGTCAGACGGCCCGTGCTCGTGCGAGGTCTAGCCGCGCCGACTGCGGAAGCAGTCGCTGCAGTAGACGGGCTTGCCGCTCGTCGGCTGGAAGGGGACCGAGGCCTCCTTGCCGCATGACGAGCACGTCGCAGTGAACATCTCGCGCGAGCCGCGGTCGTAGCTGCTGCCACCACCACCGCCGTAGCTGCCGGCGCCGCTGGAATAGCCGCCGCCGTACGAGCTGCCGCCGTACGAGCCGCCGCCGCCACTGTCGCCGCGGGCGGCCTTGCGGCTCGCCCGGCAGGACCCGCAGCGTCGCGGCTCGCTGAAGCCGCGCTGCGAGTAGAAATCCTGCTCGGAAGCGGTGAACACGAATTCCTGTCCACAGTCCGCGCAGGTAAGGTTTTTGTCGTTGTACAAGGAAAAGACTCCTGCTGATCAGCCGGCGCGGTCCCGTCGTGTCTCCGCGTCAGTCGAGAGAGGAGTCCGAGTCGTAGCGTCGAGCTAGTTGGTTCGCCGTAGACGTTTCTGCGGCGTCACGCGCATCCTACCCGGTCCTGACCGATTCCGCTAGGGGGCAAGTTTGCCGCGCAACGGTGTCCGGCGTCGGGTACGGTCCTCGCACCGCGGTCATGCGCTGGCCCCTGGAGGATGACGTGCCCTATTTCGATCTTCCGCTCGAGCAGTTGCGGACCTACCGGCCGGACCTGGCCGAGCCCGACGACCTCGATTCGTTCTGGCAGACGACGCTCGCGGAGGCCAGGACCCACGACCTCGACGCGACGTTCGAGCCGGTCGACACCGGGCTCGCTGTGATCGAGACATTCGACGTCGCGTTCTCGGGGTTCGGCGGGGACAGGATCCGCGGCTGGCTCCACCGGCCGAGTCGCGACCGCCACCCCGATGCCGGCCGTCGTCGAGTTCCTCGGCTACGGCGGCGGCCGTGGGCTCCCGCACGAGAAGACGCTGTACGCCCAGGCCGGCTACGCCCACCTCATCATGGACACGCGCGGCCAGGGGTCCGGCTGGTCCGTCGGCGACACGCCCGACCCGGGCGGATCGGGTGCGCCATCCCACCCGGGCTTCATGACGCGCGGCATCCTCGACCCGGCCGACCACTACTACCGGCGCGTCTACGTGGACGCGGTCCGGGCCGTCGAGGCCGTCCGAGCGCATCCCGACGTCGACGCGCGACGCGTCGCGGTCACCGGCGGCAGCCAGGGCGGCGGCATCAGCCTGGCCGTGGCGTCACTGGCGCCGGACCTCGCCGCGGTCGCCCCGGACGTTCCGTTCCTCAGCCAGTTCGAGCGGGCGATCGGTCTCGTCGAGACGAATCCGTACATGGAGCTCGTCCGGTACCTCATGGTCCACCGCGATCACACCGAGGCCGGCCCTCCGCACCCTCTCCTACATCGACGTCGCGCGTCTCGCCCGGCGGGCGACCGCACCCGCGCTCTTCTCGGTGGCGCTCATGGACGACATCTGCCCGCCGTCCACGGTCTTCGCCGCGTTCAATGCGTACGGCGGGCCCAAGGAGATCCGGGAGTATCCGTACAACCGCCACGAGGGCGGGCAGGCGTTCCACGACGTGGCCAAGCTGCGCTGGCTGGCCGACCGGCTCGCGATGGAGGTCCCGGCATGATCACGGCCGTCCATACCCTCATCTACTCGGACGATCCGGAGGCGACCCGGGCGTTCCTCCGCGACGTCCTCGGCTGGTCGTCGGTCCAGGTGCCCAATTCGTCGCCTCCCTGGCCGATCTTCAAGACCGGTCCGAGCGAGCTGGGTGTCCATCCGACGTCGGGCGGGGAGGGCGACGATGCCTATTCCTCGCCGCGTCACCATTCGATCTCCCTGATGTGCGACGACATCGCCGCGACCAAGGCCGACCTCGAGGCGAAGGGCGCCACGTTCACGACCGGGATCGTCGATTACGGGTTCGGTCTCGCGGCACAACTCGACGTGCCGGGCGCCGGCGAGATCATGGTGTACCAGCCTCGCCATCCCACCGCGTTCGATCGCTGAGGCGATCCCACGTCGGGATACGAGACATCGCCGTGACGCCGGCGTGCATACTGCGCGTGCCGGGGCGACCATCCAACGAGGAGGGGATGAGGATGAGCCGCAAGGTGTCGATGATCGTTGCGATCCTGGCGCTGTTGATGGCGTCGCTGCCAGGTGTCGCCAGTGCCGCAGGTCCCAAGTTCACGCCGGGCTCGCCCGGCATCGGGGATCCGTACTTCCCGACCGACGGGAATGGCGGCTACGACGTCGCCCACTATGACCTGGTGCTGTCCTACGACCCGGCGACCGATGAGCTGACCGGGGTCGAGACGATCACGGCAAAAGCCACCCAGAACCTGTCCGCCTTCAACCTCGACTTCGTCGGGCTCGACCTGCACAAGGTGACCGTCGACGGTGCCACCGCGACGACGAACCGGGTCGACAGCGAGCTGACGATCACCCCGAAACATGGGCTCGAGAAGGGCAAGACCTTCACCGTTGTGGCGAACTACGACGGCGTCCCCGTGACCCTGGAGGACTTCGGTCTGTCCGGGTTCATCCACACAGACGACGGCGCGATCGCCATCGGCGAACCGCATGTGGCCGCGACCTGGTTCCCGGCGAACGACCATCCGCGCGACAAGGCGTCGTTCCACATCGCCATCACGGTCCCGGAGGGGACCGAGGCGGTGTCCAACGGCGTCCTCAAGGGCCAGAAGACGAAGAACCACTGGACGACCTGGACATGGGACGCGAAGGAGCCGATGGCCACCTACCTCGCGTTCATGGCGGTCGGCCAGTTCGACATCCACGCCTACCAGAAGGACGGCATCAAGTTCTGGGATGCGATCGATCCCGCCCTGCTGGCAGATAAGGCTCCGCCGATCACGCCCGTCGCCGGCAGCCAGTTCCTCTACTCACAGGTAGCGGATCTCTCCTACAAGCGACTCACCCGGACGATCGACCGTCCCGGCCGGTGGCGCGCATCTGTCGTTCCTGGTCAACCGCGACACGGAGCCCGGCTGGGATCACCTGTTCGTCGAGACGCGCACTGCCGGCGGCAACGACTGGACGACGTTGCCCGACGAGAACGGCCACACCACCCAGGACACGGGTGCCTGTCCGTGGTTCATATTCGACAACCCCTTCGTCGGGCACTACATCACGGCCGTGTTCGACCGATCCGGGCGACCCGAACGATCCGTTCGACGACACGTATGCAGTGCCAGCCGCACGGTTCCACCGGCGACTGGAACGCGGCCTCGGGGCTCGGCGACGGCTGGGAGCACTGGTCGGTCGCGATCCCCAACACCGGCGCCACCTCGCGTCAGGTCGAGGTCTCGATCACCTACGAGAGCGACCAATCCTTTCAGGGTCGGGGCGTCGCCATCGACGATCTGGTGATCTCGACCGGCGAAGGCTCGACCTCGTTCGAGAATCGACGGCGACGTGCTCGACGGCTGGGTCGCTCCGATCTCGCGACCCGACGGCGACCGACAACGCGAACAGCTGGACTCCGTCGGACTTCGTGCCGGCTGTACCCGGAGACTTCGGCGTCTCGGCGCTCGCATCGCTCGCCGCCGAGTCCGAAGATCCTCGCCTTCGAGTCGAGCATCTTCGGCAAGTACCCCTTCTCGGCCTCCGGTGGCGTCATTGACAACGTCGAGGTCGGGTTCGCCCTCGAGAACCAGACCCGCCCGACCTATTCGCCCTTCTTCTTCTTCGGACCCGAAGCCAACGACTTCGTGATCGTCCACGAGCTCGCACACGAGTGGTACGGGGACAGCCTCTCGGTCGACACGTGGCAGAACATCTGGCTCAACGAGGGTTTCGCGACCTATGCCGAATGGCTGTGGAGCGAGCGTGAGGGCTTCGGGACGGCTCAGGAGAACTTCGACGGCCTTGCACGGCATCCCCGACGACGACGATTTCTGGAAGCTGGCGATCGGCGATCCCGGCCCGGTGCAGCTCTTCGATTTCCCGGTCTACGGCCGGGGCGCGATGACACTCCAGGCGCTCCGCAACCAGGTCGGCGACACCGACTTCTTCAAGATCCTGAATGAGTGGGCCAAGCGAAATGCCGGCAAGACCGTGAACACCCAGCAGTTCATCGCCCTCGCCGAGAGCATCTCCCACCAGGACCTCCAGTCGCTCTTCGACGTCTGGCTCTCGGCCGGGAAGCCCGCCGGGTACGCTGCAGCGCCGGCCATCACGACGGGCCCGCTCATGTCGGGACGGGCAGTCGCCCCGACGCACTCGACCCCATCATTGAAGTCCCTGCCAGCCGCCACGCGAAACCTTGCCGAGCGGCTCCGCGACCGCCCCGGAAACCCGTTCAAGAACGGCCCGCTGAAGGGCAACTAGCGGCCTCGGCGCTGCCCACGAACCGCCGGTCGAGCCTCCGCTCCGCCTACCACCAGGGCCGGAGCGGACGCTCTGCCGGGCGGCCGTCCTCGAGCGGGCGCGCGAGGAGGATCTGGGCGACCTCGAGATCGCCGCGCTCGAACGCGATTCGCGCTCCCGACATGTATAGGCGCCAGGTTCGAGCGACCTCCTCGCCGGTCGCCGCAACAGCCGCGTCCCGCTCGCGCTCCAGCCGGTCGACCCAGGCGCGCAGCGTCAGCGCGTAGTGCGGCCGCAGGTACTGGACGTCGAGCACATCGAAGCCGACCCGTGTCGCGCGCGACATCGACCGCCTGTTCGACCGGCACCAGCTCGCCATCGGGGAAGACGTAGCGCTCGACGAAGTGGTTTCTGCCGCCACGACCGCGGTCGTGGCCCCCTGAGCGCTCGTTCGTGGCGATGCCACGGTTTAGGAACCGGCCGCCTGGTGCCACCGCGTTCCACGCGGCCTCGAAATAGGTCGAGAGGTTCATCGCTCCTGGCCGGCCGCGATGGCCACGCCGACATCCCCGTCGATGTCGAGGTCACCGCGAAGGTAGGCCTCGGCCAGGGCGTCCGGCGAGAACGACCAGACCAGTCGCGCGACGGCGTCGGGCCCGTGGACGCGGGCCGTGCCCGGAGCGATCGGACCGGCCGAATCCGCCGGCTCGCCGTCGTCGAGCGTCACCGTCAGGCAACGTCGCCGAGCTCCGCAGATGCCGGCCGCGCGGCATCCGTCTCGATGGTCATGTTGTGTCCTCCCATCGAGCCACGATCGGTATGGGAGGTAGCGTACCGCTGCGTGGCCGGATGTGGGATCCGGTGACCGGCAACGCATGACGTGCAAAGGCCCCGGCAGTTGCCATGCCGGGGCCCAAGTGGAGGAGCGATCAGCGCTCGCTATACCACCCCGCGCCACCCTCGCCGTAGTACGTGCCGAGGCTCTGGCGGTAGTTCGTGTCGTTCGTCATCGTGTCCGTGAACTCCGGCGCATTCTGGATGAGATCCTTTGTGCGCTCGACGAAGACACGCTTCTCCGTGTGGTCGACGTCCTTGACCACGCCGGCCGGGAGCATGACCTTGTGGCCGAAGATCCATGGGCCGGTGTTCACGATCAGATAGCTCTGACTGACGTCGTTGCGTCGCGGAATTGACCTTGCCGATCTCACCGTCGACGGCTTCGACCTTGTAGCCGGACAGATCGGTCCCTTGCCAACTCGGATCGCGGTATGACCACGGCTGCCAGCGCGTGGTCGTGCCTGTCCCTGTGTACGTCATGACGTACTCCTTTCCCGCCAAACCGGAGTCGGACCAGCGACCTGACGACGCCTTCGAGCCCCTCGGAGTGGCGATCGGGCAAGTCACAACGTTGCCATGACGCGCCCCACAGGCGGCTAACCCGCCACGGTGGCGGGGTTGCCGGAGCGTTACAGCGGCATAACGACGCCTGCGGTCAGGCAGCGGCCTCGTGCACCTCGGACGCTTCGATCATCACGGTGGCAAGAACGGTGTACGCCTCCGTCCAGGCATCCCGCAGCTCGAGGGTGAACCCGTCGCCGAGACCCTGACCGAGCGTCCAGAGCAGCGCCTGCCCGACGGTGTCGTAGTGGCTCGCCCGGACGCCGTAGCCGGCGTGACGCCGGCCGAGGGCCTGGACGGCCGGCACGATCTGCTCCAGCCGGTCGAGGCTCCGCACGACGACGCTGAGCGTCTGCACGAGGAGCTTCCTCTGCTGGGCCATGTCGGTCCGCCGGAACAGCCGCCGCAGCGTCGGATCGAGCTCGAACAGGCGGTCGTAGAACAACGTGGACGCAAGGTCCGCGATGGGTTCCACCTGGGTCCAGCTTGCGCGGATCAGTTCCACCTGCCTGGGAGTCATCGCCCTCACCTCGCCTGAGCGCCGTTGGCCCGTCCCCACGGCCGCTGTTCGAGCAGGGTGGACGGATGCGGGGTCCCGAGCGACGGACCGGCGTCGTGTCCGGGCATGGACGAATGACGATGTCCCGGCGGCCGGGTGTCGATCCTCGAGTGCCGCGTCGCGCGTCGCGTGCCGGCGCGGCGGCGACCGGCGTGTCGCTACGACTGCCGGACCTCCGTCGCGGGCGCCTCGCGGACCATGACGTACTGCCGCAGCCCGATACGACCCGTGATGAACCGGAGCGGCAGCGACAGATGGGCGGCCGCGGTCTCCCAGTCGACGATCCGCGGGTCCGCGATGACATGCCGTCGCCCGGCGAACTGCAGGGACCCGCCGCCCGCGGCGAAAAGGTTCCGTGCCCACTGGGTCGCATCGCCGAACGGCAACGGGATCAGGAACCCGTCGGGCGTCCGCCGCGCCACGATCGGCGTCGCGTACGCTCTGCCCGAGGTTCGGCCGGTGTGGAACAGGACCGCCCACAGCGGGAACCAGCGGGTGCCGGCGAGAGGCCTGGCGATCGGCTCGATCGTCCGGGCGAGCCAGCGGAATGGCAGGCTCAAGCGGGGGCGGCCGGCTCTGAAGGTGGCGGGATCGGCTTTCATTCGAGACCTCCTGGCGGTTCATCGAGCCCACCGAGCTTGGCGGGGTCGGCAACGAGATCGATGGCGGCGATGCGCCCGTCCGCGACGGTCATGCCGCAGATGATCGGGGGCCGCCCGGGGACCCGGACGACGACCCCGGCCCCGCCGTTGACGATCGCCGGACGGGCGTATTTGGCGAAGGGCCTGCCTCGGGCGAGGACCTCGCGGGCGACCGTCTCCGCTCCCTCGATGGGCGGTCGCGCGAGCGGTCCGGCCCCGCCCCCATCGATGCGGAAGGTCACCGCGGGATCGAGGACGCGCACGAGGGCATCGAAATCACCCCCGCGGGCGGCCGCGAGGAAGGCGTCAACGACGCGACGCTGAACGGCGAGATCGGCGTCGGGGCTCGGCGCGCGCTGCTGGACGCGCCGGCGCGCTCGGCTAGCCAGCTGCCGGGTCGCGGCCGGGGTGCGGCCGACGACCTCGGCGACCTCGTCGAACGGGACGGCGAAGACGTCATGGAGCACGAACGCCAGGCGTTCGGCCGGGGTCAGCGTCTCGAGGACGACCAGCAGGGCGAGCCCGACCGAATTGGCGAGGACGGCGTCGCGTTCGGGACTCCGCTCGAGATCGGCGCTCACGATCGGCTCCGGCAGCCAGCTTCCCGCGTAGTCCTCGCGTCGCGATCTGCGAGTCCGGAGCATGTCCAGGCAGATCCGGCCGACGACCACCGTGAGCCAACCGCGCAGGTCATCGGTGCCTCCCGGGTCCGACCGGTCGAGTCGCACCCATGCCTCCTGGACGGCGTCGTCCGCCTCGGTGACGGAGCCGAGCATCCGATATGCCACGCCACGGAGGTGTGGCCGCTGGTGCTCGAACTCCTGGGCGAGCCATTCGCGTCGCGTCACCGCGTTGATCTCATCGTTCGCATCTCACAAGGGGTACGGATGGGAGGTCGCACCTGTGACAGTCCGAGCGGCTTTCCGGCGCCGGGCAGTGGGCGTCGGGCTCTGAGCTCTGGCCGCGGGCGGCGGTCGGCGATCAGGAAGGAGACCCTCGCCGGTGGTCGGGGCCCAACCAGAACAGGACCAGCCCGGTCACGAACACCAACGCCGCGGCGCCGAGCATCGCGACACCGAGCCCGACCGCGACCGACAGGAAGCCCATGATCGGTGGATACAGGATCGCGCCGAGGACGGCGGCCGAGGCGAGCACACCACTGACCGCCGCCGCGCGTCCCGGGAAGCGGTCGCCGGCGACGGCCATGATCAACGGATAGACGGGCCCGAAGGCGAATCCGACGGCCCCGAACAGGACGATCGATGCCGGCAGCGACGGCACGACCGCAGCGGCCGCCAGCGCGATCGAGGCGATGAACGCGGCCGTCGCGGCAAACCTGGCGTGGTCGAATCGGTCGCTCCACGCGGCGCTCAGGAGGCGACCGAGCGCCAGGCACGCCCAGAACAACGCAAGGGCGGACGTCGCGAGGCCGACCGTTGCCTCCTCGAGGAACCGAACGAGCCAGTTCGAGACGCCGATCTCCGACGCCACGTAACAGGCGATCGCCACGGCCAGCGCGACGAGCGGCCACGCGACAACGATCCGGCCCGGTCCTGCCGCCCCGGCCTCGGCGGGATGCCGGGCGTGACGTGCCGGATGGCAGATGCGTGATGGCGAGGGCGACGGCGATCGGCAGCGCCGCGACCGCGGTTCCGAGGATGATCGTCTGCCACCCCGCCCCTGCCTCGAGGAGGCGTCCGACGAACAGCGGCGAGGCGAGCGCCCCGATGCTGAAGAAGAGGTGCAGGAGATTGAGAGCACGACCGCGGCTCGTCGGATAGAGGTCCAGGATCAGGCCGTTGGCCCCGCCGTCAAGGGTGCCCATGCCGACCCCGAACGGGACCGTCGCGAGCAGGAACGCCTCCCACGTCGGTGCGGCTGCCAGGCCGGTCAGCCCAAGTGCGATCAGCAGGACTCCCGCGGGGAGGACCACCCGGCGACCGATCCGCTCGGTGATGAACCCCCCACCCAAAGCCCCGCCGGCAGAGGCGGCCGAATTGACGAAGAAGAACACCCCGATCCCGGCATCGGTCTGGCCGAACGCAGGCTCGATCGATCGGATGAGCGAGGGAACCAGCAGGCCGACCCAGCCGACCAGCATGAGCCCCGCGCAGCCCAGGACGGCGGCCGCGCTCAGGCCGGCAGGAGGACGTGGCATGGCAAGGATGCTACCGGCGCGCAGGTGTGACGCGTGCGGCGCCGTCGGCAGCCGCGGCGGTGCGGAGGGTGGCGGTGCCCGGCGCTCGGTCCCGGATCTCCCTCGAGCACCACACCGCGCGGCCGTCGGTGCATCGTCCGCCGCGCGGTCGTGGCCGGCCGGCCGTCGGATCCGGTCGGCGCCCTTCTCGTCCCGATTGCATCAGACGGAACCATCGTCGCCGGTGGATCGGCCAAGAGTGCTTTCATGCCGAATCCTGGCCCCTGGCGCAATCAACCGACGGCGACCCGGCTGTGCGGGCCGGTCTTGGCTCGATTCTTGCGTCCGATGAGGAGTCGGGACCGACCCAGCCGACGGTGGTTGCGTTCGACGTAACGCCTGGTCGGGTTCTTGCGTCAGTCACCATCCGCCGACGCGAAGCGGCCGGGCTACGAGACGCTCCGCCCCCGGGACCCGGGCGGTGCGCGCTGAGGTCGCTGGCGCAGAGGGCGCGGGACCGGACCGCGGCGCAGGTGGTGGCCACCCGGTCCGACGCCGCGACTGTTGGAAACCGCCACTTGACATGAGCGGCGTCTCGGGGTCCCCTGTGCGCATGGAGCCGTTGAAGTTCGAAGCCTTGATCCGCCCCTGGGACGCGGAGCGCTCGGGCGGCCTCTCGGTCGCCGACGTGCCGGCCGACGTCATCCCTGCCTTCGGAGGCCTCAAGCAGGTTCGGGTTGCGGGCACGATCGGCTCGGCCGAATTCACGTCGAGCGTCATGCCCGCCGGCGGCGGCCGCCTCGCGCTGAGCGTCAGCAAGGCGATGCTGAAGGCCGCGGGGGTCTCGGTCGGTGACGTTGCCGCGTTCACGGTTACCAAGATCGGCCGCGGCTGACGGCCACGTCGCCTCGCACGGGCGCGCGCCTGCGCCGCGCCCACCGCTCCAGACGATAGGAGGAGACCGTGGACTGGACCCTCGAAGTCGTGGTCCTGCCCGTCAGCGACATCGAAGCCTCGATCGCTTTCTACCATGACAAGGTGGGCTTCGACCTCGACCACGACACGCGCAACGAGCACATGCACGTCGTCCAGCTGACACCGCGTGGATCGGGCTGCTCGATCGTGTTCGGCGACCTGCCGTCGCAGCGCGAGATGGCGCCGGGTTCGATCCGCGGGCTTCAGCTGGTCGTGGCGGATGGGCGGGCAGCACGCCAGGAGCTCGTCGATCGCGGCGTCGAGTGCAGCGAGATCATGGTCTTCGATGATCGGGACGGCGGCACCTTCTTCGGTTTCAGCGATCCCGACGGCAACTCCTGGGCCGTCCAGGAGCTGAAGGTGCGAGGCGAGAAGCCCCTGATCCCCGTCGAGCATCGCGGCCGGTTCGGTGAGGGCATGGATGCCTGACGCCGGCCACGTCGTCCCGCTCGACGAGCTCCAGCACAGCGCGCATTCGCACGAGTTCGTCGGCGCGGAGCACGGGGACGTTCCCTTCTCGATCATCCTGGTGCACTCGGGGCCTGGCGTCGGACCGAAGCTCCACCGACATCCCTATGCCGAGGTCTTCGTGGTCGAGGCTGGCCAGGCGACGTTCCGGATCGGGGACCGGACGCAGGTCGTTACGGAGGGGCACGTGGTCGTCGAGCCCGCCCGGCGAGGCGCACGGGTTCACCAACACGGAGGTGGGCGAGCTGTGCCTGGTGCGATCCACGGCCCTTCGCGGTTCGACACCGAATGCCTGGAAGGCCCCGACTCGGTCTGGAGCTCTCGACCGGGGAACGCCTAACGCGGCCAAGGTCATCTGCAAACCAGCGGCGTTCTTCGTAGAGGAACAAACGGCACGATCGAGGCGCGATGGGTGCTCGAAACCTGGCCCCGCGGCTCTGCCGGCCGAGTGACCGTCGCCTCGGCAGCCGTTCGTCACCCGATTCGCACCTGACTCTCCCGTCGCGACCGATGCCAGGGCTCGCCTTTCGGCCTGGCTGAGCGATAGAAGACGCTTCGTCGGTCGCCGGCCGCTCTTCGGCCGAGCCCGGACGCCATCCGTTCCTCCGTGAAGAACGAGCTGCAGCCCGCGGGCCGCCAAAGGTTGGGGCCGAGTGCCTGCCCACCGACGCTCCGGAACGACCATGTTCTCGAGGCGCCGCGGCGGAGCCCGTCCGACCCGCATGACATCCGTCACGCCCCGTTCGCGATGTCCGTGACTGTGCCTCTCGGGCACTCGCTCGGAGACTGGATGCATCCGAACCGCATCCGAGGATCTCCCATGACCCTGACCCAGATCGATCGACGCGGCGTCCTGCCGGGGCTCCTGGCCGCACCTTCCGCGAGCGCGGTCCAGTTCGACGGCGTTTCCCACCGATTCGGGGACGTCCTGGCCCTGGACGGCCTCGACCTGACGATCCGGACCGGCGAGACGGTCGCGCTGCTCGGACCGAACGGAGCCGGCAAGTCGACGGCGATCGGCCTGATGCTCGGGCTCCTCCAGCCGACGCATGGCGCGGTTCGTACCCTCGGCATGACGCCTCGTGGCGCCGTCGCCAGCGGCCGCGTCGGCTCGATGCTCCAGCAGTCCGGCCTGCCGTCGAACGTCCGCGTGGGCGAGCTCGTCGAGTTCGCACGCCGGCTCTACCCGAACCCACTCGCCCTGTCGGCCGTCCTCGAGCGGGCCGGTCTGACGGCGCTGGCCGGACGGGACGTCGGCCGTCTGTCGGGCGGGGAGCGCCAGCGCCTGCGCTTCGCGCTCGGGATCGCGGGTGATCCGGACCTCGTGTTCCTCGATGAGCCGACGGTGGCGATGGATGTCGAGACGCGACGGGCGTTCTGGACGGACATGCGCCGGTCGGCTGCGGAGGGGCGCACCGTGCTCTTCGCCACGCATTACCTGGACGAGGCCGACCAGGTCGCCGACCGGATCGTCGTCCTGGACCGCGGCCGGATCGTGGCGGACGGCACGGGCGGGCCATCCGTGGCCAGATCGCCGCCCGGACCGTCGGCTTCGAGCTGGCCGACCCCGATCCCGGACGACTGGCCGCCCTGCCCGGCGTGACCGACGTCGATATCCGCGGCACCTCCGTCCGATTGACCTCCACCGACGCGGACCGGACCGTGCGGGCCATCTACCAGGCCGACCTGCCGCTCCACGACCTCGAGGTGACCGGCGCCGACCTCGAGGAAGCATTCATCGCCCTGACCACCGACCACCCCGACCAGGGGATCTCCCGATGACGTCGATCGCCGCCCTGACCCCAACCAGCCTGCCGTTCGCGGCCTTCAGCGCCTTTCTCTCGATCGAGGTTCGCCGGTCCCTCCGCAATCGCCGATACCTGATGTTCGCCGTCGCATTCCCCGTGATCTTCTATCTGCTGTACACCGGCCTCCTGTCGGGAGCCTCCGCCGATCCCGACGCGGTCGTCGGCGGGATCAACTGGCGGACCTACTTCATGGTCTCGATGGCGACCTACGCCGCGATCGGGGCGGCCATCGGCGGCGCCGTCGTCATCGCTCACGATCGCAGCTCGGGCTGGACCCGGCAGCTTCGGGTCACCCCCCTGCCGCCGGTCGCGTACGTCGCCGGCAAGCTGGTGGTCTCGTACCTTGTCACGGTGCCCGCGATCGCGGCCGTCCTGGTCGCCGGCCTGGCCGTCAACCACGTGTCGATGCCGGCCGCCGACTGGGCTGAGGCTCATCCTTTCGCTGGCTGTCGGAGCCCTGCCGTTCGCGGCGCTCGGCCTGCTCATCGGCTACCTGTTCGATGCGGACAGCGCTCAGGGCGCGATGATGATCTGTTTCTTCGGCTTCGCGATCCTGGGAGGCCTGTGGGCGCCCATCTCGTCCTTCCCCGAAACGTTGGCTACCATCGGTCGCATGCTGCCGTCGTTCCGGCTCGCAGACCTCGGCCGAGCAGCCGTCACCGGGGCCGCGCCGGACCTCACCGATGTCGCGATCCTCGCGTTGTACGCATCGGCGCTCCTGGCGCTGGTCGTGTGGCGCTATCGAGCTGCGGACACGGCGGGCGATGGCCGGTGACGTGTCGCCCGGCGCAGACCCGGGCCACCCCGAGGTGACCCCGATCTCGACCGACTTCGACCTCCGGCGCGGCCGACGACCGAGCCGGCAGCTGGATCCCGGCGTGGCGCGTGGCCGGCCTGATCTTCATCGCGTACCCGGTCGTCCGGATCATCCTCCGGCCACCAGATCCCGTGGTCGCGGCCCTGGCGCTCGCCGCGACGGCGATCTTCGCCGTCATGATCTGGAGCGTCGCCCGACGGGATCCCGACGACGACCGCCGTCGGAGCCTCGTCCTCGCGGCGCTCGACGTCGTCCTGCTCGTCATCGTGGCCGTTCTGGTCCTGATCGCGCCCGACCAGGGCTGGGTCGCGCTCTTCTACTACGCGTCGAGCGCCGCCAGCCTCATCCTCCCGGAGCGTCGAGCGATCGCCCTGATCGTCCTGGCCGGGGTCGTCGCGGCGGTGAGCATCGCGCCGACCGACGAGATCGCGAGCGCTCTCATCCAGGGGCTCTCGGTGTCGATCATCGGGATCACGATCTTCGCGATGGCAGCCCTGCGCCGAATGAACGCCAAGCTCTACGCGGCGCGCGAGGAGCTCGCTGCGCTGGCCGTTGCCGCGGAGCGCGATCGGATCGCCCGCGACCTCCACGACGTCCTCGGGCACAGCCTGTCGGTGATCGCGATCAAGAGCGAGCTCGCGGGACGACTCCTCCCCGCGGATCCGGAACGAGCTCGGGCGGAGATCGCCGACGTCGAACGGGTCGCCCGCGAGTCCCTGGCGGCCGTCCGCGAGACCGTCAGTGGCGTTCGTCAGCCGACGCTGGAACGCGAACTCGAAAACGCGCGCGTCGTGTTGGAGTCGGCAGGCATTCGCGCCGCGATCGAGGACCGCGCGGGACCCATCTCGGCAGCCGACGATGCTGTGCTCGCCTGGGCGGTTCGCGAGGCGGTGACAAACGTCGTGCGTCACAGCGCGGCTCGGGAGGCCGCCATCCGCACGAGCCGGGATCGGGATGAAGCCTCGGTCGAGGTCATCGACGACGGTGCCGCCGCGCCCCTCGCCGCACCCGAGCCCGACCCGGACGGCACAGGCCTCCGCGGTCTTCGCGAGCGGCTGGCCGTTGTCGGTGGGCGGCTCGAGGCCGGGCCTGGGCCGGCGGGCGGCTATCGGCTGAAGGCGACTCTCCCCGTTCACGGCGTGACACGACCTGTATCGCCGATCGCGACCACAGAACCGGCGCAGGCGAGACCGGCTCCGTCGCGGGCCGCGCAGGCACCGTCTCCGGCCACACAGGCTCCATCTCCGGCCGTCCCGCCGTCGGTGGCGCCGCCGAGGCCATGACCAGGGCGCCGATCCGGGTCCTCCTCGCCGAGGACCAGTCGATGGTGCGTGGCGCGCTTGCCGCGCTGCTGTCCATGGAGAACGACATCGAAGTCGTGGCGCAGGTCGCGAGCGGCGACGCCGTCGTGGCGACGGCCCTCGAGGTCCAGCCGGACGTCGCGATGCTCGACATCGAGATGCCCAGGATGGATGGACTGACGGCCGCTGCCGCCCTTCGAGCGGCGATTCCCGCGTGCCGTGTCCTGATCGTCACGACGTTCGGGCGCCCCGGTTACCTCCGCCAGGCGATGGAGGCCGGCGCCATGGGCTTCGTCCTCAAGGATGCGCCCGCCAGCCAGCTGGCGGTGGCGATCCGGCAGGTCGCGGCCGGTCGGCGGGTCGTGGACCCGTCACTGGCCCTCGATGCCCTCGCCGAGGGCGCCAACCCACTCTCCGAACGCGAGCGGGAGGTCCTTCTCGCGTCGACCGAACAGGCGACGGTCGCGGGCATCGCCGGGGCGATGACCCTGAGCGAGGGAACCGTGCGAAATCATCTGTCCTCGGCGATCCAGAAGGTCGGCGCGCGCAATCGCGCGGAAGCGGCACGGATCGCGCTCGACATGGGGTGGCTGGACCCGCAGCGATAGGGGATGACGCATCAGCCGCGTCCGACTCGGATCGCGTCGGGGGTCAGGAAGCCGGCCAGGGCGAGCTGTTCGCCGCCCGCCCGCGACGCCGCTGCCGACGAAGGGGCGATGGGCCGGCGCCGCCGATCGGCGATCCCGTGCTCGCGGGCGAGGGCGCGCACGCGGCCGCGCACGGGCTCGAGGACGTCCTTTGCGACGTAGGCGCGGCCGGCGTAGAGCCGCTCGTACCTCGGCACCAGCTCGGGCCAGTCGCGCGCCAGGTTCTCCAGGAAGTGCTCGCGAGTGCCCGGGCGCAGGTACAACACGTTGGTCCAGATCGATGTCGCGCCCGCGTCGCGTGCGGCACGCACGACCTCGGCCATCTTCGCCGGGTCATCAGACAGGCCGGGCAGGATCGGGGCCATCCCGACGCTCGCATCGATGCCGGCGTCCACGAGCGCCTTGAGGGCGCGGAGGCGCTGTGGCGGCGGCGCAGTCCCGGGCTCGGTCAGTCGCCAGATCTCAGGATCGAGCGTCGGGATCGAGAACGTGACGCCCACCTCGGCCCGTTCGCTCGCGAAGGCCAGGACGTCGATGTCGCGGACGATCATCGGGCCGCGGGTGATCAGCCCGATCGGCGTCCGTGCCGTCCCGAGCGCCTCGATCGCGCCGCGGGTCAGCCGGAAGTGGCCCTCCGCCGGCTGGTACGGGTCGGTCGCGGTGCCGACCACCACCTGTTCGCGCCACCACGAGCGACGGGCAAGCTCGCGCGTGAGCACCTCGACGAGGTTGGTCTTGACCCGGATCGACGTCCCATAGCGCTCGTCCGACGGACGATCGGCCAGCCGTTCGAACGCGCGGACGAAGCAGAACGTGCACTGGTGGGCGCAGCCCATGTACGGGTTGAGCGACCACCTGAACGACATGTTCCGGACACGCGTCAACGCCGTCCGGCACGGCTCGTCGCGGTATTCGGGACGCATGCGGCATTATAGAACGCCTGTTCTAGTCCGCCAGCCGGCGCAGCGGCCCTTGGACGCCCCGTGAACGCCGCTTGAACGATCGCGTGCACGGAAGCCCGGACGAGGGCACCATAGCGGCATGTCCGGCCGAGTCCACAGCCGGTCGATCGCCCGGATCGTCCTCGCCGCTCTCGTCGCGACCGCTCTTCTCGCGGGCCGGGTGGCGCTGCCCGGCGCCGAGGTGTCGGCGCTGTCTCGCTGGACGGGCGGCATGGACCTCTACCGCACCGGCGTCTTCACGACCCAGAAGACGTGGCTCTGGTGCACCGCGGCCGATGTCCAGATCATCCGAAACATGGCATACGGCCAGAGAGACCACTCGCGGACCAACCAGAGCCGTTACTTCACGTACATGCGAGCGCATGACCGATACGCCATCCCCGTGTCCGACGGGACCGATCCCGGCGGCTGGACCGCAGGGCTCCGTCATTTCGTGGACAGCCGATATCGCCTCTATCAGAGCACGAGCTTCAGCTCAGCGCTGCGCTCGGCCGTCACCAACATGCGCAAGACGAACCTGCCTGTCGCGATCGCCGTCCAGCACGGCAACCACGGCTGGGTGTTGACGGGCTTCACGGCGACCGCGGATCCCGCGCGCACGACCAGGTTCTCGGTCACCAGCGTCAGGGTGGTCGGGCCCCTCTGGGGACTCCAGAGTCGGACCTACGGCTACGACATGCGTCCCGACACCAAGCTCACGCCAAGCCAGTTGCGGGGATTCTTCACGCCGTGGCACTACGCCCGCGTGAGGATGGCCTGGGAGGGAAAGTGGGTGTCGATCCAGCCGGTTGCGACGACGACCACGACGACGACGGCCGCCGCGGGCGACAGTGCGGCGAATGCGGGGCCGGCGATCGTGGCGGCAGCGCCGCCGGAACCGATCGCGGACCAGGGGACCGCGGTCACCACGACCGAATCGACGACGACGCCGATGATGCCGGCTGGCGCGAACCCGCGCGACGGGGCCGCGGCTTCGATCGCCGGACCGGCGATCTCTGACCGTGCGGCGACGCCCGCCGGTGCCGCCCTCGTGGAAGGCACAAGTGCGCTCACCAACCCGGGAGGCAGCTCCCCGGCTGCCCCGCCGACGGTCGATGGTTTCCCGGTGCCCGGGATCGTCCCCGTCGGGCTCGCGTTCCTCATCCTCTTCGTGGCCATGGTCGGCGGACTCGCCCGGCGACATCGGCCGGCCGGCACCGTTGGCGCCAGGTGATCGATCGAGACGAACTCGACCCAGCCGATGGCGTCGAGATCGACGAACCCGCACCTGGCGAACGCGAGACGGACCCTTCGAGCGCCGCCGCTCCCCACGCGGCGTCCGACAGCGAGACACCCGATGCCGCCGCGACCGAAGCCGACACGCCTGAGGCACCGCAGCGATCGCTGGTCGTCGTCCCGGCGCGAAGGGCGCTCCAGCTGTTCCGAAGCGGAGTGACCACCGCCAGCGGTGCGACGGCCGGACGGGTCGGGCAGGCGATGGAAGGGGTCGAACGCACATGGAGCGAGCGACCCGGGGCGCGGGTCCGACGGATCCGGCGGATGGCGTCAGAGCCACTGCCGTACGTGTATGACGTCCATCCCGAAGCACGATCGGCCCGGCCGGTCGACGTGGGCCTCGAGGCGATCGACGTCGCGGACATCGCAGGCACGGCCGTTGGCGGCGGCGCGCAGCGAGGCGGTGACTTCCTGCCCCTGAAGCCGTTCCGTGGCGGTAACTGGCAGGCCCGCTGGCAACGGCTCCGTCAGGCACACGACCTGCTCGAGATGCTCCCGCCGATCGATGTCGTCAAATACGGCGATCGGTACTGGGTGGAGGACGGACACAACCGCGTCGGGCTCGCGCTCTACGCCGGACAGGTCGGCATCGATGCGAACGTCGTCGAGCTGGTCCGACCGGGCGAGCACCGCACCGAGCCGATCCTTCCGCTCGCCTCCACCGTCGCCGCGTCGCAAGCCGTCCGGACCGCTGGTCGCGGCCGAACGCCGAGTCACGTGCTGGCACAGGAAGACACCGTTTCGATCGAACCCCCCGACGTGGCCGAATGACTCGACGCCTCACCGTCGTCTGGCCGGACGCTCGCCCCTTCGCGAAGCGTGACGGCGCACCCATCCGCCTGCTCGCCGTGTCGGATGCGGTCGATCCGACCCTCGACCACCTGGTCAACCGTGAACAGATCGGCAGGGTGGATGCGATCGTCGGGTGTGGCGACCTCGAACCCGGCTACCTCGGCTTCCTCGGTGACGCCTTCGGAGTGCCCGTCGCATACGTGCGCGGCAACCACGACCGCGGCGGCAACTGGTCGGACGCACAGAGCTGTCCGGAGCACCTCGCCAGCGGTCGGGTCGTCGAGGTCGACGGCGTGACGCTGGTCCCGTTCGAGTGGCCGGGCCTCAGGCAGAATTGCGCGTTGCGCGACGAACGGACCGCCTGGCTGGACGTCTTGCGCGCCGCGCGAACCCTCATCGTCCGCAGGCTGACCGGCCGCCGGTCGACGGTCCTCGTCGTGAGTCACGCCCCGCCGTTTGGGGTAGGGGACTGCGCCGCCGATCCGTACCACGTGGGCTACCGCTCTTATCGATGGTTCCTGGAGCGGATCCGGCCACCGCTGTGGCTCCACGGGCACACGACCCCGGCGAGCGTGGCGGACTGGCGCGCGGGCCTCGGCGAGAGCGCCGTGGTGAACGTCACGGGTTCGGTCGTGGTCGAGCTTCTTCCGCCGCCGGTGTCCGCGAACGGCGGACCGCGCGGAGAGGATGCACACGGGCAGCCGCCTTCGGGCGACCGATGACCGCGCCGCAGAGGGAGGACGCCCCGTCCGATGAGGCCGCTCGCGCGATCCTTGTCACCGGCGCCCGGGTCATCGCCCATGGTCGCGATCTGCCGGCAGGCCTGCGCGACCTCGTCGCCACGATCGCGCGAGCCTTCGATGCGGAATCGGCGGCGATCGTCATCCACGGGCAGGATCGCCCGGCGCTCGAGATCGCCGCGACGTACGGGCTCGATGCGGCGGCCACGGCCGGACTCGCGGCCGCGTGCCAGGACCCGAACCACCCGATCGCGAGGACCTTCGTGACCCCGACTCCGACGTTCGATGTCCTGCCCACTCGGCCCGGCGGACCGGCCCTTCGAAGCCACGTTCCCCTGACCGTGGAACGCGAAGGGACCGATCTCGTCGTCGGCGTGCTCGCGCTCGCCCACGATCGACCGCTCGCGCCCTCGGTGCGTCCGGTCCTCCTGGCGTCCGCGGACCTTGCCGCGGTCGCCATCGACCGGCTCGGACCGCCCCACCCGTAGCCGGGTCGCGGCTCAGAGGCGCCGCGCCATGATCTGGATCAACAGGTCGGTGCCGTCGCGGAGCGGCATCCGGTCGCCGGTGTCCGAGTAACCCTTTGCCGTGTACAGCCTGATCGCCGCGAGGTTCGTCGTCGTGACCCCGAGCCCGATGTTCTCGTAGCCGGCTTCCCTGGCCCACGCCTCGACCGCCTCGATGAGGGCGCTGCCCACGCCTTGACTGCGCGCCTCGGGTGCGACCCACATGCCGTACAGGCCCGCGGCATCCGGGTGTCCGGGTGCGGGGCCACCCGATCGCCATGCCGATGAAGCCGTCCGGCGTCGTGGCGACGAACGTGGCCCCATCGGGCCGGACTGGGTAGGCCTGCCAGTCGGCATCGGTGCGCTGCGACGCGTCCGCGTAGGTGTTGCCGAAGGCATCGGGATCCGCCGCCAGCGCCCGCAAGCGCAGGTCGCGCAGCGCTTGCCACTCTTCGGGTCGGACGCGACGCACCTCCATCCGTCGAGTGTAGGGCGGGCTGCCCGCGGTGAGGCGGCGCCGGGCTTCGGTCACGCGTCGCGAGCCCGTGCAACCCGGCCGCGATGCGACGAGGCAGTTCTGTAATGCGACTGTGCCAGTGCCGCGAGTGCGCCGAGATGCCACCGATCCCTCGCCCGTGGCACGGTGCTTGCCCGCCTCAACACCGGACCCAGGAGCCGAGGAGTCACGCCCATGTTGAACGAGACCACCGCCTTCGCGAGCTTCGCCGTCCACGATACCGAGACCGCCAGGACCTGGTACCACGACACGCTCGGCCTCGATGTCCGCGACGGGCAGATGCCGGGGATCATCGAGATCGGCACCAACGGATCCTCGATCACGGTCTACTCCAAGCCGGATCACGAACCGGCCAACTTCACGGTGCTCAACCTCGTCGTCCCTGACATCGCCTCGGCGGTCGCAGACCTCGGCCGGTCGGGCGTGGCCTTCGAGCACTACGACACCGGCGACCTGAAGACCGACGAGGACGGGGTCATGCGCGGCAACGGGCCGAGCATCGCCTGGTTCAAGGACCCGGACGGCAACATCCTCTCGGTGATCGAGAACCCCAACGGATCGGGAAGGTCCGGCGGCCCCGCCTGACGAGGCGGAGCAGAACAGTGGCGGGGAGGACCGGCTGACCGATCCTCCCCGCCGGCCGAGGCGAAGCCTCAGCCCTTGACCACCGCGACCGGCGTCAGCCGCTTGGTCGGCTGCACCAGCGATGCCGAGGCGGCCATCACCGACTCGATGTCCTTGTACGCGAACGGTGCCTCTTCGGCGACGTCCCTCGGCTCCGAAGAGCGCAGAACGACACCCAGCGACGCCATCTCGGCGAAGACGTCCTCCGACGTCTTCGACCTCCGCGCAGCTCCCCGGCTCAAGGCCCGGCCGGCCCCGTGCTGGCACGTCTCGAACGATTCCGGGTTGCCGAGCCCCACGCCCACGTACGACGCGGTGCCCATCGAACCCGGGATCAGGACAGTGTCGCCGACCCGGGCCCGCACGGCGCCCTTGCGGTGGACGATGCCGTTCCGACCGAGGTGCGGTTCCCAGGCCGCGTAGTTGTGGTGGACGTCCACCACCCGCTCGAACCGCCCGATCTTCGTGTGCGCCGCGAACGCGGCCTCCACGACATCGAGCATCCTCGAGCGGTTCACCTCCGCGAACCGGAGCGCGAACTCCATCGCCGCCCAGTAGCCGGCGAAGTCGTCCGAGCCGACCGGCAGGAACGCCAGCTCGTCGTTCGGCAGCCGGCTGTGCCAGGCCCGGTCCTGCGCGAGCGCCCGCTTGTGGAACTCGTCGCAGATCGTCTTGCCCAGGCTCCGCGAACCGGAGTGGAGCATGACGAAGACCGAGCCCGCCTCGTCCCGCTGGATCTCGAGGAAGTGGTTGCCACCTCCAAGCGTCCCCAGCTGGCCGAGCGCCCGCTCGAACCAGGCGGCCCTGACCGACAGCGGCTTGGCGACCCCCATCGCGGCCTCGGCGACCTCGCGATCGACGGGAACGTCGAGCGCCTGGATCCCGGTCGGCACCCCGGCGACGATCGCTTCGAGCACCCGCGCGAGTTCGTCGGGCGCCAGGCTGTCCACCGCCAGGTCGGTCTCGACCAGGGCGACGCCGCAGCCGATGTCGACGCCGATGGCGTACGGCACGACGGCCCGCTCGGCGAAGAGAACCCCGCCGATCGGCATCCCGTAGCCGACGTGTGCGTCGGGCATGAGCGCGACGTGGTCGATCGCGAACGGCAGGTTCGACAGGTTGGTGGCCTGTTCGAGCGTGCCGTCCTCGAGCGGGAAAGCCCAGGACTTGATGGGAACGCCGCCGGGTCTGGCGACCCACGGCAGCGGCGTCGCTTCGTTCGCGCTTGTCGCGAGCGAGATCGATCTTGTCTTCGGAGACATTGTTGCTGGACCTCCGGCCAGCCTGTTGACGTCGAACGTGACGACTCGTTGCACAAATGAAAACCGGCCCCTCGTCGGAGGAGCCGGTCGGAAGGCGGCGGGGTGCCGTACGCGCTACCCCTGTCGTTGCCTCCGATCGATCTCCTGCGCCTGACCGCGTCGCGACGCGGACACGTCGAATTTCCTGTTCGCCGCTGGGGCGAGCAGGACATTCGCTTCGTGTCGCAAGACGAACCCGGTCATCGTCAGCCTCGTGCTGTCGTGGACATCCCTTGCCTGCGGCCGCAACGGCAGGGGAGCGTCACCTTACGCCCGGGTGTCGAGAGGGCGAGCCGCCTCGGGCACGCCCTCGTTCGGAGCCGCCTTCTACGCGTCCGTCGCAGGCGCGTCGAGGAAGGCGAGCACGGCGACGGCGGTGACCGGCGACGTCCAGATGTTGTAGTGCTGCACACCCGGGACGATCAGGAGCGCATGCCCGCCCTCGGGCCGGCTCTCGCCCATCCAGCCGCCGTCGCGCTGGCCGCCACCGAGGAGCTCGAACACCTCGACCGCGTGGCTCGGGGGGAACATGTCCGCGTCGGCACAGGCGAAGAGGGTCGGAACCTTGAGCCCGCGGACGTCGTCGCTGAAGTCGAAGTCCTTCGCCATCGACTCGCCCATCTTGTCGAGGAGCCGCCCGAAGTCCTCCGGTCGCGGCGCGACGCGCTGGTAGCCCTTGTACATCGGCGTGTCTTTCATCCATTCGACGGCAGCGGCGTTGACCTGGCCCTGCTGACCGAGCATGTCGGGGTAGATCGTGCTCCGCCGGATGTTGGTCGAGACCATGACCATCCGACCGATGAGGTCCGGACATTGGACCGCGACCTGGAACGCGACGCCGCCACCGAGCGAATAGCCCACGACGTCGGGCCGGTCGAGCCCGAGGTGGCCGATCAGCGCCGCGATATCGCCCGCCATCAGCCGGACGTCGATCGGGCGGTCGATGTCGGCGGTGCGGCCGTGACCCTGGAGGTCGGGGAGGATGACCTGGTGATTCCCGGCCAGCGTCTGGAGCGCCGGCCCGAACATCTCGCCGGACCCGAGCCCACCATGGATCAGGACCAGTGGCCGGCCCGCGCCGTGTGTCTCGTAGTAGAGGTTGATCCCGTTGACGTCGGCGTATGTGCCGGTGGCCGCGGTGTCGCTGGCCCGATCGGTGGTGGTCATGGGTCGCTCCTTCCTCTGGCTCGGCAAGGGTAGCCCTCCGAGCGCGGGCACCGCGGCACCGAGTGCGATGCCGTTGCGAGGCATCACGCATGCACGTGACCCGACTGATGCACGACCGGCCGTAGGGTGGGTCTCCCGTAGGAGGAGTCACGCCATGCCAACAGGCATCAAGAACATCGAGCTGCCCGAGATCCGCCTTCCCGAGGTCGAGCTGCCGTCCGTCGACCTCAAGGACGTCAAGTTGCCCAAGGTCGACCTGTCGTCGATCGAGATGCCCAAGGTCGACGTCGGCAAGGCCGTCATGAGCGCCGCGGTGTCGGCGGGCCTGGTGAAGCAGAGCCGGTCGCGCTGGCCCTATCTGATCGGTGCCGGGGTCGCCATCGCGGTCGCAGGCTGGGCGCTCATGAACGCGTCGACGATCCGGCACGTCTCTCCGATGCGGCGGGCCGGGCCGGCGAGTGGGTCGGGGCGATGCGCGGCAGCGATCAAGCCCGCGAGCCGGTCGCCTTCACCGCCGCCGAGACCGCTCCCATCGTCGCCGAGACCTCGGCGTGGGGCGAGGAAGAGGCGTCGTCGCTGCCGTCGGACTACCCCGAGGGCCTTGGCGCGCGCAGCGCATCGACCAACGAGACAGAAGCCACCAACGGGCGGCAGGCGACGGCGACCCCGCGCTGACCGATGACGTCGCCGCCGTGCGCGGTGGCGACATGACTGGCGAGGGCCGTCCGGAAGGGCGGCCTTCACCGTGCCTCATCAACCGTGCCTCATGACCTGCTAGCGCGCCAGGCGCTGCCAGGCCGGATCGCTGATCGCCGCCCACCGGACGGGTGTGACCGCGGCCGTCCTGGGATCGATCAGCAGTTGCTCCTGGACCGCGTTCGATGAGCCCATCGGACTCACCAGGATCGAGAGATCGTCCGGGGCCCACTCGTTCGTGGCGCAGCACGCCTGGGCGAGCCCGAGTCCATGCGCCGTTTCGACCCGTGGCCCCGTGCCATCGGCCCCGATGATCGCGATGGTCACGTCGACGTTCTCGTCGGAATAGCCGCGAAAGATCTCCAGGTGCCGGCCATCGTTGGACCATGGTCCGAGGAAGTCCCAGAACACCTCGGATGACCGAGGGTCGGCGAGATGATCGCGCCCGGTCGCAACGTCGATGATGTGAGCTCGGACGGTGTACGTGTCGGCCGCCGCGGACCAGGGGTTGTAGCCGAGCTGCGAGCCGTCGGGAGACCATGACAGGCCACCGGCCGCGTTGTCCGCGGCGGAGGGCACGAGTGTCCGAACGATCGCACCGTCCGCCAGATCGACAAGGTGGACGCCGCCGCCGCTCGAGATCACGGCTGCCTGGGATCCATCGGGCGGTCGCCATGCGGCCTCGACCACCGCGACCCCCGGCGTCTCGATCGTCCGCATGCCAGTCCCGTCACTCGCGGCGATGTGGATCTTGTCTTGCGACACGAACATGACGTTGCGACCATCCGGCGAGAACGCGTAGTCGGGACTATCCGGGTCGTTGGAGATGACGACGACGTTCGGCGTGATCGGCGTCAGTTCGGAGCCGTCTGGCTTGACCGTGAACAACCGCGACGTGTTGCCGTCCCAGCGCTCGAAGACGATCCGCGTACCGTCGCGAGACCATTGGGGATCGTGGTCGGTGTCGGGGCCCGTGACGATCGAGCGGCGCTCGTTCGTCGCCGGAGTGACCACGTAGATATCTCCATCCATCGCGTATGAGACCTGGCCGGCGCGTGCCGGACCGAACGGGGCCGGCACTCGGTGTTGAGTCGAGCCGATCAGCACGGCACCGACCACCACCACCAGGACCAGGATCGCGAGAACTCCGAGCGCGCGCCAGGGCACGTTGCCCGTCGCGGCCCGGAAGGACGCAGTAGCCGTCATCGGAAGCAACCTTTCGAAGAATGTCCAGCGCGGCCGCTGTCGACGATGAGCGGTCTGCCGGAGGATGTCGTCAAGGTATGGAGGTGTCCTCGGCGCGGCGGTCTCGGCGAACCAATCGGTCAGGTCGCGTTCGAGGCGGTCGGAGCCGGTCATGCCATCTGCCTTCGTGGATCGGACGTCGCGGACAGCTCGTCCGCGAGGAGCGCGGCACGCATCGCTTCGAGCGCGCGATGGAGACGGGATTGGGCAGTGCCGAGCGGGACGCCGAGCATCTCGGCGACCGAAGTGGTCGGCAGCCCGAGGTAGTAGTGCAGAACGAGGAGAGCACGCTGGTCGACACTCAGGCGGCGAAACCCGCGCTCGAGCTCGTCGCGATCGGCGATCAGGTTCGCCGAATCGACACCCAGCGGAGGCTCGATCTCCGTCAGTTCGACTTCGATCGGCCGACGACGTCGTCGGCGAGCCGCGTCGAGGCAGGCATTCACGATCAACCGCTGGAACCAGGCGTCGAAACGGTCGGGGTCGCGCAACCCCGGCAGATCGCGCCAGGCGCGGATGAGTGCCTCCTGGACGGCGTCCTGCGCAAGACCGTCGTCGCGGAGGATGAGGCGGGCCACGGCTTCCAGCCGCGCGATCGACGCGCCGGCAAGCGATGCAAAGGCGTCATGATCGCCTCGGCCCGCTCGCACGACGAGTTCCCGCTGGTCCACAGCCACCTCGCGTCGCGACCATCTGGTCGCTTCAAGGGTATTGGCGTCGCGTTACGTCAAACCCTTCCATCTTTCGTTCACCAAGGAGCCAGCGAGCGGCCAACACCGAAACATGACACCCGATGGCGGGTTCGCCATGGCCGCGCCGACCACGATCGCGCCCTCGCCCGGGGGCCGACTCGCGCGCGCTGAAGCCGCCTTGGAGAAGGCGAAGCCATACGCAGTCTCGACGCATCGGCCCGAGCCGACGGCGCGCACGATGGCGACAGGTCTAGCCGACGCGGCGCAATCGGTCGTCCAGCTGCTCGGCGATGCGGGTCCAGCCGGCCTCGTGGTCGACACGGAATTCCGCCGGAAGCCGGATGTGCTCGATCGTCATGAGCGTATCCGCCTCGCCGCTCGGCGCGAGCATCACAGTGACGACGCTGTCGAACCCACCGCCGAGGCTCGACCGCCAGGTGAACCGGAGCAGGCTCGGGCGCTCGAGTTCGAGGATCTCGCCGGTGATCTGAACGGTCCCTTGGGCGTCCACCATGTCGATGCGGAAGGGCGCGCCGACACGTGGCGTCCACTCGATCCGCCCCGAACGCGCAGGCTGGGGCGTGATGAACTCGGCGAGCGCGTCGGCATCGAGCCACGTGTCGTAGACCAGCGACGGTGGCGCCGGCAGCAGCCGCCGCACCACGGCCGCGACCCGGTCAGGGGCTGTCACCCCTCTGGGCCCCGGCGTTCGAGCCGCGCGGCGAGGGCATCCGCGCTGCGCGACCAGAACGCGGTCTGGGCCTGGATCCAGTCGTCGGCCGCGCGAAGGGCGTCGGGTCGCAGCGACAGCCAGTGCTCGCGCCCGCGGACCTCCCGGTTCACGAGCCCGGCCGCCTCGAGGACGGCCACGTGGCGCGACACGCCCGCGAACGTCATCGGCAGCGGCTTCGCGAGGTCCGTGATCCGCGCCTCTCCCGACCCGAGCGCGGTCAGCAGCGCCCGGCGCGTCGGGTCGGCGAGGGCCGCGTATGTCCGATCCAGGGTTGGATCTTCAACCAACATGTTGACAATGATAAGCCATGCGATTATGTTCAACAATATCGTTGAATGTCCGCCACCCCGTGGAGCCGCTATGCCGATCTACCAGACCGCCACGTACCGCGTCCGGCCGGCCGCCGTCGACCAGGTCAAGTCGGCGATCGAGGAGTTCGTCGACTACGTCCGGGCGAACGAGCCCGGGACCCAGCTCTACCAGGCCTGGCAGGCCCAGGCCGACGAGACCTCGTTCCTGCACCTCTTCATCTTCGCCGACGAGGAGGCCCAGCGAATCCACAGCGAATTGGCGGCGGTCGCCCGGTTCGAGGCCGCCTACGCGCCCGAGCTCGTCGGCGGCGACGTCGCCTTCACCGACTTCGACCTCGTGGCCAGGAACGACGCGCCGTGACGAACAGGGAGATCGTCGAGCGGTTCGAGGATGAGTTCAAGAACCGGATGAACATCGACATCGTCGACGAGCTGATGGCGCCCGACTTCGTCCACCACCTCCCGTACCCGGGCCTGCGTGATGGCCGCGACGGCATGTGCGACGTCGGTCACTTCGTCTTCGGCGCGATCCGCGACATCCACGTCACCGTCGACCTGATCCTCGCCGAAGGCGACCTCGTCGCCGACCGCGTCTCGGCGACCGGCATCCGAACCGGCACGGATGCCCCGATCGCCTGGTTCGAGAACCACATCTACCGCGTCGTCGGCGGCCAGATTCGCGAGCTGTGGCCGGCGGGCGGCCCGGAGCTCGGGTAGACCGCGCCGATACAGCGGCCGCCTGCCGCTCAGCTCTGCACCGGATGAATTCGGCCTTGACCGAGTTGACGACGGCGTTGCTGCAAGTGGTCAGCGCCCCTCGAAGGCGGCGCAGCGCGAGCGCCGAGGAGCGCGGAAGTCGCTGGTCCTCAGTTCGCCCGGGCGTACACCGCGACGCCAACGTTCGGGATGGCGCCGGCGTTGTTGTTCTGCAGCTGGACGGCGAGGAGCTCTCCGATCACGTCGTACACGTGCCCCGCGACGAGGAAGTTCTGCATGGGGAACGTATCGACCAGGTAGCTCCGGCTGCCGACGATCGAATACACGTTCACGGTGATGTTCGCGCACGCGCCGCCGGAGAAGCAGTTCGTCATCACCCGGACCGACCGTGCCCCTGACACGTCCTCGAAGACCGCTTCGGTGAACGCGCCGCCTCCTTCGGGAGCACCGACATAGCTGCCCGCAAGGGTGGTCTTGTCCGCGCTTGTCACCTTGGGCGTCCCCGTGATCCCGACGTTGCCCGAAACGGGGACCGTGCCGCTGATGCCGACCGTCCCCGTGACATCGACGGTCCCGGAAACACCGACCGTCCCCGTGACGGGGAGCGGCGTGTTGATGACGATGACCTGGTTTGGTGGCGGACCCGGAGGCGCTGCAACCGCTCCGGCGGCGAGCGACATGGCGACGGCCGTGATGACAACCGCTCCGCTTGTCAGCACGACGATCCTGCGGACGTGCGTGCGCGTCGTTCCAGGCATCCTGACCGCTCCTTCCCCGGTCGTTGCGGGCGGCCCCGTCCTGGCGGTCGTCCCCGGCAACGACGTTCGCGCTCAGTCTTGCACCGCCCGACGAGCATGCAATAGGGCCGTTGCCACCGTCACGGCAGTTGGGCCACGAACGCCTCGATGAGCGACCAGTAGCGGTCCGGCGTGTCCAGCCACGGGAAATGACCGGCGCCCTCGATCACCTCGAGGCGGCCGACACCGGGCGACAGCGCATCGACGATCTCGAGTGCGGCCGAGACAGGCGTGATCGGGTCGAGCGCCCCGACGCAGACGAGCGTCGGGCAGCTGATCGCGGCCAGCTGATCGACGACGTCGAACTCCTCGAACAGCGCCATCCCGCGCATCGCGACCTCCGGGTTCTTGATCCGGCGGTCCAGCTGTCGCTTGTCCGGGACATGCGGTCCGAACGCGGCGTAGACGCGGGCCCATTCCGCATCACTGATCGGATCGCCGCCGTAGTCACGACGCGCAAGCTCGGCCACCTCGTCGCCGGCGACACCGCGAACGGCTTCGACCAGCCGATCCAGGTCGAATTTGGCGTGGGTCGATTGCAGGATCAGCCTCCCAGCGTGGCCGGGATGGCGTGCCGCGTAGAGCATGGCGACGAAGCCGCCCATCGAGTGGCCGTAGACGATCGGACGGGTGATGCCAAGGCTGTCGCAGAATGCGCGCACGTCATCGGCGCAGGTCTCGAAGGTCCAGTCCGCCGGATCATGGCGAGCCGACCGCCCATGGTCGCGCAGGTCCAGATAGACGACCTGCGCGTGGCTCGTCAGCGCGGCGAAATCGGGTTTGAAATACGAATGGTCGTAGCTGCCCGGCCCGCCGTGGAGAAGGACGATCGTCGGCCGCTCCCGCATGACGGCTCCGTCCGGTACCAGGACGGCGCCGTCGACGTCGAACCAGAGCCGGGTCCCGTTCACCGTCACCTGCATCGATCGACCTCTTGTGCCGTCGTGTCGCGACGATCAGCGCGCCGTCTCAGTTAAGAGCAACGGGCGGGCAGCACACGGAGTCGCTTTCCATCGCGTATGAGCGCGAGGCGGCCCGAGCTACCCCTCGTACGGGGTCTGGAGCTGGAAGTAGTTGCCGTCGGGGTCCTCGAGCGTCGCGATCCACGCCGTCGGCTGCCCTTCCATCTCGATGGAATAGGGCTCCACGGCGACGATCGCGCCGGCGGCCTTGAAGCGCTCGAAGACCTCCTTGACGTCGGGCGTCGTGATGTTCCAGATGATCCGGCCAGGGGTGGTGTTGCGGCCGTGGACATCCGAGTGCGGCCCGACGGAGACGAAACCGCGGCCGATCGCCCAGCCCGTGTAGCCGCCGTCCGACATCGCGGGCTCGCCGAGGAGCTTCGTGTAGTAGTCGGCGAGCTTCTGGGGATCCTCGGAACCGATGAGGATGTTGTTGAAGTCCAAGTTGGTATCCATGTCGGGGCCTCCTGTCCGTCGCGCGGACGTCGATGGTAGCCCGGAGGCCTGCCAATGGTCTCAGCTGACGACCTCGCCCATCGGCCACCCGATCGATGACCGCGAGACGTTGAGGCGAGGGATCAGCGGCGGTGCAAACGGGCGCGCCAGATCTCCTCGAAGGGCCACTGCTCTGACCATTCGCGCGAGAACCCGTAGTACGTGTGGTCGGGCGTGTTCTCGTCGGCGAACAGCTCGACAAGATCGATCAGCTCGAAGCCATTGGCGCGCAGGAGGCGAACCCAGTCGCCGTGACCGAGCGCGAACTCGATCTCCGGTTCGGGCTCGGTCCATTCGAGCTTGTGCAGTCCCCGCTGCGGACGCTGCAGCGTCGTGGATGCAGGTCCCTCGACGGTCGCGCAGAGGATCGCAAGAGTCGAGTTTCGGAGGAAGACGAGCTCGCCGCCGTCACGCAGCAGCCGCGCGGCCTCCGGGATCCATTTGCACGGATCGCACCAGATGGACGCGCCGTACTCCGAAAGCACCAGGTCGAACGACTCGGACGGCAGCTTCGTGTCCTCGGCGTTCGACTGAATGAACCGGAGTCCGTACTTGAACTCCTCCTCCATCCGGCGCGCCGTCTCGAGTTGCGCGGGCGTCACGTCGACGCCGACGACGCGGGCGCCGCGACGGGCGAGCCACGCGCCGAAGTACGCGGTGCCGCAGCCGAGCTCGACGACATCCTTGCCGTCGACGTCCGGGAGCACCTTGAGCTCGGCTTCGGGGGCGTGGGCCAGTCCCCACGTGATCTCCGCCTCAGCCCACGCGTCGTGCGCCCGGGCGTCCGTGTACTCCGCGTTCGCCTTCGTCCACGCCGCGCGGTTGACCGCGACGTAATCCGGCTCAGACACGGCCGTCGGAGAACGAGAACGCGATCTCGCGCGCCGCGGACTCGGGCCCGCCGCCTTCGATGGTCATGCCCGTCTCCCTCCTGGTTCGGACGTGTCGATTTCCATCATTGCATTCGTCGCCTCTTCGAACGGGCGAGACGGATGGTGTCAACGCCCTCGATGGGAGGACCGGCCATGGATGGGCTTCGGAACACACGACCTCGACGGTACCGCCGGGTCACGGCTGCGATGGCCGCCATCCTCGCGGTCGCCGCGTTCGCACCGAGCAGTGGCGTGCTCGCCGATGACGGCCACCCTGCATTCGGTGACGTCTCGGTCTTCGCCAGCGCACCGGCGCCCGGGCACCCATTCGGCATCGCCGTCGACGGCAAGAACCGCGTCTATGTCTCGACCAGCGCCGGCGACTTCTTCGCCGGACACCAGAACTCGGACGACGAGCGCGTGTTCACCTACGACGGCCACGGCAAGCTGATCAACACGACCGTCATCGACACGGCGGCGAACTCCGACATGGGTCTGTTCGGGCTCGCCCTCGATGGCAACCACGGCAAGAACCACAAGCTGTACGTGGCCGACATGAACGGCCGGATCCTGCGGCTCGACACGAGCGGGAAGCACGCCGCGCCCGAGGTCTTCTCGCAGGTGCCCGTGTCCAGCGGCCTGGCCGGCGACTGGATGCTCTCGATGTGGAACGACCTCGTGTTCGACAAGCACGGCAACCTGTACGTGCCCGACGACAAGCCCCGGATCTGGAAGGTCAGCCCCGATGGCACGGCCTCGATCTGGGTCACCGACCCGCGGCTGGCAGGGCTGTTCGGCTTCGCCGGCGGACCGCTCGGCGGACGGATCGACCCGAGCGGCCAGTGGCTCTACGTGTCGATCACGGTGGCCGCGAACCCCGCCTGGACGTCGCAGATCTGGCGGATCCGCCTGGTCGACCACCCCACGCCGGCGGATATCGAGCTCGTCCACGAGTTCCCGTTCGACGGGAACCCTGCGACAGCGCCACAGGCGACGGGCCTCGCGTTCGCGAAGTCCGGCAACCTGTACGTCAGCCTGATCGGCCCGAACCAGATCGCCGTCCTCGACCCGTCCGGGGCTGTGGTCGCGCGCATCTCCGACCCGCGCTTCCACTCCCCGTGGGGCCTCGCCTTCAGCGGCAAGTCGCTGCTCGTCACGAACGGCGACCTCGAACCCGGCACCAACCCGGACGCCTGGAAGATCTTCAAGGTCTACGTCGGCGAGACGGGCCTGCCGCTCAACCGCCCGAAGACGTAGGGCGGGCCTCGCGCTCGCCTGATCTTGCGTCCGACGCCGAGCCTCCTGGGGGGCTCGGCGCCGCGTCAGTGGTTAGAGCCTGCCCAGCAGCTGCGTTCGCAGGGCAGACGCCAACCAAGCCTCGTATGCCTCGGCCGACCATCCTCTCGCCTGCAACTCGAGGTAGATCTCGAGGAGTGTCAGCGCCAGGACAGGTCGTGGGCCTTCTTCACGGTCAGGCCCGGGGCGAGATGCGGACCGAGTGGCCTGACGACCTCGAACAGGCCGCGCGCCCGCGTTTCGAGGATGGCGACGACGTCGGCTGCCGCGTCAGGATCGACGCGCAGGGCATCGCGCTGGATCGACAGGGCGGCGGCGCCCGACTCCCACTGGTTGCGCATGAACCCGGCGAAAGCGTCGAGGCGCGCGACCGGGTCGTCGATCGCGAGGACCTGGCCCATCCGCTCACTCGTCCGGGCCGAGGCGAACCACGCGTCGCGGATCTCGCGGACCAACCCCGCCTTCGAGCCGAACGCCCAGTAGACCGTCTGCGGCGCGACGTCCGCGGCGCGGGCGATGTCGGCGATGGTCGTCCGCGCGTAGCCCTGCTCCATGAAGAGGTCGCGGGCCGCATCGACGATCCGGGTGCGCGTGGCATCCCGGTCGCGTTTGCGGGTGGGCTTGACAGGACTCACCGAACTAGAGTATCACTCCAGTATCAACTAGAGTCCCACTCCAGTAGCGAGGTTCCGAGCCATGACCATCGAAACGACCACCACCGAGACGGCCGAGCAGATCTGCCGGGCCATCATCGAGCGCGGCTTCAACAACGGCGACCTCGACGGACTCGAGGCGTTCGTCGCCCACGACATCGTCGAACACCAGGAAGGCGCGACCTCCGGCATCGACGGCCTGCGTGCGCTCATCACAGAGCTGCGCAGCCAGATCCCGGACCTGCACCTCGAGATCCAGGACACTGCGACCTCGGGCGACACCACCTGGTTCCGCATCCGTGCGACCGGCACCAACGATGGCCCGATGTGGGGTCGCCCGGCGACCGGCCGCCCGATCGACATCACGGTCATGGATGTCATGCGCGTCGCCGACGGCCGGATGGTCGAGCACTGGGGCGTCGCCGACCGGCTGGCGGTGCTCAAGCAGATCGGCGCGATGGGCGGCGGTCGCTGACAACGCGAACGGGGAGGATCGGGCGAACCGATCCTCCCCGTTTCGGCCGAGACGGCGCCTCAGCCCTTGATCACACCGAGCGGCGTGTGCGCGCTCTCGCGGCGGCCGCCAGCACGGACCCGGAACTGCGGACCCTCTGGAACTCGATCGAAACCGGCCGCCTCAAGGGGCAGGTGAGATTCGTCGAGATGCTAGCCGGCCGCGGCGCGCTCAGACCTGGCCTCTCGGTCGAGGACGGCCGCGACGGCCTCTGGACGCTCACCTCGCTGGCCGTCCACGACATGCTCGTCGTCACCCGCGGTTGGTCGGCCGAGCGGTACGAGCGGTGGCTGGCCGAGGCACTCGCCGCGCTGCTCCTGCCGCGCTAGGTTGCCCGACCCACCGGGGCTGCTGCGGTCGGAGGGATCAGGTCAGCCCCCGGAAGGTTCGCTGCAGATCATGCAGGAACCTGGAGTCACTCAGGGGCGGGTCTATGTCGAGCCCTCGAACGTCGCCGGCGTCTGTTCTGGAACCCGGATGACCGGCCGGCTCGGATCCTCGAAAATCATCACGCCCTCAGACCTCGAGGAGATGTTCGCCCGGTTCGGCGGGCTCGGCGCCGCCGGAGAGCTGACGCCGCAGTCGATGAGCGAGACCGCCGCTCGCCACGGCTTGACGATCTCGACGATCTCGATGGATTGGGTTCCCGACCTGATGGAGCGGTACGGCCACGCACGGCAACCTGTACGTGCCCGACGACAAGCCCCGGATCTGGAAGGTCAGCCCCGATGGCACGGCCTCGATCTGGATCACCGACCCGCGGCTGGCGGGGTTGTTCGGTTTTGCCGGCGGACCGCTCGGCGGACGGATCGACCCGAGCGGCCAGTGGCTCTACGTGTCGATCACGGTGGCCGCGAACCCCGCCTGGACGTCGCAGATCTGGCGGATCCGCCTGGTCGACCACCCCACGCCGTCGGATATCGAGCTCGTCCACGAGTTCCCGTTCGACGGGAACCCTGCGACAGCGCCACAGGCGACGGGCCTCGCGTTCGCGAAGTCCGGCAACCTGTACGTCAGCCTGATCGGCCCGAACCAGATCGCCGTCCTGGACCCGTCAGGGGCTGTGGTCGCGCGCATCTCCGACCCGCGGTCCCACTCCCCGTGGGGCCTCGCCTTCAGCGGCAATTCCCTGCTCGTCACGAACGGCGACCTCGAGCCCGGCACCAACCCGGACGCCTGGAAGATCCTCACGGTCTACGTCGGCGAGACGGGCCTGCCGCTCAACCGCCCGAAGACGTAGGGCGGGCCTGGCGTCGCCTGATCTTGCGTCCGACGCCGAGCCTCCTGGAAGGGGCTCGGCGCCGGGAGGTCAGTGACCCCGGTCAGTGGCCGACGGTCGTCACGGGCCAACCTTGCCAGCCGGCCGATCGTTTGTCGATTGGCTCGATCGCCTGTTCGTATAGCCGGTAAGTATTGTCCACGCGTCTGGCGGCCCGGCCACGAATATGCGTCCGAGGCGGAGCAGACCAGCTACTCAATGCGGATGCGTTGCTCAGCTGCAGCCGCTCGTGGAGCCGCAGTTGAGGCACTTGTAGCAGCTGCCGTTGCGGACCATGATCGAGCCGCAGTCCATGCAGCTGGGGGCGTCAGCCTGGGTCTGGAAGCTGACCTTGGTGGCGCCGAGGTTGAGGGTGATCGGGCCGGTGGAGCCGCCGGCCGAGCCGTTCGTGGTCTTGCCGTGGCCGTTGGCTGCGTGGCCGTTACCGTTCGACAGCGCAGGGTTGATTGCCATGACGGCGATCGGCTCGGCCGTCGCGGGTTCGGCTGCTACTGCGGTGGCCTTGGGGGCATCCGTGTCGGCGGCTGACGCCTCCGGCTCTGAGATCGCGGGAGCGGGCTCGGCGAGGGAGGAGACCGCCGAGCCCGAAGTCCCGCCGCCGAATGCGAAGGGCATGGCCGCCGGGGTCGCGTCGTCCGAGACGCGCTCCTGGAGGCCGAGGTTGATCCTGTCCTCCGCGGACAGGAACCGCGAGCCGAGCCACCGGAAGATGTAGTCCACGATCGACTTGGCGATCGGGATCTCCTGGTTGCCGGTGAAGCCCGACGGCTCGAACCGCACGTGGGCGAACTTGTTGACGAGGTCCTTCAGCGGCACGCCGTACTGGAGCGCCACGGAGATCGTCGTCGCGAGCGTGTCCATCAGGCCCGAGACGGTCGAGCCCTCCTTGGCCATCTTCAGGAAGATCTCGCCGGGCTGGCCGTCCGGGTAGAGGCCGACCGTGATGTAGCCCTCGTGGCCCGCGATGTCGAACTTGTGGGTGACCGCCGAGCGCTCGGCAGGGAGCCGGCGTCGATGAGGAAGGCCGGCCTCGATCTGGGCCTTGGCGAGCTGCTTGCGCAGCTTCTCGACCTCTTCGGAATCGATGGCGTCGGCGCCCGACTCTCCGGTCTTCTTGCCGGTGCTGAGCGGCTGGCTCCGCTTCGAGTTATCGCGGTAGATCGCGATCGCCTTGAGGCCGAGCTTCCAGCCCTCCATGTAGACGCGCTCGATCTCCTCGGCGGTCGCGGCCTCGGGCATGTTGACGGTCTTGCTGATCGCGCCCGAGAGGAACGGCTGGATCGCGCCCATCATCCGGACATGGCCCATGTAGTGGATGGACCGATCGCCGTTGGCCGGCTTGAAGGCGCAGTCGAAGACCGGCAGGTGCTGCGGCTTCAGGTGCGGCGCGCCCTCGATCGTCTCGTGCTCCATGAGGTAGGCGAGGATCTCGTCGACCTCCTCGGCGCCATAGCCGAGCTTCCGCAGGGCCGCCGGGACGGTCTGGTTGACGATCTTGAGGAAGCCCTCGCCGACGAGCTTCTTGTACTTGATGAGGGCGATGTCCGGCTCGACCCCGGTCGTGTCGCAATCCATCATGAAAGATATGGTTCCAGTGGGGGCAAGCAAACTGGACTGCGCGTTTCGATAGCCGAATTCCCGGCCGAGTTCGAGGGCCTCGTCCCAAAGTCGACGCGATTTATCGAGCAGGTTAGTCGGGACACCATCCTGCGGGATGATGTACGCCGCTTCGCGATGCTTCTCGATGACGCGCAGGAACGGACCTTCGTTCTTCGGGTATTCGGCGAAGGGTCCGCCGTGGTCGCGGGCGATGACCGCGCTCTGGCGGTACGCCTCGGCGGTCATGATCGCCGTCAAAGCGGCCGCGAAGTTGCGCCCTCGGTCGCCGTCGTACGCCAGTCCGCGAGACATGAGGAGGGCGCCCAGGTTCGCGTATCCGAGACCGAGCGGCCGGAACTTGTGCGAGTTCTCCTCGATCCTGGGCGTCGGATAACTCGCGTTGTCGACGAGGATCTCCTGCGCCGTGATCGTCACCCGACAAGCGTACTGATAGTCGTCGGCGTCGAATTCTCCGTCGTCGCCGACGAACTTCATCAAATTAACGCTCGCCAAATTGCAGCTGGTGTCATTAATGAAGCAATATTCACTGCAGGGGTTAGTTGCGTACTGCCGAGCGCTGTTTGAAACAGGGTTCCACTCATTGATGGTCGTGTCATATTGGATGCCCGGGTCGCCGCAGAGGTGGGCGGCGTCGGCCATGCGGCGGAAGATGTCGCGGGCCTTGTAGGTGTCCATCGCGCTGGTGCGGCGGGACGACGGCGTGGGTCGTCCAGTCGCGGTCCTCGACGACGGCCTGCATGAACTCGTCCGTGACGCGGACGCTGTGGTTGGCGTTCTGGAAGAAGACGCTGCCGTAAGCCTCGCCGGTGAACGAGGGGTCGTAGCCGGCCTCGATGAGCGCCCAGGCCTTCTGCTCCTCGTGCGCCTTCGAATTGATGAACTCGAGGATGTCCGGATGCCCGGCGTCGAGGATGACCATCTTGGCCGCGCGCCGGGTCTTGCCGCCGCTCTTCACGACGCCCGCGAACGAGTCGTAGCCCTTCATGAAGCGACACCGGGCCCGACGCAGTGCCGCCGCCGGCCATCTTCTCCTTGGACGAGCGGATGGTGCGAGAGGTTGCTGCCGGCACCCGAGCCGAACTTGAAGAGCATGGCCTCGGTCTTGGCGAGGTCCATGATCGAGGACATCGTGTCCTCCACCGAGTTGATGAAGCAGTTGTGGACGGCGACGTTGTTCGACAGATACTCGCCGGACTCGGTCTGGATGTCGTAGACCTCGTCCACGCCGAGATCCTCGATCGCGACGATCTCGCTCCTCACGGACGTTCGGCACGGTCTTGGGGTCGCGGAGGCCGAGCGACTCGAGCAGCCGCGCCTGCTTGGCGTGCCCGACGAAGCCGACCAGCTCGGCGAACCGGGCACGCTCGCTGCCAACGCTGATCGCCACCTCGTGCAGGTCATGCCTGTCGGCGCGCTTCTCGAGCTTGTGAACGCGACGTGAGTAGATCCCGATGCTGTTGAGGAGCAGCTGGACGTCCTCCGTCCAACGCTCGCCGATGACAGCGAAGGCGATCCTCGCCGACTCCTGGTCGTTGTCCCGGCGGACGGAGACGTAGCCATCCGCCTGGAAGATGCTTCGAAGGTAGGCGCAGACCTCATCGTACGGAGCCGTCCACAGGCGCTCGGGGACGCGAATGTCGGTGCCTCGATCGAGCAGTCCCCAACGCTCGACGAAGTCCCGCACGACCTCGCCGTAGACCCGAATCCGCTGAACCCTGACCTCCTTCGTCGCTGCGTCGCGCACCTTGACATGGACGTGCGGCAGAGCGACGTCGAGGTTCTCCATCACCCAGGCGTACTCGTCGTCGTTGGCGACCTGAAACTCGATCGTCAGCGAGCGGTTCGTACCCGACTCGTACTGGCCAACGAAGCCGTCGGCCTGGAGCCAGCCGGCGAGCGCGGCCTCGGCTCGAAGGATCTCGGATCTGACGGTCGCGCGGCTCGAGTTCGGTCAACTCGCCGGCGAGCGCGCCGACAGCGACCGGGACACGCGCAGCGCTGGCGACCCTCGCGCGATGAGGGTGCAGGTGCATGCGCATGCCGACTTCGAGCTGGTCGACGCGCAGCCACTCGGGCGCGACGCGCCGGTCGCGCGCCGCCTTGACGACGTGGTCCGGTGTCGCCTCGACGAAGTTGCCGTTGGCGAGGCGGATCCGACGGACAGGCTTACGACCGTTGGCCTTCACTGCGACGATCCGGGTCAGGCCGTTGGCGTCGTAGACCTCTTGGCCGACGGCGCCGTCCTGCACGAGTCGACCGATCGGGATCATCCCGTCGGGGGTCGAGACGAGGGCATCGAATGGCTGACACGCCGAGCATTGCGGGCTGCTTCTCGATGCCGACGTTGAACCAGACCGGGGAGTTGAAGCTCATCTTCTGGTGGACGAGGAGATGGGTCAGCTCCGCCTTGAAGGTGGCGAGGTCCTCGTCGGTGGCGAAGTAGTGCTGGGTCTCCGCCCAGGCCGTGATCGTGTTGACGACGCGATCGATGAGCTGCTTGACGCTGGTCTCGCGCTCGGGCGTGCCGAGGTGGCCGCGGAAGTACTTGCTGACCACGACGTTGGTGGCGAGCTGCGACCAGAAGTCGGGGACTTCGACGTCCTTCTGCTCGAAGACGGACTTGCCCGACTCGTTGGCGATGCCGGCGGTCCGGTACTCCCAGGTGATCTCGTCGTAGGGATGGACGCCCGGGCGGGTCCAGCGGCGCTCGAAGGTCAGGCCCCGGACAGGCGTCTTGCCGTCCGCCTCCGTGCCATCGAAGGAGGCGCCCCAGGGCCCGGCGTGGCGGCCGGTCTGTCGGGTGGCCTTGGTCGTGACCGTCGTGGCCGGGTCGCTGGATGCGACCGTGGTCCCGTTCCCGCGTGCCATCTTCCGCTCTCCTCCATCCCTGCCTGCGACGTCGCGTGTTAGTCTGCGACTCGCGCACGTCACCTGCGTTGCTGAGGTGTTCCTGGGGGCGCTCCGAGGCCGGTGGACAGGGCCGGCGGGGAGCTTCGTGGACGCCTCGGTTCGATCAAGCGACCCCAAGAACGATAGCCGGTCGGACGGGCGTCGTCAACCCCCAAACCACAAGATGTTGTGGTCGCAGACGTGCCGCGGACGCTACATCTGGTGTTGGAGCCGTCCACGCTCGGTCCACGCCGAAGAGCGGCGTGTCCACGTTCGCGGAGCGATCGTCCACATTCGGTGGCGTGGTTGTCCACGCGGCGGAAGGCCATGGTCCACAGGCTTTCCACGATGATGCACAGAACGAGTGTTCTGTTTGTCAGGCACGGCTGCCATGATCGCTGCAGCCGCCCAACCTTGACTTTGGGCCGCGCGCGCCTCTATACCGACGGTTGCGTCGACGGCGTCCGTTTCGGGCCGTCCGAGCGGGGGAGGTGACCATGTCCCGGATGATCAGCCAGGATCTCGATGCCAGCGGAGTCGCGCAGGTCATCGTCGTGCTCAAGGAGGCGCCGGCCGCGAACATCGGGGCCAGGACCCGGGGCGTTCGGTCGGGTCCGCTGGTCGAAGAGCCGATCGGCGGCCTCGAACGCCACTTCAGGCACTCGGAACTAAGCCAGGACTCGGCCCTCGCGGCGTCGGAGGTGACCCGCGCCAGGGCCGTCGCGCCCATGGTCCGCTACTACCCGAATCTCGGCGTCGCCTTCGGCACCGTCGATCGCGCCGGCCTCAGGGCGTTGCGCGCGGACCCAGCCGTCGCGTCGGTGCAGGGCGCCCCCCGGCTGAGCCTGATCGCCCCTGAACGGGTCGCGGACGCGAAGCTGACCGTCAACCAGACGTGGGGGCTGAAGGCGTTGAAGGCCCCGCAGCTCTGGGCGCAGGGCTTCACCGGGAAGGGGATCCTCGTCGGTCACCTCGACACCGGCGTCGATGGGAACCACCCAGCCCTCAAGAACGCCATCGCCACCTTCGCCGAGTTCGACATGCTCGGCTCCGAGATCACGCCGGCGCCCGCGCCGCACGACAGCGGCGAACACGGTTCCCACACGGCGGCGACGATCGCCGGCCGGCCGGTCCAGGGTCGGAGTGTCGGGATGGCCCCCGAGGCGATGCTGGCTTCGGCGCTCGTCATCGAGGGCGGCAACGCCATCGCCCGGGTCCTGGGCGGGATGGACTGGGCCGTCGGGCAGCGCTGCCGGGTCCTCAGCATGTCGCTCGGCTTCCGCGGCTGGTGGGAGGACTTCATCCCGATCGCGCGGATCCTGCGCCGCCGCGGGGTCCTCCCGGTTTTTGCGGTCGGCAACGAGGGACCGGGCACCAGCCGCTCGCCCGGCAATTACTACCAGCCCCTGTCTGTCGGGGCGATGGACAAGAACCACGCGGTGGCGTCGTTCTCGTCGAGTCAGCGCTTCCAGCGGAAGCGCGACCCGCTGGTGCCCGATCTCATCGGCCCCGGCGTCGGGGTCACTTCCGCGAAGCCCGGCGGCGGTTGGCAGGACATGGATGGGACGTCGATGGCCACGCCGCACATCGCGGGTCTCGCGGCCCTCCTCATGCAGGCGCGCCCGAACGCCACCATGGCGCGCATCGAGCGGGCGATCTTCGACTCCTGCAAGCTCGAGCCGTCGATGCCCCAGGACCGAGCGAACCGGGGCCTCCCCGACGGATTGCGGGCGCTCGCGCTGCTGGCGCCATGAAGATGCAGGGGGCCTGAGGTCGCGATGGCAGGAAGCTCGAAGCGACAAGAAGGTCGATCCCGAGCTGACGCGCCAGCTCGAGGAGGCCGGCGCAGACGATCGCACCGTGCAGGCGGTCGTCTACCTGCGCAGCAGCCAGCGATCGATCAACCCCGATTCGGTCAACGAGACTGCCAAGCGTGTCATCGACTCGGCGAGCACGAAGGCCGGGACGGGCCCGGCGCGGGTCAACGTCATGCGCTACATCGGCACGGTTGCGGTCGAGGGTCCGGCGTCGTTCGTTCGGGCGCTGATCGCCGAGACCGAGGTCAGCTCGGCGCTGGCGAATGTCCATCCGGGCGACGATCCGGGTCTCGGAAAGCCGAGCGCCGGGGGCGATCGGTCTGTGGCCACCGGATGATTCACCGGCGTCCGCCGACGAGGAAGCCTCGCCCGACCACGCAGACGCCGAACCGGAGAGGGGACCGTCGCCAGGCAAAGCCGCCGGCGCACCGGAAGACGCGGAGCAAGTCCCCGGCCTCCTCAGCCGCTGTTCGGACGCCGAGATCGACCGGCCCGCGGCCGAGCCGACGGACACGACGACGGCCGACCGGGAACGCCCGGCCGAAGAAGCCGCCGACGACCCGCGACCGCCGAGCTGACCCTCAGTCGAGGGCGGCCATCGCGTCGCGGATCGGCTTCGGGATGTTCGTCTGGGCTGCGATCCGTGCCCAGTAGCCGGGCTCGTCCGAGACCGTCAGCGGGTCGAGGTCCATGTCCTCGAGGAGCTTCGACAGCGGGATCGAGGCCAGGCCCAGAGACATCTCGACCATGCCGGTGGGCTCGCCATCCGGTCCCGGCAGGTGTGGCCGGATGGCGGTGCCTGCCGGCTCGTCGTGGTCGAGCTCGAGGAACCATTGCGGTGTCGTGTCGCTGAGGGCCGCCAGGGCGGCGCCTGGTGGCGGATCCTCGAGCAGCTTCGCGAGCTCCGCGAGCTGACCCAGCGCGCGTCGCAGCGCGGCCCGCGCGGCCCCGAGCGTGAGCGCACCCACGAGCGGATCGGCGTCGGCCTCGAGCAGGTTCAGCCGCCGGTCCAGCCCGCCGATGGTCACCGACTCGAAGCTCGCGCCCGGGTTGAGATCCGCCATGAGGCTCGGGCGACCGAACCGCGCGACACCGCCCACGATGACGAGCGAGATGTCGCGCTCGCTGGCCGTCAGGAGATGCTCGTAGGGGTCGCCGTCGGTGCCTGCGACGACCAGGAGGTCGGCAAAACGGTCCGCGGCAAGCGACCCGAGCGCGTTCTCCCAGCCGAGGATCTTCGCCGGGTTCCGCGTCGCCATCGCCACGAGTTCGCGATCCGTGAACGGTGACGGCGAGAGCGCCCGATTGACGATGCGGGCGACCTTCAGCTCGGCGAGGAGGTTCCGGCTGCCGCTGGGCGACCAGTCCGAGCCCAGCGCGACCGGCACCCCCCGCAGGCGGGCCGCGGCCACATCGCTCGTGCCGCCATAGAGCAGGAGGTTGCTCAGCGGCGACCACACGATCCCGACCCCGTGATCGTGCAGCACATCGAAGTCCTCGGCTCGCAGGCCGTTCGCGTGGATGGCGACGAGCGACGGCGCGAGCGCCCATCGACCGTCGGCCAGATGCAGGGCGGTGAAATGTTCGCGTGCCGTGTCACCGAGCCCCTCGGCCAGGTGGAGGATCAGTCGGTGGCCCTTCTGGAGCCTGACGAGGAAATCGGCGGCCTGCGTCGCCTCGACGTCGGCGATCTTGGTGGCGACGTCTTCGAGCTCGACCTTGCGCGTGTCCTCGACGTTGCGGATGTTCCCGCGATAGAACTTCTGGATCCCGTTGTTGCTGTACAGCGCGATCCCCTGCGACGTCGTGACACCCGCCACCAGGCACTTCGCCTCGACGTACCGGACGACCGCCTGCGGCAGACCGAGCGTCTTGCCGAGGACGGTCATCGGGCCGCTGACGAACTTGCGATAGGCCTCGATGCCGGCCCACTGTCCGCGGTTCTGGTAGACCTTCGGCGGCGGCCACATCGGCAGCGCGTTGTAGCTCAGGTGGTTGTGCAGCTCGATGAGGCCCGGGTACATCGTGCCGCGGGTCGCGATCCGCGGAGCGTCGGCGAAGCCGTCCGGTGCGGCGACGGAGGCGTCCTGCACCCGGACGAGCCGGTCGTCCGCGACGTAGACGGCGCCGCGCTGGAGCACCGTCCAGTCGTCATCGACGGTCACGACGCGGCCGGTCAGGACGTATCGGTTCGTCATCAGGGCGCCGCCTTCGGGCTTGCCCAGGCGATCGTGAAGTCGTCGGGCCGCGTGACGCTCCCGTGGCCCTTCGCGGCGCGGACCCAGGCGTCGTCGCCCACGAATGTGGGAACGCCGAACGGGAGGTCGCGGCGGGGGATGGGGGCGTAGTCGGCCTCGAGGAACTTCGGCCCGTAGTTCGGCAGACCGGCCGGAGCGCCTGGATCCGGCGTCACCTCGGTACGGAGCTGCGTGATCGCGGCTCGCCAGGCGTCCAGCAGCGCGACCTCCGACCGGCTGGTCGGGTGGGGGACCTTGTGGACCGGCACCCCGGCCGGCTTGGTCGTCCACTTGTCCACCGCGTACGCCGCGTACTGACCGAAGGCGACGATGGCTTCGAGGTTCGGTCCTGCGAGCGCGTCATACAGCCGGTTGCGCCAAGTCAGCTGGTCGGTGTCGCGGAGGATCGGCTTTGCCGCGCTTCCGTGGCTCGGCATGAAGCTGTACGGGAAGGCGTTGGCGAGGACGTACGAGCGATCGAGCCCGACCTTGGCGAGGAAGCCCTGGACGCGCTGACCGGCGTCGCCGACGAGCGTTCGGCCGGCCACCTTCTCCGTGGCCCCGGGATCGGACGCGATGGCCAGCAGGCGGGCCGACCCGTCGAGCCGCCCGCGATAGAAGACCGGACCCCACACGAACCAGAAGTGCTCCTGGAAGGCGGTCGGGGGCGGGCAATCCGCGAACAACGCCTCGAAGGCCGGTGGAGGTCCCGGATCGTATTCGGGGGAGGGCATCGTCGCGACTCTACCGGAGGGCGGTGCGCGTTGGCAACGCTGGAGGGCCGTCCGAGTGGTTGACGGAGCCGTGCCATCGTCCGAACATGGGCCCCTGCGGAAGACCGTAAGGGCACGGTGCCGACATGAACGATCGAGGAGCATTGCCGCCCCCCGGAGACGATCCGAAGCCGGTGCGGATGCAGCCCGTCGTGGCGAGGATCTCGATCCGGACCCACGAGGCCTGCGTGTCGCCCGCTCCTGACTTCGACGAGACGGAGCCGGGCGACTCGCCCGACCTGGAGCCGTCCGCGGCGCCCCGGGGTGGCTTTGCGGGCTTTGCCGTGCCGTGGGCCGACCGGCTGCCATCGAGCCCCGCCCTGGCGAAACGGCTGCCTTCTGCGGCCGTCGAGGCTTTTCTGGCCGGGGTCGCGATCATCATCGTCACAAGGGATGGACGCCTCGCGGTGGCCGGTGGCGCCATCGTCGGCCTGGCGGTGTTATGGCGGGCGATCGACCGCCACATCACCTTTTCGTTCGGCGCCGGGTTCGTCGGTTATCGGCCGGACATGGGATGGCCGCAAGGTGTTCAGGAAGACGATGACTTCCACTGGAACTGGCGCTCGGGCTCCGGCGCGGCACAGGCGAACGGGCACGCCGGACCGCCTTCGTGAGGGCCGCGCGTTCGGACAGATGCACCTCACGCGGGCATTCGGCGGAGTCCTGACCCGGCCGCCGGGGCCGACCGTGCACGTACCCGCAGGTAAAGCCGACTGAAAGACGTCAGATGTCGCGCCAGGCGCGCATTTGACCAACACCCGCCGCCGATCGCCCTCGTGGCGTGCGTTTGGCAGAAGGTGGTCCAGGGATCGCGACGGCCCCGGCCGTTGCCTGGCCTGCGTGCCCCCGCCACCGAGCGCGGGCGCTCGGCGGCGAAGTCGGCCCGACCGGGGTAGCCTTCACGCGCCGCTCCTGGGAGCTTTCGCTGCTCGTCTGCGCCACGCCAGGGCAGGGGAGCCGTGACCGTCGCCGCCGCCCTTGACGGCACACGGACTGGCCGGAGACGGCGCGGTCCTGGCCACGTCCAGGATCCACATCAGCGATCGACAGCGGAACAGAAGCCAGACCCTCAAGGGAGCCACACCGAGCATGAGATCCACTCGAACGGTCGCCCTCGTGGCAGTCATCGCGCTGCTCGCGGGTGCCTGCAGCGCGGCCACGCCGTCGAAGGCGCCCACGCCGTCGACCAGTGCCGCCCCGACCCCCACCCCGACGCCAAGCCCCTCGGCCGCCCCCTCCGCCTCGGCTTCGGCCGCTTCCGAACCGTCCCCGGCCGCATCCGCCGCGGCGCCCAGCCCATCCGCGCTCCCCCCGGATCCGGCCGAAGCCGTCATCCCGAACGTCGAGAAGGGTGCGTCCATCACGTTCTGGACGTACTACCTGTCGCCGACGTTCGACAACTACATCAAGGCCACCATCGACCGCTTCAAGGCGACATACCCCGGCGTCGACGTCAAGTGGGAGGACCACCAGCTCACCTTCCAGGCGGATCTCGACAAGGCATTCGCCGCGGGCAAGGCGCCGGACGTCATGAACCTCTCCGTGCTGGCCGGATGGGTCGGCGACTATGCCAGGAAGGGCCATCTCCTCCCCTTGAACGACACCGTCCCGAAGTCGGTCCAGGACACCTACTTCCCAGGTCTGTGGAACGAGCAGCTGGTCGGCGGCAAGAACTTCCAGTTCCCCTGGTACCAGACCATCAGCGTCGACCTGATCAACAAGGCCATCTTCGACAAGGCCGGCCTCTCGGTGGACCAGTTCCCAAGGACCGTCCAGGAGCTTCCGGCGCTGTGCAAGACGCTCAAGGAGAAGACCGCGACGGTCTGTGACATCCGCCTGTCTGTCGACGACCTCCTCGCCGAGATGGTCTACGAAGGCGGCGTCAAGGTGCTCAGCGACGACGGCAAGAAGTTCACGTTCAACTCGGCCGACGGCGTGTCGTGGCTCCAGATGTATGTCGACATGGTCGCCGCCTCCACCGTCGACACGACCGTGCTGGTGACCGGGGACGATCACGTCGGCCAGGCCTTCTTCTCGGCCGGCCAGGCGCCGTTCTATCAGACCAGCCCGAACGTCGCTCGCGACATCGGGGCCAACAACGCGACCCTCTACGGCAACCTCGCGATCGTGCCGGCGCCGCTCGGCAAGTCCGGCGTGGCCGGGAAGGGCCTGCATTCGATCTCGGTCAGGAAGGACACCAAGTACCCGAACGCATCGTTGGCGCTTGCGCAGTACTTCACGAACCCGCGCTCGATGACCGAGTTCGCAAAGATGGTCGCCATCTATCCGTCGTCGCCCGCGGCGTACGACGATCCGTTCTTCACGAGCAAGCCGCAGCGGATCGAGGACAGCGCTCGCCCGCTCGCCAAGGCCATCGTCTCGACGTACAAGGACATCGTCCCGGTGGTGCCCAAGAAGGCCGAGGTCAACCAGGTGGTCCTCAAGGCCGTGCAGGACGCGCTGTTCAGCAAGGTCCCAGCGAAGCAGGCGCTGGACAAGGCGGTCGCCGACGCCAACCAGCTCATCAAGTGACTCCCGAACCCATCGCGCGGGGTCGGCTCCGCGGCTGCACTCGTCGGGGCCGCTAGGGCGTCGCCTCGAACGTCAGCTTCGCATCGAAGGGCGCCTCGCCCTCGACGTACACCGGCCCCGACGCGCTGGCGTAGGCGGCCATCAGGTCCGCCCAGCGCAGACCCGGGCAGACCGCGGTGCCGGCGACGCCCGTCTCGTCGGCGCGGGTCACGGTGATCTCGCAAGACGATGGATCGCCGACGGTCCAGTGCTGCCCGCCGAAGACGTGGTCGAACGAGACGAACGCGTCAGCACCGAACTCCGAGGCGGCGTCAACTGATCCCGAGCGCCTGCGCATACCAGCCGGAGCCGTCCGTCCACGACGCCTGCCCGCCGAACTCGTCCGACAGGTAGCCGGTGCCGACGAGCCGGTCGAGCTTGATGACCTTCGTGCCGATCGTGAGCGTCGCCGTGCCATGGATGAACGTTGCCTTCGGCACGAAGGACGGATCAGGGCCGAACCCGGGATCGTTCGGGTCGAACGACGACGGCGGGGCACCTGGATCGAGGGAGGGCCCCGGCGCGCTCGGATCGAAGGAGGACGCCGGTTCGTTCGGATCGAAGGAGAACGTGGGCGCGTTCGGGTCGGCGGAGAACCCGGGCGCATTCGGCTCGATGGATCCCAGCCCTGGTGCGAGCGCCTGGAGGTACTGGCAGCCGCCGACCAGCAGGGCGACCACGACGAGCGCAGCGACCGTCTGCCCGGGCCGTCGACGTCGATGCGGGCCTGTCCCCCTCGCGGCCACCTAGAGGCCGCTGTACGCGTGCAGGCCGCTGAACCAGAGCGAACCGGAATACGTCACGAGCACCATGCCGAACCCGACCACGAGAAGCAGCGCCGCCGGCCTCCCCGCCCATGAGCGCTGGTTGCGAGCATGCAGATAGACCGCATAGGTCAGCCAGGTCACGAGGGCGGCGGTCTCCTTCGGATCCCAGCCCCAATAGCGGGACCAGGCGATCGATGCCCACCAGGAGCCGAGGATGATCATCGTGGCGAAGATCGGGAAACCGATGATGACCGCCCGGTAGGCGACCTCGTCGAGCACCTTGTGCGACGGAAGCCAGGCGAACCGGTCGCCCTGGCCCTGGACGAGGTACGCGACACCCGCCGCGAAGCTCGTCGCGAAGATCCCGTAGCTGATGACCGCCATCCCGACATGGATCGTCAGGAGCGGGGCGTTCTGCAGGGCGGGAACCAGCGGCGCGATCTCGGACGGCAGGCTGCTCGCATACAGCAGGATCGCGAGGGCGACACCGGTCGGGATGAACCCGATCGAGCGGATGGCATATCGGCGCTGGAGGAAGAGGTAGCCGCCGATCATCGAGAACGCGAAGGCCACGCTGAACTCGAACATGTTGCCCCACGGTCCGCGTCCGACGACGTAGGCCCGCAGGAGCATCGAGGCGCCGAGCGCCAGCCAGCCGGCGAAGGTCAGTCCGATCGCCGCGCGCGACAGCGGGCTCGGGGCCGCGAATGCGTCGCCCGTCCGGGAGCCCGCGCGGGTCTGCGCCGTCACGAACGAGCCGGACACGACGCCGGCGTACGCGGGCTGCTGCGCCGGGGCGAGGACGGGCATGAGCCGGCGGCCGTTGGCCAGCATCACCGCGTGCCCGACGTGCGCCGCGAACCCCAGCGCCACGAGGATGACGCCAAGCGAGAAGAGGTTCGAGGAAAGGACTGCCACGGTCATCGCCTCACGGACGCGCGACCGGTAGCGGCGGTTGCACGGTCCTGCACGGGTCGCCTACGCGGCTGCCGCGCCGCCCGGCTTCGGACCGGTCGTCGGGCGCACGGCGATAGCCCGGGACTTGACCTTCAGCACCAGGCCGCAGTTCGAGCAGGTGTCGACGAGGGCCGAGCGGCCGAGCCCGCACATCGGACAGATGACCGCGAGCTCGTCGCGACAGCGATCGCAGCGGAGCGTGCCCGATGGGTAGACCAGCCCGTCGCGCCGGCAGTGGGGGAGCCCGACAGGGTAGACCGGCTCGCCTCCCGGGCCGAGCTCGGCGATCCGCGGGCCCTCCTCGAAGGCGACCTTGACGCGCGGCTTCGAGATCATGTAGGCGAGGGCACCAAGGACCGTGAACGTGATGAACGGCCCGATGAGTCCGACCACGACGAGGACCGGCAGGAGCCCGATGAGCGCGCCCCAATCGGGCGTCACGAAGAGCGCGGTGACCTCGAGGATCCGGCTCCAGAGCTGGTTCACGGTGTCGATGAGGTTCACGGCGGCATCCTACCAGCACGGCCCGTCCGGGGCGCCTTTCGGGGCAGTTTTCGGGGATTGCCACGCTTCGTCGTGGCGCCGCGTCCCGGCTTCCAGCCGGGCCGGTCGTCGGCATCGCCGTCCGTGCCAGCCGCCGCGTCGGGATGACCGCCCGGCGAGCCGGCCGAGCCGCCGCCGGAGCGGGTGCCGGACGCGACCGTCCGCGGCGGACGGGGATTGCCGATCGAGGCCGTCTGCAGCCGCCCAGCCCCGAGGCGCCCGAGCAGCCATTTCGAGCCCGCCGTCCGGGCGCCCCGGAGCCGCGCCCCGTAGCGAAGGTCGCGGTCATCGGTGACGACCAGAAGCGCCGGCCGTGTCCTCCGCGTCACCGGCTTTCCGGACCGCATCCACGGCCGACAGGATGACCGCGTCGGCGGTCCGCGGCCCGCTGTAGCGGACGGTGATCCCGGACGCGATCCGCTCGCCGCGCAGACCGGGCTCGGCGGGCCCATCGAAGAAGAGCTCGATCGCCACGGGCGCCGGGACGACGGCCCGCAGCCGGCCGACGAGGGCGGCAGGCGGTGCGGCGCCGGAGGTCCGGGTCATCGCGTGAAGCAGGTTCGTCCCGTCGACCAGCAGGCGGACGGTCGCGGCCAGCGGGTCGCGGTCTGATCGGTAGTTCGAGGAGGTCGGGGCCATCGAGGCCATCGTACGCGCCGGGATGCGCAGGGCTACGATCGGGCGCGTGAGTCTGCTTCTCCTCGTCGACCTCGACGGCGTCGTCTATCGAGCGTCGGAGCCGGTCCCGGGCGTCGCCGCCGTCCTGGCCGATCGCGCAGCCCGTGGCGACGACGTCGTCTACGTCACGAACAACTCGATGCACTACCGCGCCGACTACCAGACACGCCTCGCGGCGATGGGCGCGCCGGTCTCGCCGGACACGGTCGTGTCGTCGGCACGGGCGACCGCGCTCTACCTCCGCGACCATGACCCCGAGATCCGGCGCGTGCTCGTCCTCGGTGGCAGCGGACTGGAGCGCGAGCTGCGCGACCTCGGCTACGACGTCGTCACATCCGGCCACGCGGCGACCCGCGTGAGCCAGGAGGACATCGACGGCTTCGCGGCTGCCGGCCGGCCGGATGCGGTGGTGGTCGGGCTCGATCCCAACCTGACCTATGCCCGGCTGGCGGTCGCGTCGGACTGCATCCGCGCCGGAGCGCATTTCATCGCCACGAACCGCGACCCTGTCTATCCGACCGAGCGCGGGCTGCGACCGGGTGCCGGCTCCATCGTCATCGCGCTCGAGGCGGCGACCGGCGTCGTGCCGGTCTCGATCGGCAAGCCGGCCCCGTACCTCCTGGAGGCGGCGGCGCACGCCGTCGGTCGCGAGCCGTCGGAGGCGATCATGATCGGCGACGGCATCGCCACGGACCTCGCCGCGGCCCGGGCCGTCCACGCACGCTGCGTGCTGATGCTGACCGGCGTGACGAACAGGACGCAGGTGGACGCCCTCCCCGCCGCCGAGCGCCCGACCGCGGTCGCCGCCGACGCCGCCGAGCTCGCCGCGACGCTCGACCGTCTCGCGGAGGTCTGACTCCCGATCACGCCGCGCCCGGCACCAGCTCCGGGATGAAGGCCGCCCATTCGTCGAAGGCAAGACGCAGCGGCTCGAGGACCATCTCGTCCGCGAACGCCGACGTCGAGCGCGTGACGGTCGATCGCCCACAGCTCCGGCAGCGTCAGCCCGATGGCCTCGACCGCGCGGAGATATTCCTCGGACAGCGTGATGTCGCTGACGGTCGTGTCATCCGTGCTGAGCGTGACCGGCACCCCGGCCCGATGGAGGCGGGCCAGCGGATGTGCCGCGATGGAGGGCACGATCCCGGCCTGCCAGTTCGAGGTGGGACACAGGTCGAGTGACACGCCTCGGGCGATCAGCTCGACGCACAGGGCAGGGTCGTCGATGGCGCCCGGCCCGTGCGCGATCCGCTCCGGTCCGAGGTCCAGTGCGCGGCGAACCTGCGCCGCGCCGCCCCACTCGCCCGCGTGGAGGGTGATCCGCAGGCCCCCCGCCCGCGCCGCCTCGAACGCCCGCCCGTGTGCGAGCGGGTCCGGAAAGCGCGCTTCGGGACCGGCCAGGTCGAACCCGGTCAGGCCGTCGTCCCGAAAGCGGGCGGCCGTCTCGGCCAGGCCGACGTTCGCGTCCGGGTCATGCGACCGGAGTGCCGTGCAGATCAAGCGGACGACCGTGCCCGTGCGAGCCGCCGCGCCCCGCGCACCGGCGCACACGGCCGCGATCCCGTCCGCGAGCGCCAGCCCGCGCGCGACGTGCAGGAGCGGCCCCCAACGGATCTCGAGGTAGCGGACGCCGTCGGCGGCCTTGGTCTCGACCAGCTCGGCCGCGACGCGCTCGAGCGCCTCGGCGTCCTGGAGGAGCGCGATCGGGAGGTCGAAGGCGCGGAGCAGCTCGGCCTGGTCGGCGCAGGGCATCGGGGCGACGAGCGCGGCCGACATCCCGGCCCACGTCCGCGGCGCGTCCACGCGCCGGGTGCGCGCAAGCTCGAGCGCCGTGGCGACGCGGAGCGAGCCGTCGAGGTGGAGATGCAGCTCCGCTTTCGGCATCGCCTCGACGAGACGCCGGAGCGAAGGGCCCGTCAGCGAGTCGGTCACGGGCTCGATGCTACGATTCCGCGGCCAGCGTGACCCGCTCCGTCCGCACGGCGGCCCAGAACGGACCGGGCTGGCGCCGCGCGGGGGCGCGGTCCCAGATCGAGGACCCATCGACCATGTCCACCATCCTCGTCACCGGCGCGAGCGGCTTCGTCGGCAGCCACACCATCCCGGCGCTGCTCGGCGCGGGCCACCGGGTCGTGGCCCTCGCGCGCGACCAGGAGGGCGGCAAGCGCGTCCTCGGACGGCTGGCCGTGACGGACCGGGACCGAGTCGAGATCCGCGAGGGCGACATCACCCGTCCCGGGACGCTCATCGCGGCGATGGACGGCGTGGACTCGGTCGTCCACCTTGCGGCGATCCCGCGCGACTTCCGGGGCGGCGCCGACCTGCGCCTCGTCAACACCGAGGGCACCCGCGCCGTGGTCGCGGCCATGGGCGCGGCCGGTGTGCGACGGCTCGTGCACATGGGCGCGCTGGGTGTCACCGACGATCCCGCGCTCCACTACGCGAGCTCCAAGGCCCGGGCGGAAGCCCTCGTCGCGGCGTCGGACCTCGAATGGACGATCCTCAAGCCGTCTCTCCAGTTCGGCGAGGGCGACGGCTTCTTCAACCTCATCGCCGGGTTGGTGCGGATGTCGCCGGGCGTGGTGCCGGTGCCCGGCACGGGCTCGGCGAGATTCCAGCCGATCCACGCGGCCGACGTGGCGGAGATCGTCGTGCGGGCACTCGCGGATCCGACGACCGTCGGCGAGACGTTCGAGCTGGGTGGACCCCGCTACTGGACGTACCGCGAGATCGTCGGTGAAGTCCTGTCCGCCCTGGGGAAGCGACGTGCGATCGTCCCGATGCCCGTCCCGCTCATCGGCATCGTGGCCGGCGCCGCGGAGTTCGTTCATCTCCCGTTCCCGGTCGCCACCGACCAGCTGCGGCAGCTTCGCCTCGACAACACCGGTCCGCTGGACCTCGTGCCGAGGAGGTTCGGCTTCACGCCGCGACCGATGGAAGGCGCGCTCGGCTACCTGCGGACGCCCGTCCGCGACCAGGTCGCCCGGACGCCGGGCGCGGGGCCGGCTTGAGGCGGAGCCGATGACCCGGTGGCCCCGATGAGGCGACGCGTCGTCGGCCTGTTCGGCATGCTCGTCTGGCTCGCGCTCATCGTCGTCATCGCGCTCGGGGCGTCGGGGATCGTCGCGGCCATGGACCATCCGCCCGGAAGCGCGGGCCGGCCCGACCAGACGCCTCCGGGCGATCCGGAGGTCACGAGGCAGCTCGACGCCGCCCAGGCCGACATCGAGGCCCTCGCCGACGAGGTCGAATCGCTCGGCTCGTCGGCGCGCGGAGCGTTCGCGGCGCTCAACGGCGCCGACCCCGCCACGGCGCAGGCGGCGATCGCGACCGGCGACGGCCTGGTTGACGACATCGACGCGAAAACGGCCCGGATCCGGTCCGCTCTGGCGACCGTGCCGTACATCGGCACGGCCCACCAGGACCTGCTGATCTCTCCCGGGCTCGCGACCCGGCGCGACGGCCTCGTTGCCGCGCTCGACGCCACCGACGGCTTGAACGCCGCCTGGACGCGCCTCAGCCAGGGCTCGATCGCCGCCACGAAGATGAGCACGCTGCTCGCCGAGCACGACCGGCTCGTCGGGCAGGCCGCCGAGCAGGGCCGGCAGGGCAAGTACCAGGACGCCCTGACCACCCTCGAAGGAGCAGCCGAGCAGATCGCCGCGGCACGCGCCCTGCGCGACCAGCTGTCGAACACGGTGGACGTCACCGTCCTCGACGAGTGGCTGTCGCGCAACGAGGACTACGACAAGGCGCTCAAGGCGCTCTACACGGCCATCGCGAAGGAAAACGGGAAGGTCACCAACGAGGTGCGCGACGCGATCGGAGGCGAGAAGGCGGCCAAGGACAGGCTGCCACCGGATACCCGAGGGCTCGTGGTCATCATGTCCGAGATCGGCCAGGGTGGGATGAACGGCGCCGTGATCGCCGTCGAGGAGGCGCGCGGCAAGCTCGTGGCCGCCCTCGATTCCCTCGAGCCGCCGTCTCCCCTGCCGAGCGACTCCGGCTCCGACGGGCAGCCGAGCGGCGAGCCGACGGACGCGCCGCCCCCGTAGGCGACCGCGGGTTGGCGGCCGCCGTCCCGCGCCCTCCGGATGGCGGGCTACACTGACGTCCGAATCGCCCTCGGCCCACCCGGCACCGTTCGCCGCGTCCGGTCGTCGATCCCGGAGGATCATGTCCCGTGCAACTGCGCGTCGTCACCGATCAGCCGTGGGACGTCCCCGCGGACGTCCTCGTCGTCCCTGTCTCCGCCGATCCCGCCTTCGATGGCCCGCTCGGCGAGCTCGACCGGCGCGCCGGAGGTGAGCTCGCGCGCCTCCACGCGTTCGGGGAGCTCAAGGGCACACGCTTCTCGACGGCCCTCGCCTCCGCCGGCGAGACCCGCGGCGGCCGGCTCCTGGCGATCGGCTTCGGCGGCCGTGAGGAGCTCGACCGCGAGGCGATCGTCCGCGTCGCGGCCGCCGCCGAGCGCCGGCTCGGAGGCAGGACCGTCGCTCGTCTCGCGGTCTGGCTCACCCCGCTCGCCGAGGCCGTCGACGGCGGGGCCGCGGTCGCCGCGGAGATGGTCGCGCGCGGAGTCGTCCAGGGCTCGTTCGACCCGCGGACGATCTATCGCGAGGACGTCGAATTGGTCCCCCCGGTCCTCGATGAGCTGATCCTCGTGGCTCCCGGTGAGGACGCCGGAGCCCTGACCAGGGCGGCCGAACGTGGAGTGGTCATCGGGGAGGGGGCCAACTTCGCCCGGACCCTGTCCAATCGGGCCGCCAACGACGTCAGCCCGGAGGTGCTCGCCGACGAGGCCCGCTCCGTGGCGGACCGGCACGGCCTGTGGATCGATGTCATCGGGCCGGAACAGGCGACGGCTCTCGGCATGGGCATGTTCATGTCGGTCGGGCGGGGCAGCGACAACCCGCCACGGATGATCGTCCTGCGCTCGGGCGAGGAGGGGCAGCACGATGCCCTCGACCGGCATCTCGCGATCGTGGGCAAGGGTGTCTGCTTCGACTCGGGCGGGATCAGCATCAAGACCGCCGAGCGCATGGACGAGATGAAGATGGACAAGACCGGGGCGTGCACGGTCATCGCAGCCATCGCGACGGTCGCCCGCCTGGCACCGGGGACGCCGCTGCTCGCCGTTGCGCCCGCGGTCGAGAACATGCCCGGTCCGCACTCCACCCGGCCCGGCGACATCGTGACCGCGCTGAACGGCAAGAAGGTCGACGTCATGAACACCGACGCCGAGGGCCGATTGATCCTCGGCGACGCGATGACCTATGCCGAGCGGCTGGGGGCCACCCACCTCGTCGACGTGGCGACGCTGACGGGCGCCGTCGCGCGCGCCCTGGGCCACCTCGTGACCGGTGCCTTCGGGACGCCACAACCGTTCTACGATGAGGTCATGGCCGCGGCCGGCCGGGCCGGCGAGCGGTACTGGCAGCTGCCCCTCGTCGAGGAGTATCGGCGCGACCTGGACAGCTGGACCGGCGACATCCAGAACTCCGGGACGGTCGAGGCATCGCTGGTGAAGAGCGGGCTGTTCCTGCGGGAGTTCGTGACCAAGCCGTGGGTCCACCTCGACATCGCCGGCACCGCCTACTTCCGAAAGACGCTGCCGTTCGCGCCGAAGGGCGCCACCGGGGTCGCGCACGCAACGCTCGTCGAGCTCGCTCTCGCAGGTGCGCAGCCGGCCGGCTGACCGCGTCGCGCGCCCGCCACCCGCCCCGACCGCCGACCGCTCGAAGACGACGCGACGACCTGCCGATGGACCCGCTGTCCGCCGTCCTCGGAGCGGGAGGCTTCGCCCTGGGGATCGCCGCGGACAGGCTCGCGACCCGCTGGCCGGAGCACGACGAGGAACATCCGCCCGCCAGGCGCGTCGACTGGCGGACGGGGGTCGTCGCCTTCGTCTCGGCGCTCGCGTTCGGCCTGCTGCCGATCCGGTTCGGCGGCGATACGCTCGCTTTCGTCGTCTTCGGAGCCTGGTTCGTCACGCTCGTCGTGGGCCTCGCGACGGACCTCGACCAGCGGCTGCTGCCCGATCTCCTGACCCTGCCGGTCATCCCGGTCGCACTCGTGTATGCGCTGAGCGGGAACAACCCGCTGGTCGGGTCGGATATCCTGCCCGCGGTGCTCGCTGCTGTCGTCATCCCAGCCGCGCTCTACCTCCCATCGATCCCGTTCGGCGCCGGCGCGTTCGGGATGGGAGATGTCAAGCTCCTCATCGGGGTCGGACTCCTCGCCGGCGGCGAGCGCGCCCTCGGGAGCGTGGTCTTCGCCCTGCGTCCTGAGCGGAGTCGTGCTCATCACGCTCCTCGCGACCCGCCGGATCGGGCGACGGACCTATGTCCCGTTCGGCCCGTTCTTCATCATCGGCGCCCTGTGGGCCGTGCTGATCCGACCGTGACCCGGAGCTGTCGGGTACTACCCCGGGGAGGACGTTTGGGCGGGTTCGGACCGCGCAAGCCCGAGTAGACTCGAGCAGGTATCATTTCTGGGCCGGGTGTGGCGTTGCTCATTCCAGTTTCATCCCAGACTGGCGCCAAAGACCGGCGGCGCGATACGACAGGAGTTCGATCGAACGCTGTCAGGGAGGAAACCTCGTCCGATGAGCTCGCCTAGGTGAGAAGGCGCCAGTCCGACCTCGATCTCGTGCCCCCCGGGCACGGCTGGAGCTCCAGTCGGGGATCGGCAACCTCTCGACGGCGGTCCGGTCGCCGACTCGCGGCCGTCCTCCTGCTTCTCCCTCTCGTCATCGGCCTCGTGGGGTCGCCCACGGCACCCCGGGCGCAGGGCGATGAGCTGGCCGATGCCCAGGCGCGTCAGGCCGAGCTCAAGAAGCAGGCCGACGAGCAGAAGGCGCAGATCGCGAAGCTCGAGCAGTTGCAGCTGGTCGTGTCCGAGGACATCAAGCAGACCACCGGCGAGCTGAAGGGCATCAATGCCGACCTGGCCGCGGTCAAGCTGAAGATCACCGACATGGAAGGCCAGATCGCGATCGTCCAGTCGCAGTACCTGGTCCTCGTCGGGCAGCTCGCCGAGCTCGACGCCAAGCTCCTCGACGTCCAGGGTCAGGAAGGCGCCAAGAAGGTCGAGCTGGCCGAGCGCAAAGCGCTCCTCGCAGAGCGTGTGCGTGCCGCGTACGACACCGATCGCACGTCGCTCCTCGAGTCGTTCATGTCGGGCGGATCGTTCGCCGACTTCCTCACCGAGATGAGCTACTACATCGATGTCGGTGAGCAGGACAAGGCGCTCGCGATCCAGATCGTCCAGGACCAGGCGACACTCGCGGCGCTCCATCAGACGGTCGTCGACACGCAGGCCCGAACCGAGGAGCTGCGCCTCCAGACGGCCGACCAGAAGACGCAACTCGACGCGAGCCTGGCTGACCTCAACACGGCGAAGGACGCGCTGAATACCCTCGAGAAGCGGACCGCCAAGGCCCTCGCCAGTCAGAAGAAGAACTACTCGAAGCTGGCCAAGAACAAGGTCGCCGCCAAGAAGGCGATGGACAAGTCCGAGAAGGCCCAGAAGGAGCTCCAGGACCAGATCGCAGAGCTGATCCGCAAGCAGATCGCGGCGCAGAAGGCGGCGCAGGCACGGGCGCTGGCGGAGGCGCGGTCGGGCTGGACCGGCCGGATCGAATCCTCCTACAACGGGACGCTCGCCTGGCCGATGGCCGGCGACATGACCCAGCCGTTCGGGTGCACCGGGTTTGGCTGGGAGCCACCGCTGGGCTCATGTGACCACTTCCACCGGGGGATCGACCTGGTGGCCCCGGAGGGCACGCCGGTGAAGTCGGCCGGTGACGGGACGATCGTGTACATCGGCTGGAACTATGCCGACGGCGCGGATCCCGCCTGGATCGTCGTCATCGCCCACAGCGAGGGCCTCCAGTCCTGGTACGCCCACATGCAGCCGCGCTATCCCGGCGGCATCGGCATCGGCAGCCACGTCGACAAGGGCCAGGTGATCGGCTATGAGGGCAATACCGGCCACTCGACCGGCGCGCACCTCCACTGGGCGGTCATGCTCAACGGCGAGTTCGTGAACCCGCGGCTGTTCCTGTAGGTCTCGGGCGGGTCTGAAGCCAGACCCAGCTACGTCGGGCGCCGCGGCGCCGTCGCCGGCCGACCGCTCCCCGGGACCCCGACCGTATCGAGATGTTGACGGTCTGACCACGTTCTGTTGACCGTCGGTCGAGGCTCCCGTGCTAGCATCGGACCGTGAAGAAGACGATGGCCGTGATCCTCGCGGGCGGGGAGGGCGAGCGCCTCTCGATCCTCTCCCAGGTGCGCGCCAAGCCGGCCGTCCCGTTCGGTGGCAAGTACCGGATCATCGACTTCACGCTGTCGAATTGCAGCAATTCGGATATCGACGACGTCGTCGTCCTGACCCAGTACAACCCGCGGTCGCTGAACGACCACATCGGCCTGGGTCGGCCGTGGGACCTCGATCGCAACAACGGCGGCGTGAAGCTTCTGCAGCCCTATATCGCCCGTGGGCGGCTCGCCGAGTGGTATCGCGGCACGGCGGATGCGGTGCTGCGCAACCTCAACGTCCTCGAACACGAGCCGGCCGACACGATCCTCGTCCTCGCGGGCGATCACATCTACAAGATGGACTACGAGCCGTTCGTGGCCGCTCATCGGCGCCATCGCGCCGACGTCACGATCGCGGTGCGTCGCGTCCCGATCAGCGACGCCTCGCGCATGGGCATCCTCGCGCTCGACGAGCAGAACCGGGTCGTCGACTGGCAGGAGAAGCCCAAGCAGCCGAAGAGCGACCTGGCATCGATGGGCGTCTACGTCTTCTCCAAGAAGGCGCTGCGACGCTGGTTGTCCGAGGATCGCGTCGACTTCGGAGCCCACGTCATCCCGGCCATGCTGGACGCCGGCGCCCGCGTCTACGGCTATCGCTACAACGGCTACTGGCAGGACGTCGGCACGATCCAGTCGTTCTGGGAGACCAACATGGCGCTCCTCGACGACGACCCGGAGCTCGACCTGTACGACCAGGACTGGGTCATCCACACGAGGTCCGAGGAGCGGGCGCCGGCCAAGATCGGCCCCACGGCCCAGGTCCACCGCAGCCTCATCAGCCATGGCTGTGTCATTGCCGGGACGGTCGTGAACTCGGTCCTCTCGCCCGGCGTCCGCGTGGACATGGGCGCGGTCGTGCGCGACTCGATCGTCATGTTCGACTCCGTCATCCGGTCGGGCGCGGTCATCGACCGGGCCATCATCGACAAGGAGGTCGTGGTGGGGCCCGGCGCGGTCGTCGGCGACGGCCCGATGGATGACCGCCCCAACGCGAAGGAACCGGGCCGGCTCAACACGGGCATCACGGTCGTCGGCAAGCGCGCGGTGATCCCGCGCGGCGTCCGGATCGGCCGGAACGTCAAGGTCGCGTCCGCGGTCCGGTCGTCGGACTTTCCCGGCCGGCGTCATCCGCAGCGGCAAATCCGTCGAGCCTCGGGTCGTCACCCGCCGGCTCGAGGAGGACGGCCTCGGCGCGTCCGAGGCGGTCATCGTCGGCGGGTCTCCGGCGTCCACGATGCCCGTGATGTCGTCCGGATCCGCGCGGGGAAAGCGCGCGCTCGACGGGGACTGACGCCGGGGACCCGCCGAAGGCCACCGCGAGCGACATCGGATAGACGCCGGGGACCCGCCGGAGGCCACCGCGAGCGACATCGGATAGACTCCGCGGGCCATGCCATCCGCCGATCTGGGCGCCCCTAGCGTGCGCCCGGCCGATGTCGAGGCCTGGTTCGCAGCGCTGGGATTGACGCCCGCCGAACGAGCCGACCGCGACGGGATCGCCTCATGGGATCTCGTCCTCGACGGACGCCAACGTTTCGACCTGCGCATCACGGTCATCTGCGATCCGTCGCTGGCGCTCATCTGCTGGGCCCACTACGCACCGCCGATCACGGACATGTTCCGCAAGTCGTACCGGCGACTGCTGCGCTGGAACGACGAGTTCCCGTTCGCGAAGTTCTCGATCAGCGAGGATGAGCGCCCGCTGCTCGCGGTCGAACTGCCGATCGCCTCGGCCGACGCCGATGCCCTGGGTCTCGCCATCGCCCGCATCCTGGGCATCGCCGACCGGCTGGTCGACGAGTCGACGGACTGGCTGTGGCCGGGCGGGCGCCGGCCCGAGCCCGGCGAGCGGATGCCACGCGGCGGGGCGTTCCTCGATCGCTACGCACCACGCCTGCCGGAGCTGCTCGAGTGAGGACGGAGTCTGCCGTCGGCCTGAGCCGGCGTCTCCTGCCGCTCGTCCTCGCCCTGGTCGCGGCGACCGGGCTCCTGACGGCGCCCGCCGGGGCAGCCGAGGTCCGGGCCGCGGCCCCCGACCTGACGATCGTCACCGATGCCACGTACGAGGTCCAGCCCGAGAAGCACCGGGTCCAGGTGACCGTGGACATGGTCCTCACCAACCACCTGCGCGACACGGCGACGAGGCGGTACTACTTCGACCATGCCTTCATCGCGGTCCTTCCCTCCGCGTCCGACTACAAGCTGACGTGGTCGGGTTCCGGCAAGCCCGCTGTGGCCGTCTCGAAGAAGGTCGACAAGTACACCGTCCTGGACCTGACGCTCGGGGCACGCATCTACAGCGGCGCGACCGCCAAGTACCGGCTGCTCTTCTCCCTCGTCGACCGGGGCGGCGCGGCAACCCGGGACGTCCGGGTCGGGGTCGCTCTCGCATCCTTCCCGGTCTGGGCCTACGCGACCGATTCGACCGCGGGCAGCACCGTCCAGGTGATCTTCCCGGCCGGATTCGAGACCGAGGTCCAGGCCGGCAGCATCCCGGACCCGACCAAGGACGCCGCCGGACGGGTCGTGTTCAAGACCGGGAGCGCTGGCCAAGCCGATCGACTTCTTCGCATACCTGGTCGGCGATCGGGCCGGTGCGTTCGCCGTCCAGTCGGTCACGACGCAGGTGGGCAGCCAGCCGGTCGAGGTCAACATCGAGGCCTGGCCCGACGACAAGCCGTGGTCCGATCGGGTTGCCGGCCTGGTCAGGCGCGGGTTGCCGGCGCTGGCGGCACGGATCGGCCAGCCGTGGCCGCGGAACGCGGGTCTCGTCATCGAGGAGTCCGTCGCGAGATCGACCGGTGGCTACGCCGGGCTCTACGACCCGGACGCGGGTGCGGTGGAGATCGCCTATTTCGCCGACGATCCGGTCGTCCTCCACGAGAGCGCCCACGCCTGGTTCAACGGGTCGCTCCTGGCCGATCGCTGGGCGAACGAGGCGTTCGCGTCCTACTACGGGTTCGAGACTGCCGCGGACCTTGGCATCGAGGGCTTGCCCGACGCATTGACGCCCGAGCTCGAGGCCGCCCGGATCCCTCTCAACGCCTGGGGGGCTGTCGGCCGGGAGGACACCAAGACCGAGGACTACGCCTATGCGGCGTCGCTCGTCCTCGCGCGCGCCATCGCGGAGCGGGCGGGCGACGACGGCCTCAAGCAGGTCTGGGCCGATGCGACCGCCCATGTCGGCGCATATCAGCCACCGGCCGGGACCGGCGACGCGGCCCCGACGGCGCCCGAGACGGTCGATGGCCCGCCCGACTGGCGGGGGTTGCTGGACCTGCTCGACAGCCACACGGGGAAGTCGTTCGAGGACCTGTGGCGGACCTGGGTCACGCGGCCGTCGGACGAGCCGCTCCTCGACGCACGACGAGCGGCGCGGGCCCAGTACGACCAGGTCGTCGCGAAGGCGGCCGACTGGCGGCTCCCGCGACCGGTCCGGGACGCGATGCGCGCCTGGCAGTTCGACGACGCGACGGCACTCCTGCACGACGCTTCCGGGGTCCTGGAGGAGCGGAGCGCGGTGGAGGCGGCCGCGGCGAAGTCCGGCCTGACCCCGCCGGGCACGTTGCGCACCGCGTTCGAGACGCCGGACGGCTTCGGGGCGGCGAGCCAGGAAGCGACGGCCGAGCGCGCCGCGATCGACCGCTACGATGCGGCGGTCGACTCCCGGATCGCGGCGCCCGACGCCTTCCAGACGCTCGGGCTGTGGGACGCGACACCCGAATCGAGCCTCGCCGAGGCACGCGATGCGTTCGCGGCCGGCGACCTTGGCCGGTCCGTCCGGGCCGCCGGAGCCGCAGCGGCGGCCTGGTCGTCGGCGGCCGAGATCGGTCGCGCGCGGGCGATCAGCATCGGAGCCGGCGCGCTGGCGATCCTTCTCGCTCTCATCATGGTCGTGGCGGTCGTCCGCGGTCTGCGGCGGCGGCGCGGGGCGGGCAGGTTGGTCGCCGCGGGTGCGGCGAGTGCGGCCGGTGCGACGGGCGCCGCGGGTGCCATGACCTCGGACCTGGCGACCCGTGAGGCCTGGACCGCTGCCGACGCAGCCGCTGCCGGCATCGCCTGGGCGGCCCTCGACCGCGGGCAGGGCGCTCTGCCGGCCGCCCTCGGCGGCGAGATCGGGGATGTCGCCCCGCCGGCCCCCGACGGCTGGGTTCCCGTCGCCGGCGGCGTCTCCGTCGAACAGGCCGACGCGCCCCACGCCGCGACGGAGCGCGTCTCCGGACCGGATGCATACGCTACACTCGCCGCCACCTCGGCACCCCTCGAGGCCCAGGCGGGGGACGAGGCGCAGACGGGAGCCGGATCCAACTGATGGGGCTCACCCGCACTCGTCCGTCGCACGAGATCCTGTCCGGCGATTCGGCCGACGTGTACTTCGCCCGGGCCGAGACGATCCTCGAGCGGGAGGGACGCGATCCGCTCGTGACGATGGAGGTCTTCGCCCGCGAGCAGGGAATCCTGTGCGGGATCGACGAGGCGCGCAATCTCCTCGGTCACGTCCTCGCCGACGCGGACCCCGTCGAGACCCGCCTCGAATCGCTCCAGGACGGCGACCCGATCGACACCAAGGAGATCGTCCTGCGCATCCGGGCGCGCTACCGCAAGTTCGGCCTGTACGAGACGGCCGTGCTCGGGATCCTCGCCCAGTCGACGGGCTGGGCCACCGCCGCCCGCCAGTGCGTCGAGGTCGCCGCGCCCGAACCGGTCATCAGCTTCGGGGCGCGCCACGTCCACCCCGACATCACCGACATCCTCGACTACGCGGCGATCGTGGGTGGCTGCGTCGGTGCATCGACACCGGCCGGCGCACGGCTCGCCGGTCTGGCACCCACCGGCACGATGCCGCATTCACTGGTCCTCATCTTCGGCGACACCGTGGAAGCGGCGGTCGCCTTCGATCGTCACGTCGAGGCGGACGTCCCGCGGATCGTCCTGGTCGATACCTTCAAGGACGAGGCGGAGGAGGCGCTGCGGGTCGCGCGCGCGCTCGGCGACCGCCTGTACGGCGTCCGCCTCGATACGCCGTCCGAGCGTGGCCGCGTGACGGCGGAGCTGGTCCACGAGGTGCGGGCGCGCCTCGACCAGGCGGGGTTCGGGCACGTCAGGATCACCGTCTCGGGAGGGCTCAACCCGGACCGGATCCGTTACTTCAAGGAAAACGGCGCGCCGGTCGATTCGTTCGCGGTCGGCTCGTACATCAGCGGAGCCACGCCGATCGACTTCACCGGCGACATCAAGGAGATCGACGGCATCCCGATCGCCAAGCGCGGGCGGATCCCGGGCCTGACCGACACACCCCGCCTCCGGCCGGTCGACCTGACGCCATACCGCGAGAGGTAGCGCGGGTCGGACTTCCTGCCGGACGACTGCACCGCGCCTGCGGTTCGTGCAACCATCTCGGCATGGAATCGAACCCCGCCGGAGAGGACCACACACCGGACAGCCAGGCCGCCGACGGCGATGCCACAGGCGTCGGTGGGCGCGACGAGGAGAACGCATACGACCTGCTCCAGCGAGGTCATGCGTTGCTCGAGGGCCGTCATCACGCTCAGGCCGCGATCGTCCTGGAGCGTGCCGATCGGCTCGAGCCCGGGAAGGGATCGATCATCGAAGCGCTCGGACGCGCGTACTTCAACTCCGGCCAGGCTGAACGGGCACGGGCCACGTTCGCGGCCCTGCTCGAGGTCGATCCGTCATCGCACTACGCGCACTACGCGCTGGGGCAGAGTCTCAAGCGGCTCGGTCGCCGCAAGGAGGCGGGCACGCATCTCCGACTGGCCGTCGCGATGAACCCTCGATCGACGCTGTACCGCGATGCCCTCGCCCGGCTCGGGTCCGGGCCGCCCCGTCCACCGTCGGATCAGGAGTCCTGACGAGTCGCTACCATCGACCGGTGACCGCAGAACCGGACGCAAAGCCCATCGCACCGTCCGACCACCGGCCCGAGGTGGGGGACGCCGCCCGACCGAGCCTCGACATCGTCACCTCGGAGCGACTCGAGCTGCCGTTGCTCGCCGAGGCGCACCTCGAAGAGCTGGCTGCCGGCCGGAGCTCGGGGGTCGCCGCCGACCTTGGTGCGGTCATCAGCCCCGAATGGGTCGACGAGGTCCAGCGCCTGGCCGGCTTCCGGCTCAACCAGGTGCGCGAGGTGCCGTCGGACGCACCCTGGCTGCTGCGAGCGATCATCGAGCGTCGGTCCCGGGCGGCCATCGGCTTCTTCAACTTCCACAGCGCCCCCGACGACGGCGTCCCTGAGGCCGGCTACACGGTGCTGCCGGAGTATCGGCGGCGCGGCTACGCCATCGAGGCCATCGGTGCGATGTTCGACTGGGCCCTCGCGGACCCACGGCGTCGGCCGTTTCCGGGCCTCGATCGCGCCTGACAACGAGCCGTCGCTGGCGCTCATCGATCGCCTCGGCTTCGAGCAGGTCGGCGACCAGTGGGACGAGGAAGACGGCCTCGAGCTGATCTTCGAGGGAGACTGGCCCCCGGCGGGGCCGACGGATCAGCGAGCCTAGCGGGCTGGTCTGCCGTCACCCATCAGGCGCGCCAGCCAGAACAGGCCCGCCACGGACTTGGCGTCGTGGATCTCGCCGCGCTCGACGGCGGCGACCGCGTCACGCCACGGGAGCCAGCTGAGGATGAGCCGCTCGTCCTGCTCGGGTCCCCGGCGATCCTCGACGGCCGGCGTCAGGTCGCGGGCGAGGAACAGGTGGATCTCCTCCGAGGTGAACCCGGGCGCCGAGAAGAAGCTCCCCAGGTGGCGCCACGTCCCGGCCCGGAAGCCGGTCTCCTCCTCGAGCTCCCGCCGGGCGGCATCCTCGGGGACTTCCTTCGATCCGTCCTCGACGAGGTCGAGGCCGCCGGCCGGGATCTCGAGCAGGGCGTCGCCGACCGCCACCCGGTACTGGCGAACCAGGGCCACCCGGCCGTCCGCGTCGAGGGCGACGATGGCGACCGCTCCCGGGTGACCCGCGATGTCCCGTTCGGCACGCGTGCCGTCGGACCGTTCGATCGTGTCGATGCGGAACGTCAGGTAGCGACCCCGGTGGAGCGTCCGCGACGCGACGACACGCTCGACGAGATCGGCCCCGGAGGGATCCTCCGGGGCCGATGGCTCGCTGTCGCGTCGTGGAGTGGTCAGGCGGCCACCGCAGCCATGTCCGGAGCGAGGGTCATGCCGGTCTCGCCGTCGAAGACATGGATCTTCTCGAGCGGAAGGACCATGGTCACGATGTCACCGGGGCGCACCCGGTGCGCCGAATCGACGATCGCGACGATGTCCGTGTCGGCGGCGTTCAGGTGGAGCAGCTCCTCGTTGCCGAGATATTCCACGACGTCGGCCCGGGCGCGGAAGGATGCGATGCCCGGACCCTCCTGCCCGATGTCGAGGTGTTCCGGACGGAAGCCGACGACGATGGTCTTGCCTTCGTGCGGCTGCGAAGCCTCGCGGTAGCGCGGCGGCATCGGGATCGACCAATCGGCTGGGCCGACCAGCCTGGCGGTCGGGCCCGAGCCCTCGAGATGGACCTCGATGAAGTTCATCGACGGGCTGCCGATGAAGCCGGCCACGAAGCGGTTGACCGGCGTGTCGTACAGGGCCTGGGGCGTACCCACCTGCTGGAGCAGGCCCTCGTTCATCACCGCGATCCGCTGGCCCATCGTCATCGCCTCGACCTGGTCGTGGGTGACGTAGACCATGGTCGTCTTGAGGCGCTGGTGGAGGCGGGCGATCTCGGCTCGCGTCTGCACGCGCAGCTTTGCGTCGAGGTTGGAGAGGGGCTCGTCCATGAGGAACACGGCGGGCTCGCGGACGATCGCCCGGCCGAGCGCGACGCGCTGCCGCTGGCCGCCGGACAGCTCCTTCGGCTTTCGATCGAGCAGCTTCTGGAGCTGGATGGTCTCGGCCGCCTCGTTCACGCGGCGCTCGATCTCGGGCTTGGGGACCTTGCGCAGCTTCAGGCCGAAGGCGAGGTTCTCACGGACCGACATGTGCGGGTAGAGCGCGTAGCTCTGGAACACCATCGCGATGTCGCGATCCTTGGGGGCCACGTCGTTGACCACCCGGTCGCCGATCCGCAACGTGCCCGAGGAGATCTCCTCGAGCCCGGCGATCATCCGCAGGCTGGTCGTCTTGCCGCAACCCGACGGTCCCACCAGGACCATGAACTCGCCGTCGCCGATCTCCAGGTTCAGGTCCCTGACCGCATGGAAATCGCCGAAGACCTTGTTGACGTTTTCGAACGTCACAGTCGCCATGGCGTGTTCCTCCGATCTCGGCCGGTCATCGCGGGTCCATGCATCCTGTCACCGAAGTGAAACCGGACGGACCCCGTACGTGAACAGCTCGAGGTGAGGCCATCCTAGGGCGGCCGGCACCCCGGCGCAACTTGCAGGGCCCTACCAAACGGGCCCGACAGGTACAGATTCGTGGCGGATCGGCGTCAGCCCAGGGTCAGCCCGGTGCCGGCAACCCCGCCGTCAACCATGCGACCAGCTTGTCGGCGACCTCCTGGTTGCCGAAGTAGCCGGAGTGCTCGACGCTCTTCGTCTCACCGAGAAGGAGCTGGTCGGTCACCGTCGCGAACTCCCCGGCATTCCCCGTGCCGCAGACGCTGTCGATGCGGACCATGCTGTCATTCGGCTTCTCACTGAAGATCCGATCGGTGACGATGTCCCGGAAGAACGAGGTCAGCTTCGTGTCGCTGGGCTCGTAGTTCGAGGCGATCGCGAGGTATTCGTTGTCGCCGCGCGGCTGGCCGTTGAGCGTCTTGAGGAACTTCCCGCTCGGGACCATGCAGGCGAGACCGCGCAGGTGCGGGTAGGCGGCGACAGCGACCTGCCGGACGAACGAGAGGACGAGGTCGACGGTGTCGTTGACGACGAAGCCGACCGTGTTCAGGACCGTCGACAGCGTGTCGATCAGGTCGTTCCAGTGCTTGACATCCGCCAGGATCGTGCCGTTGTTCACGGTCCCCACGAGCGCCGTGCGATGGACCCGGATCTTTCGCGAGCCCGGCATCGGATCGGTCCGCTCGGTCAGCGATCTCGCGACGAGCCCGCCACGGGAGTGGCAGACGATATCGAGGTCGAGCGTCAGCCCGTCCGGGATCGTGTCGAGCAGCCACGCGATGTTCTCGGTCGGGTCGCGGCTGATCGACTGGTGGTCGAACGCGATCACCCGGTCCTCGTAGGCGGCCTGGAGGGCCTTCATCGAGTCGAGCGGCAGCCTGTTGAACGCGCCGCTCGCCCGGCTGAACGTGCCGTGGATGAACAGGAGCGTGCGGCCTGTCGCCAGCTTCTCCCAGCGCGCGGCGTTGCTGTCGAAGTAGGGGGCGGGCTGCGTGTAGGTGTCGGTGGTGTAGTCGCGGATGCCGTAGCCCTGGTGCGCCCTTTCCCACTGCGCGAGGTAGCTGTTCGCCGCCTCGCCAAGGGCGTCCCCGACAGGGAAGGCGATCACCTTGAGCAGCTGCTTGCCGGCCTCGCCGAAGATCGACCGATCGCCTCCTGCGCCTGTGGGCGGTGGCGCCCCCGGGGTCCGATGGATGGTGAAGGTCCGCGTCCCGCCGGCCCCGCGGGTCCGCTTGCCGCGCGTGGGCGCGGGCGCGAACGACCAGGTGGTCACGCCGTGGGGATCGACCGACAGCACAGCTTGTTCAAAACCTTCGGACGGTTCGGGGACCTCGAGCTGCATCTCCTGGCCGCCCGCGGCGCGGCCGCGCCTCGGGCCTGGCGCGCCGGGCATCTCGGTCGCCTGGATCTCGACGACGTCGGTCGTCTCCATCTCGTTCCTGTCGAGGGCGGCCTCGAACGCGGGGCTCGTGCCGCCGGCCGACCGCAAGCCCGCGCCGGTCGTGACGTCGACGGCCTCGGCGGCCCCGATCAGATTGGGGGTGCGGAGCCCGAGCCGGCCCACCTGGACGGTCTGCCCGGACGGATTGAGGTCAGCCACCGTTGCGTCCTCCGTTGGCGTCGGCTCCGTGCCAGGACAGCCGGAGCGATGGATGGCCGTAGAACTGGTAGGCGATGTAGGTCGAGGATTGCGCGGCGGCGTCCTGGACGAGCCCCTGCCGCGCACGGCGGAGGATGTCTGCGACCGCCGGCCGAGCAGAGTCGGCCGCGGTGCCTTCAGTGGCCGGCCCTGCGTCTCCCGCTGTCGCGGTCGAGTCCGCTGACGCGAGAGCCTGATGGTAGAACTCGAGCGCGATCTTCTGGGCGATCCCGTCGTCGATCGACCACAGCGGCGCCACCACCGCCGACGCCCCGATCCGCAGGAAGGCCTGGGCGATGCCGCCATAGCTGCCGAGCAGCTCCTCGCCGCTGCCCACCTGGCAGGCGTTCAGGAAGACGAATGGCGCCCGGCTCGACAGGTCCGATCCACGGATCTGCATCGGGTTGATCGGCGGGCCTTCGACCAGCCAGATCCCGTCTCCGGCGCCATGGGGGTCGTACTGGCCGTGGACCGCGAAATGGAGGATCTCCGCTGGCGGGACGCCGGACAGGAGGCCGAACACCGGATCGGGTCGGGCGTCGATCGACTCCGCGCCGTACAGCTGCTGGATCTCCTTCGCCTCCTCCTCCGCGGCTTCGAGCCGGGCGAGGGTGGCACTGTGATAGATGCCCCACACGACCGCCATCTTCGCCGCATCGACCCGTCGTGGAGGATCGGTCGGAGTGGCACCTCCGTGGAGGACCCAGCGCCCGATGTTCGTCTGCGCCCCCAGGAACGGCGGCGCGGTCGTGTCGAATCGCTTCTCGAGGACCGCGAGCTCCCACGGCACGTAGGGCTCCTCGGTGAGGAGCAGGACGTCGAGGGCGCGCGGGGCGACTGCGGCACTCGCCGTCGCCAGGGCGGACCAGACGCCGGCCGGCATCGCGTCGGCGACCGTCCTGCCGATCCCGATGAGCTGCTGGAAGATGCCGACCTTGCCCTCCCGGGCGGGCATGTCCCGGACGATCCCGGTCGCGAAGTCCTTCGGGGTCTTGCCGATGTCGCTGACGGCAGGCTCGTCGTGCGGCAGGCCGACACCCGGCAACCTCGAGACGATGCCCCACTGCAGGACGCCGTCGCCGACACCGAGCGTGATCGAGATGGTCACGTCGGCCGGCGGATCCCCGGTGGGTGCCGTCACGTTGGTCCCGGTCGTCGTCGGAGCCGGCGCCATGAGCGCGGCGTCGAGCGGGTCGGCGGTCACGATCAGCTGGCGTGTCGCCGCGCCGAGCGTCTGGCCGTCGATCGAGAAGGTGGCGGTGATGCTGCGGGTCGCCCGACGCTCGGGGATCGGACGCGCGGTCAGGTGGACGACCGTCGTCGGGAAGAGGTCGTCGGGCGAGACCGTCAGGAACTGCTTCCAGCTCTCGCCCGGCCCGAAGTCGAAGCCGTCGGCGAACAGCTGGATCTCCAGCTCGTACGGCTTCTCATCGGGTTGGGGGATCTCCAGTGGCGGCCCGGCCACCCCCGGCGGCGAGTTCGCTGCGAGACCGAGCTTGAGTTCGAACGGGCCGGTCGACCAGCACGGTCTCGTCCGATTCGAGGAGGCCGTATGCGCGATAGGTGTGCTTGACCGCTGGACCGCCGGGAGCGCCGCCGCCGTTGGCCATCGCGACCTCGCCGGGTCCGGCCTCGACGTCAGCTTCGACGTCGGCCCCGACGGGCCCCGGCGGGGGAGGCATCCCCCGCGTCGGACGTCGCGCCGCGGTCTGCGGAGGTGGAGGCGGAGGTGGAGCGGCGGGCTCCGGTGGCTTGGCGTGGGTGAGTCCCCGCGTGTTCATGCCGCGCGTGCGCCGCTCGGGTGCCGGTGCGCCCGTCATCGCGGCGACGTCGAGATCGACGCTGAGCCGGGCGCGGACGTCCATCGACCGGGCGTCCATGCCGAGGGTGGCGAAGACCTCGTTGCGGGGAACGTCTCGCAGCAGACGCGCGATGAGCCGCGCGATATCCCCGCGCGCTGGATCGGCCAGGAACGAGGCGTACAGCGCGACGAGGGCGGGAACGTCGGGCTGGACCGGGATCGGGCCGCGCGACCCCTCGAGCACGCGATCGATCGCGGCGGCCGCCGCCGAACCCTGGTCCGGGGGAAGGCTGATCGCCTGGCGGACGAGGCGGACGACAGCCTGGCCGAGGGTCACAGCGTCCAGGCCGCGGAGTCGATCGACGGTCGTCGCGGGCAGGTCGCCGCTGGATTGGAACGGAGAGGCGAGATCCAGCTCGTCGAGCAGCTTCGCGTCGGCGGTTCGGTCCGCGCCGCCGGGTCCGCCGTCCCTTGCTCCGGAGCCCCGGCCGCTGGTGGTCTGCGACATCGGCGTTACCCCCTTTCCCGAGGCCGGGATTGTCGCACGCGCCGATCTCGTCGGCGTTCCGAAGTGGAGTCGCGGCCGGTTCGCGCCCGGGAGTCGCCGTGGCAACCGTGGCCGGAGCGCGTTCCCCGGCGTAGTATCGGGGCGCTGCTCGCCACAAGGGCATCGTCGCGAACCAATGGTCCGAGACCGGGAGGATGTCGATGACGTGGCCACCCCGATCGCAGGTGCTGTGGGGCGTCCTGGGCGCTATCGCCGCAGCCTGGTTCGCGGTCTGGATGCTGTTCTTTCCGCAATACGTCCCCGATTACTTCGCCTGGAAGGTCGTGCCGCGTTACGCGCAGGTGTTCATCGGGGCGGGCTACATCTTCCGGACCCTGTTCTTCCTCAACGTCGCCCGCGAGTCGAACTGGATCCGGCTCCGCTGGATCGTCTGGGGCAACCTGGCGTTCACCGGGACGCTGCTGCTGGCCACGTTCTGGCACATCGACCAGTTCAACTGGCCGCAGTTCACACCCCCGACCGCCCACATCTGGGTCATCCTGTACATCTTCGAACCGGTGGTGATGATCTATCTCATCCCGCGTGGCGCGCTGCGCGCCGAGGCGCCGGTCAGCGGCGGGCCCTTGAACATCTGGTTCAAGCGCTTCCTCGTGCTCATCACGGGACTGCTCCTGATGCACGGGCTGCTGCTCATCGGCAACCCCGAGTTCGCGACGAAGCGCTGGGCATGGGAGCTCAATCCGCTCGATGCCCGGATCGTCGCGGCGTGGTCGATGGGCTGGGCGTTCTGGTTCGGCACCATGGCGCGCGCAGCGGACTGGGACGAGATGCGCACCGGCATCCGGCTGGGCATCGTCAACGGCGTCGCGCTTCTCGCGACGGTCGTGATCTTCTACAACGACCTGACCGGCGTGACGAAGAATTCGTACATCGCCGGGTTGCTCCTCATGACGGTCGGGCTGGTCGTGATCCATGTGCTCCAGGAGAGGTGGCGGCCGGCGCCGGTCGAGGTCGGGCCGCCTGACGCGCCGGTCACGCCCGACGGTCGCGTCGCCGCCTGACCGACACCGATGGTTTCGCGCCACGATCCTGGTGCGTCGATGACGGTGGTGGCCCTGATGCGCCAGCCGACGGCGTACCTGCCGGTGGCGATGTCAGTGGGTGCGCTCGCCATGATCGTCTGGTTCGTGGTGGCGCATGGCGTCGTGCACCAGGCCGACGAGGGCGCCCAGGCCCACCTCTGGCAGCTTCTCGTCGCGGGCCAGATCCCGCTCATCGCGTTCTTCGCGTTGAGGTGGCTTCCGACCGCGCGGCGGGAGGCACTCGCCGTTCTCGCCCTGCAGGCCGGCGCGCTCATCGTGCTTGCGATCGCCCCGCTGTGGGCGCTCGGCGGCCTTTAGGCTGAAGAGCCCCAGGCGTCAGGAGGGCGCCGGTACGGCCGCCGGCTCGATCACCTCGTCCCACCATTCGATGATCGCGGCCGAGATGTCCTCTGGCGCATCCTCGTCCACGTACTGGCCGGCCCGCGCGAGCACCACGGTCCGCGCCGTCGGAAGCAGAGCCTGCCATCGGGCCAGCTCGGCCTTTCCGAAGCCCGGGTCCGAATCGGGCCACAGGATCAGCGCCGGCTTGTCCGCGATACCCGGCATGCCGGCCTCCACCTGGCGGAAGAAGGACCGGCCGGTGATGATCTCGCGCGGCATGATCGACATGACGGACCGGGCACCGGGCGGCCAGGGTCCCTCGTACGCGGCCCGCTCCCGGTCGGTCAGGCGCTGCCGCTTCAGGTTCATCGGCAGGTAGAGGCGGAGCATCAGGTTGAGGCGCTCGACGAGCAGCCAACTGAGAGGCCCGCCCATCAGGGCCGAGAAGAGCCGGACCTTCAGCCGGTCGTCGGGCCACGCCCAGGTGTTGCCGATGACCAGCGCCCGGATCAGCTCGGGCCGGCGAACGGCCAGGGCAAGACCGATCGGCCCGCCCCAGGCGTAGCCGTAGATCGTGAGGTCGCGCAGACCCAATCGATCCACGAGCGCCTCGACGACCGCCGAGTGCGACGGCGGCCGGAAGTCGTACGCCGGCGCGCCCCGCGACAGCCCGAAGCCCGGATAGTCGAGGGCGACGCAGCGGAAGCGACCCCGGAGGCCGAGCACGACATCGCGCCAACCGAACGACCAGCTCGGGTTCCCGTTGAGCAGGAGGAGCGGTGGACCCGCCCCTTCATCGATGTAGTGGACCAGATTGCCGTCGATCTCCGCCCAGCGGTCCTCGAACGGATACAGGTCGCTGGGCACCCAGTCGGGGCGGCTTGGCGCAGGCGCGGGCGCACCCTCGGGCGCGGGCGTACCCTCGGGCGCGGACGCCGGCTCGGGGGTTGCCGCGCCCTCGGAGGCGGGCTCGTCTTCGGACGCCCGCTCGGCCTCGGGCTCGGGAGCGCTCATGCGTTCGGGTCCGGTTCGCCGGGATGCCACCGAGCGAAATGCTGGACGTGGTCGTCGGTGTAGGTCCCGTCCCGGTAGAACTTGTCGTAGAAGCCCAGGTCGAGGTGGTGGACCTGGAACGCCATCAACGTCCGGAACGGGCCGTACTTCGCGGGGAACTGCCCGTAATGCTTGTGGACGTACTCGCAATAGGCGATGACGGCCTGGATGTTCTCCTCGGAGTAGGGCGGGATCGCCGACTGGATCAGCGCGGGATCCTTCCATGGGCTGGGCCCGGCGTTGCGGAAGATCCCGGTGCCGGGTGCGAACTTGTAGTCGACGAACGCGCGGACGGCTGCCTCCATGGTCGGGTAATAGGGCGTCGTCCACGGCTTCCAGATCGGCTTGCCGTCGTGGTCGATGCCGACCGCCTGGGGGATGCTCAGGTTCTTCCCCATGAGGTTCATCAGGAGCGTGCCGAAGAAACCCTTGTGGAGCACCTCCGCGAAGGTTCGATCGCGCATACGGAAGCCGAAGGCGCGGGTCCACCCGAATCGATGCGCCCCGTAGTGCGGAAATCCACCGAGCCCCAGCGCTTCGGCCGCGAGCGCGATGTTCTGGATCATCAGGCCCTGCTCGAAGCCGCACAGCTCGAGGAGATACGTCTCCATCTCGTCGATCGTCCCGACCCGGCCGTCCTTCACGTCGTCGCGCAGGACTCCGCCCTTCGACTTCGCGAAGCGATCGATGCCGGGCGGCCGCATGAGCCAGTCCTTGTCGTCATGGAAGAAGTACGCGAACTCGGGCCCGAGCGCCGCGAACAGGATCGTCAGGTACAGCCCGGTCATGTCCGAGACGGGAACGAAGTACGTCGAACCCGGGATGTTGGCCGACCATTTGTTGAACGGCGGCGTGTACGGAAGCTCGCGCGGGATCTCGGACCGCTTGTCGCTCAGCCGGATGCGGCTTCGCTCGTACATCTCCGCGAATCGATGCTCCCGCCCAAGCGACGCCAGCTCGTCGAAGATCTCCGGTGGATAGTCCTGCGGCTTCGGCATCGCGAACGTGCCGTCGTCCCGGGTGATGAAGAGGGCGGCGGTGGCGACGGCGTCCGCGCTCGAATGCGTCCGGCCCACGGTGCCCATCATCACCTGGCCGCCGCCGGTCTCCGGTCCGGCGTCCGGCCGGTACGGCAACTCTCCGTAGACTCGGCCCGTGACGCCTGCTCCCGCGAACGCGAGGACCGCTTCTTCCTGGAGGCTCAGCGGCACCGGCGCCTTCTCGCTCTGGTACGAGAACGCGCCTCCCTGGAGGTGATCGCCGAGGGCGAATCGTCTCGCGCGGCGACGCACCATGGCATCGATCAGAGAGTAGGCGGCCAGGTGCTCGGGTCCCGTGAGCTCAGGTCCCGTGACATCGGCTCCAGCCGTCCGGGTTGCGTCCGTCCGCATGTCGACCTCCCCGTCGCGCCGGACCACGCCCCCGGGTCCTCCACGCGCATTCGACCCTATCACGGGGGCATCCCGAAATCGAGAGTGCGGGGTGGAAAACGTGACGCCCGCGGGCGAGGAGGTTGGGGTGGCCTACGGGTTTCGAACCCGTAACCTTCGGAGCCACAATCCGATGCTCTGCCGTTGAGCTAAGGCCACCGCAGGGTCGCCGCCGTGGCGGCCGCCTTACGGCGACCCTCACGAGCGACGGCAGTATAGCGGCACGGCCGCCGGATGGCGGGACCTGCGGGTCATCGATCGCCGGGCAGTCCTGGACGACTGCCTGCCTGCTAGACTCGTCCCGTTGACCTACCGACGGCGGCCCTCCGGACGGAGACTTGATTGACCATCGCGCTGCCCCGGCTCGACCGCTCGACTGCCGCGGAACGTGGCCTGACCATCGCGGATTTCCTGGTCCCATCCGACTTGGTGAGCATCTCAACGCCCGGGTTCGAGACGCCGCGCTCGTGGTCGTCGGTGCGCTTTTCATCCTCCTGACGGCGCAGATCGTGGTCGTGCATCAGCCGGTTCCGTGGACGGGCCAGACGTTCGGGGTCCTGTTCGTGGGGTGCGCGCTCGGGTTCCGGCGCGGGCTCGCCTCGGTCGCGCTGTACGTCCTGCTCGGTCTGGTCGGGCTGCCGTTCTTCGCGCAGGGCCAGGGCGGCCTCGATGTCATCCGCGGTGCCACCGGCGGCTATCTGATCGGGTTCATCGTCGCCGGTGCGGTCGTCGGACGGCTAGCCGAGCTCGGATGGGACCGACACATCGGTGGGGCGATCGGCGCGATGCTGATCGGGAGCGTGATCATCGACGTGATCGGCGTGCCCTGGCTGAAGGTGTCGACCGGCATGACCTGGCCGGATGCTGTCGCGGCGGGGCTGACCCCGTTCGTGTGGTGGGATCTCGCGAAGCTGACGGTTGCCGCCGCGTTCTTTCCGACCGCCTGGTGGCTGGTGGGCCGCCGGCCCGACGACCGGTAGCGCCTCGGGCTTCCGACGGGGGCCGGACGGAGCCCTACTCGTACTCGGTCGTTCCGGTGTCGAGAGCCGCGCGCAGGCTCCGATATGAATCACGCAGGAGCTTGGCGACCTGCGGCCAGTAGTCGCGCCCCGAGCCGGCCGGTCCGTCAGGATCGTCGGCCGCGCCGCGGTCGCGGACCTCGGCGGCCATCCCACGCAGCCGACCCGCCTCCGCCACGCGTTCGCGCGGCACGCCATGACGGGCGGCATACAGGTCCGTGATGACCTCGCCCGCGGCCTCGCCGGCGGCAAGCCCGATCTCACGCCGGATGACCCACGAGCGCAGCTCGCAGCGGGCGACCTCCTCGACGTCGACCTCCTCCGGCATGCCCAGCATCCGGTATGCGCGGACGATGTCGGGGGCGAACCGCTCGTAGTCGCCTGACGCGCGGGCGAACCCGGCCGCGGCGCGCGTGAAGAGCAGGCCCGCCGCGAGCGCGCGCGGCCACGACACGCCCGCCTGTGCGTGAAACGCCTGGACGATGGTTCCGAACAATCGGGCAGGCTGGCGTCGGTAGTACGCCTTCCACATCCTCGTTTCGAGGCGGGCCATCTCGTCGGGGTCGAAATCGCGGCCCCAGGTGTGATCCTCGGTCATCGGCAGCAGTCCTCCGGTTTTCTCGGATATGGTGCGGCAATGGTTGACGTGCTGTCTCGGTCGGCGCGGGCGACATCGGGCTGGAGGGTGCACCGCCGCGGGAGGGCGGTCCCGATCCGGGTCTCTACGGCCCCGAGTCGGAGGCCTGGCGACTCAACCGCGAGGCGATGCTGCTCCTGGGTGCCGGACCGCGCGCGCTCCTCCTCCAGCTCGCCCATCCGTCGGTGGCGGCGGGCGTGGCCGATCACTCGGACTTCCGCGCCGACCCGTGGCGACGGCTGCTCGGCACGCTGCGGAGCTACCTCGCGATCGTGTACGGGACGAGCGCGGCCGCTCGCGCGGAGTCCGCCGCCTCAACGCGCTCCATCGCGCGATCACCGGCCCGGGATACGCCGCCCGCGATCCCGCGCTCTCCCTGTGGGTCCACGCGACCCTCGTGGACTCGACGCTCGTCGCGACCGACGCCTGGCTCGAGCGCGTGCCCCGCCCGCGAGCCGAGAGGTTCTACGCAGAGACGCGACCGATCGGTCGCGCGTTCGGGATCCCCGAGGCGATGCTTCCCGAGCGATCTCGCCGCGTTCGAGGCCTATCTCGACGAACAGTCAGGGCCCGACGGACCCGTCGTCGTCGGCCCACTCGCCAGGGACCTCGCCGAGACGATCCTCCATCCGCCGTTGCCCGGCCTCCTCGGGCGCCTCGGGATCCCCACGACCGCCTACGACTGGACGATGTGGCCGGCGGTCGGGCTCCTGCCGCCCGACGTTCGAGACGCATACCAGCTGCCGTGGGGCCTGCGGGAGCGTGCGGTCTCGGCCTGGCTCGTCGCCGGCTGGAAGGCCTGGCGGCCGCTCCTGCCGCGCTCCTTCCGCCAGATGCCCCAGGCCCTGGCCGCGGACAGGCGGATGGCGGACGGCGGGCGGTAGACGCCTCCGCGTTCGCTAGACTTCCCCGGTGCACAGTCCCGCCCCGACCGATGCCACAGAGGCTCGCCCCGCCACCGACGCGCTCGTCGCTGCCATCGCAGCCCGCCTGCCGGACCTGCGCCTCCTGACCGACGCGATCGATCGCGCGAGCTACCGCACCGACGAGACCGCCTACCTCAAGGGCGGCCTGCCCGGAGCCGTGGCCCTGCCCACGACCACGGCCCAGGTCGCAGGAGCTCGTCCGGATCGCGGCCGAGCTGAACGTCCCGATCGTCCCGCGCGGCGCCGGCACCGGCCTGTCGGGCGGCTCGGCCGGCATCGAGGGCGGCCTGACCATCGCCTTCACGCGGATGAACGCGATCATCGAGATCGACCGGCCGAACCTCGTCGCGGTCGTCCAGCCGGGCATCATCAACGCCGCGCTCAAGGCCGCCGTCGCCGCCGAGGGCCTGTTCTATCCGCCCGATCCCGCGAGCTTCGAGCAGTGCTCGATCGGGGGCAACCTCGGCACCAACGCGGGCGGCCTGTGCTGCGTCAAATACGGCCAGACCCGCGACTCGGTCCTCGGTCTCGAGGTCGTCATGGCCGACGGAACGGTCATCCGGACCGGCGGCAAGAACGTCAAGGACGTGGCCGGCTACTCGCTGACCCACCTGATGATCGGCAGCCAGGGGACCCTCGGCGATCATCACCGAGGCGACTCTCCGGCTCGGCCCGCGCCGCCGCCGCGCTCGACGATGCTCGCCTTCTTCCCGACCCTCGACAGCGCCGGCGACGCCGTCGCGGGCATCGCGGCGGCCGGCCTGTCACCCGTGACGCTCGAGCTGATGGACCGCTTCACCATCGAGGCCGTGGACGACATGAACAACCTCGGCCTCGACCGGACGGCGGCGGCGATGCTGATGGTCGAATCGGACCTGCCCGGCGTCGCCGCGCACGACGAGCTCGAGCGCGCAGAGGCCGCCTGCCGGGTGGCCGGTGCCACCGACGTCGTTCGCGCCGCCGACGCCCAGGAGGCCGACTGGCTGCGCCAGGCGCGCAGGTCCGCGCACTACGCGCTCGAGCGCCTGGGCGAGGTGCGAATGGAGGACGTCGGCGTGCCTCGCTCGCGGGTCCCCGACATGCTCCGCGCCATCGAGGCGATCGCCGCGAAGCACGAGGTCCGGATCGGGACGTTCGGCCACGCGGGCGACGGCAACCTCCACCCGGACCTCGTCCTCGAGCGGGACGACCCGCGTGGCGAGGCGACGACCGACGCGGTCCGTGCCGACCTCTACCGCGCGGCGCTCGACCTTGGCGGGACGGTGACCGGCGAGCACGGCATCGGCGTCGCCCGGCGCGATTGGCTCGAGATCCAGCGAGGAGCCGATGCGGTCCGGGTGATGCGGGCCATCAAGACGGCCCTGGACCCGCAGGGCATCCTCAACCCGGGACGAGTGGTGTGACATGCAGATCCTGAACTCGCGAGACGCGATCGTCGCGCTCACGCCGCGCAACCCCTTCGGCCGCTTCCTCGACGGGCGGCCGCACGTGCCCGACGACCTCCTCGAACGGATGGCCCGGATCACGAGCGAGCAGGCCTGGGCCATTCTCGATCGCGAGGGCTACCGCTTCCAGTTCGAAGGCGGATGGTTCCGGACGCACCCCGATCGCGTGCTCGTCGGGCGCGCCGTCACCGCCCAGATGCTCCCGTTCCGGCCGGACCTCAACGAGGTCGTCCAGTCCGCCGGTGAGGCTGATGGGCGCATCGGCGGCCAGAATTCGTGGGTCATCGACACCCTCGAGGTCGGCGACGTCATGGTCGTGGACATGTTCGGCAAGGTCCGCGAGGGGACGTTCGTCGGCGACAACCTGTCCACGGCCGTCGCCGCCAGGACCCATGCCGGCGCCGTCATCGATGGCGGCGTGCGCGACCTCGACGGGATCGGCAGCCTCGATGCGGTCGCGTTCTTCCATCGCGGCGCCGACCCGACGCCGATCCGCAACGCGACGCTCGGAGGGATCAACATCCCGATCCGGATCGGCGGCGTGACGGTCCTGCCGGGCGACGTGGTCCTGGGCACCGCGACCGGCGTGACCTTCATCCCGCCGCACCTGGTCGGCGAGATCGTCGAGGTCGGCGAGAACGTCCATCGCCGCGACACGTTCGGAAAGCAGCGGCTCGCCGAGGGCCGCTACACGCCGGGCGAGATCGATGTCCCGACCTGGCGCGACGACATCGAGGCCGACTACCAGGCGTGGCTGACCGGATGACCGGATGACCGACCCCGCCGTCGTGGCGCCCCGCGACGACCTCCCGGCCGCCGAGGAACACGTCAACCGCGCCTCGAGCCCGTCCGCTCTCCGGATCACCGACATGCGGACCATCTCGCTCACCGGCCTGCCCATGGACTGCACGATCATCCGGATCGACACGAACCAGGGCATCTCCGGCTACGGCGAGGTGCGCGACGGCGCCAGCAAGTCCTACGCCCTCGTCCTCAAGAGCCGGCTGCTGGGCGAGAACCCCTGCGACGTCGACCGGCTCTTCCGCAAGATCCGCCAGTTCGGCTTCCATGCCCGCCAGGGCGGCGGAGTCTCGGCGGTCGAGATGGCCCTCGTTGACCTCGCCGGCAAGGCGTACGGCGTGCCGGCCTACCAGCTGGCCGGCGGGCGCTTCCGAGACCGGGTGCTGTGCTACGCCGACACGCCCTCGCGCGCTGGATCCGGGCGAGATGGCCGGCCAGCTCCAGCGCAGGGTCGACCAGGGCTACCGGTTCCTCAAGATGGACATCGGGATCGACCTCGTTGCCGGCATCACGGGCGCCGTCAACGCGCCGCCCGACGCGCTCGGACGCGCGGACGTCATGCACCCGTTCACCGGCATCCAGCTCACGACGATCGGCATCGACGCGCTCGTCGAGTACGTGGGCCGGATCCGCGAGGCCGTCGGGTACACGCTGCCGCTCGCGGCCGACCATTTCGGCCACCTGAACCTCGAGTCGTGCATCAGGCTCGGCCGCGCCCTCGACCAGTTCACCCTTGCCTGGTACGAGGACATGATCCCGTGGCAGTTCGCCGACCAGTACGTCCGGCTCTCCGAGGCCGTGACCACGCCGATCTGCACCGGTGAGGACATCTACCTGCGCGACGGTTTCCGCGACCTCGTCGAGCGGCGCGCCGTCGGCGTCGTCCACCCCGACATCATGACCGCCGGCGGCATCCTCGAGACCAAGCGCATCGGCGACTACGCCGGCGAGCACGGCATCGCGATGGCGCTGCACATGGCCGGCTCGCCGGTCGCCGCGCTGGCCAGCGTCCATGCCGCGGCCGCGACCGGAGCATTTCCTCGCCCTTGAGAACCACTCCGCCGACATCCCGGAATGGAGCACTCTCTCCGGGGACTGCCCATGCCGCTCGTCCGAGGACGGCTCGATCGCCGTCCCGGAGACGCCTGGTCTTGGCTTCACGGACCTCGATCGCGAAGCCTGCGAGCCGTTCCTTGATCCCGCGCGATCCCGAGTGGTTCGCGCCGACACCGGGCTGGGATGGCGAGCGCGCGCACGACCGTCTCTGGAGCTGATCTCAGGGCAGGTGCTGGGATTCATCCGGCCGGCGCGGGCGCGCGTACCCTCGCCATGACCGCCTGGACGCGCCGGACACTCATGCCTGTCGTCATGGCCGCGCTCGTCGTCGGGTGCGCCACCGGGCCGTCGCCATCGATCCCCGCGCCACCCTCGACGGCGGCTTCCGATGCGCTAGCGCACGGCTCCGCCGGCACGGCCCCTGCGCCACAGCTCGAGCGACGTCGTGGCGTCCCCGGCCCCGTCCGGCGACGCGACGGCGACCGCCTCTCCGGCCCCCACCTCGCCGACGGTCGCCACCATCGCCCGCCTGCAGGCCGCCGTGAAGACGAACCCGTCCGACGAGGCTCCAGCGCGACCTCGGCTTCGCCCTCCTCCAGCGGGTCCGCGAGACAGCCGATCCGGCCCTGTATGCCCCGGCCGAAGCCGCCTTCGAACGGCTCGCCGCCTGGCGCCGGACGATGCGCTCGTCCTTCGTCGGCATCGGCAGCCTCCAGCTCGGCAAGCACGACTTCGCGACGGCGCTCGAGACCGCGCGGCGCGCCATCGAGCTGTCTCCCCGGCTCGTCCGTCGCTCGCGCGGTCGAGGTCGACGCCCTCGTCGAGCTCGGGCGATACGACGATGCAGACAAGCCGGCCGCTGAGATGCTCGCTTGGATCGACCTGACGACCCTGTCCCGTGGTCCTACCTGGCCGAGCTGCACGGCAAGCTCGACGTGGCGGTGACGGCCATGCGGACGGCCACGAAGTCACAGGGCCTCGCCCCGGAGAACCTCGCGTTCATCACGCCAGCTGGCAACCTGCTCGTCTACTCGGGCGACACGCGGGCGCGGCGGAAGAGTATCCGCGCCCTCGAACTCGTACCGGCGCATGCCCCGGCGCTCGCCGGCGAGGCCGCCTTGCGGTCGCCGACGGCCGCCTCGACGACGCCATCGCCCTTTTCCAGCAAGCCGCCGATATCGTGCCGCTGCCCGAGTACGTGATCGCCCTGGCCGATGCGCAGGCCGCGGCGGGCCGCGCCGACGATGCGGCGCGCAACTTCGAGCTCGCCCGCGCCGAGATCCAGCTGTTCGAGGCGACCGGCGTCATGGTCGACCTCGACCTGGCCCTGTTCGAGGCGGATCACGGCGACCCGGATCGGGCGCTGACATTCGCCGAGGCCGCCTACAAGGCGACGCCGAACGTCCGTGCCGCCGATGCCCGGGCCTGGGCGCTCCACCGGCTCGGACGCGACCGTATGCGAAGGTGGCTCCGACGAGGCGCTCCGGCTGGGTCACGCGACCCCCTGTTCCGTTTCCACGCGGGCGCGATCGCGGCCGCCCTCGGCGACGACGCCGCGCGCGACGCAACCTCGAGCTGGCGCTGTCGACCGACGCCGGCTTCTCGGCGACGCACGCGGCCGAGGCCCGCCGGCTCCTGGAGACGTTGGCGACTGACTCGCGCTCGAATATCGGCCCCGATTCATCCAATCGCCGCGCCGCGACGCATCACCGCCGACAGCACCGGGACGGTGGTCGCGACCCGCCCTCCGGCTGCACCGGACACGGCAGTCCCCGGGAAGGTCGTGGATCCGCCCACATCTCTGGAGGTTGATCTCGTGTCAACACGCTCCAAGGTCGCCGGCGTCGCCGGCGCCCTGTTCATCGTGACGACGTCGGTCGGCGGCGTCCTCGCGTCCAGTCACCGGGAAGCTCCGCCGATCGCCGGCGACCCGCCGCGGACAACACGGACCTCTATGCATTCGTCAGTCCCGACGACCCGAACAGCCTGACGATCATCGCCAACTACGTGCCGCTCGAAGAGCCGGCCGGAGGTCCGAACTTCTTCCCGTTCGACCCCGATGTCCGGTACGCGATCCGCATCGACAACGACGGCGACGGCAAGAACGACGTCACCTACTATTCCGTTCTCGACGCAGCGGACCGCGAAAACTTCGCCGGTATCCCGACGTTCCTGTACAACGATGGCCCGATCACGTCCCTGACCGACCGAACCTGCTGGTTAGCCAGACGTATGACGTGTAGCGCAACGACGAGCAGATCGCCAACGGCGTCGCCGTCCCGCCGGCCAACATCGGGCCTCGCTCGACGCCGAATTACGCCCGCCCTCGCGGCCTCGCAGTCAAGACCCTCGGCGACGGCACCAAGCTTTTCGCCGGGCAGCGTGACGATGCCTTCTTCGTCGACCTCGGCTCGATCTTCGATCTGGCGGGCTCCGACCGTTCAACGAGGCCCATGACATCCCGCTGCCGGCCGCCCCGGGCATCGACGACGTCGACGGGTACAACACCAATTCGATCGCGCTGAAAGTCCCGCTCCAGAAGCTGACCAAGGACCACGCGCTGCCGACCGGAGCCAACGACCCCGACGCCGTTCTGGGCGTCTGGGCCGACGGCCAGCCGGAAGAAGTACCGGACATCTCAAGCGGACGGCACGATGACGGCCTGGGGCCCCTGGCACCAGGTCTCGCGGCTCGGAAACCCGCTGATCAACGAGGTGGTCATCCCGACCGCCAAGAAGGACTACTGGAACAGCCAGCGGCCGTCAAGGACTCCCAGTTCGAGAAGTACTACCTCGCGCCGGAACTCACAGCGGTCGCCGACGTGCCTGTATCGACGCGCTGGACCGGCCGCCACGTCGAACCGCGGCGACCTCGTGGCGATCCTGCTGACCGGGCTGAACATCCCGGACTCGGCGACCGTCCCCGGCGGCCTGCAGTACACGAGGACGGGCTCCACCCAGGCCGACATGCTGCGCGTCAATACGGGCATCAAGCCGAACGCGGACGGCGCCTGTGTCTTCGGTGCACCGGTAGCCGGCCCGAGCCGGCTGGGCGCCATCGACGGCGACCTGTGCGGCTTCCCGAACGGCCGTCGTCTCCTCGACGACGTCACCGACATCGAGGTCCGCGCCATCATCGAGGGCTACGGCCCCACCCTGAATGCGGTCCTCGGCGTGCCGAACCGTCCCCCAACAACATGCTCGGCGACGGCGTCGATGCCAACGACGCTGCCGTTCCTGTCCGCCTTCCCGTACATCGGGACGCCACACCAGGGCTACTCCCACACCCACGACCACCACGGGATCGGCGGTCCGTAGCCGCCACCGCCAGACTCACCGAACGGCCCGGGCGACGCCCGGGCCGTTCGGCTTTCATCGGCGTTGACAGACCCCGTCCCGTCCCGGGATGATGGCGCAAGCATGGATGCACATCTGTACTTAACATCTGTACCGTGAACGACTTCGAGCAGCTCGTCCGCGCCAGCCGGCTGTATTACGAGCTCGGCGAGACCCAGAACGCCATCGCCGTGCAGCTCGGCGTCACGCGGCCGCAGGTCTCGCGCCTGCTCAAGCGGGCCCGCGCGGAGGGGATCGTCGAGATCCGCATCGTCGACCGGACGGCGGTCGAGAGCCCGGCCGCCGACGCCATCCGGCGAAGCTACGGCCTCGACGCCGTCCATCTCGCCCCGACGATCGCCGGGCCGGAGGACCTGACGCGGCGGATGGTCGGCCGGCTCGCCGCCGACGTGCTTCGCGGCGTGCTGCGCGCGGGCGCCATCGTCGGCATCGGGGAGGGCGTCGCGGTCTCGGCGACCGCGGCGGCGCTCGAGGAATTGGCCACCCCGGTGGCCGTGACGGTCGTGCCCCTATGCGGCGGCTTCTGGACGACCGGGCTCGAGCGCGAGCCATATCGCCGCGTGGCCGACGTCCTCGAGGGCCAGGCTCGCGGATTGATGGCCCCGGGCCTGGTCGACGACGCCGACACGCAAGCGGTCGCTCGATGGCGCCATGCCGGTCTGCAGGCCATCGTCGACGCTTTGGGAGCGGCTCGATGTCGCACTGTTCGGGATCGGCGGTCCGGCGTGGACCGCGGCGCGGGTCGGCGACGAGATCGAGGCGCAGCTGGAAGCGGCGGAGGCGGTGGGCGAGGTCCTCGTCGCCCCTTACGACATCGATGGGCGCTTCGTCTGCGACGCCCTGCGCGACCGGGTCATCGCCCTCGACGCGCGCCGCCTCGGACGCATCCCGGCCGCCATCGGGGTGGCCTCGGGCGAGGGCAAGGTGAGGCCGATCCTCGGCGCGCTGCGGGCGGGCATCGTCCGAACGCTCGTCACGGACGTCGCGACCGCCGAGGCCGTCGTCGCCCTCGATGACGCGACCCTCGCGCCCGCGGGCGGGCAGCCGCGATGAGCGCGCGACGCCCAGCCGTCCTCGGCATCGACCTCGGCACGAACGAGGCGAAGGCCGGGCTGGTCGGCCTCGACGGCCAGATGCTCGCGCTCGCACGGAGCGGCTACGGCCTCGACGTGTCGGGCGGTCACGGCTGGGCCGAGCAGGACCCGGGTGCGTGGTGGTCGGCCGTCGTCAGCGCCGTCCGGGCGCTGCATGCCGTCGGAGCCCGCGGAGGTCGTCGCCATCGGGGTGGACGGGCACGGGCCCACGCTGGCGGCAGTCGACGCCCGCGGCGAGGCCACGCGCCCGGCCATCACGTTCCTGGACTCCCGTGACGCCCTCGAAGCCGAAGAGCTGGCGGCCGCGACCGGCGTCCGTGGCTGGGGCCTGGGTGGCCTGCCGGCGGCGCTCTGGGTCGAGCGGCATGAGCCGGCGGTGGCCGCCGCCACGTGCTGGTACCTGTCGACCTGGGAATGGCTCGCGTTCCGGCTGTCGGGCGTCGCCGTGGCGCCGCTCGTGCCCGACCAGGTCGTCCCGGACGCGGTCCTGGTCGCCCAGGCGGGTGTGCCGCGCGACCGTGTCCCGCGGACCGTTCCAGCCGGGGCGGTCGTGGGCGAGCTGACCGGTGCCTCGGCCGACGCCCTCGGGCTCCGGCCCGGGATCCCGGTCGCGGGCGGCATGGTGGACGCGTTCGCGAGCTATGTCGGAGCCGGTCTCCTCGAACCCGGCGATGCCTACGACCCTGGCGGGTCCGCCGGTGGGTTCGGCGTCTACTGGGACCGGCCGGTCGAGGTTGCCGGCGGGTTCGTAACGCCGGGGCCGCTCGCGGGGCGGTATAGCGTGGGTGCGGCGATGGCCGCGACCGGCCGCGCGCTCGACTGGTACCGGGAATCGATCCTCGGCGGGACGATCGCCATGGATGCGCTGCTCGACGAGGCGGCCCCGACGCCGCCCGGCGCCGACGGACTCGTCTTCCTGCCGTACCTCGCCGGCGAGCGCTCGCCGATCTGGGATCCCGAGGCGCGTGGCGTGCTCGCCGGGCTGACCCTCGCGCACGGCCGCGGCCACGTCACGCGGGCGATCGTGGAGGCGTCCGCGCTTGCGATCCGCCACGTCGCGCGCCCGATGCTCGCGGCCGGCGTCCACGTGCGCGAGATGCGCGTCTGCGGCGGGCCGGCGCGGAGCGCGTTCTGGAACCAGGTCAAGGCCGACGTGACGGGGTTCCCGGTCGCGGTGCCGACGGTCCTCGAGACCGCGGTGCTCGGGTCGGCGATCCTCGGGGCTGTGGCGATCGGGGAGCATCGGGACCTGCCGGCGGCGATCGCGGCGATGACGTCGATCGCCGGCCGGCTCCAGCCACGCGCCGAGCACGCGGCGGCCTACGACCGGCTGTTCGAGGCGTATGTCGGGCTCTACCCGGCGACCGCGCCCGTCCTGCGACCGCTCAGCGAGAGCGCCGCATGAGCGCCATCCGGACCGAGCGCAGCCCGGCGCTCCCACCGCGCAGCGGCCGTGGCCGCCGGCGACGGCGTTCAGGACGCGCCCACCGGCGCCATCGACCTCCGAGGACCTGACTTCGCCTTCGCAACCCGGGATGACGGCTGGCTGCCGGTGCTCGACGGCCTGGACCTCGCGATCCCGGGCGGCGGCATCGTCGCGCTCATCGGCCCGAACGGCTGTGGCAAGTCCACGCTCCTGCGGGTGATCGCCGGCCTCCTCACGCCGGCCCGCGGCACGGCCAGCCTCGATGGCGAGCGGATCGATGGCCCCGACCCGCGGATCGGCCTCGTCTTCCAGGAGCCGCGCCTGCTGCCGTGGCGCACGGCCGCGGCCAACATCACCTACCCGCTCGAGCTCGCCGGCTGGGACGCCGCCGCGCCGTCGCGAGCGCTTGTCGCGCCTGGCCGACCTCGTCCGGCTCGATCCGGCGGTCATCGAGTCGCGGCCCTCGGAGCTCTCCGGCGGCACCCGCCAGCGCGTCGCCCTCGCGCGAGCGCTCGCACTCGAGCCCGAGGTCCTGCTCCTCGACGAGCCGTTCAGCGCGCTCGATGCGCTGACCCGCGAGCGCTTCGACCTCGAGCTGCTGCGGCTCTGGGACCGCTCCGCCACGACCATCGTGCATGGTCACCCACAGCATCCCCGAGGCCATCCTCGTCGCCGACCGGGTCGTCGTGCTCTCGCCGCGCCCGGGCCGGGTCGTGGCCGACATCCCGGTCGACATCGAGCGACCGAGGACCATCGCCGACCTCGACGCCGCCGCCGTGTCGGCGACCGCCGGCGGATCCGGTCGGTCCTCGGCGACAGCGAGGACGCCGACGAGACACTGCCCGCCGAGGCCACGTCCGCCGCCCGGACCGGCGCCGCATCGGAGGTCGCTCGCATGACCGCCCGGACCCGCTGGCTGCCGGTGGTCGCGGTCTTCGTCCTGTTCCTCGTCGGCTGGAAGGCCGTCGTGGTCGCGTCGGCCTGCCGCCGTTCATCCTGCCGCCACCCGAATCGGTCGGCGCGCGGTTCGTCACCGCCTGGACCGACGGCACGATCGAGCCGCACCTGGCGACGACGCTCCTCGAGATCGCGCTCGGGTTCGTCGTCGGCGCCGGGCTCGGCCTCATCGCCGGCTACGCCCTCGCGCGGAGCGCGCTGGTGGAGCGCGTCCTGTCGCCCTACCTCGTCGCCGCCCAGGCGCCCCGATCCTCGCCCTGGCGCCCCTGCTCGCCCTCTGGTTCGGCCCGGGCCTCCTGGGCAAGGTCCTCATCTGCGCGCTGATCGTCTTCTTCCCGGTCGCCGTCGCGACGATGGTCGGCATCCGTTCGGTGGACGCGCGACTGCTCGAGCTCGGCCGGAGCCTCCGGGCCACCCGCCGCCAGGTCCTGCTCACCCTCGAGATCCCGGCCGCCCTGCCGAACATCCTCGGTGGCCTCCGGGTGGGGGTGACGCTCGCGGTCGTCGGCGCGATCGTCGGCGAATGGGCGGGCGCCGAGACCGGCCTCGGCGTCCTGATCAACCTCGCCCGCGGGTCGCTGTTCGACACCCCGCTCATGTTCGCCACGCTCCTGACGATCGCCCTCGTCGGGATCGTGCTCTATCTCGCCGTCGTCGCCGTCGAGCGCCGCCTCGTCGGTGCCCGGTGAACACCAGCCGTTCGGAGGTCCTCGTGTCCCTTCCTCGTGCTCCGCTCGCCCATCGCGGGCTCGTCCTCGCCTCGATCGTCGCGGCCGTGCTCGGCCGGCGGCTCGGTGCGCCATCGGGTCGCCGGCCGCGCCGCCGGCCGGCCCCGCCGGCGCTGCTCGCCGGCTCGTCGGTCGTCGGCCTCGCCATCATCGCCCCGAGGCCAGCGTCGCGCTGACGAAGCTCGTCGTCGGGCTCGGCTACATCCCGAGCGTCCAGTTCGCCCCGTTCTACCTCGCCCAGCAGAAGGGCTACTACACCGGACGCCGGTCTCGACATCGAGTTCCAGAGCAAGATCGACGACAACCTCATCCCGCTCGTCGGCCAGGGCGCCATCGACATCGGGATCGGCGACGGGACGAGCGTCATCCCGGCCGTCAGCCAGGGCATCCCGGTCCGGTACATCGCCACGATCTACGGCAAGTTCCCGAACGTCGTCTTCGCCAAGGCGTCGTCGGGGATCAAGACGGCGGCCGACCTCAAGGGCAAGAAGATCGGCACGCCCGGCCGCTACGGGTCGGGCTGGGTCATGCTCCAGGCGCTGCTCGGCTCGGCCGGGCTGAAGCCCGACCGACGTCAAGATCGTCGAGTACCCGGATTACACCCAGCGGGCGGCGGTCGACCAGGGCGCGGTGGACGCCGCGACCGGTTTCGCGAACAACGAACCCGTCCAGCTCGAGCACGACGGCGCCGCGGTCTCCTGCGCATCGACGCGATCACGCCGCTGCCCGGCCCGGGCCTGATCGCCGGCGACCACGACCTCGACACCAAGCACGACGCGATCGCCGCTTTCGCGGCGGCGACGCTGCGGGCGATGGAGGAGATCAAGGCCGATCCGCCGTCGGGCTCGACGCCGCGATCACGGAGGTCCCGAGCTGGCGACCAGAAGGAGCTCCAGGCGGCGATCCTCGCGGCCACCATCGACTCGTGGACCGGGACCGAGCAGGCCGGCCCACGGGCTCGGCGCCATCGACACGCGCCGGGTGGACCACGTCGATCGACTACCTCCAGTCGCTGGGCCTCGTGAAGGCGCCGGTCACGGTGGACGACCTCGTGCGGACGGACGCTGCCCGCCGGAGGGTGAGCGCTGGCCGCCGGCCCTGCGACGCCTGGGCTGCGGAGCCCGGCGGCGAGGCGGGAATCGGCGGAATCGGTACCATAGTCGTCCCCGCTACCCAGCCGTGTGCGGAGCTCCCTGATTCTGCGCAGGAGTCCCTGTGAACAGTCGCCCGCCCGCCAAGTCCACGACCACGATCGAGCCGTTCAAGCACGTCATCGACGAGTACAAGCACCAGGCCCAGACCATCACCTGCACCTGCGGCTGGCACGGCAGCTCGGCCACGATGGATCGCGGCGGCTCCGAGTGGACGGCCCACCTGTTCGAGGTTCGCGGCAAGAAGCGCTAGCCTCATCGCCGGAGCACTTCCGTCGACCCGGATCTGCCCGATCCGGGTCGTTCCATGTCCCGCGCCGGGCGTCGACGACCCCTCGGGCGGCCCTCGAGAGGCGGCCCTCGGAGCCGGCAGCCCGCCTGCTAGCCTTCGGCGGTGGACCTCCCTCTCGAGCCGCCGTTCGCGCTCCGTGGCCGCGCTCCTGACGCCGCTCGACTCCGGGAGCTTCCGTTACGAGCGTGACGGCCTCGTGGCGGTCGATGCCGGTGGACGGCTTGCCTATGTCGGGCCAACGGAGGGCGCGCGAGTCACTCCGGCGGGGACGCCGCCGTCCTCCCCGCCGATCGACGTTCGCCCATGGGTCCTGCTCCCCGGGCATGGTCGACCTCCACGCCCATCTGCCGCAGCTCCCGAACGCGGGCGTGGGAGCGGGTCTCGACCTCCTGACCTGGCTCGAGCGCTACGTCTTCCCGCTCGAGCGTGGCTACGACGTCCCGACGGCCGAGCGGCTGGCGCCGGCCGCTTGGCGGGCATTCGCCGCGGCCGGGACGACAACGGCCGTCGTCTACGGCGCGGTCTACGAAGCCAGCCTGGACGCCACCTTCCGGGCCGCGGAGGCCCACGGAATCCGGGCCGTCATCGGCAAGGTGATGATGGATCGGGTGACCTACGACTCGACCATCGACCGGGTGACCATCCTCGACCGGACGCTCGCGGAGTCGGCGCGACTGATCGAGCGGTGGCATGGCCGCGACCGTGGCCGGCTCCGGCTACGCGGTCACGCCCCGGTTCGCCGTCTCGTGCACGGCCGACCTGCTGCGCGAATCCGCCGCGCTCGCTACCGCGACGGGCACCTACTGGCAGACCCACGTGTCCGAGGACCGCGGCGAGATCGCGGAGGTGGCCAGGCTCTTCCCGGAAGCGCGCGACTACGTGGACGTGTACGACCGGGCGGGCGGCCTCGGCGAGCGGACGGTCCTCGCCCACGGCGTCCATCTCTCGGATCGGGAGCTCGGCCGGCTGGTCGAGACTGGGACCACCGTGGCGCACTGTCCCGCCTCGAACCTCTTCCTTGCGTCGGGGATGATGCCCCTCGGTCGATACGTCGAGGCGGGCCTCTCGCTCGGCCTTGGGTCCGACGTCGCAGGTGGGCCGGACCTCTCGATCTTCACGGTCATGCGGGTGGGGAGCTACATGCAGAACGCGCGGCGAGTGGCCGGCGTCGAGGCCGGCCCGGTCCTTTCGCCGCTCGAATGGATCCGCCTGGCATCGCTTGGTGGCGCTGAGGCGCTCGGCCTCGGCACCGAGACGGGCTCGCTCGAGGCAGGCAAGGACGCCGATATGATCGCCATCGATCCTTCGTTCATCGCGCCGGTCCCGGGCATCGAGGACGATCAGGCCGAGGACCTCGCGAGCCGGCTCATCTTCCGTGCGCACCCGGACATGGTCCGGGCGGCATGGGTCCGCGGCCGGCGCCTGGACGGGCCGGGCCAGCGCGGATGACCGTCCTGCCACCGGCGTTGCGCGCCTGGCTCGACGAGGTGCTCGATCCCGGTGAGGTCGTTGTCGCCGTGTCCACGATGCCCGGCGCCACGAGCTCCGTGCTGCTGCGCCTGGCGACTGAGACGCGCCAGCGGGCGGGGCCGCCGGCTCGTGCTGCGCTGGTACGCGGACGAGCGGGTGCTCGGTCCCGAGCCCCAGGCGGTGGCCCGCGAGGCGGCCGCTCTCGAGGCCCTCGCCGCGGCTCGCCTGTGCCGGCGCCCCGGCTCGTCGCCTGGACGAACCCGCAGCTGGATGGGCCGGGCGCCGTGCTGATGACGCATCTTCCCGGTGCCCCGGCCTTCGACCTGCCGGACACCGCGGCCGTCCGCGACGTCCTGTCGGCGATCCACGAGGTCGACCGCCCGGCTCGTCCGCGGTCCATCGGTACCGCGGATATCACGAGGGTGCCGACCTGCGCCGGCCGTCGTGGTGGCGCGACCATGCCGTCTGGGAGCGTGCTGTCGTGCAGACGACGACGGCTCGCCCGACCGGCCCCGATGCCTTCATCCATCGCGACTTCCATCCGGCCAACCTGCTGTGGGTCGACGGGCGGCTGACCGGTGTCGTCGATTGGGTCAACGCCTGCGTCGGGCCTGCGGGCGTCGATACCGCCCACTGCCGGGTCAACCTCGCGATCCTGTGGGGCGCTGAGGCAGCCGACCGCCAGCTGCCGGGCGATCCGGCGTGGGACGTCGAGGCCGCGATGGGCGCCCTCGACTGGGGCGAGGGGCGGGATGCCAGCGACTGGCCGGGCTCGGGGCTGGCCTCACTGGCCGAGCTCGGCGCCCCTCTCGTGGACCCGGCAACCGCACGCGACCGACTTGAAGGGTTCCTGGGCCGCGCTCTCGCGAGTTTGGGCTGATTCGCGGGATACCCCGCCGCGTTTCGTCCTCCGTCCATCTGGTGCGCGTTCGCCGGGTCCGTGGCCGGCCTGGCACTCGCTGCGAGCGCGTCCGCGGCCAATTCGAGCGTGGACAGGGGTTCGGAACGCCCGCGGGAGCGGGAATTTGGCGGCATCCAGGGTCAATTGATCAGCGAACGATCACCACGTAGACGGATGACGAAAAGCCGGACCGAGACGGCGCCGAACGCCCTTGACGTGGATGAATCGAAGGGCCGGTGGTGCTCCGGTTGGGGTGAGCCGGAACCCGCCACAACTTACCGCGCGGGCTATCGTCGCCCGATGACGGACCACGACGTGCGGCTCAAGGGTCAGCCGGTCGACAACGTCCGATGAACCTCGATTCCGCCTGATCGTCTGGGCGTGCCGGGAAGCGGTCCGCCTGGGCTATCGTCGACCGATGACGGATCACGGCGTCCCGCGGCACGAGGGCCGCCCGGCCCATGACGATCCGAGAAACCGGGGACGCGGCGGCGCGCGCCCGGCCAAGATCTGCGCTGCGGGCGCTCGGGAACGTAGGGTGCGTTGGCGGAACCGTCGATGACGCCGGACCCGAGGCCGCTGCGCCTGTACCTGGCGTCCCTGCTTCTCGTCGTCGTCGCCGGGATCGAGGCGTTCGTGTTCGTCGTCGTGTCGGCTGGGAGCACCTTCACGCCGCGCCCGGACGTGTTCGCGCTCGGAGGCGTGGCGGCGATCGCGACCCTGCTCGACGCGTTTCTCGTGGTGAACCAGAGTCGCGTGGCGCTCATCACTACGGCGGTCGTCACGCTGTACGGGGTCGTGTTCGGTTTCGCCAGCGCCGCGTCAGGGTTCGGCGCCCTGCTGATCCCCGCGGATGCCGCCATCGCCATCGTCGTGTTCTCGGTGACGGATGCCTTCCCGCCGTCTCCGGATTTGCCTGCGACGATCCGAGGGCGTCTCGGGTTGGGGTTGGTCACCGTCCTGGTCATCGTCGCGTTCGCACGACTCGTGTCCGATCCCCTGAAGCCGGGCGACGTGCGGACACCGACTTGGAGTGGTGTCGTCGCCTCGGCCGCCGAGCGGACGCTCGTCGGCGGCGGGTCGTTCGGCGCGTTCGAGGAGCTCCTATCCCAGGCGCCCGGCAACGGCGACCTCCTATTGGCGGGCGGGACACCGGAGGAGCCCACCTGGGCAGACAGCTACTCGCCGAGGAAGGGGGAGGCGACCTGCTACATCACGACGGACGTGGGATACGACGATCGAGACGCCATCGTGATCGTCCATTCCGATGGAACTGGTCAGAAGACCGGTGTGCGGGTCCCGAAGTCGGTCGGCTTTGATCCGGATGGCGTCACCGACGGCCGCTACATCGGTCTCCTCGTGCCGGGGCCGGCCGGTCGCCTCGGCGCATCGGATCGCCGGATCGCCTTCGTCGCCAGCGACGCCGGACCGGATGCCGGCCAACCATCGAGTCCGGCCCGGGCCGGCTACTTCTGCCTTGACGCGACCGGGCATGTGACGCGCTGGGACCGGGGGTACTGACCACAGACCCGCGCGGCGCGGCCTCGCTTGAGGCACTCCGGGTGCGGTCGTGATGCCGCGACCGCCAAAGAGCGGGCGCTCGTCAAACGCGCCGTCGCGAGGCTGGACTGACCCGACGGCCGACTCGATGGCTGCCACGCCGCATTTCGTCCTCCGTCCGTCTGGTGCGCGTTAGCCGGGTCGGACGACCGCCAGGGTGTCGCTGCCACTACCTCGTCGCTCGATTCGAGCGTGGAGAACGCGTGGCCGTGCGTCCGGGAGCGGGAATCCGGCGGTTTCGGAGGTGAATCACTCGCCCAACGCTCACCACGTGGACGGAGGGCAGGAAACCTGCCGCTCGAGGGACGCCGACGCCGACACGTCAACGCAGCCGTGGGCTATCGTCGCCAGATGATCGAGCATGCGGACCTGCTCATCACCGGCGGGAAGATCGTCGACGGCACGGGCGCTCCGGGCCGGCCCGGCACGGTCGCGGTCATCGACGGCCGCCTGCGCGTCCTCGGGCCGCGAAGACCCGCTGCCGGCGAATGCCGGCCGGACGATCGACGCGACCGGCAAGGTCGTCGCTCCCGGGCTTCATCGACCTCCACAGCCACGGCGGCCTGATGATCCTGGCCGACGGCCGCGCCACGAGCCCAAGGTCCGCCAGGGCGTCACGACCGAGGTCGTCGGCGTCGACGGCAACGGCTTCGCGCCGTTCGAGCCGCGCGAGGACCTCGAGGCGTTCGTCCACCTCGATGCCGGCCTCGACGGCCGGCCGGACATCGACTACGACTGGACTCGGTCGCGAGCTACCTCGACCGCTACGACGGGACGGTCAGCCTCAACGTCGCGACGCTCGTCGGCAACTCGCCAGCTCCGGATCGCGGCGCTCGGCTGGGACGACGTCCCCGCCGACGCGCGGGCGCATCGATCGGATGCGCGGCCTGCTCCGCGACGGGATGGCCGACGGCGCCTTCGGCCTGAGCTCCGGTCTCGACTACCCGCCGGGCGGCTTCGCCACGACCGACGGAGCTCGCGGCACTGACCGCGGAGGCCGGCCGGCACGGCGGCTTCTACCACACCCACGTCCGCTACCCGCTCGGCGACCGCTATCTCGACCCATTCCGCGAGGCGATCGAGATCGGCCGGCGGGCGGCGCGCCCGCCCACATCACCCACTTCTACCACCGCGAGACGCACCCGGGCGGCCCGGAACCGATGCTCGCACTCGTCGACGACGCCCGGGCCGAAGGGCTGGACGTCACGTTCGACACCTACCCGTACGAGTGGGCCAGCACCCGGCTGCTCATCCAGCTGCCGCAGTGGATCCAGGCCGGCGGACCCGGACCACTGCAAGGAACGGCTCGCCGACCGCGCCACGCGCGACCGCGTCCGGGCCGAGCTTCACGGCGCGCGGCGCGGCGTATGCCAGCGCGGCGGGCTGGGCGGACGTCCGCCTGGGTGCCTTCCACCGGCCGGAGAACCTGCGCTGGGAGAGCCGGACCGTGGCCGACGTCATGGACGAGACCGGCCACGACGCGCTCGACGTCATCTGCGACCTGCTCCTGGCGGAGGACCTCGGCGTCAGCCAGGTCACGAGCGGGCCGTGCGGCCGAGACGCTGCCCCTGTTCGTCGCCCATCCGGTCGGGATGGTCGGCACCGACAGCACGTTCCTCGGCGACAAGCCCAGCCCGCGGACGTACGGCAGCTTCCCGCGCATCCTCGGCCAGTTCGTGCGCGACGAGGCGCTCCTGAGCCTCGAGGAGGCGATCCGCAAGATGACCTCGGCGCCGGCCGCCCGGCTGGGGCTGCGCGACCGGGGCGTCATCCGCGACGGCGCGGTCGCCGACCTCGTCGTGTTCGACCCCGCCACGGTCCGATCGACCGCCACGTACGACGAGCCGCGCTCGTTCCCGGTCGGCATCGAGCACGTCATCGTGGCCGGCACGCCCGTCGTCGACCGACGGCATCCACACCGGCGCGACGCCGGGCCGCGGCCTTCGCCACGGCCGCGACTGACCGAGACCCGCCAACGGCATGCGAATCCGCCTTCACGAGCCGGCAGTCGCCCTGACCGACCTCGCCATCGGGCTCGAGGCGGGTCGTTCGCCCTCGCGCTCGCACGGCCCGCGCGCGACGGACGACGCGCTCGCCACCCCGCGCCAGGCGCCATCCGCCGCTGGTTCGTCGTGTTCTTCGCCGCGACCGAGCGTCGGCCGCGATCGCCGGCGCCTCGCTGCATGGCCCTGTTCCCGCGATCGGCGACGCGCCCGGCCGACGGCGGGCCTGGCGGCGTCTCGCTCGGAGTCGATCGGCGTGGCTGGCCTGTCGGCATGGTGCCTCGGCGGCGCTGCTCGCGCTGCCGCGCGCGGCCGCGCGTCCGCGTCACGCGCGTCGCGACGGGTCGCACGCGGCCTACCTGGCGGTCTCGCCCGGACCAACCCGCCGTACGCGGTCGCCATCGCGACGTACCTGCCCGGCGCGCTCGCGCTGGCCGCCGCGCTCCTCCGCCGGCTGCGCGATCCGCTGTCGCGGCGCCCCGCAGCGCATCGCGCTCGGCGGGCTCGGCCTGACGTTCGGCGCCGCCGCCATCCAGGTCCGCCGGATCGCCATCCATCCGCGGCTGTTCGACCACAACGCGACGTACCACACGATCCAGGCCGTCGCGATCGCGTGCTTCTACGCGGCCGCGCGCGGGTTTCATCCGCGCCGGCCAGGTCGGCAGGTAGCTCCCGAGCACGAACAGCCACGTCGCGAGCACGACGTGGAAGACGATCGGGATCGTCCGGCCGGTCCAGCGCGCCTCCGGGATGGCGCCACATCCGCACCGCGTAGCGGACCGGCATGGACAGCCCGTACGGCCAGGCGATGAGCAGCAGCAGCGTCCCGAGCACCGGGCGCGGATCGGCGATGGCCGGCCAGCCGAGCGCCAGCCCGATCACGACGACGCGCATGGCCGCCAGCATCGCGAGCTGGATCGCGAGCAGCCGCGGGTATGGGACCACGCCCGAGTACCACTCGGCCATCGGCGGCAGCCAGGCCGGCGCCCACCGGGACACGATCGCCTGGCCGGCGACCCGCAGGGCGAAGGCGCCGGTCGAGGAGCGCCAGGATCGCGCGGCCGTCATCGGCTGAGGTTCGAGATGCCCGGCGGGAAGCCGCTCACGCCCGGCAGGAGGCCGTGCCCGCCCGGCGAGCTCGCCAGTGCCGACCACGACGCGTCGGCCGCGAGCGGGGCGTCGTGCCGGATGTTGGCAGGCCGCCCGACGCGTCGTACTCCTGCCCGACGAAGTACAGGTCGGGCTGGTCGGCGCTGGTCACCCGGTCGCGTGCGCCGGGCGAAACCCCGCGCGTCCCGGGTCACGAGACCGCCGAGCGGGTCCAGCGCGGCGCGGAACCCGGTCGCCATGATGACCTCTCGAACGCCGCCTCCGACCCGTCGGCGAAGCGACCGGCTGCCGGGCGAACCCGACGACCGCCGGGCGGACCACGACCGTGCCGGCCGCGATCGCGTCGGGCAGGTGCATCCCGATGAGCGGGATCTCGTCGAGTGGGCTCGCGGTCGAGCGCGGCAGGGACGGCGGGAGGCGCGATGCCCGGCGTCGCGTGGCCGCGGCCGACGATCGGCCCCGCGATGGCACGCGGCAGGCGGCGCATGAGCAGCCCGAGGTACTGGCTCGGGATACCGGCGATCTCCCGCGGGACGACGACCACGCCCGGACCGGATCGCGATCGAGACGGGCGCCGCGACCGCGGCCAGCTCGGCCGCGATCTCGCCGCCCGAGTTGCCGGCACCGACGACGAGCACCCGCGCGCCGGCGAACGGCTCGGGCCGGTGGTACTCGATCGAATGGCGTGATCCGCCCGCGCGAACTCCGACTGCCCGGGCAGTGCGGGCATGACCGGGGATGACGCGATGCCGGTCGCGACGACGAGGACGCGGCAGGGCCACGGCTCCCTCGCCACGTCGTCGAGCGCGCCAGCCGACCGTCGCTCGCGGCGCGATCGCGCGTGCACGTCACGTCCCGGCCTCGGACCGGCAGCTCGCATCGCCGCCGCGTACGTCGTCGAGGTAGCGGACGAAGCGGCGCCGCGTCACGAACATGCGGGTCCGAGCGTCGGAACGGCATGCCCGGGCAGCGAGGAGAGGTGCCGTGCCGGTATGGAGCACGAGCCCGTCGTAGTAGCGTCGCCAGCTCTCGCCGACCGCGCCGCGCTCGAGGACGACGTGGTCGATGCCCCGCGACACGAGCTCGTGCGAGACCGCCAGCCCGGCCGGTCCCGCACCGACGACGATGACGGCGACGATCACGCCCGGGGTCCATCATCGGCCTCCACGGCCCGCCATCGTTGACTCTCACGACAGATGGCCGGAGGCATCGAGGATGACAGACACCGGTCGAGCCGTCGTCCTCAACGACGCGCACTCGGCGCTCAACCCGACCCGCGTCGCGCGGATCGTCCGGCCCGGGACGGTCGACGACGTCATCGCAGCCGTCCGGGCGGCCGCCGGCGAGGGCCGCGGCGTCAGCATCGCGGGATCGCGACACGCGATGGGCGGCCAGCAGTTCGGCACGGACACCGTCCATCTCGACATGCGCGGCGATGACCCGGATCGTCGCGCTCGACCCGGACGACCGGGATCGTCGACGTCGAGGCCGGCATCGAGTGGACCGAGCTGCATCGACGGCCTCCTGGCGATGCAGGCGGATCACGCGAGCCCGGGCCTGGGGCATCCGCCAGAAGCAGACCGGGTCCGACCATCTGAGGCTCGGCGGCGCCCTGGCCGCCGACATCCACGGCCGCGGGCTGACCCAGCGGCCGATCGTCGCCGACGTCGAGTCGTTCACGCTGGTCGACCCTCGCGGCGACGTCCGCGAGGTCAGCCGGACGCCGAGCCCGACCTTTTCGGTCTCGTCATCGGTGGCTACGGGCTGCTCGGCGTCGTCACCTCGGTCCGCCTCCGGCTGGCCCCGCGACGGATCCTTCGCCGGGTCGTCACGCTGGTGACGGTCGACGAGCTGATGGATGCATTCGATGGACCGGATCGCGCAGGGCTTCCTGTTCGGCGACTGCCAGTTCTCGATCGACGAGCGCTCGCGACGACTTCCTGCGCGTCGGCATCTTCTCGTGCTATGGGCCGGACCCGTCCGCGACCGCGATCCCCGACGGCCAGCGCGCGCTGTCGCGCCAGGACTGGGGCCGGCTGCTGTACCTCACCCACGTCGATCGCGCGGCGGCGGCCGAGGCCTACGTCGACCACTACACTCGCGACCTCCGGCCAGCTGTACTGGTCGGACCTCCACCAGCGGAGCGAGTACATCGCGGGCTACCACGCCGCGCTCGACGGGCGACCGGCGCGACCGACCCCGGCAGCGAGATCATCACCGAGATCTACGTCCCGCGCGCATCGCTGGCCGCGTTCATGACGCGACGCGGCCGACGGCGCTGCGCGACGGCGACCCGCTCGTCGTCTACGGCACGATCCGGCTCGTCGAGCGCGATGACGAGGCCGTCCTCACCTGGGCGCGCGAACCGTGGGCCTGCATCATCTTCAACCTGCACACCCGCACGACGAGGCCGGACTGGCGAGCTCGGCGGAGGCATTCCGGGCTGCTGATCGACCTCGCACGGACCCACGGCGGCTCGTACTACCTGACCTATCACCGCTTCGCGACCCTCGAGCAGCTCGAGGCCTGTCATCCGCGGTTCCGCGAGTTCGTCGCCGCCAAGCGAGCGACTCGACCCCGACGAGCGATTCACCAGCGACTGGTACCGCCACTACCGCGGGGCGCTGCCCGACTGACGGCCCGGCCTCCGGTGATAGAGTCAGGCGCCAGGAGGATGGCCCGTGCCCGACCTGACGATCCGGACCGAGGCGCCCGGCGCGGTCGTCATCCAGCCCGGCACGATCGCGCCCGGCCGGGCCCGCGGCGCCGCCCCGCTCCGGCGCGAAGGCCCCGCCAAGCTGACCGGCGCCGCGAAGTACGCCGACGACCTGGTCTTCCCGGGCGCCTGGTACGGCGCGACGATCCGCTCGACCGACGCGCACGCCCGCTTCCTCGGCGCTCGAGCTCGACCCCGCCTTCGACTGGTCGAAGGTCGTCGTCGTCACCGCGGCCGACATCCCGGGCGAGAACATCGTCAGCTCGATCAAGGCCGACCAGCCGATCCTCGTCCCGATCGGCGGCGAGATCCAGCACCACGCCGAGCCGCTGGCCCTGCTCGCGGCGCCGGACCGCGAGACGCTCCGCGCGGCCCGCCGCGCCGTGCACGGTCCGGCACGGAGCCGCTGCCCGCCGTCTTCGACCCGCTCGGCGTCCGACCACGTGTTCGCCGCCTACGAGCTCGCCGCGGGCGACCTCGACGCCGCCTTCGCCGCCGCCGACCTGATCCTCGAGGGCGAGTACCGGGTCGGCCACCAGGAGCAGCTGTACATCGAGAACAACGCGATGATCGCGGTCCCGTCCGAGGACGGCGGCGTCACCGTCCACGGCTCGCTCCAGTGCCCGTACTACGTCCACAGCGCGCTCAAGCGCGGCCTGGCGATGGACGACGTCCAGGCGCGGGTCGTCCAGGCCGAGACCGGCGGCGGGTTCGGCGGCAAGGAGGAGTACCCGTCGATCATCGCGCTCCACGCGGCGCTGCTGGCCGGCAAGGCCGGCCGGCCGGTCCGGATGATCTACGACCGCCACGAGGACATCGCGGCGACGACCAAGCGCCACCCGGCGATCGTCCGCCACCGGACCGGCGTGACCCGCGACGGGCGGCTCGTCGCCCAGGACATCGAGGTCGTCATGGACGGCGGCGCCTACTGCACGCTGACCCCGGTCGTGCTGTCGCGCGGCGCGATCCACGCCGGCGGCCCGTACCGCTGCCCGAACGTCCGCATCCGGGCCCGGGCGACACGGACCAACACGCCGCCGAACGGCGCGTTCCGCGGGTTCGGGGCGCCGCAGACCGAGTTCGCGGCCGAGACCCAGCTCAACCGGATCGCCGAGGCGCTCGGCATGAGCCCGCTCGAGATCCGCCGGCGCAACGTCTACCGGCCGGGCGACACGACGCCGACCGGCCAGGTCCTGCGCGACAGCGTCGCCGGCGAGGAGGTCCTCGAGCGGGCCGCCGAGGCCGGCGAGTTCGAGCGCCTGCGCGCGCGCCATGCCGGCCGACGCGCGACCGGCCGGGCGGGCTCGGGGACCGTTCCCGCGGGTCGCCGCTGCGGACGGCGCGCGAACGGGTGGCCAGCGGCGTCGGGCCTCGCCCTCGCGTGGCACGGCGCCGGCTTCACCGGATCCGGCGAGGTCCAGCTCGCCTCGGTCGCATCGCTCGAGCTGACCGCCGACGGCCGAGATCCGGATCCTGCCGCCTCGACCGAGATGGGGCAGGGGACCAAGACGATCTTCCCGCAGCTCGTCGCGGAGGCGCTCGGGTCGCGTTCGACGACGTCGAGCTCGCCGCCGCAGGACACCGCGTTCGTGCCGAACTCCGGGCCGACGGTGGCGTCGCGGACGGCGATGGTCGTCGGCGGCCTGCTCGTCACAGGCGGCTCGCCGGCTGCGCGAGGAGGTCGAGGCGGCGACCGGCGGGTCCTTCGCCGCCACGTACCGGGACTACGCCCGGACGAACGGCCCGCGCCGGATCGACCAGCGCTTCGAGCCGTATCCCGGGCGTCGGCTTCGACGACGCGACGTACCGCGGCGACGCCTATCCGGCGTTCGGCTGGGCGGCCTGCGTCGCATCGGTGGACGTCGACCTGGACATCGGGCGAGGTCCACGTCCGCGACGTGGTCGCCGCCGACGACATCGGGCGGGTCATCCACCCGGTCCTGGCCGAGGGCCAGGTCGAGGGCGGCACGCTCCAGGCGATCGGCTACGCGACGATCGAGGAGATCAAGCTGCGCGACGGCCGCTACCTGAACGACCGGCTCGCGACGTACATCATCCCGACGTCGCTCGATGCGCCGCGGATCACGACGATCCTCGTCGAGGCGCCGTTCGGCGCCGCGCCGCACGGGGCGAAGGGCGTCGGCGAGCTGCCGATGGACGTCGGGGCGCCGGCGGTCGTCGCGGCCATCGCCGACGCGACCGGCGTCTGGATCACCGACCTGCCGGCGAGCCCGGAACGGATCCTGGCGGCGCTCGCCGGGGTTCCGGCGGCCGCCCGCTTCCACCCGGTGCGTCGGAACCTGCTGTGGCGCGGGTCGTGCCGGGAACCGGCGGACCGGCGCCCTCGCAGCTCCCAGGCTCCGCGCGTTGACCCCGATGAGCCGATGAGCCGGTACCGGTTCACCGTCAACGCCGTGCCCGGTCGAGGTCGACGTGCCCGGGATGCGCCGCCTCCTCGACGTCCTGCGCGAGGACCTCGGCCTGACCGGCACCAAGGAAGGCTGCGGCGAGGGCGAGTGCGGCGCGTGCACCGTCCTGCTCGACGGCTTGCCCGTCGACAGCTGCCTCGTGCCGGTCTGCCAGGTGGATGGCTCGTCGGTGGCGACGGTCGAGGGCCTCGCGCGGCCCGGGCCGGCTCCCGATGGCCCGCCGTCCTCGATCGCCTCCAGTCGGCCTTCCTGACGGCCGGCGGCGCCCAGTGCGGGATCTGCACGCCCGGGATGCTGATGGCGGCCCGCGCCTACCTCGACGACGGGGGCGGCGCCCGACGAGGACGCGATCCGCGAGGCGATCGCCGGCAACCTCTGCCGCTGCACGGGCTACACCGAAGATCATCGAGGCGCATCGCCCTGGCTCGCGCGGTGTCCGCCTGATCACGCCGCCGGCCGGCCGGGACGCAGGTCTGACCGATGCCCGTCGAGCCGCCGGTCGCGAGCCCGCACGACCTGGTCGAGGCGTACGCCGCCATGGCCGAGACGCCGCCTGCACGGCCGATCGCCGGCGGCACGGACCTGATGGTCAACCTCACCGGCGAGCTCGGTGAGCCGCCGGAGCGGATCGTCGACCTGTGGCGCCTGGACGCCCTGCGCGGCATCGCCATCGAGGGCGACGAGATCGTGATGGGCGCCCTGACGACCTACACGGACATCAGGCGATCGGCGCTGTGCCGCGAGCATCTCCCCGTGCTGGTCGAGGCGGCCGCGACGATCGGCGCCGCACAGATCCAGAACCGCGGGACGATCGGCGGCAACGTCGTGAACGCCTCGCCGGCCGGCGACACCCTGCCGGTCCTGCTCGCGGCGGACGCGTCGTTCGTGCTGGGCTCGATCCGAGGCGAACGGGTCGTGCCGGCGGGCGAGTTCTGGACTGCCTACCGGCAGACGGCGCTCGCCGCCGACGAGCTGCTGCTTCGCATCCGGATCCGGCTCGCCGCCGGCTACGAGCTCCGCTTCCGCAAGATCGGAACGCGACGGGCCCAGTCGATCAGCAAGGTCGTGATGGCGCTCGGCTGGCGCGACGGAGGGCCGGCGTCTCCGGGGCGCCGTGGCGCGACGTCCGGCTCGCGCTCGGCTCCGTGGCGCCGACGCCGTCCGGGCCACGGCGACCGAGGCGGCCCTCGAAGGTCGCCCGCCGACGCCCGAGACCGCCGACCGGGCCGCCGAGGTGCTCGCCGCCGAGCTCGCCCCGATCGACGACGTCCGCTCGACCGCGGAGTATCGGCGGCTGGTTGCCGCGCGCGTCCTCCACCGGTTCATCCGCGAGGCGGGCGGCTGGTGAGCGCGGCCATGGGCACGGAGTCTGGTCCGCGGGAAGGCTCATCGGTGGCTGCGCCGACCGCCGCTCCGACTGCCGCGGTGCCGGCCGCCACGGCTGACCGCGCGGGTCCGACCGCGACGGTGCCGCCGGCCGCGGCCGAGCCCGCGGCTCCGCCAGCTGCGCCGCCGCCCGACACGGCTGACACCCCGGCTCCGCACGCCGCGGTGCCGCCCGCCCCTTCAGATCGCCGCGTCGCCGCACGCGGTTCCGGCCGCTGCGGTGCCGCCCGTGGCTTCGGCCCGCCCCGGCGCCTTCAGCCCCGATGCCGTCAGCCGCCGGCGCCGCCCGGATCGACGTCCTCGACGGCCTGCCCTCCGAAGCCTTCGAGGCATCCCTGGCGCCGCTGTTCGAGGGCGCGCCGCGGTTCCTGGCTCGCCTGGCAGATGCCCGCCCGTTCGGTTCGATCGGAGCGATCTGTTCGTGCGCGCTCGGGCGATCGCCCACGCGATGCCCCTCGCCGAGCAGCTCGAGCTGATCGACGCGCACCCGCGCCTCGGCGCGCCGCCGCAGAGCGTCTCGGCGGCCTCGTACGTCGAGCAGGGCTACGCAGGCGAGGCCGCCGTGCGGGCGGCGCACGACGCCGACGAGCAGCGCGCGCAGATCGCCGCCGAGCTCGAGCGCCTCAACGCCGAATACGAGAAGCAGTTCGGGTTCCGGTACTGCGTCTTCGTGGCCGGCCGCCCGCGTGCGGCGCTCCTGCCGGGGATGGCCGAGGCCCTCGGCGCGGAGCGCGGCGACGAGATCCACCGCGCGCTCGATGCGGTCGTGGACATCGCGATGGACCGCTATGAAAAGTCTCCAGGACGACCCGCAAGGCACGAGGAGCTGACCCGACGATGATCGAGCTGGGCGCGAACCGCTATGGCAAGGCCGCCATCCGTGTCGTCCGTGTCCATCGCGACCCCGCAGGGCACCACCTCCGTGACCTGACCGTGGCCATCGCCCTCGAAGGCGATTTCGCCGCCGCCCACACCGACGGCGACAACTCGCTGGTGGTCGCGACCGACACGATGAAGAACACGGCCTACGCCTTCGCGAAGGACCACCTCGCCGGCGCCGTCGAGGAGTACGGGCGGGCACTCGCCGAGCATTTCCTCGAGTTCGGCGCAGGTGGACCGCGCGACCGTCAACATCCGCGGCCCATCAGTGGCGGGCGATCGACGTCGGCGGGGCGCCGTCGCGCGACGCGTTCGTCCGGGGCGGGGAGGGGACCCGGGTCGCCACCGTGTCGGCGGACCACGGCGGGACGATCGGTCGAAGCCGGCGTGGAGGACCTCGTCGTGATGAAGACGACCCGATCGGCGTTCAGCGGTTTCCCGCGCGACGAGCTACACGACCCTGCCCGAAACCGATGACCGGCTGATGGCGACGAAGGTGACCGCGATCTGGCGCTACGGCTCGCCCGACCTCGACTTCGACGACACGTTCCTCGCCGTCAGGACGACTCTGCTCGAGATCTTCGCCGACCATGACAGCCCATCGGTCCAGACCTCGATCTGGATCATGGCCAGGGCCATCCTCGAGCGACACGACGAGGTCGAGGAGGTGCGCATGGTCCTGCCCAACCTCCATCACTGGCAGGTCGATCTCACACCTTTCGGCATGACCAACGACGGCGAGGTCTACGTCGCGACCACCGAGCCGCATGGACTGATCGAGGCGACCGTCCGCCGCGGCGGGACCTGACGCCGTCGCACCGAGACCCATCAGCGAGGAGCGTCCGATGCCCCGTCCGGGATCGACGTCCGTGGCCCCGACGTACCGTCGGGACCGCATCCTGACCGACGAGGCCCTCGCCTTCGTGGCGGACCTCCAGCGACGGTTCGGGCCGGTCCGGCTCGACCTCCTCGGTCGGCGCCAGGAGCGCCAGGCGGAGCTCGACGCGGGCATCCGCCCGGACTTCCTCGTCGGCGACGACCGACGTCCGCGAGGATCCGACTGGAAGGTCGCGCCCGCACCGGCCGACCTCGAGGACCGGCGGGTCGAGATCACCGGCCCGGCCGAGCCCAAGATGATGATCAACGCCCTCAACTCGGGCGCACGCGTCTTCATGGCCGACCTCGAGGACGCCCTGTCGCCGACCTGGGCGAACGTCGTCGGCGGCCAGGCGGCGATCGCCGACGCGACGCGCGGCACGCTCGACCTTCGATTCGCCCGAGGGCAAGTCCTACCGGCTGAACGAGCGCCGCGCCACGCTCGCTCGTCCGGCCGCGCGGCTGGCACCTCGTCGAGTCGCACGTCCTGGTCGACGGCGTGCCGATCTCGGCGTCGCTGTTCGACTTCGGGATGTACCTGTTCCATTCCGGCGCGGCGGCGCTCGAGCGCGGGAGCGGGCCGTACCTGTACCTCGCGAAGCTCGAGTCGCACCGCGAGGCGCGCGCTGTGGAACGAGGTCTTCGTCCACGCCCAGGCGGCGCTCGGCATCCCGCGCGGGCAGCATCCGCGCGACGGTCCTGATCGAGACGATCCTCGCCGCGTTCGAGATGGACGAGATCCTGTACGAGCTGCGCGAGCACGCCGCGGGGCTCAACGCCGGACGCTGGGACTACCTGTTCAGCGTCATCAAGAAGTTCCGGACGTCGCCCGGACCTCGCCTCGCCCGACCGCGCGCAGCTCGACGATGACCGTGCCGTTCATGCGGGCCTACACGGAGCTGCTCGTCCGGACCTGCCACCGACGCGGCGCGCACGCGATCGGCGGGATGGCGGCGTTCATCCCGAACCGGCGCGACCCCGAGGTCACCGACCGGGCGATGGCGCGGGTCCGCGACGACAAGGAGCGCGAGAGCGGCGACGGGTTCGACGGGACGTGGGTCGCCCATCCGGACCTCGTGCCGCTCGCGACCGAGATCTTCGACGGCGTGCTCGGAGATCGCGCCGCACCAGAAGGACGCGGCTCGCGCGAGAGGTCGCACGTCGTCGCGACGACCTGCTCGACTTCCGCGTGGCCGGCGGCGCGGTCACCGAGGCCGGGGTCCGGGCGAACGTCCGCGTCGCGCTGGCCTACCTCGACTCGTGGCTGCGCGGCACGGGCGCGGCGGCCATCGACAACCTGATGGAGGACGCGGCGACCGCCGAGATCTCGCGGTCACAGCTGTGGCTGTGGATCACCCAGGCGCGTCGCGATCGACGACGGCGCGCCGTTCGATGCCGGCTCGCTACGCGTCGATCCGCGACGAGGAGCTGGCGCGGCTCGGCGGCGCGGGCGAGGGCCGGCTGGCCGAGGCCGCCGACCTTCTCGATCGGCTGGTCCTCGACGACGATTTCGCGGAGTTCCTGACGCTGCGGGCGTACGCCCTGCTCGAGTGAATTTGGCGCACTCGGCGCGTCGGAGGCCGGCCACGGCGATTGACCGCGCGTGAATGATTGGTCAGGAGCCGATCAGTCGGCCGCACCGCATCCGAAGGGAGGACTCGTTCGATGGAGTCGACGTCGCAGGGCGAGCACAAGCGCGACGCTCTCGATCATCCGCTCTTCAGGATGGCGCACCTCCACGGGTCCGAATGGGTCACCCTGCGCCCCGAGGAGCAGCACACCGGCCACCACCAGGACCTGGGCACGGCCTGGGAGGGCGCGACGATCTATCGCTGCGAGGAGTGCGAAGAGCTGGTGATGGTCGCGCCGAGCTCGACGCGATCGGCGGGTCCCGTCGGGATTCCGCCGGCGCCCGCCGCCCGCCGTCCCCCAACCTATTCGACGGCGCCGCCCGCAGGCTTATTCCACCGCGCCGCGCTCGACGTATCGCCCGGCCCCGCGCCGACCGA
>CAVYZQ010000021.1:0-61519 GCA_963772995.1 uncultured Chloroflexia bacterium | reverse complement strand
CGGATTGTTGCCGGGCTTCTTGAAGGACCTCGAGGCCGAGGGGGCGATCCAGCTTCGCTGGCCGGAGGACTTCGCGTTGCTGGCGGCGGCGGGTTGGATCAGGCGCGACGTTCGCGGTCTGACGCTGTACTCGTCGCGCCGCGAGATGCTCGAGCACGTCGTTCGTCGTCGGGTGACCGGGATGCCGAACGTTCGTCGATTGGAGCAGCATGACGCGGTTCACCTCCTGGCGGAGGCGCGCGGTTCGGTCCACGGTGTCCGCCTTCGCTCCCGCCTCGACGGCACAGACTTCGACATCGATGCCGACCTCGTCGTGGACGCAGGCGGGCGGGAGACACGCGCTCCGGCCTGGCTCGAGGACCTGGGGTTCGGGGTCACGCCTGAGACGATCATCAACGCGAGCCTTGGCTATGCGAGCCGCGTCTTCGCCGCAAGGCCGATCGACGGCGATTGGCGTGCGATCTTCGCGTTTCCGAAGCCGCCGGACGGCCATCGCGGTGGGGCGCTCTTTCCGATCGAGCACGAACGCTGGCTCGTGACCCTCGGCGGAAACGGCGGCGACTACCCGCCGAACGACGAGGCGGGCTTCATGGCGTTCGCGCGCAGCCTTCGAACGCCGCTGCTGTACGAGGCCATCCGCGATGCGGTGCCGGTCTCGGGAATCTCGGCATATCGTCGGACGGAAAACCGGCTCAGGCATTACGAATCGCTTCGGTCCTGGCCCGAGGGTTTCATCGTCACCGGCGATGCCGCGGGCTGCTTCAACCCGGTCTACGGCCAGGGCATGACCGTCGCCGGGCAGGACGCGCTCGTCCTTCGCCGATGGTTGCTGGACGAGGCATCGACGCAGCAGTTCCAGCGACGGCTGGCGAAGTCGCTGGTCACCCCGTGGGTCCTTGCTACAAGCGAGGACTTCCGCTATCCGACGACGATCGGGGGGCGACCGAGCCCTGTCACCCGGCTGATGCACAAGTACCTCGATCGGGTCAACGACGCCGCGGTTTCGGACCGGGTCGTCGCACACGCATTCACGCGGGTGCTGCACATGGTCGGGCGGCCCGCGGAGCTCGTCCATCCCGAGGTCGTCTTGCGAACCTTCCGCAGCCCGCGAGCGACAGAGCCGGACCCGATGGCGGCCCCTCGCCGGCCGACCAGCACCGCCGCGATCTCGCTGCCCAAGGAGCTCGGTCTTCGCGAAGGCCACGTCGAGGTCGATGGCGGCATCAGACTCCACTACGTCGAGGCCGGCGAGGGACCGCCGGTCGTGCTGATCCACGGATTCCCGGAGTTCTGGTACTCGTGGCGCTACCAGCTGGCGGCTCTCGCTTCCGCCGGCTACCGAGCGATCGCGATCGACATGCGCGGTTTCGGGCGATCCGACAAGCCGCGCGAGGTCGAGGCGTACCTGTTGCCGACGCTCGGCCGCGACATCGCGCGCGCCATCGAAGCACTTGGCGCCCATCGAGCGTCAGTCGTGGGCCACGACTTCGGCGCACTCGTTGCCTGGCAAGTGGCGATGCACCATCCCGGACGTGGTCGAGCGCTTGGTCATCATCAACGTCCCGCACCCGGAACGGGGACGGGCCAGTCTCCGTTCGCTGCGCCAGCTTCGAAGGAGCTGGTACATCGGCTTCTTCCAGATCCCCGTGCTCGCGGAGGCTTACGTTCGGTGGGGCGATCACCAGTTCATCCGAAATGCGCTTCGCGCTGGATCGACCGGGAACGGACCGGAAGACATCGAACGCTACGTCGACGCATTCGCGATCCCCGGTGTCGCACGTTCGGGGCTGAACTACTACCGGGCGCTCGTCCGATCGGCTCATCCGTGGAGCACCGGATACCCGAACGATCGAGGCACCGGTCATGGTGATCTGGGGCGAGCAGGATCCATACCTCGGCTCGGAATGGGCAGACCCCCTCCCTCGATGGGTGCCTGATGTCCGTATGGAGCGACTGCCCGACGTCGGGCATTGGCCCCAGATCGACCGACCGGATCGGGTCAATTCGATGCTGCTGGACTTCCTGCAGCGCCGCCCGACCGTCCGGCCAGAGGCCGCGGAGTCCGCCGTCCAAGCGGTCCCCTGAGCGAAGCGACGTCGGGGCGTGCGCCAGTCCGCTGGGCGACCTTCATGAATGTGAACCGGTAGCTCGGCGGACGATCGTCAACCCTCGCGCGGCGTTTCACTGGGCTGGCGTGCTCGGACCGTCCAAGCGCGAGCGTCGAAGTGGATCGAGCCGTCGGGCTCGGCGGCGATGGATCGGCGTAGCTGCTCTCGGATGACGTCGCGATGGACGTCATCCAGCGTGGCCACATATCCCGGAGCCCCACCAGTGCCGCCGAGGAAGGGGAGCCATAGGTCATCGAAGTCTGCGAAGACGGTCGGGATCGCGATCGCGGCCGCCTCGACGGCCTCAAACCCGGCCCCTCGAAAAGCGGCCTCCAGATGTCCTGCGGCAGTGACGCCCGCCTGCCCACCCTGATCCAGCGCGGCCGCGGCAGGATCGACGGCCACGGCCGCATCCCAGAACTGACGGATGAACCCCATGCCACGGACATAGTCCCAGACGTAGGCCCCCGCCACGCCGCCCGGCGCGAGCACTCGTCGCCATTCGGCAAGCGCTGAATCGACGCTGGGAACGAAGTTCAGGACGAGGCCAGCGACGACGACGTCGACCGCGCCATGTGGGAGCCCGGTATCGACCGCCGATCCGATCCGGAACGACGCGCGCGGGTCCGTTAGCGTCGCGGAGGCGCGTGCGATGAACGACTCCACCGGATCTACGCCGATGACCGTGGCCGGAGCGGATCGCTTGATGATCGCTTGCGTCAGGGCGCCGGTCCCACATCCGACATCGAGCCAGCGCCGCCCGGGCGGCACCTCGAGCCACGCCACGAACTGGTCGGCCACGGGCCGACTCCAGCGACCGATGTATCGCTCGTAGGCATCGCTATCAGCCGATCGATCGTAACCCGATGGCAACCCCGTAACCTCCAGTCACAGTCGGGGAACTCAGTGACTCTACCTTGCCGCTGTGGTCATCCCGTCCGCGATCGTTCGGTCTCAGAGCGACGGTTCGACGAGGTATGCCATCGTTGATAAGCAGAGGGTGACCAACTGAGTCAGCTGATCGTGCGAAATGTCGGGCAGGACATCGTGCGCGCCCTCAAGCGACGAGCGGCCCGCCACGGCCGCTCTGCGGAGGCGGAGCACCGTGAGATCCTGCGCGCCGCGCTGGCTCAGGAGTTGGAGAGCGGTTCGTTCAAGGCACTCCTGGCTGCGATGCCCGACGTCGGGCTCGACGAGGACTTCGTGGTGGAGCGCGATCTCCCGCGCCAGGCGCCATGAGCTGGCTCGTCGATACCAACATCCTGTCCGAGTTGCGGAAGGGCGACCGAGCGAACGAGGGAGTCCGCGCCTGGTTCGCCGATGCGACCGAGGAAGGCCTTTTCACGAGCGTCCTCGTGCTCGGCGAGGTACGGCGCGGGATCGAATCCATCCGCCGACGGGATGTCCCGTCGGCCCTCGCGCTTGAGCAGTGGCTCACCCGTCTGACGATGAGCTTCCGCGACCGAGTCCTCTCGATCGACGCGCAAGTGGCGGATCGCTGGGGTCACCTGAACGTGCCCGATCCAGTGCCGACGGTGGATGGACTCCTGGCGGCGACTGCCCTCGTGCACGACCTTGTCCTCGTTACTCGGAACACCCGCGACGTGGAGCGGACCGGCGCTCGGCTCCTCGATCCCACGAACGTAGGGGAGGGCACCGTGGCCCAGCCGACCCTGACGCCGTGCGAGTTCGCCATGAAGTGGGCGACAACGCGACGCTCCGAGTCACCAGGATGATGACGGCGGCGCCATCCTCGCGCTCGCACACGAGGGCCCGTGTTATCGGGGGTGCGCCGTCCGCGCGTAGGTTTCGAGCAGCTCGCGGACGACCTCGCTGATAGTTCGACCCTCCTGCGCGGCTCGCTCCATCGCACGCCGATGAACGTCCTCGGGAACCCGGACAGCGATCCGCGGCGAGTGCGCGCCGGTGGTCGCTCCCAACGACGGCCGCCCGCGCCGCGGCGTCCAAGTAGACAGGTCCAAGCCGCGCTCGGCCTCCGCCGCCAGCTCATCGATCTCGGCACTGGTGAGCGTCCGCCCGCTCTTCGTCTTCACCGTTGTTGGCATCGCATCACCCTCGCGTAGTCCTCCAGATAGGCCGTTCGCAGTCTCATCGCGTGAATCACGAGGAGATCCCCGATCGGCGAGCTCGATTGCGACGACCTCCAACGGGACGCCTCTTGGATCAGGACCGAGGAAGACGATTCGATCAGTGCCATCGATGTCCGGCGGATAGATCGGGCAGCCGCAATGCTCGATGACGTACCGAGATCGAGCATGGGCGATCGAATGCCGTCTCGCCGAGGGGTGGAACCGGATCGCCAAGTCACCGCCTCATTGTGTCCGACAAATCTCGATGTCAACCAACCCGGGTGGCAGGACTGCCATCTTCCTGATCCGCGTTCACCACGGCTCATCGGTCGCGAAAAAGGTCTTCGAGGGCGTGCTGATCCGAGAAACTCTCTCAATCCTGCGTGCGGCATTGCGGCGTCAGACGAGCTGCGCCCCAGAGTCGAGCCCGCCGACATAACGAAGAAAGCGGCCGGCCATTTCGCGGAGCTCGCCCAAGACATGCGACCCGCGGCTACGACCCGGAGCGCGTCGCGCAGTTCGTCGCATCCTCTTCGTTCTGTTCGCCGAGGATGCAGGCCTGCTACCGAAGAACTTTCTCGAGCGACTCTCACGCGCCGCTCATGGCAGGTCCGACGTCTTCTCGAAAGGGCTCGGGGATCTCTTTGCAACGATGAGTGACGGCGGCGGCCTGTTCGGCACCGAGGCGATCGACTGATTCAACGGCGGCCTCGACGACTCGGCGGACGTGATTCCACTGACGGGCACCGAGACTACGACCCTCCTCGAGGTCGGCAAGCTCATCTGGGCGCTCACCGAGCCCTCCATCTTCGGCACCCTGTTCGAGCGCGGCCTCGATCCTCGCCAGCGCGGCCAGGTCGGAGCGCACTACACCGACCGTGACGCCATCTGGGGCCTCGTCGAGCCCGTCATCCTGCGCCCGCTCCCGCGCGAGTACGCGGACACGCAGGCCCACGTCACGCAACTCGTGCTCGCGGGCGCGAAGACAAGTCGGTCAACCACATCGAGACCGGCGACGCCCTGCTCGACCTGACCGACCCATCGACGCCGAGCAACTCTGGCCTGAACTTCGCCCGATTCGTCGTCGCGGCCGGTTCGCCGCCACCAACCCGAAAGGATGCGGCAAGCGCGCGGCAAGGATGGCGCGCCAATGTGTCGGTCGGCCCCGGACGCGGAGCCGTGACGCTATACGGAGGTGCCCATGCCATGACAGCGCGCGACGACCAGTTGTGCTCTGAGCAAGAAGGTGATGCATGCGACGACTCATTGCGATCCTGGTGGCGATGGCCGCGCTGGCGGCGTTCGTCACGCCGGCGGCGGCGGTCCCGCCGACCCGAACCCCGGCGAACCTGGAAGGGTTCCTGCTCGAGGGCCTCTGCGGCTTTGACGTGCAGCTCGATGTCCTCGTTGATCGATCCTATGCCGTGGACTACTACGACCGGCATGGCAACCTGCTCCGGACGCAGTACCACGGCAGCATCGTGATCCGGCTGACGAATACCGATACGGCTCGTCGATCGATCTCAACGTCGGCGGCCCGGCGCGCGACACGTACAACCCGGACGGGACCATCACCACCGTCTTCCTGGGCCTGGGCTTGCCGCTGGTCACGGATACGAACGCGACCCGTGGGCGATTCGAGTTCACCTTCTCCGCCGACTTCTCCGACGTCATCAGCGTGGGTGACGCCCACGGGTTCAGCGAGGACATCTGCCCGATGCTGGCCTGACCGGCGGTCGTCGGCCAAGCGGGGAACACGTCGGCCGGGGCCTCCCGCCCCGGCCGACGGCCGGCGCCGACGGTCATCGGCACCCACTAGCCCGATGGCGAGATCGGCTACAGGAACATCGCCTGCCGCCGCGTCTCGCATCCGCTCGGGTCAGCTCACCTCGGCACGGATCGCCTCGAGGTCCATGGCCCGTCCCGCACGGCGGGCCTCCTCGAACGCGCGGACACCAACGGCTGCCTCGGCCCGGGCGGCAACCGATTCCAGCTCGGCGGGATCCCAGAAGCTGATGCGCGTCTCGGCTCGTGCCCGCTCCGCCATCCCGAGCATGCGCGCAGCGGACTGGGGCTCGGCATCCACGAGCGCCGCCGCAACGCCCGCCAGGCGTTCACGAACACGATCCGGACCCCCAGGGCGGCAGCGTCCCGCGCCACACAGCGGTACTGGCTGCCCGCCTCCGCGCTCCGGCCAGCGAGGAGGAGCGCTCGCGCCTCCATCTCATCGGTCTCCACGGCCCACCCCATCGGCAGGTTGAAGGTTCCTTCCACCTGCCGGATCTCCTCGAGCAGCTCCAGCGCCGCATCGGCATCCCGGCGGCGGAGGTGCACCTCCGCCAGTGCGGAAAGTGAATGCGCCAGCCCCTCGGGCATCCTTTGGGCTCCGGCTGCGGATGGCCAGCGCCTCATCCACGGCCGCCTTGGCCTCGTCCACCTGGCCCATGGCCGCCAGCGACGCCGACATGTCGTCGAGCAGGGTGGCCAGGCGTTCCTCGTCCCTGCCAGCGCGGGCAAGCGCCACCGCCTCTCGGCGGAGCGCGACCGCGCGGGGATGGTCGCCGGACCAGCGCGGATACTCGGCAAGCAGCAGGAGGCTCCGCCCCCGTTCCTGGACGTCGTCCGGCCCGATCAGGTCCACCAGCGCCTGCGCCCAGTGTTCGCCCTCCTCGAGGGCCCCGACCATCAGCCAGTAGACGCCCACGCCCAGGACCAGCGTCCGCACCGACGGCAGATCACGCGCGGCGAGCGCGTGGTCGAAGGCGCGGCGCAGGTTGTCGCGCTCGCGGGCGCACGTCTCCATCCACGGCGCCCCACCGGGCGATCCGTCCGCACCCGATGGCATCATCCCCAAGAAATGCATGGCGTGCCGCTCGCGGAGGGCAACGGTCTCCCCGTGCCGCTCCGCCTCCTCCGCCCCGAACTCACGAAGGGTCTCGAGCATGGCCCAGCGGCCATCGCTACGGCGCAGAAGGCTCTTGTCCACGAGCTCCCTGAGCTGCTCCTTGCCCGCACCTGCCACGTCCGCGGCGGCATCCGCGTCGAAGCCGCCGGCGAAGACCGACAGCCGGCGGAAGGCCGTCCGGGTCGCATCCGGTAGCAATTCATAGCTCCAGGCAATCGTGTCGCGCAGGGTCCGATGGCGGGCCGGCGCATCTTGGCGTCCGTCGCGGCGCTGGGCCGCGGGGCCGGTGATCTGGACCAGCAGGTCCCCCGGCCCGAGCACCCGAACCTGCGCCGCCGCGATCTCGATCGCCAGGGGCAGGTGATCGAGCCGCATCACCACGTCGGTCACGGCGGCCGTGGGCTCCCAGCGCCGGAGCGACTCGCGCGCCCGCTGCACGAACAGCCCGACCGCGTCTGGCGGGGCGAGTGGCTCCACGTCAAACAGCTGCTCACCCTCGACACGCAGCGGCACCCGACTGGTGACGAGCGCGTGAAGGCCAGGGCACTGCCGCAACAGCTGGCTCACGAGCGCCGCGGCGCTCACGATCTGCTCGAAGTTGTCGAGGACCAGAAGCATCCGTCGATCGCCGATCACGTCGGCCGGCCGATCCCCGCCGCCGGTCTCGCGCCCGATCGTCCCCAGGACGAGGTGCTCGTCGCGGACTGGTGCCAAGTCTACGAACAGCGTACCGTCCGGGTGCGCGGCGGCCGCCCGAGCCGCCGCCTCGACCGCGAGGCGGGTCTTTCCCACGCCACCCGGGCCTACGAGCGTCACCAACCGATGGCTGCCGAGCAGCGCGGTGATCTCGGCTACGTCCTCGTCGCGCCCGACCAAGGCCGTGAGGGCATGCGGGAGGCGAACCCGTCGCTCGTCACTGGCGACTGGCGGAGCGGCGTCGAGGGTCGGATCTTGGCGCAGCATCTGGCCTTCGAGCGCCTGCAGCTCCGGCGACGGATCGATTCCCAGCTCGTCACGCAGGAGGTTGCGGAGCGTGTGGTAGGCGGCGAGCGCGTCCGCCTGCCGGCGTGATCGGTACAGCGCCAGCATGAGCAGGCGGCACAGGCCCTCGCGGAGAGCGTGCCGGGCCACGAGCATCTCGAGCTCGTCCACCACCTCTGCGTGCCGGCCAAGCCGAAGGTCGATCTCGATCCGCTCCTCGAGGACGGTGAGCCGCAGGTCGTCGAGCCGGTGGGCGTGGGGCCCCACGAACGGCTCGCCGCGGAGGCCGCTAAGCGCCGGCCCGCGCCACTCCCTGAGCGCCGCGCCGAAGTCGTCGCGTGCCGTCATCGTGTCACCACGCCGCACGGCCCGCCGAGCGCGAGCAACGAGGTCCTCCGCGACCGCGACGTCCAGCTCTCCGGGCCCGACCGCCACCTGGTAGCCGGATGCCCAAGTGACGATGGCGCCGGCCGGCAGCTCGCGGCGGAGGCGCGAAATGTGGGCCTGGAGGGATTCGCGGGCCGCGGGCGGCGGCTCCTCCCCCCACACGGCCTCGATCAACTCGCGGCTGGCGACCGCTTGGCCGGCGTGGAGGAGCAAGTAGGCCAGGATCGCGCGGCGGCGGGGTGCGGCGATGCGCAGGGGTCGTCCGTCATCGCCCGTTGCCTCCACCGGGCCCAGCAGCCGGTAGCGCATGGCTTCCCTCCGACCGTGCCGATGGGTTGCGACGCGAGTATCCGGCGAGTGGTGTACCCGTGACAAGCGATCGGCATCCATCCGGAGCCGCTTTGCGAGTTCAGCGACACCGCGAACGTCGACGAGCCGCTCGACGTCGTCGTCCTCGACGAGGCGGACGATCAGCACCAGCCGCTTCACGCCCGCGAAGGCGCGCACGGGCAAGGCCCAGATCGACGACATCCTCGACGCCAGCCGCGTGTCGGTCTTCTTCATCGACGATCTGCAGGTCGTGCGCCCGGGCGAGGTCGGCAGCACCGACCTCATCCGCGAGGCCGCCTCCAAGCGCTCGCTCGCGGTCCGCGAGTTCGAGCTCCAGGCCCAGTTCCGCTCGAACGGCTCCGACTCGTTCATCCAGTGGGTCGACAACACGCTCGAGCTGGACCGGACGCCGCAGTCCTCTGGCCGGCCGACGACGAGTTCGACTTCCGCGTCGTCGGCTCGATCAGGGAGCTCGACGGGCTCATCCGCGGCAGGGCAGGGGAGGGGGCGACCGCACGTCTCGTGGCCGGCTTCTGCTGGCCCTGGTCAGACCCCGACGACGCCGGCCAGCTTGAGCCCGACGTGAGGGTAGGGGACTGGTCGATGCCCTGGAACGCCCGCGACGGCGTCGGTCGCCTGGCGCCCGGCATCCCGAAGTCCGACTTCTGGGCGAGCGACCCCGCGGGACTCGAGCAGATCGGCTGCGTCTACACCGCGCAGGGCTTCGAGTTCGACTACGTCGGCGTCATCTTCGGCCCCGATCTCGTTTACCGGACGCTCGATGGGGGATGGGTCGGCCAGCGCGACCAGTCGCACGACCGCATCGTCCGCCGCGGCGTCACCGACCAGGAGTTCACCGACTTCGTCAAGAGCACCTACCGCGTCCTCCTGACCCGCGGCCTCCGCGGCTGCTACGTCTACTTCATGGACGCGCCGACGCGGGACTTCGTCCTGGGCCGGACGGAACGCCGAGTGTCAGTCGTCACGCGGGCCGCCGAGAGTCCAGGTTCCTATGACCCCGAGGTGACCAAGGCGTGACTAGGAGCTGGACGTCCACTGATCCCGAATGCCTGCCGGACCGCGGAACGTGAACCCGTTCAGGTGAGTCGAACCGAGGGCGCGAGCCCGGTCGCTACGCCGCAGCTCCAGGGTCGCTGAGCTGCCGGGCCACGTCCGCGTCGTACCCGAGGTGGCCGCGGGTCAGCGCGATGAGGGCCAGCGCGATCGCGCCGAACGCCACGAGCCCCACGGTCATCGGCCCGCTCGGAGGTACCGGCGCCGCTGCCAGGGACGCGTTGATGCTCGCGTGGGTCACCATCGCGAGCCAGACGCTTCCGCGCGTGCCGTTGTACACCCACGTCAGCAGCACCGACAGGGCGATGACGAGGAGCAGGAACTCCGCGATGGTGAGCAGGTCCGAGCCACCGTTCTCGGCGGCCCAGGCTGGCACCAGGAACTGCGGGAGGTGCCACGCGGCCCAGAGGACCCCGAGGAGGAGCGTGCCGCGGAGCGGCCCGTACGCTCCCTCCAGGCGCGGCAGGGCGAACCCCCGCCAGCCGGGCTCCTCGAACAGCGGTCCGCTGAAGAACCCGACGACGAGGTACACGACGAACGTCACCACGATCGTGGCCAGGCTCGCGCCGGCGAACGTGGCAGCTCCGGCCGGGAGCACGGCCACGGCGACGAAGCAGGCCGCCGGGATCCCCGCGAGCGCGACGACGTACCAGCGGGCCGGGACGCGCCAGCGGCGCGCCCGCCGGATCAGGTCCGCGCGCGCGCGTGCGCCGCCGATCGCGCTCAGGACCACCAGGGCGCCGATGGTCGGCCCCACCGTCTGGATCGCGATCGCAGCGCCGCTGTTCAGCCAGCCGGCGAGGATCAGGAGCAGCCCCCAGGACACGCCGTACGTGATCGCAAAGAAGGCCGGGAGCGGATGGACTGCGATGAGCCGCGCGACCCCGTCGAGCCGGCGGTATCGGAGTGGGTGAGCTGCGATGGATCGGGCCTCAGCGTGGCCCGCGTCCGCCTCCCGCTGACGGCGCGATGGGGAAACGATAGCAACCAGCCGTGGCACGGCACGACCCCCTGCGCGAGGCGCTCCCGCGATGGCGCGCCCGAGAGCAGTCTCAATGCTGCCCAGGGGTCCGCCAAGGGCCATTCGTCTCCTAATGGCCAGCCGCGTCGTGGGCCATACCACTCGCTTCGGACCCTTCCGGTATCGGCTCGTTCCGTTCGCCAACCGATACGCTGGTCGGATCATCCGGTGGAACCCCCAACCCGACCGTCCAGGCGAGGCACCTCAGCCCGGGCAAACAGTCGAGGCAGAGTGTCTTCCGCTTCGGGTGTTCCAGACCGCCTCAAATGTTCGTACGCGAAGGGTTCGAACCTCGTGGCGTGTACCTGACATCGACCACGTGATGGTTGGCCTCCTTCGATCTTACGAGCCCAATCGTGGGTCGGCCCGGGTTCATGGGCGGTGACCGTCAGAGGCGGCGCCGATGACCGACACACGGCACGGGAACATTCGAGGGCCTGATCTTGACCTCCACCGGCATGAACGCTCAAGTAATCACGGAAAAGCAGACATAACTCACCTTATCGGAAGTGGCTGCATAACCTCGGGGATGCGTGGGCACGGGTCGGTCAGGTGGCGCTTTCGAGGTCGGTCAATAGCGGCATCTGAACGAGGTGGCTGGCTCCGCGTCGCAGTCTGCCATCGAGCGTGACGAGCGGCGATCCGATGTTGAGTGCGAGCGCGACATATTCAGCGTCATAGGACTTGGCCCAGCCGAGCTGTTGGGCCAACTCCCATGCACGCTCGAACAGTCCGTCTGGCTGTTCTCGACGGATGCCGAATTTCGGGATCATGGCCAGGGCTTGTCGCGCCGCGGCGGCGGGAATCTCGCCACGGAAGGTCATCTCTGACAAGACCGACGTGAATTCCGACGCCATGATCGGCGGGGCCACGAGTTCGTGGCCTTCCAGTCGACCTAGTACGCCGCCCGCGAGACTGAGCTGGACGACGACATTGGCATCGACGACGAGCCTCACGAAATCAATGGCCGGCGCGGGATCGACGGACGGCCGCGACGACGTCGGGCATCGGACCACCCCAGAACGTGTCCTGCCATTCCGGTGGGATCGGCAGACGATCTGACAATTCGTCGAGGTATGCGTCGAGATCGCGCTCTTCGAGAACATGCTGGGTTCCGACCTTGCGAGCCGGGAGCTTGCCCTCGCGGATCCATCGCCTGATCGTCTCAGGGTTACGGCCAGCGCGTCGGGCTGCCTCGGGTACGGTCAGCATCGTCAGTGGTCGCTTCGCTGCTCTGGGACGATGCTCGTCCGATCCGGCATCGGGCCGCCCCAGAACGTCTTCTGCCAGGACGGCGGAAGCGGCAACGTCTCCGCTCCCCGGTGAAGCACCGCCTCGAGGTCGTCCTCCTCGAGGACGTGCTGCGTGCCGATCTTTCGAGCGGGCAGCTTCCCCTCTCGGATCCAGCGACGGATCGTCTCGGGATTGCGGCCGGCGCGACGTGCGGCTTCGGGAACGGTCAGCATCGTTGTTGCATACTACTACATTCATCGCGTGGCCGGCTCAACGGAGGTCGCCATCCCGTTCGGCCAGCAAAGTAGCGCTGGCGTCGATTCCCGTGGTCGCCGCGAGTGGCGTGGGCAGATCGATCGTGTCCGGGTCCAGCGGAGGTGTCACGCGGCGGTCAGCGATGAGTGCGGCGAGGTCCATCTGGCCCTTCGCCTCGTCGGCGAACTGCATCCGGTGCAGCCGCGCGTACAGCCCGTCGCGCGCCAGCAGCTCGTCCTGGGTCCCAAGCTCCACCAGCCAGCCGTCGTCAAGCACGGCGATCCGGTCGGCCGCCCTGATCGTCGATAGCCGGTGGGCGACGATGATCGTGGTCCGACCGACCTTGAGCCGGTCGAGGGCGTCCTGGACGAGCCGCTCCGACTCGTTGTCGAGCGAGCTGGTTGCCTCGTCGAGCAGCAGGATCGGCGGGTCCTTGAGGATGGCCCGGGCGATCGCCACCCGCTGCCGTTGCCCGCCCGACAGCCGCGACCCGCGGTCGCCGACGACGGTGTCGTAGCCATCGGGCAACGCCCGGATGAAGTCGTCGGCGTTGGCGGCACGCGCCGCCGCGATCACCTCGGCCTCGGAAGCCTCCAGCCGCCCGTACAGGATGTTCTCGCGGACGGTGCCTCCGAACAGCGTCGCCTCCTGGGCCACGAGCCCGATCTGCCCGCGGAGGCTGGCGACCGTGACGTCGCGGATGTCCACGCCATCGACGCAGATCACGCCCGCGCCGACCTCCCACAACCGCGGGATGAGCCCGGTCAGCGTGGTCTTGCCCGATCCGGACGGACCGACAAGGGCGAGGGTCTCCCCTGCCGGGATCGTCAGCGAGATGTCGTGCAGGACCAGCCGATCGGGCGAGTAACCGAACGACACGTGGTCGAGCTCGATCCGGCCTGCGACGCGCCCGATCGGCCGCGCGGCGGGCGTATCGACGATCGTCGGGCGCAGGTCGATGATCTCGAACACCCGGGCGATCGCCCCGGTCCCCTCCCGGAACTGGCCGTACAGCCCCGCGATCGTCCCGAGGCTGGCGGCGATGGCCACCCCGTAGAGCAGGAACCCGGTGAGCGTGCCGATCCCGAGCTCGCCGTCGATGACCTGGTGCCCGGTGTACCACAGCAGCCCGGCCAGGGCCGAGAAGCCGAGGAAGCCCATCAGCGCGCCGAACATCGCCCGCCACAGGGCCAGGCGCGACCCGGTCGCGACGACCGTCCGCAGGTCCGCGTCGTAGCGTTCGAGCTCCCATTCCTCGCGGACGTAGCTCTTCACGACACGGATGCCCGACAGCGCCTCCTCGGCGGTCGTCGTGCTCCGCGCGATCGTGTCCTGGACCTGGGTGCTGACCCGCTGGAGCGGCCGCCCGAAGATCATCGCCACCGCGATCAACGCGGGCGCCAGCAGCAGGACGATGAGCAGGAGCGTCGGGCTCAGGGTGAACAGGATGATGACCGAGCCCACGAGCCCGATGACCGACGACAGCAGGCTCGTCATCGTCTGGGTCAGCATCGTCCGGACGAGCGTCACGTCGCTCGACAGGCGCGACACCAGCTCCCCTACCCTGCGCGCGGCGTGGAAGTCGAGCGACAGGGTCACGAGGCGCCCGAACAGGTCGCCGCGGAGCTGGGCGACGACCCGTTCGCCGACCACGCCGAGCAGGTAGGTCTGCAGGAAGCTGCCGACCGCCTGGACGCAGAACAGCGCGAGGAGGATCACGACCAGTCGATCGAGGCCACCTCCGTCGCCCCCGGCGACGACCGCCGCGGTGAGCGCGCCGATGACCAGCGGGAACGCGAGCCCGATGAGCGACGACAGCACGAGCCCGACGAGCGCGACACCGAACCGCGCGAGGTTCGGTCGCAGGTAGTGGAAGAGCCGGCCCCACGGCACGCCGCCGAAGCCGCGGACCTCGCGGACGACGGCGCCCGCGTCGGTCGGCAGGCGCGCGAACTGCTGGGTCATGCGCCGATGATGGCACGCCCGTCGGCGCGGGCCGAGCGATAGAGCCGGCTCAGCCTCCCGCAGTCGCGCTCCCAGGCTCAACCCGCCGTCAGGTCGCGCAGGCGAGCCCGTAGTACAGCGGGATGTCGAGACCGATGTGGATCGCGAGCGGGAAGAGCAGCGACCGCGTCCGGACCGTGATCGCCCCGGCGAGGATGCCACCCGCCCCGAGCGCGAGCATGAGCGGCAACCCGTTGCCCACGACGTCCGCGCCCGAATGTGCCAGGCCGAACACGATCCCCTGCCCCACCACGGCCGGCCAGACGCCGACGACGCGCGCCGACCATCCGAGGAGCGCGCCGCGATAGGCGATCTCCTCCATCGAGCCGTTGGCGACCGCGAACAGGAGCGCCGGCACGAGTGCCGCGAAGTTGGCCGGGTCGTAGTCGATCGGCCCGAAGAACGGCCGGGCCAGCAGCGGCCCGATGACGAGCGCGACCGGACCGACGATGACGAACCCGATCGCCGACAGGCGAACGACGTCGGCTCGTGGCCAGCGGAGCGCCAGCGTCGCGCGCGAAGCCTGGAGCTGCCAGCCAAGGACCGCGAGGACGGCGAGGACCACCACGGCTTCGGCGACCCGCCAGACGGCGATGCGCGATGTCGGCTCCGCGCACTCGAGGCCGCCCGGAACGGCCTGCGGAACCAGCACGAGACCCCAGGCGAGCGAGGTCGCGACCGGCACCGTCGCGGCCCATGCCCAGCGAACGGGTGCGTCGCGCCCGAGGGCGACCGCCGTGCCTCCGATCAGAAGGAGGAGCACGGGCAGCCGAAGCAGGGGCACGACCGCCGCCAGGGCCAGCAGGCCGAGCGGGACGAGCGAGCGCGCGAATTCGACCGGCTCGACGGGCCAGGCAGCCGGCGGACGTGCCCGCGACCGCGTCACGGGGCGTCCATCGGGCGAGCGCTGCCGGCTGCCCAGGCGCTGACGGAGGCGGACCAGGGCATTCGGTCGCTTGGGTCCGCTCGGGCGATCGCTCGGGCTCCTCGGTCGCCGTGTGCAGCGCTCGGGTCCGGATCCCCTGGGCGATCGCCTCTGCCTCGGCTGCGCTCACGCCGAATCGTCGAAGCGAGTAGCGGATCATCTGGACCGCCAGCTCGCGCTCGCCGTGGATCGCCTGGACACTGCCGCCGAGACTTCGCAGGTAGGCCGCCTCGGTGTCGTTGTGGGTTCGCACGACCAGGTCGACCCGCGGGTTGAGCGCGCGAGCCCGGGTGACGATGAGGCGGGCCGCCTGCCGGTCGGAGATGGCCACGATCACCACCCTGGCACGCTCGATGCCGGCGCGCTTGAGCAGTTCCTCGTTCGCGGCATCGCCGTACAGTGCCGTGAGGCCCCGCGCCCGGGCCCGCTCGACCTCGATCCGGTCCTCGCGTGATCACCACGTACTGGAACCCGCGACGCTCGAGGGCTGTGCCGAGCATCCGGCCGACCCGCCCGTAGCCCCCGAGGATCGCGTGGCCACGCAGCCCTTCCTCGCGTTCCGGTTCGAGCGTGGCCATCTCGCCCCCTCCGCGAACCAGCATCCCGGCGAGGCGCGGACGGCCCGCGATCGCTTCGGTCAGCGGTTCGATCGCCCGGAACAGGAAGGGATTGATGGTGATCGAGGCGATGGCGCCGGCGACGATCAACTGGAACCCCTGCGACGTCAGGAGGCCCAGGTCCAGGGCGAGCGCGCCCACGATGAACGAGAACTCGCCGATCTGGCCGAGCCCGGCCGAGACCGTCAGACCGGTCCGGATCGGGTACCCGAACGCGGCCATGAACATGTAGGCGGTGACCGGCTTGGCGACGACGATGAGCACGACGACGGCCACGATGGCCAGCGGCTCGGCAACCATGTACGCGGGGTCGACGAGCATCCCGACCGACACGAAGAAGAGCACGGCGAACGCGTCGCGCAACGGCAGGGCGTCGGCCGCTGCCTGGTGGCTGAGGTCCGATTCACCGATGACGGCGCCCGCGAGGAAGGCGCCCAGCGCGAGCGACACGCCGAAGACCGCGGATGCCAGGTAGGCGATGCCGAGCGCCCCGGCGAGGACGGCCAGGGTGAACAGCTCCCGCGATCCCTGCCGCGCGACCAGCTCGAGGATCCAGGGCAGGAGCCGGCGGCCGCCCACCACCATGAGCACGGCGAAAAGGGCCGCCTTGCCGAGCGCGATCGGCAGGACGACGGCGGGCCCGGTCGCGGAGGACGAACCGTCCTCGATCGCCGTGCCCCCGAGGAGCGGCGCGATCGACGGCAGGAGCACGAGGACGACCACCGTGAACAGGTCCTCGACGATCAGCCAGCCGACGGCGATCCGTCCCTGGGTCGAATTCGAGCTCGTGGCGGTCCATCAGCGCCCGGATGAGGACGACGGTGCTGGCGATCGAGATCGCGAGCCCGAGCACGAGCGCCTGGCCCGCCGGCCAGCCGAGCGCGAGCCCGAGGCCGAAGCCCAGGACGGCGCACAGGATCGTGTGACCCAGCCCTCCCGGCACCGCGATCGAGCGGACGGCCTTGAGGTCCTCGTACGAGAACTCGATGCCGACGCCGAACATGAGCAGGATCACGCCGATCTCGGCGAGCTCGAGGGCGACTTCCGTGTTCGCGGCGAGCCCGGGCGTGAACGGCCCGATGACGACGCCCGCGAAGAGGTACCCGACGATCGAGGGGAGACCCAGCCGGCGCGCCACGAGCGCCGCCAGCAGGGCGGCGGTCAGGCCGATCGCGATCGTGGCGATGAGGGCGGGCTCGTGTGGCACGGGCGGGTCCTCGGGCGGTCTTTCATGGTAATCGACCGAGGTCGCCGCCCGACCGTTCGGATCTACACGTTGCTCCCGGTGACGATCAGAAGCGCCGGCCCGTCGGGTCGCGGTCCGGCCAGGGCGCCGGCCCAGGTCGCCGCCGCGGCGCCTTCGACGGTGATCCCGAGCTCCCTCGTCAGCACTGCCTGCGCCTCGTGGAGTGCCGCCTCCGAGACGAGTCTCATCTCGTCGACGCGCCCCGGCATCAGGGCGACCGCGGCCGGGATCGCGACGCGCGCGGCGATCCCGTCGGCGTAGGTGTCGGCCGTCTCGGTGTCGATCGGGCGGCCGGCGTCGAAGCTCAGCGCCATCGCGCGGGCGGCCTCGGCCTGGACGCCGATGACGCGGCAACCCGCGATCGTCGCGCGCAGCCACGAGGCGACGCCGTTGATGAGCGCGCCGTTGCCGACCGGGATGATCGCCGCGGCGGGCCTGGGAAGCCGCCCGACGGCGGCCGCGTCGGTCACCTCGAGCGCGAGGGTGCCCGCCCCGCACGCGATGCGCGGGTCGTCGCCATCGACGAGCAGCTCGACCGGATGCTCCCGCGCGTAGGCCTCGGACGCTACGCGAGCGTCGTCGAAGGTTTCGCCGACGGAGATGACCTCGGCGCCGAGCGCGCGCATCCGCTCGATCTTGCCGGGGTTCGCGTTGCGGGAGGTGAAGACGACGGCCGGGATGCCGAGGGCTCGCGCGGCGTAGGCGATGCCCTGGCCGAAGTTGCCCGCCGACACGCAGGCGATGGGTCGGTCCGGACCGATCCTCCCCTCCCCCGCCAGCCCGTGCGTGACGACCCACGTTCCCCGGCCCTTGAACGAGCGGATCGGGTTGACGGTCTCGACCTTGACGATGACGGGCACGCCGAGGCGCCCGCGACAGGCCGTCGTGGACGTACTGCGGCGAGCCGGTGAAGGCGGGGTCGATCGCGCCGTGCGCGGCGCGGATGGCCGCGGGTTCGAGCTCGGGGACGCGGATCACGGGTCGGAGGATCCGGGGTCGGGTGCCGGCGACACAGAAACGCCCGAAGGAACCGCTGGTCCGTAGTCACCGCCGCTGATTTGCATCCGCGGCAATGCTTTCGGTCCAAGGCCCCTTCGAGCAAGGACTACGATAGCCGACCCGGCCGGCCGCGGATACCGACTTATCCACGAGTTTCCGAGGAACATCGGGCGATCCCGCGCCGTTGTCCACAGCCTGTCCACGGTCGGTGTCATTCGAGCTCCAGCGGCCGCGTGGTGCCGCCGCTCAACAGCGGCAGGCCGGCGTCGTCGATGGCGATCGGCGCCTCGTCGCCGATCCGCCAGGAACCCGGCGACACCTGGTCCAGGCGGATCGCAGGCACCGGATCGATCGCGCCGGTGGCGCGCAGGATCACCCCGGCGCGGCTGGTGAGTCCCCCGCCCGGTGAGACGCCGCCGCCCGCCGACCAGAGCTGCCAGGCGATGGCCGCGGCGCTCAGGGGTGAGCCCTCGACGAGGAGCAGGTCGTCCGGACCGAATGCCCAGCCGACGACGTGTCGGACCTCGGGCTGGTCGCGCTCGACGGCGTTCCCGTGCAACGTCCCATCGGGCTCAGGATGGAAGGTCCACAGTCCGCCGGCACGGGCGAGCTCCAGGTGGCTGAACCGGCCGTCGGGGTCGGTCTCGAGGAGCAGGGCGTGATGGACCGCGTCGCCGGTGGCCACGACCTCGCGCCAGCGCCGGCCACGACGCCCCTCGGCGACCGTCCAGGTCACGGTCGCGCCGTCCTCGCCGGCGGCCCCAGCCGGCCACTCGCGTCGGCGTGGTCATCGGTCGCCCGCGACGGCCTTCGCCTCGCTGACATCGTCGGCCCAGCGGGCGCCCACCGCCTCGATCTCGCCGGCCAGCGCCGGCGCGACCCGGCCTCTGATCCTGACGTCGCGGTCGCGGTACTCGAGGTCCACCGTGCCCCGCTCGCGGACGCGCGCAAGCAGCTCGCCGGCTGCGTACGGGAGCGCAACGTCGACATCGACCCACAGCGAGGCCAGGAGCGCGGCGATCTCGGCGCGGAGGGTCTCGAGGCCGTAGCCGGTCAGGCCCGAAACGAACACCGACCCCGCGATCGCGGGGGCCGGCGCGCTGCCGTCGAGCGCGGCCGGATCGAGCAGGTCGGCCTTGTTGAAGGCGACGAGGCGCGGCTTCTCGCCGGCGCCCAGCTCGTCGAGGACGGTCTGGACGGTCGCCCGGTGCTCCTCGAAGTGCCCGTCGGACGGCGTCGACGACCTCGATCAGGACGTCCGCGCGGTTGACCTCCTCGAGGGTCGCCCGGAACGCGTCGACCAGCTGGTGCGGCAGCTTGTGGATGAAGCCCACGGTGTCGGTCACGATGGCCGTCTGGCCGTCACCGAGCTTGACCTGGCGGCTGGTCGGGTCGAGCGTCGCGAACAGCTTGTCCTCGGCCCTGGCCACCTCGCTCCCGACCAGGGCGTTCAGCAGGGTGGACTTCCCGGCGTTGGTGTAGCCGACGATGCCCACGGTCGGCCAGAGCCGCCGGTCGCGCCCGCGGGCCGCGGTCTCGCGCTGCTGGCGAACCGACTCGACCCGCTCCTTCATCTTCGAGATGCGAGTCCGGATGATCCGCCGGTCGGTCTCCAGCTGGCTCTCGCCCGGGCCCCGGGTGCCGATCCCGCCGCCCGTGCGGCTGAGGTGGGTCCAGAGGCGGGTCAGCCGCGGCAGCTGGTACTCGAGCTGGGCGAGCTCGACCTGGAGGCGGCCCTCGTGGGTCTGCGCATGGAGCGCGAAGATGTCGAGGATGAGGCGGCTCCGGTCGATGACCTTGACCTTGAGGAGCTCCTCGAGCGCGCGCTGCTGGGCGGGCGACAGCTCGTCGTCGGCGATCAGGACGTCGAACCCGGTCTCGCGCTTGGCCGCGACGAGATCCTCCGCCTTGCCCTTGCCGACATACCAGTTGGGATCGACGTGGCGGCGGTTCTGCCATTCGGCGCCGACCACGTCGGCACCCGCCGTGGCGGCCAGGCTGGCGAGCTCGGCGAGTGAATCCTCGGCCGTCCAGCCGTCTTCGGTGCCGGTATCCACGGCCACGAGGAACGCCTGTTCGATGGGCGGTGCGAGATCGATGAGGTCGGTGGGCATGTCCGGGGAAGGATAGCCGTACGCGGCTGGACACCGAGGGCTATGATTCCCCGCGGTCGTCGAGATCTTCGATCTCGCATCCGTCGTGGAGGTGCAACTGCATGAATTGGCCCATCGGAGTCACTCTCCTGGCTGTGGGAGCCGGGGTGATCGGACTCTTCGATATCTGGCGCGCCGCAGTGTTCATGGGTTGGGTGCACTGGACATTCATCGGCAAGGATGTCACGTTCAACGACCCGCAGTGGGGTCAGGTCATCTGGTCCCTGATCCTGGCCGCGATCTGGTTCTGGGTCGCCGCGGGGTTCTGGAACGTTCGGGCCTACGCCTGGTCGTTCGGGATCTTCATCAGCCTGTTCACGTTGATCTTCGGGTTCTTCGCGATCCTCGGGTCCGCGACTCTCGAAGAAGAGTTCGTGGGGATGTTCCTCGCGCTGCTCATCTTCATGTACCTGAACTACCCGGGAGTCCAGCAGCACTTCGTCCAGCACGAGATGTCGCTCATGACGCCCGAGCAGCGGGCCGCGCTCGCGCAGATGCAGAGCGCCCAGGCGGCGATGGCCGCCGCTTCGATGCCGGCCGCTTCGACGCCCGGGGCCACGCCTCCGGCCGCTCCGCCGACGACCAGTCCTCCGCCTGCGCCGCCTGCGGCGTAGCGCCATCACCCGTCCGGCACTCCACCGGACGGGCGCGAAGACTTCGCTCGGGAGACCGATCCTCATCTGGGGATCGGTCTCTTGGTGTCTGGCAGCGGCGGGGTCGCCGGGCCCCGGCGGATCGAGTGGGACGGTGCCGTTCAGGCGTCCGGAGCGCATCCGTGGCGAGCGGGACTGTGGGCCGGTCACGGGACCGCCGTCAAGACCCGGCGTGGGCAGGCTCGAGTCAGCGACCGGCGGCGGCCGGGACCTCACCGTCGACGATGTTCTCGCCGCGACCAGGGCGGCCGCGAGTGGCAGGTCCTCGGTCGCGTCGAGCCATTCGATGCCGGGTTCGGCGCGGAACCACGTGCGCTGGCGACGGGCGAGGGCGGCGTTCCTCTGGGCATCGAGCGCGATCGCCGCCTCGAGATCGAGGGCGCCGTCGATGACCGCCCAGGCCTCCCGGTAGCCGATCGCCGAGAAGGCGGGCAGGGCTGGGTCGAACCGCTCGCGCAGAGTCCGTGCCTCGTCGACGAGGCCCGCGTCGAACTGGGCGCGCGCCCGAGCGGCGATCCGCGCCCGGTGGGCGTCCGGCGCCACCTGGAGACCGAGCCACACGACGGGGCCCGCGTACCCGCGAGCGGGCGGACGCGGTGCGTCACCGCGAAGCTCGGCGATCTCGAGGGCGCGCACGACCCGGCGCGGATTCCGCAGGTCCACGCCGGCCGCCATCGCCGGGGCGATCGAGGTCAGTCGGGCGGCGAGGCGTTCGACCCCGTCGCGCTCGAGGTCGTGCTCGATCCCGCGCGCGGACCGCGGCGTCGCTCGGGAGCGCATCGGTGTCCAGGCCTCGCGCCACGGCGCGCAGGTAGAGGCCCGTGCCGCCGGCCAGGATCGCGACGCCGTCGCGCGCGGCCAGGTCGCGCAGCACGCCCTCCGCATGCGCGACGAAGTCGGCGACGCTGAACGGGGCATCGGGCTCGACCAGATCGAGGCCGTGGTGTGGGACCAGCGCCCGCTCGGCGGCGGTCGCCTTGGCCGTCCCGATGTCGAGTCCCCGGAACACCTGCCGCGAATCGGCGGAGATGATCTCGACCGGTCGGTCCGGCCGTCGCGAGCGACTGGGCGAGCTCGATGGCGAGCGGCGTCTTCCCGGTCGCGGTCGCGCCGGCGATGACGATGAGCGGCGGCGCCCCCGTCACGACCGGCTCACTCGCCGACCGCCGCGGTCATGCCCCGACCGGCATCCCGCGCAGCGCGTACGGACCGGCGTGGTCGACGCGGACCGTGACCTCGCGTCCGACGAGTGCCGGCGGACCGGGCAGGTGAACGAGCTTGTTGCCGCGCGTGCGGCCGGTCAGCATCGGGCCCGGCGGACCGGAGGCGGCGGCGTCCTCGTGCTCGTGTGCCCGGGGAGGCGAGACGCTGTCGACCAGCACCGCGACCTCGCGGCCGAGCCATTCCCGGTTGCGCTCGAGGCCGATCCCCTCCTGGAGCGCGAGGAGCTCGTTGAGGCGCCGCCGCTTGACGTCGGACGGAACGTCGTCGGGCAGCTTCGTCGCGGGCGTGCCCGGACGTGGCGAGTAGGCCGCGGCGAAGACCTGGTCGTATCGGACGGTCTCGAGCAGGCGCAGCGTCGCCTCGAAGGCGGCCTCGGTCTCGCCGCAGAACCCCACGATGATGTCGGTCGAGACGGTGATCCCGGGGACGGCCTCGCGGATCCTGTCCAGGCGCTCGAGGTAGTGCTCGATCGTGTACTGGCGCCCCATCCGGCGGAGGACGGCGTCGTCACCGGACTGGACGGGCAGGTGGAGGTGCTCGCACACGCTGTCGCACTCGGCGAGCGCGGCGATCAACCGGTCCGACAGGTCCCACGGGTGCGACGTCACGAAGCGAAGGCGCCCGATCGCGGGCCGGCCGTCGGCGGTCCGGAGGCCGTCGATGGCGCGGATCAGCTCGGCCAGGTCGGGCCGCCCGTGGAGATCGAGGCGCCGGCCCGCCCAGCGCGCCTCCGAGACGTGGGCGAACCGGGCATCGGGCGCGAGGTCGTGGCCGTACGAGTTGACGTTCTGGCCCAGCAGGGTGACCTCGCGATAGCCGGCCGCGGCCAGCGCGCGCGCCTCGTCGACGATGTCGTCGAACGGCCGGCTGCGCTCGGGCCCGCGGCTGAACGGCACGATGCAGTAGGTGCACGTCTTGTCGCAGCCGTAGATGATCGGCAGCCACGCGGCGATGGTCGAGCCGCGGGCCACGGTCCCCTCCCCGACCGCCCGGGCGCGGGTCGCCGACAGCCCGTCCGCGGCGCCGACCACCGTCCGCCCGACCGTCGTCGTCGCGCCGACCGCGCCGATGGGCGCCTGGGCGGACGCAAGACCGAGCCGGTCGACGAGCTCCGGCTCCTCGTCCGGCCTCAGGAACAGGTCCACCGCCGGGTATCGCCGACGTAGGCCGGCCCGGTCGGGCTCGCGTACGGAGCAGCCGGTCAGCACGACCCGGAGGCCCGGGTTGGCGCTCTTCAGCCTGTTGAGCTGCCCCTGACGGCCGATGACCTTCTGCTCGGCGCCCTCGCGAATGGCGCACGTGTTGATGACGATCAGGTCGGCGGTCTCGAGGCTCGCGGCCTCCTCGCAACCGGCCTGGAGCAGGCGCCCGGCCATCTCCTCGGAGTCGCTCCGGTTCATCTGGCAACCAAGCGTCCACATGTGGAAGCGCGGAAGGGTCCGGGCTTCCGGGATGTACTCGGCCAAGCGCGCATCGGCGGGCGTGTCGGGCCGGCGCGGGGGCGGCTGCGCCTGGGGACGAAGTCGAGCATCGGCAGCGCGCGGTCGAGGAGCGAGCGATCGGTCATGGCTGGAGTGAGCCTACGACGCCTGCGCCGACGATGCCATCGGCGACCTCCGGCGGGACCCACAGCCGGGCGTGCGACTCGGCGTACGGGCCGAGGTCGCCGTGATAGTCGCTCCCGCCGGTCGCGACGAGTCGGAGATCGCGTGCGACCCCCTTGACCGCCTCGGTGGTCGCCGCGTCGAACGATCGGTAGTAGACCTCGAGGCCGCCGAGTCCGGCATCGACCAGCTCGCGGACGACGTCGGTCCGGGCGGGGGCCTCGCTGAAGTGCGCGAGGGCCGGCAGCCCGCCGGCGGCCCGGATCGCGGCGATCGCCTGCGTCGGGTCGAGGCCGTGACGCCGGACGTAGGCAGGCTTGCCCCACGCGAGCAGGCGCTGGAAGGCGTCCTCGACGCTCGTCGCGTGACCGGCGGCGATGAGGGCACGCGCGACGGTCGGCCGCCCGAGGGCGTCGTCGTCGGAGTCGCGGAGGCTCGCGACTTGCGCGTCGATGCTCATGTCGAGCTCGCGCAGGCGCGCGAGCGTCCGCTCGAACCGGATCCGGCGCTGCGCGCGCTGGGACGCGAGGCTCGCCTCGAACGCCTCGTCCGCGGGATCCATCCCGAACCCGAGGATGTGCAGCTCGCCCTCGGTCAATCCGAGGTCGCGGGTGACGATCGCGTTGATCTCCACGCCCGGGATGAGCGTAACGGCCGGCGGCACCGCGCCCGCGGCGACGACCTCGCGATAGCCGGCGAGCGTGTCGTGGTCGGTCAGCGCCAGCAGCCGGACGCCGCAGTCGGCGGCGGCGCGCACGAGATCGGCGGGCGGAACGACCCCGTCGGAACGGGTCGTGTGGGTATGGAGGTCGATCGGTGACGGTCCCGGTGGCGCGGGCGTGAATTTCTCCGTGGGGCACCGGATCGTGGCGACGGCGGCGCGGGACGGCGGTCACGTCAGGCCTCGATGAGGCGCTGGATCCGCTCGATCGCGAGTGCGCGCCCGGTCGCGGGGTCGATGTCGATCTGGGCGGCGTTGAAGACCACTGCCCCCTCGCCCACGTCGAATCGGGTGGGCATGGCGTTGATGAACCGCGGGATGACCGTACGCGGCTCGAAGCCGATGACGCTCCAGACCGGGCCGGTCATGCCGAGGTCGGTCTGGTAGGCGGTGCCGCCGGGAAGGATCCGCTCGTCGCCTGTGACGACGTGGGTGTGCGTCCCCACGACCGCGCTCACGCGCCCGTCGAGGTACAGCCCGAACGCGTTCTTCTCCGACGTCAGCTCGCAGTGGAAGTCCACGATCCTGACCGGCGGCAGTGGCTCCGAGGACTCGTCGAGCAGCCGGTCGGCGTCGGTGAACGGATTCTCGATCTGCTGCATGTACGTCCGGCCCTGGAGGTTGATGACCGCGAGGTCGGTGCCGTCGAGCGCCTGGTAGGTCCCCCAGCCGCGCCCCGGGACCTCGTGCGTGCCGTAGTTCAGCGGCCGCAGGACCCGGTCGGTGGTCTCGAGGTACCCGTAGATCTCGCGCTTGTCCCAGATGTGGTTGCCCGACGTGATGACGTCGACGCCGGCGGCCAGGAGCGCGTCGGCGGTCGAGGGCGTCAGGCCCATCCCGCCCGCGACGTTCTCGCCGTTGGCGGTCACGAAGTCGATGCCGCGCTCCTCGCGGAGACCCGGGAGCAGGCCTTCGACCGCGACCCGGCCGGGCTTGCCGATGAGGTCGCCGATCATCAGGACGCGGCAGGCGCCGTCGCGGGCGCGGCGCGTTGCCGTTCGGGGGTTGCCGAGGCGCGTGCGCCCGCCGACGACTCGGGGTCGTCAGTGTCGCGGATGGCAGCTAACCGGCCGCCATCGAGCGCATCGAGCGCGGGCGGCGGTCTCGATCCCGCGCAGGCTGTGCGGCGCTGAGCCGATGTCGGCGGCGACGACTACGTCGGGTCCAGCCGGAGTCGCGTCAGCGTCGCACGACCCGCTGTTCGAGGACGCCGATCGAATCGCTCGGCGCGACCCGCGCCGACGAATCGTCGCGCCGATCACTTCTGGGCCATCCGCGGTCACGGTGTCGACCAGCCAGAGCCATGACCGCGGCGAGACGTCGATCTCGCGTCCGTCTTCGCGTCGGGACGAAGCGATCGGCCGCGCGTCCGGATGACTGCCGCGCTCGATCCGCCCACTCGCGGTAGTCTCGACCTCGGCCGTCACGGTTGGCCGCGATCGAGCACCGACGACGATCGGCTCGACGTCCGGCCCGAACGATCCCGTCACTGCCGACGCGGCTGCGTCATCTGGGTCGCCGGTCCGATGACCTTCCTGCCGTCGCTCCCGTTCGTCCCGTTCGAAGGCCTGTGGCAGGGCTCCCGTTGGATCACGTCGGCGGCATTCGGGATCGGGGCGGCATGGCTGACGCCGCCGTTGGTGCGGCGTTACGGACCCGGCGGGTCCACGACCTGGTGCGGCGGTCCTCGAAGCCTTTGGAACACTCCTGGCCCACATGTCGATCCGTGGCAACGACTACTACCTCACCCACGCCGAGGCGATGTTGTTCACGGTGCTCGGCTTGATCGGCAGGGTCAGCGTGTCGAGGGCCGCCCGGCCAAGCCTGAGCTCGGCGGAAGGCCCGATCGCGCTCGACTGGGGGCGGGGCCTGCCGCATCCACGTCTCCGGTCGAGGTCGGCCCTCGCTGAGCGACCCGGCGACATCGGCGATCCCACATGTGCAGGCATGGATCGAGCCGACGTCGCGGACTCGCGCTCCACTCGCGAGTCGGCGCTCCTGATCGAACTCAGAACGCGGGTGTCGATCAGATGCGGAAGCTCGCTGCACCGTGCTCGGCCGTCGTGCCTACGACGATGACGCCGTGTCGTCGCGATCGCCCTCGAGGTGGCTACGCCGGTCCGTCGACGTGATCGGAGCCTCCGCTCTCGCCAGGCATGCCGACCGCGACGTGGTTCCGCTGGCGATCGCGAGCAGGCCCTCGCGTCCGAACAACCTGCTACAGCGTGCCGGCCGGATTCAATGGCTTCCAGCTTCCGGCTCACTAGCCGTTCCTCGTGGCGGACTTGAACGGCCATCCGCTTCCGACTGACGAGCCCTGGCGCTCCTGATCTCCATCGGAGCCGGGATTCGGGACGGACGCCGGCCACGCTGTGGGCGTCGGCTGCCCTCGTCACGTTGGCACTGTTGCTGTACTACGGTGGCGGCGGGGCACAAACGTTCGGCTACCGCTACTTCCTCGACGCGACGCCGTTCCTGCTGGCGCTCACCGCGCTCGCTGCCGCGAGGCGCCCTTGAACATGCCGCTCGGGTGTGCCGCTACCTGGTCGGCGCCGCGGCGATGACCGGGGTCGCCGCGAGCGGAGCCGGGATTCAGGCGGGCCGGTAGCGCTCGGCGCTTGCTGTCGGGGTCGGCGGCTGGCCGTCGTCGCGGTCGGAGTGGCCGCTGGCGTACCAACGGTAACGGCGCGGCGGCACGTATCGATCGGCTACCGCTAGTGTCGCTCGACGCGAGCGCGCGATCCTGCCAAGCCCCGTCACCGTCGAGTCGCTCGTCCGGACCCCTAGCACGTTTCGAACGAGTCCGCGGTCGAGCCCGGCTTCTGATCGTCCTTAGCGTCGCCGTCGTGTCGATCGGGTTCGTCCTGACCGGCGGCTTGAGCCGGCCGTGCAACCACCTACTTCGCGTACTCGACGGCGCGCGTCTCGCGGATGACCGTGACCTTGATCTGGCCCGGGTAGGTCAGCTGCTCCTCGATCTTCTTGACGATGTCGCGGGCGAGGCGGCTCGCGGTCAGATCGTCGATCTCCTCGGGCCGGACGAGGATGCGGACCTCGCGCCCGGCCTGGACGGCGAACGAGCGATCGACGCCGTTGAAGCTCTCGGCGATCGCCTGGAGATCTTCGAGGCGCTTGATGTAGGTGTCCATCGACTCGCCGCGGGCGCCCGGTCGCGATGCGCTGATGGCATCGGCGATCTGGACGATCGGCGACTCGAGGCAGGTGTACTCGACCTCCTGGTGGTGGGCGGCGATCGCGTTGATCACCTTGGGAGACAGGTTGTGGCGCTGGGCGATCTGCGCCCCGATGGCGGCGTGCGGCCCCTCGACCTCGTGATCGACGGCCTTGCCGAGGTCGTGGAGCAGGCCTCCCATCTTGGCGACCTGGACGTCCGCCCCTACCTCGGCGGCGATGATCGCGGCGAGGTGGCTGGTCTCGACGACGTGGTTGAGCACGTTCTGACCGTAGCTCGTCCGGAACTTGAGGCGGCCGAGAGTCTTGATGATGTCGGCCGGCAGGCCCGGCACGCCGGCGTCGTATGCCGCCTGTTCGCCGGCCTGGCGCATGACGAGATCGACCTCGGCGCGGGCCTTGGCGACGACCTCCTCGATCCGGCCGGGATGGATCCTGCCGTCGGCGATGAGCTTGGTGATCGCGAGCCTGGCGATCTCGCGACGGACCGGATCGAAGCCGGAGAGGATGACCGTCTCGGGCGTGTCGTCGATGATCAGGTCGATCCCGGTCGCCTGTTCGAGGGCGCGGATGTTGCGCCCCTCGCGACCGATGATCCGGCCCTTCATCTCGTCGGACGGCAGATGGACGACCGAGACCGTGTGCTCGGCGGTGTGGTCGGCGGCCACGCGCTGCATCGCGGTGACCACGATGTCGCGGGCCTTGTCCTGGGCCTCCTCGCGGGCACCGCGCTCGATCGCGCGTGCGAGCTTGACCGCGTCGTGCTCGGCCTCCTCGCGGACGGCGTCGAGCAGGACGGCCTTCGCTTCCTCCTGCGACATGCCCGACACTCGCTCGAGCGCCGCGACCTGATCGCTGTGGGCCCGCGACAGCTCCTCGCGTGTCTTGTCCAGCTCACGTTCCCGCTCGAGGAGCTTGCGGTCGCGCTGCTCGAGCATGTCGGTCCGCTGATCGAGCTGGTCGTCGCGCTGCAGGAGGCGCGTCTCGAGGGCGGTCAGTTCGTTGCGCCTGGCGCGGGCCTCCTCTTCGGCCTCACGCTGCATCCGCAGCTTCTCGTCCTTGGCCTCGAGGATCAGCTCCTTCTGGCGGGCTCGGGCCTCGGCTTCGATCCGGCGGGCTTCGGCGGTCGCGGCCTTCATCGTCTGCGAGGCCCACAGGCCTCGCACGAGGAATCCGACGACCGCTCCGCCGACGGCGGCCACGAGGGCCACCGCCACGACGAGCAGTGTGTCCATTTCGTCCTCCCATCCGGCCGATCATGGGCCGGAGGTCATGCGATGCGGTGAGTACGCTCGACCGCCGGAGGACTGTGGCCGCCCGCTTCGCAGCCACCGCCCCTGGGCCGCGATCGAGCGGCCGGGGATGCGCCGCCCTCGGGAAGGCGCCTGGTTATCTGCCGCGTAGCCTACGAGCCCTCGTCCGGAGGGTCAACCGAGGCGCCACGTGGTGGCAATCCCGACCCGCCGGGCGGCTGGGCGGCGCGGTCCGGGGGTTGTGATCCTTGCTCGGGCCCATCAGGCTCCGCGGCGTGTCGACCACCCAGCGCGCGCATCAGGATGGGCTAGCCGTCGCGGTGATCCTGGCCGCCGTCGCGTGCATCGTGGCGGCGCAGGCGCTCCAGATCATCAGCCCGTACTCGGCCACCGTGTCGGCGACGACGGTCGCTCTCGGGAGCGCCGGGAACGCCATCGACATCGTCGTTGGGCTGGTCATCCTCCGCCAGCGGCCTGGCAATGTCATCGGACCCATCCTCATCGCGATCGGCTTCGTCGGCTGGATCCCGACCATCGAGTTCGTCGACCATCCCCTGCCGTGGACGCTGTCCAACGTCTTCCGCCTGGCCAGCCTGCCGCTCGCGGCCCACCTATACGTCGCGTTCCCCGGCAGCCGTCCGCTTCGAGGGACCGACCGGCCGACTGGTACTCGTCGCCTACGCGGTGTGGCTCGCCACGGCGTTCGCACGGGTCATCTTCTCTGACACCGCGGACCCGGCGGTGTGCGCCGTCTGCCCGGCCAACCTCCTGCTGATCGACCCCGACCAGCAACTGGAGATGGGCGTCGCGGCGATATCGACGGTGCTTGCCTTGGGCCTCGCGCTCGCCGTAGGCTGGCGCGTCTGGCGGCACTGGGTGAACGGCAGCGAAGCGGTGCGCAGAGCGCTGGTGCCGGCCATCATCACGGCCCCGATCAGCATCATCGACGTGCTTCTGTATCTGTCCGCGACCTGGATCGCGACGACCGCTGCCTACGGGTTCCTCAATGGACCTGCCTATCAGCTCATCCGGCTCGCGGTGCCCGTGGTGCTGCTGGCAGGCGTGCTCCGTACCCAGCTCGACCGAAGCGCCGTGACCGGGCTGCTCGTCGACATCGGCGGCGCATCGGGGATCGCGGCGATGCAGGCCGCGCTGCGCCGAACGCTGCACGACCGGTCCATCCGCCTGCTCGCGTGGTCGGTGGGTGCGGGAACATGGGTCGACCAGGAGGGCGTGGCGCAGGCGCTGCCCGCCGCCGACCGAACGGGTCGCGGTAACCCTCATCGAGCGGCTGGGCGAGCCACTGGCTGCCGTGATCCACGATCCGGCGCTCTCCGACGAGCCGGCGCTGCTCGCGGCAGCCACGGCGGCGCTTCAACTGGCGCTCGACAACGAACGACTCACTGCCACGGTGAGCGCGCAAACCGGAGCACGCAGACAGCCTGCCGTCCGGTCGCGTGACGTTGCTGCTACGCCGACATCGAGGGATCCACCCGCCTCCTCGCCCGCCTCGGCGACGCCTACCTTGACCTGCTCGCCGAGGAACGAGGTCTCATCCGCCGCATCGGTCCGGACGTGGCACGGTCGCGAGATCGACGCTCGGGCGGACGAGTTCTTCGCGGTCTTTCCGAGCGCCACTGATGCCGCCGCCGCCGCGCTGGCCATCACGCGGCGGATCCGCACACAGTCGTGGCCGCGCGACGTGGAGGTCCGCATCCGGATCGGCCTGCATACCGGCGAGCCTGGTCGCTCGACGGACGGCTACGTCGGCCTGGACGTGCATCGCGCGGCCCGCATCGGCAACGCCGGGCACGGCGGCCAGATCGTCGTGTCCGCGGCGACCGAGGCCGCGATCCGCGGTGCGCTACCGGCTGACGCTCGTCTCAGCTCGCTTGGCCGCGTCCAGCTGCGCGGCCTTCCCGACCCCGACAACCTGTTCCAGCTGAGCGCTCCCGACCTGCCGTCGACCTTTCCGGCATTGCGAACGGGGGTCGACGTGCAACCGTCGTGAACCACGAGGTGACGCACTCGACTGCCGCTACCTGACGCTGGCCCTCAGCGGATGGTCACGACCGTCTGGCCGGTGAGCGCGGCACGGTTCGCCTGCGTCCTCGACTCCACCACAGCGGGCTCCCACGTGTACGTCCCGGCGGTCACCACTCGCGCGAAGTAGCGCAGGTGGGCGACGCCCTTGTTCGTGCTCTTGTCGGCGCAAAACGAGACGCGCTGGCCGATCTGTGAGTACGGATACTCGACGCCACGCGGAGCGGGGCTTTCCTCGTCCTGATCGACGACGCGTTGCAGGTTCCCGACCGGCACGAGCCCGGATGGGACGAAGTCGGTCACGAGGTGGCAGCCGTTTGGTGCCCTGGGGCCGAGGGTGACGGTCAAGTCGACGGTCACCAGGGCGGACGTCGCGATCGTCCCGCTCGGCGTGATCCGGCGGCTGATCTTGAGATCAGGGTCCTTCGCGAAGGCTGACGGCTTGACGGGCTCGCGCCACGTGGTCGTGACGCCCACCTGGCCGTTGATCTGCTCGATCGCGAGCGATCCCAGTTGCTCATGCGTGAGCGACAGCTGGAAGGTCTCGCCGGGATCGAGTTCGACGACCTGACGCTTGCCGGCGATCGTGTAGGCGAAGCTGGCCGGGCGGTGAGCCCGGCGCTCGAGCAACCGGCTGACGAACCCGACGGCGTGGAGGCCGTAGACCGCGTCGGCATCCGGGTTCTCCTCGACGTACGACCAGAACCTGGCCGCCAGCGGGTCGCCGTTCGCCGCGGCGAGCATCGCCATCAGCGCGGTCCCGGCCGTGATGTCCGCCGCCGTGTCGCCCGCCCGGAGCCGGGCATGGTCGCTCGTGACCTCGCCGTAGCCGGCCTCCAGGTCCGCCTCGATCGTGCGCGCGGTCGCCGCGTCGCCGAGCGCCGCCGCCCCGAGACCGAGCATCAGCCGCTCGCGAACGGTGAGATCCGGGTCGGCCGCGGCTGCACGGATCTGTGGCAGCACCGCGGCATGGAGCCCGCCGAGTCCCGCCAGCGCGTACATCCGCCGCTCGCGTGTCTGCTTGCCGTCCGCGGCTATCCCTGACAGGTACGTCCCGAGCCGAGCGCTGTCGAACCGCTCGGGCGCGACGAGAGCCGCCATGACCGAGGCCTCGAGATCGGCGCTCGAGTACGGCAGGATCGACAGTCCATCGTCGCTGGACTGGTAGGTTCGCGGATCGAAGTCGGTCGTCGCAACGACCCCGGTCACGCCGAGGCGCTCCGTCACCAGCGTGCCGGCGAGCGCAGCCGCCAGCGTCGGCTCGAGTCGCGCCGAATCGACGCCGGTGAGGCCGAGCAGCAGCGGCACGTATCGGCCGGCCCCGGCATCGGAGACGACCACGTCGACCCAACCGTCGCCTCCATCGAGATGCGTGCCGGCGGTCGGCTCGACGTACTCGGCGCGAGTCCTGGCGAGCCGCGAGGCGACCACCGCGAAGGTTCGCGTCAGCGTGTCGCGTCGTGCGGCAGCACCGCTGCCGGTCGTCGCCGTGATCGTCACCGCGTGGCGGCCGACGGTCAGCTTGGGAAGCGTGACGGTCGTCGTCTGGAACGCCTCCGCGTGCAGGCCGTCGACGTGCAGCCCGAGGCTGTCCGAATCCACCGCGTAGGTCACCGCGGCGCCCGCTTCGAGGGCTGCCCCGTAGGAGCGCAACCCGATCGATGGCCGGTCCGAGACAAGGTACTCCGGGGCGATGGTCGCATCGACGAAGAACGGGAGGCCGACCGGGATCCCGATCGTGCCCTCGCCGGCCTTCAGGCCATCGGCAAAGGCCGAGGCACTGACCCTCCACGACGTCAGATCGTCCGAGACGCGGAAGGTCACCACCGCGCGTCCGTCCTGCCCCGTCTCGACGGACTTGAAGAGGACCCAGTCGCGGAAGTCCCTGCGGCCGCCGGCGCCTTCGCCACCGCCTCCGGTCGTGTCTCCACCGTCCGGCAAGAGGGTTGGTTCATGATGTGATCGATAGGTCGCCAGGATGCCCGACTCGACCCCCTGGTACAGCTCGCCGAGCGGGTCGGCGGCCTCCGCCGCACCGATCGTGAAGAGCTTTTCGTCCACGCCGCGCAGGACCACCGTCGCGGGGACAGGCTGACCAGTTGGGTCCCGCGTGGTCACGGTCAAGGTCACGTCCGCTCCCGGGTCGTATCGCTCTGCGTTCGCCGCAAGTTCGACGCTCAGTCGTCGGTCCGAGGTCCGGAAATCGGCCTGGAAGGTCGAGCTCTCGACGTATCCGGAACCGACGAACCGGACTCCGGTGATCGACAAGCCCGGCGGCGCCCAGTCGGCGAAGGTTCCGCGGTAGCGCGCCGACGACTGGACGTTGACGTCGCGCAGCCCGCGCTGTGTCGTATAGAACAGATACCGATCGGCGCCGGGTCGTGCCTCGTGCGCGTCACTCATGGTCACGTCGATCGGGTCGCCCACGCCGAACTCGCCGGACTCCTTCGACGGATCCGCTGTGAGCACGAGAGGTGACCCGAATGTGACGTCCTGTGTCCCGGGCTCGCTGGCGAAGCCGACCCAGCGCGTCGCGTGCTTGTCCGGATCGGTCGCGGTCACGCGGACGCGGTAGGCATGGCCGCCGTTCGATCTGACGGAGGCGCCGAACGTGCCGTCCCTGCCGGTCGTGACACGGATCGTGCCGGCTACCCGCTCGGTGGTTTCGTACTCGTATTGCGGCACCACCTTCTTCTCGATGAAGTCATATCGCGTGCCGGTCTGGACGCGGTGCTCGATCAGTTCGATGAATGTCACCGTGGCCGGCTTCCCGGCGATCAGGATCGCCAGCGGGCTGGAGCTCCGAGAGACTGACCCCGCTCGCGATCTCGCGCTCGAGGCGATCGCGGTCGACTGCGTGGATGCTCCCGGTCACGTTGACGCGTCCATCGCCGATCACGGCGGCTCCGTCGATGGTCCAGGTGCTGGGGAACGCGATGATGTCGCGACTGGCGCCGGAGATCTCGCCCTCTTCCGGCCGCGCCGGAGTGACGGTCACCGTTCGGATGTCCGGCTCGCTGCTGGTGCTGGAGGACTGGTCCTCGAGCCGGACCGTCGTCCGAATCGACGCGGTACCCGTGGCATCGGTCGTCATCGACTTCGTGCCGTAGCTTTCGGTGTTCAACCGCACGCCCGGCACCGGCGATCCTTCGTAGAACGTCGCGGTGGCGGTCAGTCGGATCTGGTCGCCCTCGAAGTACACTCGGCGGCCGGTGACCACGTCCAGCAGGTACGCGGGCTTCAGGATGCGATCGACCTGGAACGAGCGAGAACCGACGGGGTCCCCGGCGACGCTCGCCTCGACCACGTAGCTGCGCTCTGGGACATCGTCGAGCGGGATCGACGCCGAATAGACCCCGACCGCGTTGGGTTGGACCTCGACCGTTGACAGCGGCGCACTGGCGCCGTCGGTGTCGTCTTCGACGGACGCGAACAAGCGGACCGTGACAGAGGCCGGCACGGCACCGCTGTCGCGATCGCGCACCACGCCCCACGCATTGACCGTGTCCGTCTGCCGATACAGGGTGCGGTCGGTCCCGAACGCGGTCCAGTAGCTGGCTCCGTGGGCCGGACCCGGGTGGGCGCCGTAGCCGGATTCGCCTCCGTATCCCACGTCGGCCGGCTGGCCCCCACCGTTTGCGGGCAGGAAGGTGGCGCGATCGCCGGAACGGACGGTGACCACCGGCCAGCAATCGTCGGTGCACGGCTCGTCCGAGCCCTTGAGGGCCAGCGGCGTGTCCGCGATCCGGGTCCCGTCCTCGCCCGTGCGCCCGAGATCGACCCCGTCGGTCGCCACGGTCGCTCCGACCACCGGTCCACCCGAGGCGAGATCGTTCGCCCAGACCAGCGTCCGCGTTTCGGTGACGACCAGGTAGCCCGCGATGTCGGTGACCTGGAGGATCGCCTGGACGGGCCGTGTCCCCGAGCGGACCGTGACGACATACCAGCCAGCTGGCAGGACCTTGGGCAGCTGGAACCAGAGGCCCCCGTCCTGCTCGTGCAGCTCCGCGTCGACCGAGACCGCCGTCGGCAGATCCTTGGTGGGCACGAGGTCGGCGGCCGATGCGCGCGACCAGCTGGGGGATGCCCGGACCTGGCGGAAGGCCGCGACCGCGGCATCGAGGTCGGCAAGCCGGTGGACCTCGATCCGCGCCGTCCTGGGTCGCGGGATCTCGGCATCGCCCTCCGTTTCCTGGAATGCCCAGAGCGCGATGGTCGCCCGGTCGGCGGTGGCCGACTCGACCACGTCGTCGGCGAACTGGAACGTCGTCCGCACCTGGCCGTTCGCACTCGCGGCAGCCGTCTCGAACCTGAACCGGACGTCCGACTCGAGGACCTCGTCGGTCCCCGCCACCGCGACGCCGCGGCTCACGGTCACGGTGTAGATCGTGGCGGCAGCCAGGCGTTTGGCGGGCACGAATGCGAGCGTGCGACCGTGCTGCTCGAAGCGCCCGGAGACCTTCGGCTCGATGGTCACGTGGTCTGCGGCGCCGACGACACCATCCTGGTCGAACGTCACCTCGATGCCCGTGTTGGTCGGGACGCCCGATTCCGAATCCCCGGGACGGTCGCGACCACGCTCACTGGCTGGCGCGCCTGGAAGGCCCACGAGTCGAGCGTCCGGCCGTCGTCGGCGGTCAGCGTGAACCGGTAGACAGCGCCGGGCGTGAGCGGTTGGTTGGGGGTGATCCGAGCGGATCGGCCGTCTGCATCGGCGGCCACGGCGAAGGTGATCGGCGGGTCGGCCGTGAGGTGCGTGGCGAGGGTCGCGGCCGGGGTGCCGTCGAGGCTGGCCAGTCGGAAGCCGCTGCCGAGGGCGACCACCCCGCCCTTCACGTCATCGGCCGTGAGGTCGGCGGTCGGCGTCCAGCCCTCTTCAGCGACCGGCGAACCAGGCCCGCCGCCGGGCGTCGCGGGTCCCGACCCCGTCGGTCCCGAGGCGGACGGACCCGACGCCGCCGGACTCGCTGCGGCAGGGCTCGCCGCTGCCACGCCAGCGCCCTGGTTCGCTTCCGAACGCCAGAACAGCACCCCGCCGATCAGGGCCACGATCGCCGCGGCCGCGAACAGGACCGCGAACGGCCGGCGGTCGCGAGGTGCGCGGATCGGCGTGGCGCGCGGTCCGTCGTCTGCCAGGGGTGTCGGGGTGTCCTGGACGACGGGCGGGGCGCCGGAGCTTGGTCGGCGTCGGCCGCCGCCCCCGCGCTGTCGAGGACGCGCGCACGCAGGTCATTCGGGGGCGGCGAGGAGAGGAAGCTCGGCGATCCGTCGGGCATCGGCCCGCAGGCGACCATCGATCGCGCGACAGGCCGGACAGCCGTCGAGATGCTCCCGCAATGCCGCTCGATCCGCGTCTGACAGGCCGAAGTCGAGCGCGGTCGCGGCGAGCTCGAGGGCGCGATCGTGGTCGATCATGCGCGTACCTCGTACGACACCAGACGGTCTCGAAGCTGGAGTCGTGTCCGGCACATCAGCGTGCGCGTGGCATTGCCGCTCCGGCCGATGGCCTCGGCGATCTCCATGCCGTTGAAGCCCCTGGCGGCCATCAGCAGGGCGGTCCGGGCGTCCTCCTCGAGCTCACCGAGCGCCACCTCGATGGCATCCTGCCGTTCACGGGCGATGTAGGCGGATTCGGGACCGGCGTCGTCACTCGGTCTGCCCGTCGCCGGCGCGCCGTTCGACAACGGTCGCATGGCGCGCTCGCGAGACCACGAGGTTGGCCACCACACGGTAGAGCCAGGCCCGCACGTTCCGTTGGCGTCCGGGCCTGCCTCGATCTCCACGATGAGGCGGACGAACGCCTCATGGACTACGTCCTCCGCAGCCTCCTGGTCGCGGCAGGATCGCAGCGCGAACGTGAACAGTTCGCGCTGGTGCCCGTCGTAGATCGATCCGACGATGTCGGCGATCGACCGGCCCAGCGACGCGGACCCCGCGACCATGGCATCGAGTTCACCCATCCTGAGCACCAGTGCGTCCATCCTGGATGAGACGCGCTGCTGCCCCGGATATTGCGGAACTCCCGGTGCCCCTCATGGTTCGCCCTCGCCCCAACGGCCGATCGGACTCGACGCGGCACAACGACGGACGCTCTGTTGCTCGGCGATGTTACATGTGCGCCGTTTGTGGGACGTCCGAGATGGACGGCCCGTGGGGCCTTGATCAGTCGGACGAACCGTCGAACGGATCCGGCTCGTCCTCCCGGCCGGCACGGGCCGCCACTGTCCGGCAGACGTCAGGGTCGAACCCGTTGCGCGCCAGCAGCGCGTACGCGCGGGCGCGGCGCTGGCGCGGGTCGCTCACGCGGGCGAGGGTGCGGGCGTGCCCGGCGAGCAGGCGTTCGGCGGCGGCGAGGTCTGCCGATCCGGCCGGCCCACCGGTGTCGTCGCTGCCGGCGCGTGTCGCATGCGCCTCGCGCCGTTCCTCGAGCACGAGGTCGACAGACGCGCGGTCGATGCCCTTGCGCGCCAGCTCGGTCCGGATCGCGTGCTCGCCGCGTGGGCGGGCGCGGTCGCGCGAGGCCACCCAGGAACGGGCGAACGCCTCGTCGTCGAGGATGCCAAGCTCGGTCAGGCGCTCGATTGCGCCCGCGACTAGCTCCGGCCGGTAGCCGGCCCGCGTCAGATGGCGGCGGACCTCCGCGACCGACCGCGCCCGGGGCTCGAGGAACCTCGCCGCCGCGTCAAGCACGACCTGCGGGTCGTCGATGGCTGCCCGCTCCTCGCGACGTTCCTCGTCGGTCCTCGATCGGCCGGCCACGCGCTGCGAGTCAGAACGGTTTGGTGAGGTGTTACTCCGCCTCTTCGATGCCCTCGACCGGGATCGAAACGTCGTTGATCTTGGCCCGGATCAGCCGGTCGATCTCGGCGGCGATCTCCGGATGGGTCTTGAGGAACTCCTTGGACGCCTCACGGCCCTGGCCCAGCCGCGTGTCGCCGAACGTGAACCAGGCGCCGGTCTTGGTCACCGTGTCCATCGCCACGCCGACGTCGAGCAGGCCTCCCTCCTTGGAGACGCCCTCGCCGTACATGATGTCGAACTCGGCCACCCGGAACGGCGCGGCGACCTTGTTCTTGACGACCTTGACCCGGACCCGGTTGCCGACCGATTCGGTCCCGCTCTTGATGGTCTCGATCCGCCGGATGTCGAGCCGGACCGAGGCGTAGAACTTCATGGCCCGACCGCCGGGCGTCGTCTCCGGGTTGCCGAACATCACGCCGATCTTCTCGCGAAGCTGATTGGTGAAGATCAGCGCCGTGTTGGACCGCGAGACGGCGCCTGTCAGCTTGCGCAAGGCCTGGCTCATCAGCCGCGCCTGGACGCCCATGAAGCTGTCGCCCATCTCGCCCTCGATCTCGGCGCGCGGCACGAGCGCGGCCACCGAGTCGACGACGACGCAGTCGATGCCACCCGAGCGGATGAGGGTCTCGGTGATCTCGAGCGCCTGCTCGCCCGTGTCGGGCTGGCTGACGAGGAGCTCGTCGACGTTGACGCCGCAGGCGCGCGCGTAACCGGGGTCGAGGGCGTGCTCGACGTCGATGAACGCGACGACGCCGCCGCGGGCCTGGGCCTCCGCGAGGACGTGCTGGCAGACGGTGGTCTTGCCCGAGGACTCGGGGCCGAAGATCTCGGTGATCCGGCCGCGCGGGATGCCGCCGACGCCGAGCGCGAGGTCGAGCGCGATCGACCCGGTCGGGATCGTCTCGAGCACGAGCTTCTCGCGCGAGCCGAGCTTCATGATCGCGCCGCGCCCGAACTGCTTCTCGATGCTCGCGAGCGCGGCGTCCACTGCCTTGCCGCGTTCCGCCGCCGCTCGCTCCGCGTTCCGCTCTTCCGTCATCGCCATCGATCCGTCACGCTCCTCATCCGACCCGTAGACCGCCGGAGCGGAGCGCGATGGGCGTCCGCCTGGCGATCAGCCTTCGTTGGTGTCGTCCTCGACGACGTGCCGTTCCTTGCGCGGCTTCCGGATCACCTCGACGTTCTGCGGGGGTTCCGACAGCGGCGACAGACTCGGTTGCGCGCTCTTGGCCTTCGGCTTCTTCTTGGCCTCCTTGTGAGGTCGGTCTCGCGAGCCCATCGGTGCGCCTCCGCGTCGTGCTGCAACGTATCGGATGACCCTTCACGCCGACTTCTCGGTGCCTTCACCGCCGATTGGCCGGCCCGCGCGAAGGCGCAACTCGGACATCGTGGCGGGGAACGTTCCGGCCTGGATCGCGGCTCGGATCCTGGCCATGAAGTCTAGGGTGAAGGTCAGGTTGTGACAAGTCGCGAGACGATAGGCGAGGAGCTCCTTCGCCCGGAACAGGTGAGCGAGGTACGCCCGCGAGAAGCGCCGGCACAGGATGCACGGGCAGTCCTCCTGGACCGGTGCGGGGTCGTCGAGGTGGCGCTGATTGCGCATGTTGAGCCGCCCGCCTCCCTCACTGTCGCTCGGAACCCACAGCTGACCGTTGCGGGCGACCCGGGCGGGCAGCACCGAGTCGAACAGGTCCACTCCCCGATGGACGGCCTCGAGGAGGTCCGCCGGCGAGCCCAGACCCATCAGGTAGCGCGGCCGCGGGTCGTCCGCCAGCAACGTGACCGTGACATCGAGCGTGGCATCTCGTTCGGCGGGTGTCTCGTCGCCGGCGAGCCCGCCGATGCAGATGCCGTCGAAGGGGAGGCCCGCGATGAATCGCGTCGACGCCGCGCGGAGGTCCGGCTCGAGACCGCCCTGGATGATGCCGAAGAGAGCCTGGTCGGGCCGATCGTGGGCGGCCAGCGATCGCTCGGCCCATCGATGTGTCCGCTCGGTCGCGTCGGCCACGACGGCACGAGCCGAGCTCGGGAAGACCGGCTGGTCGAAGGCGACCGCGACGTCCGAGCCGAGCGCCTCCTGGACCCCGACGGCGATCTCCGGCGTGAACCGGTGGGTGCGAGCCGTCGAGGTGGCTGCGGAAGGTCACTCCATCGTCGTCCACGACGCGCAGGTCGCCGAGTGACACGACCTGGAACCCGCCCGAATCGGTGAGGATCGGCGCGTCCCAGTCCATGAACCGGTGGAGGCCGCCGAGCCGCGCGATCCGTTCGTGTCCCGGCCGCAGATACAGGTGATACGTGTTGGCGAGGATGATCGACGCACCCGCGGCCCGGATGTCGTCGGGAGTCAGGGCCTTGACCGTCGCGTTGGTCCCGACGGGCATGAACTGCGGCGTCTCCACGACGCCATGGGTCAAGGTCAGGCGCCCGACCCGCGCCCTGGTCGACCCGTCCGCGGGCGGCGCGACCTCGACCGCGAATGATGCGGGCCCGGCCACCTACCGGTTCCGTCCGATGACGTTGAGCACGACCGACAGCAGGACCGAGACGATCAGCATGGTCGTGATCGGGATGTAGATCGTCAGGCCGTCGCGCTGGATCACGATGTCGCCGGGCAGCCGCCCGAGGAACGGCACGCGCGGGGTCAGGATCATGATCGCGCCGAGGACCATGATGAACAGGCCGATGACGACGAGAGCTCGACCGACCGGCTCGAGGCCGTCCATCAGGCGCTCGGGGCGCCGCCGGCCGTGCCCGGCCCGCCAGATGCGTCCTGGGCCGGCAGGTCCCACAGCCCGGGCATCCCCGGGTCGGACCGGCGCGGCGGCGGGATCTCGTAGCCGAGCCCGGCCAGGTGCGCCCGCGCGAGGTCCGTGGCGATCCGGCCCTGCGGCGTGCGGTCGATGAATCCGAGTCGGAGGAGGAACGGCTCGTAGACGTCCTCGATCGTCTCGACCTCCTCCGACAGCACAGCGGCCAGCGCGGCCACCCCGACCGGCCCCGACGCGAACTTCTGGACGATCGCGGCGAGGAGCTTGCGGTCGGTGGAATCGAGCCCCTCGTCGTCGATCTCCATCGCGCGCATCGCCGCGGTCGCGGTCGGCTCGTCCACCCTGCCATCGCCGTGGACCTCGGCGTGGTCGCGTACCCGCTTCAACAACCTGTTGACGATGCGCGGCGTGCCGCGCCCTCGCCGCGCGATGGCACGGGTCGCGGCCGGATCGATCTCGACGCGCAGGATCGTCGCCGACCGCTCGACGATCGCCATCAACTCGGGCTCCGTGTAGAAGTCGAGGCGGTAGGTGGCGCCGAACCGGTCGCGCAGCGGGCTGCTGATGCGCCCGGCACGGGTGGTCGCGCCGACCACGGTGAAGGGCTTCAGGCTGAGCCGAAGCGAGCGGGCGGACGGGCCCTTGCCGATCATCACGTCGAGGGCGTAATCCTCCATCGCGGGGTAGAGGATCTCCTCGACCGCCCGGTTGAGCCGATGGATCTCGTCGATGAACAGGACGTCGCGCTCCTCGAGCGACGTCAGGATCGCCGCGAGGTCGCCCGCACGTTCGATGGCCGGGCCGGACGCGTACTTCACGTTGACGCCCAAGCTCGCGTGCGATGATCGTGGCAAGAGTCGTCTTGCCGAGCCCGGGCGGCCCGTAGAGCAGGACGTGGTCGGCAGCCTCTCCCCTCCCCCGCGCCGCCTGGAGCAGCACCGACAGGTTGGCCTTGACCTCGCGCTGTCCGATGTACTCGCCGAGGGTCCGCGGACGAAGGGTGCCTTCGATCACGAGGTCGCCGTCGTCCTCGAGATCCGCCGAGAGGATGCGCCCGATGTCGTCGGCCATCGGCGCGAAGTCTAGCACAGGACAGCCGCATTTCGCACGGATGTTCGACGCGGAGGCGAAGTCCCACCGCGCTGCTAGGACTTCCGCGCTAGGATGCCGGGATGCGCCTCTCCCGCCGCTCCGAGTACGGTCTGCGCGCTCTGATCGATCTCGTCCGCCACGACGGCGACGGCCCGGTCGCGCTGGCGGTCCTGGCAGAGCGGAACCGGCTGCCGACCAAGTTCCTCGAACAGATCATGTCCTCGCTCAAGCACGCCGGGATCGTCCGCTCGACGCTGGGCGCGCACGGCGGCTTCGAGATGGCGGTCGATCCGTCGTCGGTCTCGATCGGCCGCGTGATCCGACTGCTCGATGGCGCGCTCGCGCCGCTGGGGTGCGTGTCGCTGCGCTACTACTCGCCGTGCTCGTGCCTCGATGAGGCGAGCTGCGCGCTCCGCGACGTCATGATCGACGTCCGGGACGCCATGCTCGAGATCCTCGACGTCGAGACGCTGGCCGAGCTCGCGAACCGCCAGGGCCGAGCGTCGATCGACCCGCGCGGCCGGCACGCCGACGCGCTCGCCGGACGGAGACCGTAGACCGCCCGCGCCCCGCTCGGTCGGGCGCGCCTAAAGGTGCCGTCCGCGAGCCCTGCCGGTAAATGAAGGGTCGGGCCGTCCGTTTATCCCCAACACGCCCGATGTTTCGCCGCCGATCGCCGCCTAGGGTGTCCTCAACGTCCTCGAATGAGGGTCGCAGCGCACCGGAGGGGACCGCCATGTACAACGTCGATCCACACACCTTTCTCTTCCTTCACGAGCAGAACCGCGAGCGCGAGCAGATGCAGCGAGCGCTCGAGCGGGCCGCACGGACCGGCGAGAGGCGTCCGGGCATCGTTCGCGGCGGGATCTCGAGCTTCACGAGGTTCGTCCGCCGGTCGAGCGCCGGGGCCGGGTACGCCAACCTGCGCGGGACCCGGGGCTCGGCGGGCTCGCCCGCCTGAACGGCATCGTTGCGCCCCTCCCAACCCTGCGGGAGGGGCGCGACCGTGCCCTATCATCCGGGGCGATGGCGCGACGCCTGTCCAGCCCCGTTTTCGTCGGCCGATCGGAGGAGCTCGGGAGGCTCCTTTCGACCGCCGATCTCGCCGCGTCCGGCGTTGCCTCGATCGTCCTCGTCGGTGGTGAGGCCGGGATCGGCAAGAGCCGGCTTGTCGGCGAGGTCGCCGCACGACTGCGCGACGGCGGCTGGCTCGCCCTCGAGGGGGGCACGGTCGCGCTCGGCGACGACGGCCTCCCGTTCGGCCCGATCGTCGAGGCGCTGCGCGCCCTGGTCAGAGAGCGTGGATCGCGCGACCATCGCCGACGCCGCAGGACCGAGCCTCGGCGAGCTGTCGCGGCTGGTGCCGGAGCTCTCCGGGACGCCGCGACGGTTCACGCCGCGGAGACACCGGTGGCGAATGGCTCCAGATCCGCATCTTCGAGGGGATCCTGCGGTTGCTCGGCGGCCTCGGCGAGGGGCGGCCCGTCCTCCTCGTCGTGGAGGACCTCCATTGGGCGGACCGCTCCACGCGCGACCTGCTCGCCTACCTCGCGCGCAACGGCCGGACGGAGCGTCTGCTCATCGTCGGCACCTTCCGCACCGACGAGCTTCACCGACGCCATCCGCTGACGGCCTGGCTGGCCGAGGCCGAGCGCCAGCCGCGGGTCGACCGGATCGACCTCGCCCGGTTCGACCGCGCCGAGCTCGTCGCATTGCTGACCGGCGATCGCGGGCGAGCCGCCCGCACCGACGCTCGTCGAATTCGATCGCCCGGAGGTCCGACGGGAACGCCTTCTTCGCCGAGGAGCTCACGGCCGCGGCCAGCGAACCGTCGCGAGCGCGGGAGCGCCTGCCCGAGACGCTGCGGGACGTGCTGCTGGTGCGCCTGTCGGCCGTGTCGCCGGAGACCGGTCGCGTCGTCGAGATCGCGGCGGTGGCCGGCCAGCACAGTCGACCACGAGATCCTCGCCGAGGTGTGCGGGCTGTCAGAAGACGATCTCGGAGTGGCTCTGCGCGAGGCGATCGAGGCGCAGCTGCTGGTCGTCGACGCCGACGAGACCGTCGAGCGATACGGGTTCCGGCACGCGCTGACCCAGGAAGCAGCCTACGAGCGACTCCTGCCGTCGGAGCGGCGACGGCTCCACGCCGCATATGCCGAGGCGATGGGCGGCGGCCCTCGGCCGGCGGGGCCGCGGAGACGAACCGCCTCGTGGAGATCGCCCATCACTGGAACCTGCGGGCATCGGCCGGCCCAGGCGCTTGCGGCCGCCATCGTCGCCGGCGACGCGTCGCGGGCCGTGTATGGGTACGCGGAGGCCGCCCGCCAGTACGAGAACGCGATCGACACCTGGGACCTGGTCCCGCCCTACGGACCGACCGACCGATCGGGACCTGGCCGATCTTCTCGACGCGGCCAGTGGTGCGGCGCTCCTGATCGGCGACGGGTCGCGTGCGGTCGACCTGGCGCGGCGCGCGGTCGAGGTGGTCGATGCGACCGACGGGCCCGGTGGCGATGTCGAGCGGCGCGCCCGGCGCGCGAGAGCGCCTGGGGAACGCGGCGTGGCTGGCCGGTGACACGGCGACGTCGATCCGTCTGCTGGAGGAGGCGGTCGGTCTTCTCGAGGCGGGTCCGCTCGGCGCTTCGACCGGCCCCCTCGACAGGTCGGCGGAGTCGCTCGACGAGGCCGCGCCATCGAGCGCGCAGGCTCGCATGCTGACCGGTCTCGCCGCCAACCTCATGCTCGCCGGCCGGTCCGGCGATTCGCGGCCGGTCGCCGAACGGGCGATAGACCTCGGCCCGGGCGCTGGGCGACCAGGGCATCGAGTCGCGGGCGATGAGCATCCTCGGCGTCGATCTCGCGACCCTCGGCAACATCGCTGGCGGCATCGACCTTCTGCGCCGTTCGATCGACCTGGCCAGCCCTGCCGATGATCCCGTCGCGATCCCGCGCGCCCAGGCGAACCTCGGCAGCGTGCTCGAGATGGGCGGGTTCGTGGAGGAGGCGCTCGAGGTGTCGCTCGCCGGCGTCGAGAGCAGCCGACGGTATGGCAGCGAGCTGAGCTTCGGGATCTTCCTCGAGCTCAACGCCGCCGCGATGCTGATCGAGCTGGCGCGCTATCCCGAGGCCGCCGAGCTGCTCGAGCGCAACGTTCCTCGCGCGCTGCCGGGTGTCAGCACCGTCCACCTGTACGTCACGCTCGCCCATCTGGCCATCCGGACCGGGGACCTGGCGGCCGCACGGCGTCACCTCGAGATCGCCCGGTCCGCGGCAGTCGGGATCGAGGATGCCCAGTACGTGATCGACCTGCACACGTTCCGAACCGAGATCGCGCTGTGGGACGGCGACCCTGAGGGTGCCCTGGTCATCGCCCGTGAAGGCTTCGATCGGCTCGCCCTGATGGACGACGCCGTCATCCTCGGCCAGCTGGCGATCCCGGCCGTCCAGGCCGCGGCCGACCTGGCGGTCAAGGCACGAGCCGGACGGCACGCCGATGCCGCGGCCGAGCGCGGTCGAGGCGGCGACCGACGTGATCGACCGCTACCGCCGCTCGACGGAGCGCATGACCGAGCCGGACGCGCTCGCCGAGCACGAGATCGGCTGGCGGATGGCGCTCTGCGCGGCCGAGCTCGCCCGCGCCTCGGGCGAGGACGACCCGGCCGGCTGGGAGGCCGTCCGACCCGCTGTCCAGGCGCGGCCCGCCCCCTTCCTCGAGGCGTACGTCCTGTGGCGCGCGGCCGAGGCTTACGGCGGCCGGGGCGAGGCGGGTGCGGCGGCCGAGCGGCTTGCGCCAGGCCCACGCGATCGCGACGCGGATCGGCGCCGCGTCACTCACCGCGCGCATCGAAAGCCTCGGCCGCCGGATGCGGGTGGACTTCGGAGCCGGCCGCGCGCCGGCCGCCGGGGGACGCACCGGGATGGCGGTCGACGCCGGATCCGACGGTCAGGCTGATTCGCGCGACGGGTCCGCGCAGCCCGCGGCTCCGGCCGATCCGTTCGGGCTGACCGAGCGGGAGCGGGAAGTCCTCGCCCTGGTCGCCGAGGGCTACACCAACCGGCGCATCGCCAGCGAGCTGTTCATCAGCGAGAGCACGGCCGGGGTCCACGTGTCGCACATCCTGGGCAAGCTCGGCGTGGAGACCCGCACGGAGGCTGCGGCGATCGCGGTCCGGCTGGGGCTGGACCGGGCCGCGCCCGCGTGACCCTAAACGGTGATACCTCCCACGGTCGCGGGAAATGAAGAGTCCGCACCGACGCGGTTCGTGCAAACGCCAGATTTCCCGGACCACCGTCGAGTCATAGCGTGTCGGCAATGACCCCGACCTCGGGGTCGGTGGGGATAGGAGAGCCGACATGGACAAGCGACCGGGGATCATCGCGATCGCCCTCTTCAGCATCGCCGTCGCGGCCTGCTCGGTGGAGGCGGCGCCGCGCGCGCCCGAGGCGGCCCATGCAGCCGCGCCGACCGCCGCACCCGCCGACCCCTACTTTTACGGATGGCCCGGCGGCGTCCAGCCGACACCCCCTCCCGCCGACCCTTACTTCTACGGGCGGCCCGGCGGCGTCCAGGAGACACCGTCGACGACCGCTCCGAATGAGGACTACCAGTCGCTCCTCACGTCGCGCAAGGATGGCCGAGCCTCCCTCGTTCGCGAACGCCTCTCAAGGCGCCGGCCGAGGACTTCCAGTCGCTGCACGCCACGTACCAGCATCTCAAGAGGTAAGTCGGGGGGTCACCCTGCGACCCGCCCGATCCCTCGTCCCGCTCCCGGTCCGTCGCCCGCCCTGGGCGCTCGGGCCGGGAGCATCCGTCAGTCCCGGACCAGGCTGCGAAGCGCCGCCTTGACCCGCTCCTCGAGCGTCGAGTCGACACCCACGTCGGCGAGCGCGGATCGCGACGCCCCCCGCGCCTCCGCGAGCGAGTAGCCGAGCGCCTGAAGCGCGGCGACGATCTCGCCTTCGCCTGCCGCGCCGCCAGCGGCCGACGGCCCGGCCGCCAGCACCCCGGCCGCGGCCACCTTCTCCTTGAGCTCGAAGATCACCCGTTCCGCGAGCTTCTTGCCGATCCCCGGGATGCTGACGAGGACGGCCTGGTCGCCGGTCATGATCGCCAGCTGCAGATCGGGCGTCGGCCGGCTCCCGACGATCGCCAGCGCCACCTTGGGCCCGACGCCGTTGACCGTCAGCAGCAGATCGAAGAAGCCGAGCTCCTCGACCGACCGGAAGCCGTACAGCGCCTGGAGGTCCTCGCGAACCAGGTGGTGGGTGTGGAGCTTGAGCGACTTGCCGGGCTGTGCGGATGCGAGCACGGAGGGTGCCACGAACACGCGGTACCCGATGCCTCCGACTTCGATGACGAGCGAGTCGACCGCGACCGCTCCGACGATGCCCTCGACCGAGGCGATCATGCCGGAGTCCGTCGACTCGGGGTCAACGATTTGCGCGCGTCATGGCACACCCGAGCCGCCTCGAGCGCGCCTCGTGGGGGCTGTTCCGTTGACTCGGGGTCAACGTTGCGGCGCTGGACGCACCGGTTGGCCGTTCAGACCGGCCACCAGCCGGGAATCGTCGACTGGCAGTCAACGATGCGCCGCCGTGCCGCGCCCCAGACCCGCCCCGAGCCGCGCCACGGGTCGCCCATCGCCCGCGCGCCCGTCACGCTACGAAGCGCTGCGCTTCTCGTTGCGTTCCTCGGCGAGCGCTTCGCGCACCGCTCGCTCGTAGCCGGTCTCGCCGCGGGTGATGGGCGCCACCGCTGCCCGGTCCAGGACACCCGCGCTGCCCGGTCCCGCCGTGCTCGACCCGACCCGTGCCGTGTTGGCGGCCCAGATGGCGATCGCGAGCGCATCGGCTGCATCGTCGGGCCGAGGCAGCTCGGTCATCCCGCAGACGAGCTGGACCATGCGCTGGACCTGCTCCTTGTCGGCTGCGCCATAGCCCGCGATCGCGCTCTTCACCTCGTTCGGGGTCGCCTCGCACACGGGTGTGCCGTGCTGGGCCCCCGCCAGCAGCACCACGCCTCGGGCCTGGCCGACCGCAAAGGCCGTCTGCGCGTTTCGCGAGAAGAACAGTCGCTCGACGGCCGAGCAGGTCCGGCTCGTGGAGGGCGAGCAGCTCGTCGACGAGGGCATGGATGGCGAGCAGCCGCTCGGGCAATGGCAGGTCGGGGCTCGTCGTGAGGACCCCGTGGTCCACTTCGCGCAGGCGTCCGCCGTTTCGTTCGACGATCCCGTAGCCCAGCGCGGCGGTCCCCGGGTCGATGCCCAGGACGATCACCCGGCGACCTCGGCAAACACGTCTTCGGGGATGTCGAAGTTGGCCGTCACTCGCGACACGTCATCGAGATCCTCGAGTTGCTCGACGAGGCGCAGCGCCTGGCGCGCCTTCGACGAGTCGAGCTCGACGGTCTGCTTCGCGATCATCGTCGACTCGGCCGAATCGACCGGCACGCCCGCGGCTTCGAGTGCGCGTCGCACCTGCTCCAGATCGGCCGGCGAGGTGTAGATGTCGATGCTCACCTCGCCGTCGGTGTCCACGTCCTCGGCACCCGCGTCTATCGCGGCGAGCGCCACCTCGTCGGCGTCGATCCCCGCTCGCGGGACCTCGATGTAGCCGCGCGGCTCGAACTGCCAGGCGACCGCTCCGGAACCCGCCAGCTGGCCGCCGGACTTGGTGAAGATCGACCGCACCTCGGCCGCTGTCCGGTTCCGGTTGTCGGTCTGCGCTTCGACGAGGACGGCCACGCCACCGGGCCCGTATCCCTCGTACACGATCTCCTCGAACTCGACGGCCTCGCCTCCGCCGGTCGCCTTGTCGATCGTCCGCTTGATGTTGTCGGCGGGCATGTTCACCGAGCGTGCCTTCTCGATCGCGAGCCGCAGCCGGTAGTTTGCGTCGGGGTCACCGCCACCCTGCCGGGCGGCCACCGAGATCTCGCGGGCGACCTTGGTGAAGAGTGCCCCTCGCTTGGCGTCCGTGACGCCTTTCTGGCGCTTGATCGTGGACCATTTGGAATGACCTGACATCGCGGGCCGGAGTATAGCGGACTATCATGGTCGGACCCCTTGCTCCCCCGGACGTCCCCTGTCCCCCGACACCCTGGAAGGACCGACGAACCGATGACGATGAAGAGTGTCGACCTGCCCCACCTTCGGAGCGTCGTCCTGGCTGGCCACGCAGGCGCCGGCAAGACGACGCTCGCCGAACAGCTCATGTTCAAAGCGGGGGCGATCCCCCGGCTCGGACGCGTGGACGACGGGACGGCGCACCTCGACTTCGAACCTGAGGAGCAGCGCCGGCGGATGTCGCTGAGCCTCGCCGTCGGGACGTTCGAGCGGGACGGGACGCGGATCTCCGTGGTCGACACCCCGGGCTATTCCGATTTCGTGGCGGACGTCATCGAGGGTTTCGCCGCCAGCGACGGCGCCGTCCTCGTCATGGATGCCTCGGGCGGTGTCGAAGCGGGCCTCGAGAAGGCGGTCGACCTGGCCCGGACGACGAGGACCGCGACCTGCTTCTTCATCAACAAGTGCGATCGCGAGAATGCCGATCCCATGAGCGCCCTCGATGCGCTCCGGTCGAGCTTCGGCGAGAAGATCGCCCCGCTCCAGCTGGCGATCGGGGCAGCCGAGTCGTTCGACGGCTTCGTCGACCTCGTCCACCGCAAGGCCTATCACTGGGACGGCTCGGCCGAGGTCGAGATCCCCATCCCCGATGAGCTCGCATCGGAGGTCGCCCGGCGGCGCGACCAGCTCCTCGAAGCCGCCGCCGAAGCCGACGACGACGTCCTGACCAAGTATCTCGAGGGCGAGGAGATCGCCGACGCGGAGCTCGAGGCCTGCCTGCGCAAGGGTGTCAAGGACAGCGTCCTGGCGCCGGTGCTCGTCGGCAGCTCGACCAAGGGCATCGGGCTGCGCCCGTTGCTCGACGCGATCGTGCGCTATCTCCCGTCGCCGGCCGACGAGGCGCCGGCGAAGGCCACCGACAAGGGCGGCGAGACCGTGGACGTCCCGGCCGACGAGAATGGCCCGCTCCTCGTTCGCGTGTTCAAGACGACCGCCGACCCGTTCGTGGGGCGGCTCACCTACCTGCGCGTCCTGTCGGGCACGCTCCGCTCGCAGGCGCACGTCTGGAACACGACCCGGGGCGAGGACGAGCGGATCGGCCAGCTGCTTCTGCTGCACGGCAAGGAGCAGGAACTGATCGGAGAGCTCGAGGCAGGCGAGATCGGCGCCATCGCGAAGCTGGCCGTGACCGAGACCGGCGACACCCTGAGCACAAGGAACGGCCCTTCGCACTGCCGCCGGTCGAGTTCCCCGAGCCCTCGCTGATGGTCGCGATCGAGCCCCAGACCAAGGGCGACCTCGACAAGATGGGACCGGCCCTCGCGCGCATGCTCGAGGAGGAGCCGACCGTTCGTCTCGAGCGGAGCGCCACCGGCGAGCAGGTCCTGCGGACGATGGGCGAGGCCCACACCTCGGTCATCATCGAGCGGCTCAAGCGCAAGTTCGGCGCGGCGATCGCCACCCACACGCCGCGCGTGCCGTACCGGGAGACGATCCGGGGCAAGACCCAGGTCCACGGCCGGTACAAGAAGCAGACCGGCGGCCACGGCATGTTCGGTGACGTCTGGATCGAGCTCGAGCCGAACCCAGACGGCGGTGTCGAGTTCGCCGAGCGGGTCGTCGGCGGATCGGTGCCCGAAGGGCTTCTTCGCGGGTGTCGAGAAGGGCATCCGCGAGGCCGCCGCAGGGCGGCGTCCTCGCGGGCTATCCGCTGTCGGACTTCCGGGCCACCCTGTACGACGGGTCGTTCCATCCGGTCGACTCGAACGAGCTGTCGTTCAAGATCGCGGCCTCGATAGCGCTCAAGGACGGCGTCCATCACGCGAAGCCGGCGCTCCTCGAGCCGATCATGTCGGTCGAGATCCGGATCCCGGACGCGTACATGGGCGAGGTCAACCGCGACCTCAACGGCCGGCGCGGCCGGGTCCTCGGCATGGATTCCGACGGCGACATCCAGATCATCAGCGCGCACGTCCCGCAGGCGGAGCTGTTCAACTACGCCACGGAGCTGCGCTCGCTGGCCCAGGGCCGGGCTCGTTCAGCGCAACCCTCGACCACTACGAGGATGTGCCGTCACAGATCGCCGAGAAGGTGATCGACGCCCACCGCAAGGAGATCGAGGCGGCCGGCGGTCACCTCCCGGGGCACTGACCTCTGCGGCCGGCTCGTCGGCGACGAGCCGGCCATCGCCTGCGGTCTCGACTCAGGGCACCCGGATGCAGAACCCCACGGCAGCTTGGTTGTGGTGGCTGCCGCCACCGCTGTTCACGTTGGTGCGATCCCACACGTGGAGGATCAGCGCGTAGCCGCACGGGTCCATCGGCTGCGGCGGGCCGGGCGGCACACCGGTCGTCAGCGTGTAGGTCCCGCCGCTGACGCCCGGGTCGCCGATCGCTCCGCCGAACGCGGTCGAAGTTCCGCTCGCCGGCACAGGCAGGACGCCGTGCGCCGGTCCAGCGGGTTGGATCTCGAACGAGAAGCTGCCGAAGTAGTCGTCGGTCGCGTCGAATGTGCCGGTGAACACGGCTCCGGTATTGAAGTCCGCGCACTGGACTCCCATGCCGAGGTCGATGTCGAGGGTCGCAACCGGACCGATGTTGTCGACGAGCGCGGTGACCACGTTGCTGTGGACGTCGTGGGCCGGGTTCCCGTCGACGCTCAGGTCGATCCGCAGGTCGAAGGTCAACCCGTCCTCGCCGGCCGTCGAGAACCAGCGCAGCATCAGGTCGCCTTCGACGTTGTGGTTCGACGAGAAGTCCTGGTAGTCGTAGTAGCCCTGCGCGTCGGCATGGAACACCTGCGTCAGCTGCTGCCAGCCGTTGATGATGTCCCACGTGCTGAGGGTCAGTGACAGCCCGCCGGGCTCGTCGGTGATCGGGAGGTACGAGGTGTCGGGCGCGCCATGCAGCTTGCGCATGATCCGGTACTTCTGGCCGGGGATGGCGTTCGAGACGTGGCCGGCGACCGTGATGACCCCACCGAAGGGGCTGTCCGAGGCGACGAAACCGGTCTGGATCGTCGAGCCGGTCGCCTTGCCGTTGTTCGAGATGAACTGCTCGGGAATGTCGCCGAGCCGGCTGAGGAAGGGAACCTGTGCCTGGACCGTGGGACCCGGCTTGATGTGGATGGTGGTCTCTTCCCGATTGCCCCAATGCGGGACGAAGTTGGAGTCGCCACCACGGAGGTGGCGTCTGCCACGAAAGGATGGCCCGCACCCGCGCCGTCACGGGTCCCGCCTCGCACGGCCGCTGATGCGTCGTCAGGTCGACCGGGAGGAAGACGGCGTACTCGATGCCGTTGGGCCCGATCCCGGTGATGTCGTGCACGTCGACAGACGTGGTGCCGGCGTACGTGAAGCCGGACCCGTAGTCGATCCAGAACGCGACGAACTCCTTGCTTCCCGCGGTGCACAGACCGCCATTGAAGCCGGCGGACTTCTTCACCGTCAGCGTGCCGATCAGCGCCGACTCGACCGGGTTCAGCCCGACGCAGTGCAGCTCCTCGAAGGACGTGTCGCCGTCGGTCTTGAAGAACGCCCCGATGACCGCCGCGAGGTCGATGTCCAGGTCGGCGAAGAGGCTTGAGAGCGGGCTCTTGAGGACGGCGGCCGGTGCCGGGCTGGCGATCTGCGCCTCGAGAGTCTTGTGGAGGAAGCGATGGCCCGGGACGTCCGTGTCCTTGTAGAGGGCGTGGAGCTCGGGGACCGTGAGCGCCTCGGGCTTGTTCGTGTCGAGGCTCTTCGACGGCGACACGACCTGGGCGAGGTCGGGCGACAGCTCGACGTCCAGCTCCTTGAGCAGGTCGCCGACCAGGAAGAAGTGACGTGGCGCGATCTGGATCTGGGCCTCCTGGACCTCGCCCCAGACCGGGATGTGATCTGGCGTGTTTGCAGGAGGCGGATCGTTCCAGGCGAGGATGGCTCGGGCGAGCGGAAGGACCTCAGGAAGCACCATGCGCTCGAAGGATCGACATGGACGGTGACGTCGTACTCGAGCGGCTTGCTGCCGGGGATGTCGTAGGCCGTGAAGCTGCCCATGCCCTGGTCGACCCAGGTGGCGCCACCATCGAATGACAGGTAGAAGCGGACATACTCTGGTGTGCCCGGCGAGCAGATGCCTCCCCCATATCCGAATTCCTGCTTGACGTAGACGACCGCCTCGAGGCGCCGGAGGTCGGGCTCGTACCCGATGCAGCCGATCTCCTCGTACGCGGTGTCCCCGTTGATCACCAGTTCGGGCTTGGGTCCGAGGTCGCCGAGCGTGCCGAAGTAGTTCGGGTTCGCCAGCAGCAGCGACTTGAACTGAGCGCGCGCCTCCTTGACCCGGTCGCGATCGGGAAGCTCGGGCCGCTTGTCGATCGGCGGCTCCTCGAACTTCTCGAACTGCCGCGGGATCGGGACGTCGTCGCCGTTCTCGTCGAGATAGAGCACCGGCTTCTTCCCGAACGACTCGTCGGTCGGCGCGTAGATGACCCGGATCGCAGGCTCGAAGTCCATCACGAAGCCGATCGCCGGGGAGTGGATGACCCCGGCCTCGACCGATTCGACCTTCGCGCCCTCCCGGTCCGGCGGCGTCCAGCCCTGCCGCGCGATGGCCTGGAGCTTCCGGGCCCGGCCGAGGACATCGTCTGGGATCTCCGGCCAGTGGAGCTGCAGGAAGCCGATGCTGCTATCCCAGTTCAGGCCGAGCAGCATGCTCGACGACCAGACGGGAAGCTCTTTGACCTGACGGGTGATCAGTGCCTGTCGCTTGCCCGCGTACGCAGGCTCGACCTGGATCTGACCCGTGTCCGGGTCCAGCCGGCCCTCCTGCGCCTGCTCCGCGAGGATGGTCGTCTCGGCGATCTCGGAGGCGGGCACCTCCAGTCTCTCCATGACGCCGCGTGCGGCTTCGATGATCGCGTCGTCGGGCCCGTCGAAGAGGGCGCCTCCCTCCTTCGGGTCCCCGAACCGACGGTCCTGGACGAAGAAGGTCCGGCTGTCGAGACGCCGGCTGAACAGGACGTGGTCCGATTCGACGCCGGCCGTGTTGCCCTCGACGCCCTCGCGTTTCGCCCCGCCGATATCGACCCCCAATCGATCGGCGAGCGCCCTCAGCTCCTTGACCTGGGCCTCATCCACGTGCATTTCCATCGTTCACTCCCCCGCTGTCGTCCCCGGCTCACGTCGTGGTGAGCATCGTCAACGGCAGACCCACTTCCAGGCGAACCAGTTCGGAGTCGGATCAGGCCGACCATCTTTCACGCGCTCGTGCTCGCGCCGGTCGATGGCGTCGTTGCGGTCGTTGCCGGCAGCGATCACCACGGCGCAGCACCCGCTCTGGATCTCGATCGTCCCGGTCGCCATCCAGGCGTCGCCGATGCTCAGCGTCGGGAAGAAGAACAACGGGATGCCGGCGCTCAGCGCCGCGAACTGCGACCCGCGGTTGACGCTGTCGAGGGTGTCGGCCGTGCTCGTGCCCGAGTGGCCGGTCGCCACGTGCAGCCCGCGAAACGGCGGGAACCAGGAGTTCTGGATCGAGACCAGGTCCATCGGACAGCTGGCATCGATGAACGCGAACTTGAGGTTGCCTGCGCCGTTCCCCCATCTGCTCTGGGTGCCGATCGTGACCGTGTTCGGCGTGCCGAAGTTCCCGCACACGATGATGAAGTCGGGACTCGTGGCAGCCGGCGGGTTCTGGCAACCGCCGTGCCCGGTGTAGAAGTAGATGTCCGGGACGTCGCTCCCACCGCTTGGATCGAGATCGCCGCCTCCCGAATCCCTGAAGTCAGAGCCCCACACGTCGCCGTTCTCCCAGCGGGTGAACAGGCTGTGGCCGGCAAAGCTGTACCAGGCCCGGAACGCGGCAGCTTCCGGGATGGTCAACGGGAGATCGGGTCCTCCACAGCCACCAGGGATGTAGTCCCGAACCGCACCCGTCGAGTAGCGGAGCACCATGGCGTACCTCCCCCGGACTCCATGGCCGCCGTGGATGCGTTGCCTTCAAGGTCGGAGGACTGATGAGTTGCCAGCCGTCCATGCCCGACCCGAAAAGCGCACCCGCAGCGGCTGCGGTGTTGATCCCGGGGAGCAGGGACGCAAGCCCAGCCCATGGGTCAGGCTGGTGGGAGCCCCCGCGGTCCCGGTCAGGGCACTGGTCTACCACCGTCCCGGAGCAGTGTCAATTTGGTTTTTCGGGGTCGTCGAGCGGGCCGCGTACGGCGGCCAGTGCCTCGCGTAGGTCGAGGCGACCCTCGTACAGCGCCCGACCGACGATCGCTCCCGTGCAGCCGATGGACCGGACCGCTCGCAGATCGTCGAGGGTCGAGATCCCGGCCGAGGCGATCATCGCGCCGCGGCCGATCGCGACCATCCGCTCGTAGAGTTCGAGGTCCGGTCCGATGAGCAGGCCGTCACGCTCGATGGCGGTGACCTCGAACGTGGCGACACCGACGTCGGCGAGCCTGGTGATGAGCTCGGCTGGGTCGATCCCGCCCGCCTCGGCGGCCCAGCCGTGACCGACTGCCGCTCCCCGCCGGACGTCGACTGCGACGACGATCCTGTCGGGTCCATGTGCCGCGACGAGCCGGGCGGCGAACCTCGTATCCTCGAGCGCCGCAGTGCCGACGACCACCCTCGCCGCTCCGGTATCGAGGGCGGAGGCCACCACGGTCGCGTCGCGCAGTCCTCCGGCGACCTCGACGGAGACGCGGTCGCCGACTGCTTCGACGATCTCTCCGATCACTGTCGTGTGGGCCGGGGATCCGTCCCTGGCTCCGTCGAGGTCCACGACGTGGAGCCACCGTGCGCCCGCCTCTGCGAATCGGCGCGCGACCTGCGCCGGTTCGGACGAGAAGGAGGTCTCCCTGCCGAAGTCCCCCTGCTGCAGCCGAACGACGCGGCCGCCGCGGAGGTCGATGGCGGGCAGGATCTCGAAGGAGCTTGTCACGGCCACGGCACCATGCTACCGTATTAGCACGCTACTATGCTACTAGGTTACAACGCTGCACCGAAGGACGGATGGGACATGGCCGACGACTGGCGGACATCCGACATCGAAGCGCTGTTCGAGGCGATCCTGGGCCTCGAGTCGCGCGAAGAGACCGAGCGATTCTTCCGCGACCTGTGCACGCTCAACGAGCTGCGCGACATGGCCCAGCGCTGGGCCGTCGTCAGGATGCTCGACAGCGGTCTGCACTACGCCGAGATCTCCCGGCGGACCGGCGCCAGCACAGCGACCATCACGAGGATCGCGTCCTGGCTGAACCACGGTGAGGGCGGCTACCGGGCGATGCTCGACAAGCTCGACGCCGCCTCGCGGGCCGGCATGCGCCCGTATCCGGTCGCAGGCGACCGATGAGGCCCCGCCTGCGGCTGGCCGTCCCCAACAAGGGTCGGATGGTCGAGCCGACGCTTCGTCTCCTGCACGATGCCGGCCTGATCTTCGAGGAGCACGACCGCAGTCTCGTCTCGCTCGTCCAGAACTACGAGCTCGACATCCTGTTCGTCCGCACGAACGACGTCATCGAGTTCGTGGGCGACGGGGTGGCCGATCTCGGCATCACGGGCATCGACCTGTTGAGCGAGGCCGCCGCGAGCTCCCGCGTGTCCGTTCCCTGGGCTACGGTCGGTGCCGCCTGGCGGCGGCCGTTCCCAATGACACGCCATACCGCACCGTCGAGGACCTGGCCGGCCTCCGCGTCGCGACCGCCCACCCGAACACGGCCCGCCGGTTCTTCGACGGTCGCGGCATCCCCGTCGAGATCATCCCGATCTCGGGCGCCGTCGAGGTCGCCCCGCGGCTCGGCCTGGCCGAAGGCATCGTCGACCTCGTGTCGACCGGCTCGACGCTGGTCATGAACGGCCTCCGCCAGATCGGGGACGTCCTCGCGTCGGAAGCGGTCCTGATCGCCAACCCCGCCGCCGACCGCGACCGGGCCGACGATCTGGCGGCCATCGACACGATGCTGAGCGCGGTCATCGCGGCGCGGGGCCGCAAGTACCTGATGATGAACGCCCCGGCCGTCAAGCTGACCGAGCTCCAGGACCTGCTGCCGGCCCTCGAATCGCCGACGGTCATCCCGCTCGCACACGAAGGGATGATCGCGATCCACTCGGTGGTCGGCGCGGACGAGGTGTGGGGCCTGCTGCCGCGACTCAAGGCGGCCGGCGCGTCGGGCATCCTCGTCCTGCCGATCGAGAAGATCGTCCAGTGAGCGCGACACGCAGCAGCGCGGGATCCGGACCGGCGACCCTGCCCCGCGCGAGACCGCGACCGTCCCGCCTCTCCGCCTTCGCCGTCTCGACCTGGCGGCGGCAGCGGCCGGCGACCCGGCAGCCCGGCGTGACCACGATGCCCTCATCCGACGCGGCGCCGTCCCTGATCCGGCCGTGCGCGACGTTGCGCGCATGACGCTCGTGGACGTCCGGACGCGCGGGGACCAGGCGGTCCGCGAGGCCAACGCGCGCCGTCGGCGGCGGCCGACGCGATGGCCGGCTCCTGCTCGATCCTGCCGACCTGCGCGATGCCCGCGACCTGCTCGACGCGCGGGTCCGTCGCGCCCTCGACCAGGCGATCGAGCACGTCCGACGCTTTGCCGAAACCCAGCGACCGATCTCGACCCGCACGACCATCGTCCCCGGCCTCGAGATCGAGCGGCGATGGACCCCGCTCGCCGCTGTCGGAGCCTACGTGCCGGGCGGCTCCGCACCCTACCCCTCGTCGCTGGTCATGACCGTGGTACCCGCTCAGGTCGCCGGGGTCGAGCGCATCGTCGTGGCCTCCCCGGCCGACGCGTCGGGCCAGGTTCATCCGGTCCTGCTCGGGGCCGCCGGGCTGCTCGAGGTCGACGCCTTCGTCGTCGCCGGTGGTGCGCAGGCGATCGGCGCGCTTGCCTACGGGCTGCCGGACGAGGGCCTCGCACCCGTCGATCGGATCGTCGGCCCGGGCAATGCCTGGGTCACCGCCGCCAAGATCGAGGTCTGCGGCGAGGTCTCGATCGACCTCCCCGCCGGGCCCTCCGAGGGCATGGTCCTCGCCGCGCCCCCCGCGGACCCCGAGCGTGTCGCCGCCGACCTCATCACCCAGGCCGAGCATGGCCCCGACTCCCCGGCGATCCTGGTCACCACCGACGCGGCCTTCGCCGACGCCGTCGAGTCGGCCGTCAACGACCAGCTCGCGACGGCCGCGCGCGCCCACATCCTCGACGTGGCCCTGCGCGCGCATGGGCGCATCGCGCTCGCGAAGACGCTCGACGCCGCGATCGATTTCATCAATGCCTATGCCCCTGAGCACCTGTCGGTCGACGTCGAGCCGCTCGAGCCGACCGTCGCCCGTCTTCGCAACGCCGGCTCCCTGTTCGTCGGGCCGTGGGCGCCCGAATTGGCTGGCGACTACGCGACCGGCGCCAACCACGTCCTGCCGACCGGCGGCCTCGCTCGCGGATCCGGCGGACTCGCGGTCGAGACGTACGGCAAATTCGTCCAGGTCCAGCGGGTCGATCGCGACGGCCTCGCTCGCATCCGCGAGACCGTGACCACTCTCGCCGAAGCCGAGGGTCTGCTGGCTCATCGCGACGCCGTCGAGATCCGCTTCCGCGACCGGATCCGGCCCGATGAGTCCCACCCCGGTCACGTTCACGGCGCCGAACGCCCCGTCCACCTACAGCTGGGAGGCCACCGACGAGGAGGTCGCCGCGCGCTACGGCCTCGATCCGGCCACGATCGTCCGCTTCGACCTGAACACCTCCCCCACCCCGCCGTCGCTCATCACCGACCTGCTCGCGGCGGGCCGCGTCGACGGCTCGCTCTCCGAATATCCGCCGACCGACTATCGCGCGCTGGTCCAGGCGGCCGCGGAACGCTACGGCGTCACGACCGCGGAGATCCTCGTCGGCGCCGGTGCGGACGAGATCCTCGACATCTCGGCCAAGGTCTTCATCCCCGCCGGCGGCGGCGCCGTGGTGCCCGTGCCGACCTACGCCATGTACCGGGTCCTGACCGAGCAGCGCCGTGCCAGGGCCGTGACGATCACGAGGCTCGGTCCGGAGGCCGGCTATGCCCTCGACGCGCCGGCGATCCGGGCCGCGGTGCGGGACGAGGATGCCTCCGTCGTCTGGCTGTGCAGCCCGAACAACCCGACGGCGCTCGCCGAGCCGGATGGGACGATCGAGGCGCTCCTCGCGGGACTGGCCGACGACGCCACGGTGCGGCGACGCGAGCCGCCCGTCGTCGTCCTCGACGAGGCATATGCCGAGTTCGTCGGGTCGCTCGCTGATCGGGCTGCGGAATGAGTACCCGAACCTCATCGTCGTTCGCACCGCCAGCAAGGCCTATGCCCTCGCCGGTCTGCGCGTCGGCTTCGCGATCGCCCGGCCCGAGATGATCGCCCGCCTCAATCCCTTTCGCCCGCCCGGTTCGGTTTCGACCGTCTCGGTCGCCCTGGTCACCGCGGCCCTGCGTGACCCCGACATCCTCGACGCCAATCTCGAGCGCGTCGAGTTCGAGCGCGCGCGACTCACCGACGCTCTCGGCCCGCTCGGCTGGCGGGTCGGGCCGTCGGTCACGAACTTCATCCTCGTCGACTTCGGTTCTCCCGGGCGCGCGGCGGCCGTCGCTGAACGGCTGCTGTCGCGTGGTCTCGTGCCGCGCACGTTCGGCGCCGGCCATCCGCTGGCCGACCATCTGCGGTTGACCGTCCGCAACCCCGACGAGAACGACCGGCTCATCGAAGCCGCGCAGATGATCGAGGGCGCGACGGCGCGACTGGCGGACGCCGCCCTGGAGGACGCCTCATGACCACCCCGCTCGGCGACCTCGTCCTCGGTCCGCGCGAGGGCCGCCGCGTCACCGTCGCGCGCAACACGCGCGAGACCGACATCACGATCACCCTCGGCATCGACGGCACCGGCCACGCCTCGATCGCGACCGGGATCGGCTTCTACGACCATCTCCTGGGCTCCTTCGCCCACCACGGCCTGTTCGACCTCGCGATCGAGTCCGACGGCGACCTCCAGGTCGACGAGCACCACACCGTCGAGGACGTGGCGCTCGTCCTCGGTGCCGCATTCGCCGAGGCGCTCGGCGATCGGGCCGGCATCGCCCGCTTCGGCCAGAGCACGGTCCCGATGGACGAGGCGCTCGCGAGCGCCGCCATCGACGTCGGCGGGCGCCCGTACGCCGTCATCGACCTGCCGTTCCGCGGCGAGCGCGTCGGTGCCCTTCCGACCCAGCTCGTCGAGCACGCGCTCGAGGCGTTCGCGAGAACGGCCGGCGCCACGCTCCATCTCTCCGGCCACGGTCGCAACGATCATCACCTGGCCGAGGCCGCGTTCAAGGCACTCGGCCGCGCCCTCCGGATCGCCTGCGAACCCGATCCCCGGCGCGACGGAGTGGCATCGACGAAGGGAACCCTCGGATGACGGTCGCGGCGCGACGGCCACGGATCGCGGTGGTCGATTACGGCGCCGGCAATCTCGTGAGCATCGACCAGGCGCTGACGACCGTCGGCGCCGACGTCACGGTCGCTCGGGATGCCGAGGCCCTTCGCGGGGCGGATGCGCTGGTCGTGCCGGGCGTCGGGGCGGCGGAACCGGCGATGTCTCGCCTCGACCGCCGGGGCCTCACGCCGCCGATCCGGGGCTGGCTGGCCGCCGGCCGCCCGTTCCTCGGGATCTGCCTCGGGCTCCAGCTCCTGTTCGAGCGGAGCGACGAGGATGGCGCGGTGACGCTCGGTGTCCTGGCCGGTCGGACGGTCCGGCTCGAGGGTGCGCCGACGCTCCCCCACATCGGCTGGAACCAGGTCGAGAGGTCGCGCGAGCACCCGCTGTTCGATGGCATCGCGGACGGCGCCGACTTCTACTTCGTTCACTCATACGCTGGGGCGCCGGAGCCGCCATCGAGCGATGACGTCTCCTCGCGACCACCGAGCACGGACGCCGGTTCGCCTCCGCCCTCGCCCGTGACGCGATCCTCGGGGTCCAGTTCCATCCGGAACGCAGCGGACGGGACGGCCTTCGCCTGCTGGCCAACTTCGTCGACCTCGTGCGGGCGGCCTGATGCTCCGCCGCCGGGTCATCCCCTGCCTCGACGTCGCCGACGGCCGGGTCGTGAAGGGCACGCGGTTCGTCGACCTCGTCGATGAAGGCGATCCGCCGGAGCTGGCCGAGCGCTACGCCGCCGAGGGCGCCGACGAGCTGGTCTTCCTCGACATCACGGCAGCGCCCGAACGCCGCGGCACGCTGCTCGACATCGTCGAGCGCACCGCGCGGCGGGCGTTCATCCCGCTGACGGTGGGCGGCGGTGTGCGGACCGTCAGCGAGATGCGGGACGTCCTTCGCGCCGGCGCCGACAAGGTGTCGCTCAACACCGCGGCGGTCGCCGATCCGACGCTCATCAATCGCTGCGCCGGACGGTTCGGTCGCCAGGCCGTCGTCGTTGCCATCGATGCGCGGGCGATCGCGACCGCCGACGCTGCCGGCGATTCGGCGCAGAGCTGGGAGGTCGTCGTCAAGGGCGGCCGCGAACCGACCGGCCTCGACGCCGTGGCCTGGGCCGAGCGTGCGGTCGAGCTCGGGGCCGGCGAGCTGCTCGTCACCTCGATCGATCGCGACGGGACCGGCGCGGGTTCGACACGGCCCTTCTGCGGGCGATCAGCTCCCGGGTCAGGGTGCCGGTCATCGCCTCGGGCGGGGCTGCGGGGCCGGATGACTTCGTCGCCGCAGTCGTCGAGGGCGGCGCCGACGCGGTCCTCGCAGCCTCGACTTCCATCGCCGGATCCATTCGATCGCCGACGTCAA
>CAVYZQ010000020.1:0-106268 GCA_963772995.1 uncultured Chloroflexia bacterium | reverse complement strand
GCTCGCTGATGGTCTCCGTCAGGTCCCGGCCTGGTCGAGGACGTCGCGCAGGCTTTCGACGGGCCCGAGGTGGTCGAGCTTGTCGGGGTTCACGATCGAGCGGATCGTCGCGACGCGGCCGTCGACGACCTCGAACGACATCACCGAGAAGACACCGCCGTGCGGACCGCGGAAGACCACGCCGGGCTGGCCGTTGATCTGGTGTGGCTCGATCTCGGCGCCCAGCCGGCGCAGCTGTGCCCCCAGGCTCGCGAACATCCGGGCGACCTTGTCGGCGCCCTGGATCGCGGTGGACCACTGCGGGACCTTGCCGCCGCCGTCGCCGTGGACGATCGCGTCCTCGGCGAGGAACTCGATCAGACGCGTCGACGTCGCCGCGGTTCGCCGCGGCGAGGAACCCGCGGACGAGCTCATCGCGCTCAGCCTCGGAGGCCTCGAATCGCGGTCTGTTCTCGGCGACGAAGCGGCGCGCCCTGACCGCATGCTGTCGGCAGGTCGCAGGCGACCGGCGCGACGATCCGCCCGACCTCCTCGAAGTCGTAGTCGAAGACGTCGTGGAGCAGGAATACCGCTCGCTCGACCGGGGTCAGCCGCTCGAGCAGCAGGAGGAACGACATCGACAGCGAGTCGGCCTGCTCGGCCTGTGCGGCCGGGTCGCCGGCGCCCTCGTCGGTGACGAGCGGCTCCGGCAGCCACTCACCCACGTAGGTCTCGCGCCGAGCCTTCGCCGACTTCAACTGGTCGATGGCCAGGCGGGTGACGACGGCCGACAGGTACGCCTTCGGCGACTCGACCGCGGCCGAGCCGTCGATGGCGCGCTGGTAGCGGAAGAACGCCTCCTGGACGATGTCCTCGGCCTCGCTGACGCTGCCGAGCATCCGGTAGGCGATCGAGAACAGGAGCGCGCGGAGGTTGACGTAGGCCTCGGCGACATCGTCCTGGACTCGGGCCGGCGTCACGCGGCGCTCGATCGTCCGGCGGCCGTCGCACGCTGCGGCAGAGGGACGGGCGTGTCGAGCCCGTGTCGGAAGCCGTCCCGCCAACTTGGCCAGATCGGCTGCCAGCCGAGCTCGCGCTTCGCCTTCGCGTTCGATGAGCCGCGGCCCTCGGTCATCATCGTGACGGCGACGTTCCCGGCAAGCAGGCGCCCGAGCCAGGCCGGGATGTGGAGCGGCGGCGGCGCTCCGAGCGCCTCGGCGACCGCCGGGATGAACTCGCCGCGACATGGCCGGATCGTCATCGACGATGTTGTAGATGCCGCGCTGCCCGCGCTCCAGGGCCGCGAGCGTGCCGCCCGCGGCGTCGTCGACATGCGTCGACGAGACGATGCCCGCGCCGTTGCCGATGACCGGGAACATCCGCTTCCGGAGGATCGCGGCGAGGGCCTCCGATGAGCCCGGCCCGTAGAGCCCGCCATAGCGGACGACGATCCCCTCGAGCGGGGCGTCGAGGACCGCCCGTTCGAGGAACCGGATGGCGGCGAGCGTCTCGGTCTGCTCCTTCAGCGGGTGCGGATCGAGCGGGTCTTCCTCGGTCTTGATCCACGAGCCCTCCCGGCTGTTGCTCCAGCCGGTGAAGCTCTGGGCGACGAAGCGCTTGACGCCGGACGCCTCGGCGGCGGCAAGGAGGTGCGCGGTTCCCTCCGTGCGCAGACGGTTCGTCAGGGCGAACCAGCGATCGAAGTGGCGGAAGTCCGGGGCTCCCGAGAGGGCCGTCATCTCGTGGATGATGGCATCCGGCTCGGCCCTGGCCACCGCCTCGCCGATCCCGGCGGCATCGAGGCCGTCGACCACGACCGGCTCGGCCCCCAACTCCCGGATCGCCCGGGTGGAGCGCTCGCTCGTCGTCGTTCCCGTCACCCGGTGGCCGCTCGCCACGAGCATCGGTACCAACCGCCGTCCAACGGCGCCATTCGCGCCGGCAACAAAGACCCGCATGGTGGGCCTCCTTTCTCGTCTCTGGTCACGTGACGAGATGGCAGCCTGCGGCGTGAAACCTTGTTACGACTTGTGACGCACGCGCTGACGCGGTCCCCGACTTCGAGTCGCTTGAAGGGTGATCCGCTAGGCGGAAGGCTGAACCACCGGCAGTCGACGGCTCGTCACCGGCATGCCAACAGCCGGACCGACGGCACCGGCGAGCTCGCGGAAGCGGGCGACCGCCTCGGGTCGCAGGGCGTACCAGACCCACGTCCCGCGGCGCTCGCCGGCGATCCAGCCGGCCTCGCGGAGGACCTTGAGGTGGTGTGAGACGGTGGGCTGGCTGACGTCGCAGCACGCCGTGAAATCGCAGGCACACACCTCGGGCGCGTCGCTCAGCTGGCGCAGGATCGCCAGCCTCGTGGGGTCGGCGGCCGCCTGGAGGAGCAGGACATCTGGGTCGGTCTGGCGTTTCATCGCATTTACTGTATTGACAAATGTCTATGTTGACAAGTATCAATATAGGGAGCGTCCGGAATTGATCAGCGAGGAGCACCTCAAGTGGCCACCGAAACCATCGAGACCATCAACGACAGGACCGAGACGATCCACGAGACCGTCCGGCAGCACTACGCCGACGCGGCGATCCGGGCGACCCAGGGCTCGTCCTGTTGCAGCGATCCAGACGTCATCGGCTCCCAGCTGTATTCCGCGCTCGAGCGTGACGAACTTCCTGATGCGGCCGTGCTCGCGTCGCTCGGCTGCGGCAACCCGACGGCGGTCGCCGATCTCCATCCTGGCGAGCGGGTGCTCGACCTCGGCTCCGGCGGCGGCATCGATGTCCTCCTGTCGGCCAGGCGCGTCGGTCCGACCGGGCGCGCGTTCGGCATCGACATGACCGACGAGATGCTCGCTCTTGCCCAGAGGAACGCGGCCGAGGTCGGTGCCACCAACGTCGAGTTCCTGAAGGGCCACATCGAAGCGCTGCCGCTGCCCGCGGAGTCGATCGACGTCGTCATCAGCAATTGCGTCGTGAACCTCGCCGCCGACAAGCGGGCGGTCTTCGCCGAGATCGCCCGGGTGCTCCGGCCGGGTGGCCGCATCGGGATCAGCGACATCGTCGCCGACGACGACCTGACCCCTGATCAGCGGGCCGAGCGCGGCTCGTACGCCGGCTGCATCGCCGGCGCCCTGTCGGTCTCGGAGTTCCGCGGCGGGCTCGAGGCGGTCGGCCTGACCGATGTCTCGATCACGCCGTCCCATGTCGTCACCGACGGGATGATCAGCGCGATCATCAAGGCCACCAAGCCCGTAGACGCCAAGCCGCTCGTCGACCTCTCCGCGCCGCGGACGCTGCCGGTCGCCGAGGCCGGATGCTGCGGCGGCACCGGCTGCTGCTGATGAGACGCCCGGTCGTCGTCGGGGGCCGGGCTATCGGCCCCCGACGCATCGCCGTGATGCGCGCGTCCGTCGCGAAGCGTGACGTCGCCGCCCTGATCGCCGCCGCCACCTGTTGGGGCGTGGGCACGGTCATCAGCAAGGCTGCGCTCGAGGAGGTCCCGCCGCTCACCCTGCTGCCTGTCCAGCTCGCGGCCAGTCTCTCGGTCCTCCTGGTCCTGATGGTGAGCAAGGGCGTTTCCTTGAGGACCGAGGGTTCGCCGCTGCTCGGTCGTCTCGGGCTACTGAACCCCGGGGATCGCCTATGCCCTGAGCCTGATCGGGCTGACGACCATCACGGCCAGCCTGTCCGTCCTCCTGTGGGCCCTCGAGCCCCTGCTGATCCTGTTCCTCGCGGCGTGGTTCCTCCACGAGCGCATCACGCCCGCCTTTGTCGCCCTGTCGCTGGCCGCGTTCGCCGGAATGGGGATCGTCGTCTTCGACCCGGCGGCCGGCCCCAGCGCCATCATCGGTGTCGCGCTGACAGTCGGCGGCGTCGTCTGCTGCGCCGTGTACTCGGTGGCGACCCGTCGGTTCATCCCGGGGGCCAGGGAGACGAGCCAGGTCGTGCTCTCGCAGCAGGCCCATGCCCTGGCCCTGGCGGTCGTGGTGCTGCTCATCGTCGGTCTCGCGGGCGGCCAGGTCGCGCCGACGGCGCTATCGCCGCTCGGTCTTGCGAGCGCGATCGGATCGGGAGTCCTCTACTACGCGGCGGCCTACTGGTTCTACCTGGGCGCCCTGCGCCACGTCCCAGCCTCGATCGCGGCGCTGTGCTTCTATCTGATCCCGATCATCGGAGTCGCCGGTGGGGCCCTGCTGCTCGGCGAACGCCTCCAGCCTCAGCAATGGGTAGGGGCGGCCATCGTCATCGTGTCGATCCTGGCGATCATGCGTGACCAGCTGGAAGGCGCCGAGGTCGCAAGGGGCGACGAGGTGCGCGCATCGACCTGAGGCTCAACCCGAGCTGACCGACTCGCCGGGCGCCAGCCTCCGATAGTCGATCGAGCCGGCCAACGTCCCGAGCAGCCGATCGACGAGCGCCCGGCCGGCGTCGCTCAGGATCGCGTCGTGGATCGGCACCGCCAGCGCGGGTGACGCGGCGCGCAAGTAGTCGATCGATTCGGCCAACTTCAGCCACGGCGCGCTGACGGGGAGGAACAACACCTCGAGTCGGGTGCCCTCGGGAGCGGTCGTGAACGAATCGCCCGGATGGAACGCCACGCCATCGACCAGGTACGCGTGGTTCACCGGGGCAGGGATCTCCGCGTGGATCTGGGCGTGCCTGTTGCCCACCGGCAGCACCTCGAACCCCGAAGCCTCGAACGACTGTCCTTCTGCGACCACATGGACGCGTTCCGCGGGCGCACCGGCAGCAACCAGCTGGTCCACGACGACCTGGGGCGCCCAGACCTCGAGGTCCGCCCGCGCCATCGACGACACGACCGCCGGCACGGCGACGTGGTCGGGATGCTCATGGGTGACCAGCACCGACTGTGCGGCGTCGAGCACGGTCAGGTCGGAAAAGGTGCCCGCATCGATCACGAGGACGCGACCATCCTTCTCGAATCGGATGCATGCGTGACCCCACGCGCTGAATGTGGCCTTCGACATGACGCTGCCTCCCGATGTCGCATCCAGGACCCGTGATGTCCGGGCAAATCCCGATCGCTCGCTGGACGGTACCGTAGAGTTCGCACGCGACGCGAGTCACTCTGCAGCGGCTGCCTGGGCCTGGAGGCGATCGAATGTCCGAACAACCGACGACCGCGCCCGAGGAGGCGGGCGGCTGGAACCCGAGACTCGCGATCCTTCTCGCGGCCGCCATGTTCGTGCTCGTGTTCGACACGAGCCTGATGAACGTGTCGATCTCGGCGGTCGTCCACGACCTCAGCACGACGGTCTCCGGCGTCCAGTCGGCGATCGCGCTCGAGGCCCTGGTCTCGGCGGCGTTCATCCTGATCATGAGCAAGGTCGGTGACCTGATCGGGCGGAAGCGTGCCTACGTCATGGGCCTGCTCGGATACGCCATCGGGGCACTGGCGATGGTCCTGACCAACGACCTCCGGTCGGTCATCGTGTTCTGGGCGATCGTCGGTGGGCTCGGGGCGGCCCTGCTCCTGCCGGCCATGCAGTCGCTGATCCACGGCAACTTCGAGGGCGCGGCCCAGAAGCGCGTCTACGCCCTGGTCGGTGCCGCGGCAGCGATCGCCGCGGCCATCGGACCACTCCTCGGAGGTTTCATCACGACATTCCTGTCGTGGCGGGTGGGATTCCTGCTCGAGCTGGTCGTCATCGCCGTCGTCCTGACCGGGATCGGAATGGTGAAGGACGTGCCGTACACGGGCTTGCGCGGCATCGATATCGTCGGCGCCGTCTTGTCGGTCCTCGGTATGGGCGGCCTCGTCCTCGGGATCCTGGTCTGGCAGGAGGGCGGCGAAGCAGTCGGGATCTTCCTCGCGGTCGGAGCGCGTGTCGCTCGGGGCCTTCTTCTGGTGGCTGGTCCGGCGCAAGCGTGCGGGCGGCTTGACCCTCATCGACCCGGACCTCTTCCGATCCCAGATGTTCCGCCTCGGGATCTCGGGACAGACGATGCAGCAGCTCGCCCTGGGCGGCCTGATGATCAGCCTCCCGATCTTCCTGCAGATGGTCCTCGAGTACAACGCGCTGCAGGCGGGCCTGTCCATCGCCCCGCTGTCGCTCAGCATGTTCGTGATCGCATTGCTCGCCGGCAGGCGAACGGCCAAGCGACGGGCGAGTGGGATCATCCGGATCGGCTTCGCGCTGCTGTCGGTCGGCGTCGCGCTCCTCATCCCTGTCGTGCCGCGAGCCGATACGGGGCTGTGGCTGACCGTACCGCTCATCATCGCCGGCTGCGGTCTCGGATTGCTCGTCTCGCAGCTCAACAACTACACGCTCGCGCCGATCTCGGAGGAGCGGATCAGCGAGGCGGCCGGCGTGAACTCGGCCGGAGGGTCGTTCGGGCTGTCGCTCGGACTGGCACTCGCCGGGGCCGTCATGCTGGCCACGCTGTCGATCGCGTTCACCAACCAGGTCGAGGCGAGCACGGTCATCCCGCCGGCCGAGCAGCAACAGGTCGCGGCGGTGCTCGACGAGGACGCCCAGATCATGAGCAACACCGCATTGGCCGAGATGCTCGCCGGCCAGCCGGCGGAGATCCAGGCGGAGATCATCCGGATCAACACCGAGGTGAGGCCGTTCGCCCTCCAGGTCGCGCTCCTTGTGCCGCTCCTCGCGGGCATCCTCGGATTGGTGACCTCGTTCCGGATGGCAAGTGTCCCCGAGGTCGCGCCGTCGGCCGCAGTCGAAGGAATGGCGTTCGGCTGAGCACGGCTGCAGCTGGCGCACCCTGCTGGCTTCGACACGACAGCCCGCTGGAGCCGCCGCCGCCCGCGCGCGGCGGCGCCGCATGAGGTTGCGGTAGGCTTCGGGCCATCGGCGGGCCGTGATCCCGCCCGAGCTCCGACCCTGGAGGTGACATCGATGGGCGACAAGACCCCCAAGCGACCACCGAAGCCCAAGCAGCCGAAGAAGCCGGCCGGCACCTGAGCGCTCGCAGCCGGAGATGAGCCCGGCCCGCTCGGCCCGGTCGGTGGCCGCGGAGTTCACGCCGGCGCCCGCCCCCGATCTCGACAGCGCGCACGACCCCGGTCCCTCCGCCGCCACGCGGAGGATCGAGGCACTGCCCGAGGACATCGCCGCCGAGCCCCTGCCCTCCCCCAACGGCGGGTCGATCCGGATCGGGACGGCGTCGTGGACGGACCCGACGATGACGGCGCGCGGGGTCTTCTACCCGGAGGCCGCCGAGAGCGCCGAGGAACGGCTCGCGTATTACGCCAGCCGGTTCCCCATCGTCGAGGTGGACGCCACGTACTACGCGCTGCCGTCGCGACGAACGGCCGAGCTGTGGGTCGAGCGCACACCGCCCGACTTCACGTTCGACATCAAGGCGCACGCCCTGATGACCGGGCAACCGACCGAGACGAAGCGCCTGCCGAAGGAGCTGCGCGCGGCGCTGCCCGAGGCGCTCGCCGAGAAACCCCGCCTCTACGCCAAGGACCTGCCCGACGACCTGCGGGACGAGGTCTGGCGGTGGTTCGCCGAGGCGCTGGAACCCCTGCAGGAGGCCGGACAGCTCGGCTCGATCCTGCTCCAGTACCCGCGCTGGTTCTTCACGAGCTCGGAGAACCGCGACACGATCGAGGAAGGCATCGGTCGCTTGCGCGACGCCGGCCTCACCGGCTCCGTCGAGTTCCGAAGCGCGTCATGGTTCAACGAGAAGAACATCGAACGGACGCTCCGCTTCCTTGGCGACCGGAGCATCCCGCTCGTCATCGTCGATGGTCCGCAGGGCTTCAAGTCCAGCGTCCCGCCGATCGTCGCCGCGCCGTCCCCCGACCTTGCGATCCTCCGGTTCCACGGCCGGCGCACGGCAACCTGGGAGGCCAAGGGCGTCGCGACGGTCGAGCGCTTCCGCTACCTGTACGACGAGGGCGAGCTCGCCGACTGGACGCCGCGCGTCCGCGAGATCGCGAGCCAGTCGCGGGACACCCACGTCCTGTTCAACAACTGCTACGCGAACTACGGAGCGACAAACGCGGTCGAGCTCGCCAAGCTTCTCGAGGACCTCGACTCGACCGCGATCCCGGGAGCCTGACGTCGCGCTGGGCGCTCGCGGGCGGGCCGGCGCTGGGAGTCGTGGGCGCGGGTGGCGCTCGCGCGCAGGTCCGCGTCGGGCGCGTGGGCGCAGCGGTCGCGCTCGCGGGGCGGGCCCGCATCGAGCGCGTGGACGGAGGCGCCCGCGTCAGGCGCGCGGGCGCTCGCGGCGCGGGTTGGCGGCGGGCGCACTGGCGCTCCCTGGAGCGCGAGGTCGGGCGCGTGGCGCTCCCGAGCGGGCCTGCATCGTGCGCGTGGGCGCGAGCGCACCGCGCGTCGGGCGGGTCCGTGGTGGGCGTCCTGGGCGCGAGCGCCGCGGCAGCGCGCGTCGGCGCGGTCGCCCGCGGCGCTCAACCGTTGGCGAGCGCGTTCGCGATGACCTCGACCGCGTCGTCGACGGTCGCCTCGGTCGTGCGGTGACTCATGAAGCAGGCGCGCAGCCACATGGTCGATGGCTCGTCGCGCAACCGGAGCGACGTGCTCGAGAGGAAGACCTTCCCCGTCGAATTGATGGCGTCGAGCAGGCGCAGGTTTTCATCGTCGTCGGCCCCTCGCCGACGAAACGTGACCGTGGACAGCGCGGGGCTCCACGGCAGCTCCAGCCGGTCGTCGGCGCGCAGGGCCGCGTCAAGGCGGAGAGCGAGAGCGCGGCATCGGTCGAGGGCGGCCGCGAACGGCTCCCAGCCATACAGCTTGAGCGCCATCCAGACCCGCAACCCGCGGAACGGCCGCGTCAGCTCGAGCGAGTAGTCGCTGAAGTCGGGAACCTCGTCGTCCGGTCGCAGATCCTCGAGGTACGCGACGTCCCGGCGCGGCGTGGGCATCGCGGAGCTGGTGCCCGTCACGGACCAGCAGGCAGCCGATGCCCGGCGGCATGAACATCCCCTTGTGCGGATCGACCGTGATCGAGTCGGCCTCCGAGATGCCGTCGAGGACCATCCGCCCGTGGTCGGTCAGGAGGAAGAAGCCGCCGTATGCGCCGTCGACATGGACCCACAGCCCTGCGCGATGGGCGACCTCGTTGATGGCCGCGATGGGATCGACGGCCCCGGTGTTGATCGTGCCGGCATTGGCGACGACGAGGAACGGTGGCGGGCCTCCAGAAAGGTCCGCGCGGATGCGCTCGGCCAGCGCCTCGACGTCCATCTCGAGCGCATCGGTCGTCGGCACGGTGGTGATCAGGTCCGGGTCGATGCCGGCCACGCGAACGGCCCGCTCGATCGAATGGTGGGTCTGGTCGGTGAGGTAGACCCTCCCCTGTGCGGTGTGCGACCCGAGCACGGCATGGCGGGCCGCCACGATCGCCGTGAACGACGCCAGGGAGCCGCCTGACGTGAACACCCCTCGCGCCTGGGCGGGGTATCCGAGCGCGTCGGCGACCCAGCGCAGGGCGTCCCATTCGAGCCTCGCCAGAGCCGGCGAAGGCCGATACAGCCCGATATAGCGGCTCTGGATCGCGCCGAGGAAGTCGGCGACCGCCGCGATCGGCAACCCGACGGGCGGGACGTAGCCGAAGAAGCCCGGATGGAGCTGGTTGAGCCCGACCCCGGCGGCCCGGCGGAGCGTGTCAAGGATCTCGTCGAGGGTTGCGGGAACGGGCGCCGCCTCGGCCAGGCCGCCGGCCAGCTCCTCCGCGCCGTCGGTCGTGGAGGCCGGGTCGTCGCTCTCGACGACCTCGAGGGCGAACGCCGAGATCGCCTCCATCATCGAGCGCATCTCGTCACGAGTCGGCTGGAGCACGCCTGTCGAGTCGAGCGCCACCTCGTCGCCGGGGCCCATCGTCACAACCGCTTGACCATCGTCACGTCCGTTTCGACGAAGCCGGCCCGGAGGTACAGCCGGCGCGCGATGTCGTTCGAACCGAAGACGTGCAGCCCGATCTGGTCGATCGCGCGTTCGCGCGCCCAGGCATCGAGGGCGTCAAGCGCTGCCCGCCCGACGCCCCGGCCGCGCGCCTCCGGCACCACCGCGAAGTCGTAGATCCAGATCGCGTTGGGCATCGTCGGGTGCGGCGCGACCCACAGCATCCCGACATCGCGGCCACCGGCGTCCTCGATCGTCCACAGGACGTGGCCCACCGTCTCACGTCCCTCGGGCAGGAGCTCGGCGAACTGGCGCCGAGCCCGGTCGAGTGCCTCATCGGCCGGCCAGTTGCCCGCGTCGACGTGCTCCTGGGCGTACTCGCGGAGGGTCGGCTCGATCCATCGCCGGTAGGCGTCCTCGGACATCGGGACCAGGCGGATGGTCACGCGGGAAGGGTAGACCGTGGACCAGGCGGGAGGGACCCCTCGCCGTGCCCGCCGGAGGCGACTACGCGACGTCCCGGCGGATGGTCAGCGCCGCGATCGTCGCGAAGAAGACCGCGAAACCGGCGAGGACGAGCAGGTCCAGCTGGAGCGCGTCGACCCCGAGGTCGGCGCCCCGGATGATCACCTGTCGCAGGCCGTTGACCGCGTACGCCAGCGGCATCACCAGCGAGAACGGCTGGAGGATCGACGGCAGGCTGGCAAGCGGGAACAGGACGCCGGACAGCAGGAACTGGGGCACGAGCACGAGCGGGATGAACTGGATCACCTGCAGCTCGGTCCGCGCGAACGTCGAGAGGAAGATCCCGAGGCTCACCGCGCCGAGAGCGAGCACGACCACCACGACGTAGGCGAGCAGCGGACTGCCGGCGATGGGCACCCCGAGGCCCACCGCGAACTCGGGCAGCGGCCCGATCGCGGGGACATGGATCGTTCCGAACACCCAGGCACTGAGCAGGGCGACCTGGATGAGCGCAAATATGCCGAATCCCAGCGTGTAGCCGAGGACGATCTCGCCGCGGGTCACCGGCGTGGCCATCAGCCGCTCGAGGGTCCCTCCCGTCCGCTCGCGCAGGAAGCTGACCCCGGTCAGGAGGTAGACGAAGAAGTAGGCGAAGAACCCGATGAGAGCCGGCGTGTAGCCACTGACCGGATCGCCGCTCGGGGTCCCGTAGACGGTCTGGTGGTCGATCGTGGGCGGCGTCGCCCCTGATGCGGCGGTCGCAGTTCGCGAGAAGAGCCCGGGTGGACGCCGCGAGCTGGGTCCCCTCCCCCGCCGGGTCGAGCCCGTTGGTGATGATCGTGATCGTCGGCGACGGGGCGGTCACGAGGTTCGCCGGCAGGACGATGGCCACCGTGGCGGTCTTGTCCGGCGACCTGGGCCCGCGCGGTCGCCTCGTCCGCGACGATCGTCGCCGATCCGCCGTTGGCCGCGAAGGCCGTGTCGAGCGCCTTCGTCACCGCGAGACCCGGCGCGCCGGCCTCGTTGACGACCGCCGCGTCCACGGCCGGGACCTGGCCTTCGCGCAGGATGAACGTGAGGAGTCCCGTGACCAGGAGCGGGGCGATGAACAGCAGGGCCAGCGACGGCCGGTCGCGCCGGATCTCCTCGGTCAGACGCCGGACGAGCGCGCCGAGCCGCCGCGGGCTCACCGGGTCACCGCCGTCTCGCCGCTGAGCCGCAGGAACGCCTGCTCGAGATCGTCGGTGCCGGCGCTGGCCCGGACCTCCCTGCCGGTCCCGCGGGCGATGACCCGGCCGGAGCGGATGAACAGGAGCTCGTCGCAGCGGTCGGCCTCGTCCATGACGTGGCTCGACATGAGGATCGTCCCGCCGGCCTCCACGAGCGCTCCGAAAGTGCTCCCAGAACTGGACCCGGAGCAGCGGGTCCACGCCGACTGTCGGCTCGTCGAGGAAGAGCACCGGTGGGCGGTGGACGAGCGCACAGGCGAGCGACAGCCGGCGTCGCTGACCTCCCGACAGCTGGGCGGTGAGTGACCCGGCACGGTCGGCGAGCTCTACGAGCTCCAGCGCCTCGGTCACCGCCGACGGGTCGCGGACGCCGTATGCCGCGGCGAAGAACCGGGCGTTCTCACCGACGGTCAGCGCCGGGTAGACCCCGTCGCTCTGGGTCATGTACCCGATCCGGGCGAGGTTCTGGCGCGACGGCATGGCCACGCCGAGGACCTCTGCCGTTCCCGCGTCCGCGCGGGCGAGACCGGTCAGCAGCCGGATGAGCGTGGTCTTGCCGGATCCGTTCGGCCCCAGCAAGCCATAGATCCGGCCGGGCGCCAGCTCGAACGTGACATCGTCGACGGCCCGGATCGGGCCGAATGCCTTGACCAGTCCGGTCGCCCGGATGACGGCGGCCGGCTCGTCTGCCGGTGGCGGCGCATCTCGAGGCCGGACCGTCGCCGGGGCGACCCCGGGCAACGTCACGCCACGAGATCCCGCCGCCGGAACGCCACCAGAGCGAGGAGCCAACCGATAGTCGCCACGGTCCCATACAGTAGCGCGCCGCTCACCGGGTAGGTACCGTCCTCGATAAGCGCCCGCATGTCGAAGTAGTGGAACGCCGACATATCGCCGATGCCGCCCAGGTCCGGTGACAGCTGGGCGATCACGTTGGCGAGGTACATCACGATGAGGATGCCGGCGGCCAGTCCGCCAGCCCGCCCGCGGTCGAGGAACAGGACCGCCAGCAACGTCGTGACACCCATGATCGCGAAACCGAAGAGCATCGAATGGACGCCCGCGAGGACGAGCCGCCCGACGTTGAAGTTCGGCTCGATGACCAGGTCCACGATCTCGATCGCGATGACGGTCACGGCGGCGAGAAGGGCCATCGCCACGACCTGCGCGCAGATCGTCGCCATCAGGTAGCGCACGCGCGGCAGCCGGGTGGACGCCGGCAGGTCCAGGAATCCCGTGTCGGCGTCGGCCGCCAGGCGCGTGGCCAGCAGGATCCCGGCCGCGCCCGCCACGAGCGGCCAGATCATCGAGAAGATGTACGAGTTGAGGAACGTCCCCTGTGCGGCGAGGCTCCCGGTGATCCCGAACGCCGCCATGAGCTCCTTCGGATAGACCTCCATGAGCTTCTCGAAGTCGGCGGCATTGGCGAGGATGGTCGGATAGAACAGGGTGATGCCGCCGGCGTACAGGGCCGCCACGGCGCCGGTCCAGAGGACCAGCATCCTGCCGCGGCGCAGCTCCAGGCGGAAGGCCGGGATCATCGCTGGCCTCCCATCGGGACGGCCTCTCGCGCCGAAGGCTCGTGGCCTTTCGGTCTGTCGTAGAAGCCGAGGAAGACGTCCTCGATGTCGAGCGTGGCGATCGAGACGTCGGCGACATGTGTCTGGGCGAGCCGGCGGAGGAGCGGGTTCACGTCACCCTGGACCATGAGGTGGACGTCGTGCGCGGAAGCGGACGTCACCCGGACATTGGGCAGGTCGAACGCGCCCGGCGGCGCCGGATCGCCGAGCACGAGGTCGACAGACCGCCAGTGGGAGGCCTGGAGGTCGCTGACCGTGGACACGTCCACCAGCCGGCCCTCGCGGATGATGGCGACGCGGTCACACGCGCGCTCGACCTCCTGCAAGTTGTGCGACGACAGGAATACGGTCCGCCCGGCCGCCCTGGTCTCGGCGACGAGGGCCAGGAACTCGCGCTGCATCAGCGGATCGAGCCCGCTTGTCGGCTCGTCCATCACGAGCAGCCGCTCCTCGCCCATGAACGCCTGCACGACGCCGACCTTCTGTCGATTCCCGCGCGACAGTCTGCGGACCTGGACCGTCGGATCGAGCTCCAGCCGTTCGGCGACCCGGCGCCAGGCGCTCTTCGGCAGACCGCGCAGCTGGGCCATGTAGTCGAGCTGCTCGCCGGCGGTCAGCTGCCCGAGGTAGGCCGGGTCGCTCGCGACGTATGCGAGCTCGGCGTGCGCCTCGGGCGCGTCACGCCAGCAATCGAACCCGAGCACGGTCGCGCGGCCGGAGGTGGGCCGCATGAACCCCAGGAGGACCCGAATCATGGTGGTCTTTCCCGCGCCGTTGGGGCCGAGGAACCCGAAGACCTCTCCTTCATGGACCTCGACGGTCACCTCGACGATGCCGCGGCGCTTTCCGTAGCTCTTTGTCAGGTCGATGGCTTCGATGGCGTTGGTCATGTGTCACTCCTCCGGCCGATCTCGGCCCAGCCAACTCTGCGTGGTGGCACGCGTGCGGGCCAGAGCCGGAGCGACCGTCGTCGTCGGGCCGTCCGACCAAACGGGCACGGCTGCCAGGATCGGGCTTCGGCTCGGCCGGGAACCGGGGGACACCTCGGGCCGTCATCGGGGCATGTCGCACCTCCGGCTTTTCGGGCTGCTCGGAGCCCTGCTCGTGGCCGCCTGCGGCTTCGGCGCCGCCGCGAACCCAGACCCGAGCGAGAGCCCAGGGCCCGCATCGCTCGACGGTCGCACGTTCCTGTCGGTGAAGGTCGACGGACACGACCTCGTGCCCGGCACCCGAGTCCGACTCGACTTCACGGACGGTCGGATCGGCGTCCAGGCCGGCTGCAACTCCATGAGCGGCGCCTACCAGGTCGCCGATGGTCGCCTCGTCACGGGCAACATGGCGACCACGGAGATGGGCTGCGAGGCGGCGCTCTTGGCCCAGGACCAGTGGGTCTTGGCCCTTCTCGGAGGCGCTTCAGCCGACCTCGCCGGCGATACGCTGACCGTCCGGAACGGGGACGTGACGTTGACCCTGAAGACCCGCGAGGTCGCAGACCCGCAGCGGCCGCTCGAGGGCACGCGCTGGGTCCTCGACGGAATCCTTGCCGGTGAGGCGGTTTCGACCGTGCCCGGCGGCCTCACCGCTGCCATCACCATCGCCGACGGCCGCATCGCGGTCGAGACCGGCTGCAACACGGGTGGCGGGCCCGCGGCAGTCACCCCGACGAACCTGACGATCGGGCCGCTCACGCTCACGAAGCGCGCCTGTGAGCCGGCGACAGCCGCGATCGAAGCCGCCGTGACCGGCGTGCTGAGGGGCGATCCCTCCTATCGGATCGATGCGGATCGGCTCACCCTTACCGCGGGAACCGCGGGGCTCATGTTCCGGGCGGCGTCCTGACGGCGCTATGTCGGACGCAGGCCCCGGCGGTCGTTTAGGCGTTCGCCCTTGCCGTGGCCGGACCCGGCTCCTCGCTCCGCCCACGGAATTCAGCCGCGGTCGGCAGGAGCGATCTGCCGCGCCGGCTGATGCCCAGCAGGAGCCACGCCAGCGGGATCGGCAGGAACCACTGGAATACGCGATACAGCATCACCCCGGCGCTGATCTCGGCCGAGTCCTGCCCGCCGGTGAGCGTCGTGAACATCGAGATGTAGAGCAATTCCGGCACGCCGGCGCCGCCGGGTGCGATCGGCAGGATCGTGATGATGAACACGATCGAGAAGACGGCGATGATCTCGCTTGCTGGCAGGACCGAGGCGGGCACGCCGCAGACCCGAAGCGCCACGATCAGGACGAGCGCCCAGGTCAGCTTCGAGATGACCGAGATCGCGAATGCCGCGACGCCTCGCTGCCGGATCGTGCCGCCAAGAGTGATCCGGAAGTGGAGCACCGATCCCATCACGTCGGGCGCGCCGCTCCGGTTGAGCCGGGCGAAGACCCATCCCACGAATCGCGCCCCGAGGGCGCCGATCCTGTGCGCCAGCGATTTCGGACCGGACGATACCGATCAGGACGGCGAGCGCGATGACCAGGATCCCGCCCGAGATGATCGCCAGCCAGATGATCGACTCGCGTTCGACATCCACGTCCGTCCCGGCGCGCTCGGCGAGGATGAGGACGACGGCCCCGACGACGCCCATCGCCAGCCGGCTCAACTGGTCGAAGATGCCGTAGAGAGCGATCCCGCCTGTCGTCTCCTGGGCCGGGAGGCCCCAGCCGCGGATGACGACCCACACGACTGCCATGTTCCACGGTCCGAGCGGGATGCTGGCCCCGATCCCGGCCAGGATCAGCCAGGCCTGCGTCCCGCGCACCCAGCCGAGGCCCGGGATGAGCGCCGCGAACACCGACCCGGTGGCGACCCAGGCGACCAGGCCGAAGACGGCGACAAGGAGGATCTGCGGGAGCGTGAGGCCCTGGAAGGCCTCGATGACCTCCTGGTAGTCGATGTACCTCGGCAGGATGACGAGGAAGACGATCGCCAGGACCCCGAGCACGATGCCCGTCCGGACGATGGCCGCCCGCCTGCTCGGCGGCTTCGTGCCCCCGGAAGCCCCGGCGTCGTCCGGCGGAACCGTGAGGAGTTCGCCGCCTTCGGGGAGCTGGTCCGCAGGTGTCGGGCCCGTGCCAGGGCGGTCGGTCACGGCCAGCCTCTTGTCGATCGTCGCTCCACGGGGAGAGTATGCCGCGCCGCTCCGGTCGGCGGAGCAGCAGCACAGGCGGCCGTGCGGTCAGCCGCCCTCGGTCAGCCGCCCTCGGTCTCGCCGGGCAGCAGAGGCCGGACGAAGATCGTCCAGGCCCGGTCGCCCGAGACGATCGGGGTCAGGACGTTGGCCTTGCGGAGGAACTCGGTCAGCGTCGCCGCGTCTTCGCCCTTCACGACCCCGCTTCGCAACCCGGCGATCCCCTGCTCAGCCACGGGAGTCCCGAAGTCCACGAGAGGCGTGGCCAGCGGCCAGGTCATCGGGACCTGCGGCAGCTGGGCGTCCTGCGCCGGACCGCCCGGCGCCACGAAGATCCGGTAGGCCGTGGGCTTGTAGATGGTCTGTTGGCCGGCGGCGCCGCCCCAGGTGTCGGACGGGTCGCCGAGGCGGTCGAGCAGTGCACGGGCCGCCGCAGCCCTCGGATCGCTCCCGCTCATGTCGGGGCGGCCCGGCGCGCCCGTCAGGCCCGGGAAGCGTGCCGTGGTGGTCACGCCGTCGAGGACGGCCGTGATGACCGTGACGCCCACGTCCGGGACGACCCCGGGATCGGTCTGGGCCGGCGCGTCGAGTCCCGCGGCGCGGATCGCGTCCTCGATGGCCGCGGCGCCTGCAGGTCCGACGTCGCGAACCTGGAAGAACGGCAGCAGAGGCCCGGGGTAGATCGCCGGCACGGCCGTCGGGCTGAAGATCCGCCCGTCCGAGTAGACAGCGATCGATGGCAGCGCGGCGAGTTGCGCACCAGGAGCGATCAAACCGCCTTCGTTGGTGACTTTCAGGAGCAGGCCGGCGCCGGCGGCGGGCGTCGAACCCGCCGGCGAGGGAGCCGAGGATGACGGCGCCGAGCTTGGCGGAGCTTCGGGCGATCGCGTGGCCGCGGTCTGCGGCGCCGACGCGGTGGAGCAGGCCTCGAGCACGAGCGCAAGCAAAGGCACGAGCCAGAGGGACCGGCGGACGGTCAGCGGGGTCCGGTTCAGGGCAGAGAGGCGCATCGCCGTTCGGACGTCGCGCCGGGCTCGACGGTTCCCGGTCACGCCTGCATTCGAATTGGGTTGCCGCTTCAATCGAGCTTGCCGGCCGCGAAGCGAGCGATCAGCGACGTGTAGTCGGGCAGTCCCCGCTCGTAGCCGATGGCCCAGAAGCCTGCCCCCGCGAGGCCGCGGTCGTCGGCCAGGCGCAACTTCGGCTCGAGCGTCGCGGGCGAATCGACGTAGATCGCCTGCCATCCCGACGGCGCGAACGGATCGTCGGAGACGGTAGGCGTCGGTTTCGTGCTGGACGAACCCGGAGGCGGGACCGAGTAGAACTCCACGACCTCGATCGGGTCGAAGACGGCTGGCATGGGTGGGTCCTCGAGGAACTTCGGATTGTCGGCCGGAACCCAGATCGCGCCATTCCCCTCGCGCGGGGCACCGAGCCACGGACCCACGACGCGCCAGCGCATGCCGTAGAGCGGGAGGCCAAGGATCGTGTTCTCCACGGGGACGCCAAGCGCCTCGTACAGGTCGAGCGACCAGACGAGGTCCGACGCGGCCCCGTCCCGGCGGTCCATCGGCGCCGAGGCGCCGGGATCCGAACCGGCGTAGTGATAGTCGTAGCCCATCAGGAAGATGCGGTCGGCGCCCGCCTCGAAGGCCGTCTTCGCCATCGCGGCCCCGGCCAGCCCGGCCGTCGTCGCGACGGAGACCTGCGCGGCGGGCATCGCCTTGCGAAGTGCCGTCCGCAACCGACCGACGAACTCGCCATAGGCAGGGACGAGCGTGTAGTCGAGCTGCTCGACATCGACGTTGACCCCGTCAACATCGAGATCGCCGGCGAGCCGGACGAGCCCGTCGATGACGGCGTCCTGCAACTCCACGGAGCCGAACAGCCTCGCGTTCTTCGCCGTCCCGAGGCTGGAGAACACGAGCTGAACGGCGACGCCACGGTCGTGCCCTCCCCGGATGAGTCGCTTCCCGACCCCGCCGGTGATCCGTTTGTAGCCAGTCTGGCTCGTGTCGAGCGAGCCGTCCCGGCCGTTGGTGACCGAGAAGAGGGCCAGCGTCGTCAGCCTGGTCTTGGCGACATGCGCCTCGATGCCGTCGTTCATCTCCCAGTACGGGACGAAACCGAAGACTTCGTGACCCGGATCCGGGCGGAGTGTCGCGCTGGGCGTGGGGCTGCCGAGAGGTGGGGCTTCCTCCGGTCGTGCTGGTGGCCGACGCGGTGCCGTCCGAGCCGGCGCCCGCGCTCGCAGCGGACGCCCCTGGTCCGGCAGTCGGGCGCGCCGGCCGGGGCAAGGTGACCGATGCCAGGGCGACGGTGAGGATGACGACGGCGACAACGGCACCGACACCGATGATGTGCCGTCGGGTCATGACTACAGGGTGCGGTCGTCGGCGAGTCCGGTCAAGGCGCGGCCGCATGGAGGCGCGGTGTGCCGCTCCCGCGCGGTCTTCGGGGCCCCGGTCCAGGCCGCCCCCGGTCGGCCCGGGGGCCCTGGTCCATGCCCGCGGCCCCCCAGCGCGACCGCCGCGTGTCGACGAATAGCAACGGGTGCAAGAACCCGACCAGGCCTTTCGTCGAACGCAACCACTGTCGGCGACGTCAGTCCCGGCGGCTCTTCCGTTGCAAGAATTGCGCTCAGGCCGGCTCGGACGGCCGATCCGCGCCGGCCGATTGCGCCAAGCGACGAGATCCGGCACGAACGCGCCCCTGGCCGATCCACCGGCGACGATGGTTTCGTCTGGCGCAATCGGCACGAGAAGCGGGCGCCGACCACGATCGGCTGCCGACCAGGATAAGCGGCGGACGCGGCACCGACGGCCGCACGCGGCCGTTCTAAAGGCAGATCCGGATCGATCACACGGCTCGACAGCGGTCGCCATCGCCCGCTGCCAGGAAGCGTCCGTGGACGCGGAGAACGCCGGCGGGGGTGCCGGCCGAGACCCGGAGGAGGAGGTGGGTCTGGTCGACTGTTGCCCCGCCGGCGTTCAGCGCCGGAAAGGAGGGAACGGGGCTCAATATCACCGTTCCGATTGAGACGACGATGAGAATCAGGGTCATGTGACGGTGATTCCCGATTTTGCGCCGCATGCCGCGCCGGAACCCGATCTTGTTTCGCGGCGTCCTGAGAGGGACCTTGCGTCGCTGTGCCCCAACGCGCGGCGAAGGTCCGGGATGGGAGAACGACCGATGCTCCAGCGAGCCGCGCGCCCGCTTATGGCTTCGCTCCTGGTCTTGTCGATCGTCGGCGCCTGCGCGGGTGGATCGGTGACGACGCCGGCCGCTACGTCTGCGTCGGCTGCGACGTCTCCGCCAGTCTCGCGGCCTCTCCGTCGGCCGCGAACTCTGCGTCGGCCGCGACGTCTGCGTCGGCTGCTCCACCGTCGTCCACTCCATCGCCCTCAGCGGGGCCGAGTCTCGCAGCGGGGGCCACCCGAACCGACGCCCACGGTGTCGAGCAGGTCTGGGTTCCCGCCGGAACCTTCACGATGGGCTCGGACGACACGTCGCTCACGCCGCCGGTCTGGGCGAAGGACGAGGCCCCATCCGAGCGTCCCGCCCATGAGGTGGCGATCAGCAAGGGCTACTGGATCGACCGGACCGAGGCGACGAACGCTGCCTTCAAGGCCTTCGCCGACGCGGGCGGCTACACGAACCGGGCGCTCTGGTCGGACAAGGGCTGGACCTGGCTCGGGCTGCAGAACGCGTCGAGCCTCCCCAGGGCCTGCGCCGGCGGCGATCCCGAGCTTCCGCGAGCATGCATCACGTGGTTCGAGGCCGAGGCCTACGCCGCATGGCGCGGCGGCGCCCTGCCCACGGAGGCTCAATGGGAGTACGCGGCTCGCGGTCCCGAGTCGAGGGTCTATCCCTGGGGCGACACGTGGGATGCCGCCAACGCGAACGTGGTCGGCTCGGCGGCATCAAAGGCTGTCGGCAGCTACCCGGACGGCGCGTCGTGGGTGGGTGCCCTCGACATGTCGGGCAACCTCATGGAATGGGTCTCCGACTGGTACAGCACGACCTACTACGGCGAAAAGGTGCGGGACGACCCGACGGGTCCCGAGACCGGCAGCCGAAAGGTCGAGAAGGGCGGCTGGTGGGGCGCCGATCCGTATGTCGCCCGGGCAGCGTACCGGCACTTCGAAGACCCGCCGACCTACCAGGATCACCACATCGGCGTTCGGGTGGTCAGCGCGAGGTCTACGTAGCGAGATCTCCCACGTCGGCCTTTTCCGGTGGTCTAGGATCGGATAGGTCCCACGATCGTATGGAGGAAGGATGATGGCGCGAACACGGACTCGACGCGTCCTGATGTCGTCGGTCGTCGCATCCCTGACGCTGGCGATGCTCGCCGCAGGAGGTGTCGCCGATGCAGGCCACGGCCCGAAGCCGCGAGGCCTGGAATTCCTCGGGCAGGCTATCGTGCCGACCGGTACGACGTTCGCCGGGACGACCGTCGGCGGCCTCTCGAGCATCACCTACGACAAGGCCCGCGGCGTCTACTACAGCCTGTCGGACGACCAGAGCCAGTTCAACCCGGCGCGGTTCTACACGCTCGATGTCGACGTGTCCGACGGCCATCTCGACAACGGGGACGTGACGTTCCTCGCGACGACGACCCTGCTCGCGCCGAACGGGTCGCCGTACGCACCGTTCAGCCTTGATCCTGAAGGGCTGACGCTGGCGAAGGGTGACGAGCTCATCGTGACCTCCGAGGGGATCGCCAATACGGGTATCGCCCCGTTCGTGCGGCGGTACGCGCTCGACGGGACGTTCCTCGGCGACCTGCCGGTCCCCGATGCGTTCCTGCCCACGAGCCCGACCCATGGTGTCCGTCAGAACCTCGCGTTCGAGGCGGCCGCGGTCGCGCCGAACGGCCGCCACCTGTTCGTCGGGATGGAGGGTGCGCTCGCCCAGGACGGGCCTCCCGCGACCTTGGCCGGCGGGAGCGCGTCGAGGATCCTCGAGTACAACCTGAAGTCGGGGCGCCTGGATCGGCAGAACGTCTACCTCACCGACCCGATCGCCGAGTCGCCGGTGCCGTCGACGAACTTCGCGGTGAGCGGGCTCGTCGAGCTGTTGCCGTTCAACGACAAGCTCATGCTGTCGATGGAGCGCTCGTTCTCGGTCGGCGCGCCCGGGACCGGGAACACGATCAAGATCTACTCGGTCGCATTCCCGGGAGCCACCAACGTGAACGGTGCCGACAGCATCGCCGGCTCGCTCGGGACGCTGCGGCCGGTGAAGAAGACCCTGCTGCTCGATCTGCGGACGCTCGGGATCCCGCTCGACAACGTCGAGGGCATGACGATCGGGCCGAAGCTGCCGGACGGCCGCCGCTCGCTCATCCTCGTCAGCGACAACAACTTCGCCGCGAGCCAGTTCACCCAGTTCCTGCTGTTCGCCCTCGACTGACGGGGTCAGGGCGGCTCGGACCGAACATCAGATCGCCGCGCCACGAGGCGGATCGAGGGCCGATCTCTCGACCTCCGCCTCGGCGCGGCCGTTCGCTCTGACGGGCCGATCAGTCCTCGAGAACGAAGGTCACCATCAGGTTGACCTGGTACTCCGAGATCTGGCCGTCGCGGATGTCCACGCGCTGCTCCTTGATCCACGCGCCGCGGACGTTGCGCAGGGTCTTCGTCGCTCGGGCGACGCCCTGCTGGATCGCGTCTTCGAAGCTCTTGGTCGATGTCGAGCTGATCTCGGTGACTCGTGCGACAGCCATGCGTGTCTCCTCTGGGCTGGGGATTTCCATCGATGGTATGCCCCGCGGCGTCAACCGAACCTTGCAGGCTCGGGCCCGCGCTCTCAGGAAGGCGTGTCATCGCGCGAGCCTCCGGGGGCATCCGCTACATTTGAGCCGTGCCCCAGGAATTCATCTACACGACGTACCGTCTCGCCCGGCACTACCCGCCCGATCGGACGGTCCTCGAGAATATCTCGATCTCGTTCTATCCCGGCGCCAAGATCGGCGTCATCGGGCCCAACGGCGCGGGCAAGTCGAGTCTCCTGCAGGATCATGGCCGGGCTCGACGACGGGTTCGTTGGCGAGGCCCGCCTGACGCCGGGCTTTACCGTCGGGTACCTCGCCCAGGAGCCGCAACTCGACCCGGCCAAGGACGTCAAGGGCAATGTCATGGACGGCGTCGCCGGGGTGGCCGGCCTCATCGACCAGTACAACGCCGTCATGGCCAAGTGGTCCGAGCCGGACGCCGATTACGAGGCGATCGGTGCCGAGCAGGCGGCGCTCGAGGACAGGATCAACGCGGCCGACGCCTGGAACCTCGAGCGCAACGTCGACATCGCGATGGATGCCCTGCGCTGCCCGCCCGACGGCGCCGACGTGAACACGCTGTCCGGCGGCGAGAAGCGCCGTGTCGCGCTCGCCCGCCTGCTGCTCAGCCACCCCGATCTGCTCCTCCTCGACGAGCCGACCAACCACCTCGACGCCGAGTCGGTCGACTGGCTCGAGCGCTTCCTCCAGGAGTACGCCGGCACCGTGGTCGCGATCACCCACGATCGCTACTTCCTCGACAACGTGGCGCAATGGATCCTCGAGCTGGATCGCGGCCGCGGGATCCCGTTCGAAGGCAATTACTCGAGCTGGCTGGAACAGAAGCTGGCGCGAATGGCAGTCGAACAGAAGGCGGCCGACGCGCGGCAACGGACGCTCGCCCGCGAGCTCGAGTGGGTGCGCCTCTCGCCGCGCGCCCGCCAGGCCAAGGGCAAGGCGCGCTTGGGGGCCTACGAGCGATTGCTGGCGGACGCGCAGGACGAGAAGACGACGGCGCGCGAGCTCGAGATCGCGATCCCGCCCGGCCCCCGGCTCGGCGACCAGGTCATCGAAGTCGGGGGGCTGCGCAAGGGCTTCGGCGACCGGCTCCTGATCGATGACCTGACGTTCTCGCTGCCACGGGCCGGGATCGTCGGGATCATCGGGCCCAACGGCGCCGGGAAGACCACGCTGTTCCGGATGCTTGTCGGCGAGGAGCCGCCCGACTCCGGGAGCATCGTCATCGGCGACACCGTTCAGCTGAGCTATGTCGATCAGTCGCGCGATGACCTGCAGGCTGAACGCACGGTGTTCGAGGAGATCACAGGCGGCGACGACATCATCAAGGTCGGCAGGCGCGAGCTGCCCGCCCGGGCCTACGTGTCCAGCTTCAACTTCCGCGGCACGGATCAGCAAAAGCCTGTCGGCGCCTTGTCGGGCGGCGAACGGAACAGGGTCCACCTGGCGAAGCTGCTGCGATCGGGTGGCAATGTCCTGCTGCTCGATGAGCCGACCAACGACCTCGACGTGGACACGCTGCGCGCTTTGGAGGCCGGCCTCGAGTCGTTCCCGGGCTGCGTTGTGGTGATCAGCCACGACCGCTGGTTCCTCGACCGGATCGCGACGCACGTGCTCGCGTTCGAGGGCGACAGCGTCGTCCGCTGGTTCCCCGGCAACTTCACCGAGTACGAGGCATTCCGGCACAAGGAGCTCGGTGCTTCCGCCGACCAGCCCCACCGGATCAGGTACAAGTCGATCGCGCGGTGAGCGGCCCATCGATCGACGGCATGCGGTAGGGTCGCCCGATGCGACAGCTGGGCTTCTACATCATCCTGACGGCCGACGGCTTCTACGCCGATCCCGAAGGCGGGCTCGCCCATTACGAGCCGGCCGAGGACGAGCATCGATTCGCGAACGGGCTGATGCGCGACGCCGGCGACGTCGTGATGAGCCGCGTGATGTACACCGACGCCATGACCTACTGGGACACGGTGGACACGAACGACCCGGACGTGACCGACGTCGAGCGAGAGTTCGCGCGCTTCTGGCAGGAGACGCCGAAACACATCGTGTCGCGCGGGCGCCCCGACCTCGGACCGAACGCTGACCTGCTCGACGGCGACGTCGTCGAGGCCGTCCGCGCCATGAAGGCGGAGGACGGCGCCGACGTCATGCTCGGCACCGGCGCCGAACTGTTCGCGACGCTCGCGACGGCCGGCCTGATCGACACGTATCGCTTCCTGATCCTGCCGATGGCGATCGGCAAGGGCAAATCGATCTTCGGAGCCCTCGAGACGCCGCTCAGGTTGCGGCTGCTGGGGACCCGGACGTTCGCGTCGGGCAGCGTCCTCCTCGAGTACGCGCCGGATCATTAGCCGACAGGAATCTGTAGGCCTGCGGGCCCGCCGGGGGTCGCGCGCGCGACGCCCGCGCCGGAGGCTGGCAGTGATGGCCAGGTACATCGTGAACGAGGCGGCGGTCGCGCACGCCCGGCAGCTCATCGACAAGCGTCAGTACGTGCTCCGCAGTGACTGGGGCGAAGCGCAGCCGCGCGCGGACGACCAGAACGCGTACCTGAAACGGAACTCCTGGGACGACTACGCCGCCTGGCACCTGGGCCTGACCGAGGGTGCGAACGACGAGACGAAGGCGCGCTACGCGTTCGTGTTCGGAGACTTCCGGCGCATCCACCGGACGGGGATCATCGCCTGCCACTTCCGCGCCGCCGAGTGGCGTCACAAGGATGTCGAGCTTGCGGCGCACGAGCTGCTCCAATACCTCGACGACAAGGCAGGCATCACGAGGCGGTCGCGAGGCGGCTGACGACGGCAAGCCAAGAGACGCGAGAGACACGCGCGGGAATCGCATCGCCGCACCGACCACAACGCATCGCGATGCTACGATTTGGTCATGCGTACGACGGTGAATATCGACGACGACGTGGCCGCCGCGATCGAGAGGCTGCGACGGGAACGGGGCATCGGCGTCAGCGAAGCGGTCAACATCCTCGCCCGCGCAGGACTGCGCAGGGGGCCTGCCCGGACTCGCTTCCGTCAGCGGAGCGCGAGGATCGGCCTGACCGTTGACGTGTCGAACGTCGGCGAGGCCCTCGAGATTCTCGATGGTCCGCTGGGTCGCTGATGCTCATCGACGCCAACCTGCTCCTGTACGCGGTCGACGCGCTGGCTGCTGAGCATGCCAAGGCTTCGGCGTGGCTGGCCGAACAGCTCAACGGCGATCGACGCGTGGGGATCCCGTGGGAATCGATCACCGCGTTCGTGCGAATCTCGACACATCCTCGAGCCACATCCCACCCGCTCAGCCCCTCCGAAGCGTGGCGGTTCATCGAAGACTGGCTCGCCGTTGAACAAGTATGGATCCCGGTGGCGACCGAGCGACATGCCGACGTGCTCGGAGGTCTGATCGCGCGATACCGGATCGCCGGAAACCTCGTCCCCGATGCGCATCTGGCCGCCATCGCGATCGAGCACGGCCTCGAGATCTGTTCGGCGGACACGGACTTCGCTCGCTTCTCCGAGGTTCGCTGGCTCAACCCGATCGCAAGCTAGACCAGGAGTGACGCACCCCGGCGGTTTGGCGCCGGGGCGACTTCGAGTCGGAAGAGGCCGAAACGGCTCCCCGATTGCGCCACACTTTCGGCGGTCTGTTCTGGTGCGTCGAGCGAGGAGGCCTGTCATGTTCGTGCCGCTGTCGGTGCTGGAATTCCGCGACAGGGCCGCCGCCTATTTCGGCGACAAGGTCGGTGTCGTCGACGGGCCGCTCCAGCTCACCTACCGGACCTGGGCGGAGCGGACACATCGGCTTGCGCGGGCGCTCGCCGGCCTGGGCGTCGAGCCGGGCGACCGAGTCTCGTTCATCACCTACAACACGCACCATCTGCTCGAGGGCTACTACGGCGTCCCGGAGGCCGGGGCGGTCCTCAACCCGGTCAACATCCGGCTCGCACCGAACGAGATCGCCTGGATCCTCGAGCACGCCGCCTCGCGGGTCGTGTTCTTCCACAAGGACTTCACCCCGCTCGTCGAGCAGCTCGCGGGCCAGCTGACGATGCGCCCGCGCTTCGTCGTCCTCGAAGGCGAGCCGGGCGGGGTGGCGAGCGACGAGTACGAGGCGCTCATTGCCGGCGGATCGGCCGAGCCACTCCACCCGCACGTCGACGAGAACGCGATGGCCGAGCTCTTCTACACGAGCGGCACCACGGGGCTGCCCAAGGGCGTCGTGCTGAGCCAGCGGAACCTCTACCTGCACGCCCTGAATGCGCAGATCGCGCTGGGGTTCGAGGAGGACGACGTCGTCCTCCACGTCGTCCCGCTCTTCCACGTCAACGGCTGGGGCGTCCCCCACTTCGTGACGATGATCGGCGGGCGGCATGTCATGCTCCGCCGGTTCGACCCGGCCGCGCTGATGCAGGCGGTCGAGCAACATCGGGTCACGCGCCTCCTCGCGGTCCCCGCGATCTTCAACGCGGTGCTCCACCACGGCGAGCGCGCGAAGTTCGACCTCTCGAGCCTGCGCCAGGTGATCATCGGTGGGTCGCCTGCCTCGCCGGCGCTGGTCCGGGCGCTCGAGGAGACGCTCGGTGTGCAGGCGATCGTCGGCTACGGGCTGAGCGAAACGACGCCGATCGTCACCCTCGCGCAGCCGCGCGCGGTCGTCGGCGCATCCGAGCCACCCGAGCGCGCGGACGAGCGCAAGGCGATGACCGGCTGGCCGATCCCCGGTGTCGCGCTGCGGGTCGTGGATTCCACCGGGGCCGACGTCCGCGACGACGGCGAGCAGATCGGCGAGATCCTGGTCCGCGGCAATACCGTGATGAGCGGCTACTACCGCGACCACGACGCGACCGCCGAGACGCTTCGGGACGGCTGGCTGCACACCGGCGACATGGCGACCCTGGATCGGGCCGGATACGTGGTCATCAAGGACCGCTCCAAGGACGTGATCATCCGCGGCGGCGAGAACATCTCGTCGGTGGACGTCGAGAATGCGATCGCGGCGCATCCCGCGGTCCTGGAATGTGCGGTCGTGGCCGCCCCTGACAAGCGCTTCGGCGAGGCGCCGGTGGCGCTGGTGGTCCTGAAGCCTGGCGCGTCGGCAACGGCGGCCGAGTTGCGGGCGCACTGTCGGGCCCACCTGGCTCGCTTCAAGGTGCCGCGCGACTTCGTCTTTCGCGAGTCGCTGCCCAAGGGCGGCACGGGCAAGATCCTCAAGGCGGAGCTGCGCGAGCCCCTGTGGAAGGGGTTCGAGTCGCGGGTCCACTGACGGGGGGAGATCGACCTACGGCTCGAGCCGCCGGTACGTGCTCTCGGAGCGCCGAGCGACCTTGAGGACGATGACCACGTCCGCAGGATCGTCGATGAGATAGACGACACGCAGGTCACCGACCCGCAAGCGCCAGAAGTCGGTGCCGGCGAGCTTCGCGACGCCAGGCGGACATGGCTCGATGGCCAGGGCGAGGATCGGTCCGCGGAGTCGGGCTGCATCACCCGGCGGGAGTCGCCGGAGCCGGCGTTGCGCGGCAAGGGCGATCTCGACGCGATGGCCGCCCTCGCTCACCCCTCGTCGGGTTCGTAGGTCGCCTTCGTCTCGGCCGCCAATGAGTCGAAGAAGGCGGACGCCGAATCGCCGCCGTCACGGCGGTACTCTGCCAGCGCCGCCTCGGCGGAGGCGCGATCCTCCTGGGCTTCCCCGGCCTCGAGCCATGCTGCCAGGGCCTCATCAACGATCTCGCGCACGCTCCGATCGGTCCGAGCGGCCTCCACCTTGATCGCTCGGTAGCGATCTGCGTCGAGATCGATGGTCACCTTCACGATTCCAGCATACCAGCATGCTGGCTTGCTGGTTCATGTTGACCCCGTTCCGATGGATGAGCCGTGTCAATGGCGCTCCAGCCATCCGGCCGGCGTGACGGAATCGACGATCGCGGCCGTCCGGGTGAGCAACTCCTGATCCAGCGTCACGAGCGTCGTCCCGTGGCGGAGCGCCGTTGCTGCATGGATCGCATCCGCGCCACGCAACATCGCCCGGCCAGCGATCACCGCGGCCTCGGCGGCAGCCTCGAGGTCCAGTGGATGGATCACCAACCTCGGCATCTATACCAGGCGCAGGCCGGCTTCCCGCGCGATGGCGGCGTCGTTCGTCCGCCGTGCGATCGCGGCGGCGACCTCGACGAGGGTCAGCGTCGGCTGATGGATGGCGAGCCCGGCACCGAGCGCGGTTCGCAGGAACCGGAGGGACTCGGCATTGGCGACGTCATCCCGGGTTCCCGCTGCAACCAGGACGGATGCGTCGATCGTCAGCACCTACCGGCGATCTGCGAGCAGGATCTCCCGAGGAGTGCGCGGGTCGTGACCCGCTTCCGAGACATCCGATGCCATGGCCTCCCATGCCGCAAGCCACGTATCCGCCGCGGTCGCCGGTTCGCCTTCCGCCGTCCCGTACGGGGCGGGCGTCTCGGCGAGCCACCGTCGATAGGCCTCGATCGTGACGTCGCGGATCGTTCGGCCGCCAAGCGCCGCGCGCGCCTTGACCTGGCGATACAGCGCGTCCGGGATATCGATCGTCGCCTTCACGGTTGCCGGCATACCTGTATTCCTGTATCGAGTCAAGGGTGGGCCCGACAACGGGGAGTCAGGTCAGCGCTCGCGAACGACCTCGTCGAGGGGCCGCCGAGCGGTCCCGGGCGCCGAGCGCGGCTGGCTCGCCCGCTCCGTCGGGTGGCCGATCGAGACGATCGTCCGGACGTACCGCGGGGCGGCCAGGCCGAGGAACCGGGCGATCGCGGGTCGCTCGGCCTCGACGGCCCAGCCGATCCCGGCGCCGAGACCCAGCGCGCTGGCAGCGATCAGGATCCGCTCCGCAACACGGCCCTCGTCGTACGCCTCCCACTCGGGGTTGTCACCGGGCATCTCGATGGCGATCGCGACAGCCGCCCGGGCGACGTGCCTCGCATACGGAGCCAGCTGGGCCAGGCGTTCCAGATCGGACTTCGCGCGGATGACGGTGAACGTCCAGGGCTGCCAGTTCGTCGAGCTGCCGGTCCAGCGCGCCACTCGAAGGATCTCGGTGAGATCGGCCTCCGTGACCGGCTCATCCGTGAACTGCCGGATCTGGCGAGTCCGTCGCAATGCCCGGAGGACGATGTTCGGCGGCGCCAGGGGAGGTCCGGATTCGGTCCGTTCATCGTCCGGAGTGTAGAGCCGGCAAGCGGTCCATCCCCGACCGAGCCGGCTCGCCGTTGTCGGACCCGGGCGGGTCGACTAGGCTTGAGTCCTGATTGCATGGCGCGACAAGGCGCGACGGTCAGCGTCTCGGTCGGCCCGCGAGGAGGACTCCGATGGACGAGCACCCGAACGCCGCGGTCGTTCGCAGGATGAACGAAGCGATGAGCGGCGGCGACATGGAGACCGCCGCCAGCTTCGTCGCCGACGATGTCGTCTGGCACGAGATCGGCGTTGCCGAGCCGATCCGCGGCAAGGCCCAGCTGGCCGCCAGGATGGGCGACTTCGCCGGTGTCGACATCAAGTACGACGTCCACGACATCGTGGCGAGCGACGACCACGTCATCGCCCTGGGCACGGCCACGGCCACCCGAGGCGACCGTCCTTGACCTATCGCACAGCGGAGATCTACCACGTCGCCGGCGGCCAGGTCACCGAGCGATGGGCGTTCTCGGACGACACCCAGCCGATCATCGACTTCTTCCGCTAGGAGGCCGTCCCCTGCGGTTGGCCAGGGGGCGCCGGCCGCGCGCTCCCGCTTCGTTGCCTCATCTCCATGAGTCATTAGGCTCCCGGCGTGACTAAGCGACTACAGGTCCTGCTGGACGACGCCCGGTGACGATGCCGCGATAGTCCACGGCCGGACCGTAGACGCAGGGCACGTGACCGTCAACGGCAATGCCGCGCTCGAGGTATGCGATCATCGAGCACCCCGGCAGCGGAGCGTCTGTCCAGTCTCCTGCAGGCGCCGCCTTACCCTTCGAACAGCGCGGTCTGCTGGTACGGCGCGGACGCCTCGGCCACTGACCGTTCCGAAGTCTTCGAGAGCGCCAGGAGCTCGATCAGCGACAAGGTCTCGATGGTCAACGCATCGGCTGGGAGCGACCCTCCGCCGTTTGCTATGAGCGCCGCGTTACCCATCGGGACGGCTGGGCCATCGCGGACGAGGACAGGCACCCAACCACCCTCGATCGCCTCGATGGCGCCCGTCCAGGTCCCGCCCGAGCCCTCCGCGGCGCTGACCACGACGGCCACATCGGCCAGGCTGTAGATGAGCTTGTTCCGGCCCATCGCCGCGCCGGCGCTGAACGGGGCCCCCGGGTGATAAGGCGAGACGACGACGACCTGACCGGTGGCGACCGCCGATCGCGTGTCGCTTTCGCGAAGCCGCCGCTCGACGCCCTCGGAGAGCACGCCCACCACCTTTCCGCCGGCATCGGCAGCAGCGCGCATGGCCGTGACGTCGATGCCGCGCGCGCCTCCGGACACGACCGTGGTCCCGCCGCGTGCGGCTGCGCCGGCCAGGCGCTCCGTGAACTCGGTCGCAACGGCATCCGCATCGCGCGAGCCCACGATCGCGATCCCGCCGCCATCGAGGATGGACGGATCGCCACTCCCGAACAGCACCGGCGGAGCATCGGCTGCCAATCGCTCGACCAACCGCCGGGGATACGCGTCGTCGGCGATCGTGACCACCCAGATCCCGCGCGACCGCAGCCGATCGAGCTCGAAGGCAAGCTGCCCTCCGCGCGCGAGCAACCGGCGTAGCGGTCCGCCTCCTCGGCGCCGACGCCCAGCGATCGATCGATCTCCTCCGCTGACAAGCCGACGAGGTCCCGCGGTCCCCGGAACGACTGCCGGCGAAGGCCCTCTCTCAGCTTCGCCCAGGTTCTCGGCCCGAGCGGTCGCACCGACCCCGTGGCTCGATCGGTCCCGATGCTCGAGCACAGCAGGATGATCGCCGGCGCGTCGGGCGACAGCGACTCGGGGTCGATCATGACGTATCCCGCCCGCTGGCCATCGCCAGCGCGAAGGGATGGACCGGACCGCTGCCCCGCGACCGCAGGAGTGCGCCGGCCACCGTCATCGTCCAACCGGAATCCACGATGTCGTCGACAAGCAGGACGGGCCCCGGTGGAACCGCCGCATCCTCGATGTCGAGCTTGCCGTGGGCGTTCCGGAGCTGCTGCGTGCTGTTCTGCATCTCTTTCTGCGGTCGGCCGCCGTCGAGCACCGACAGGCACTCGACGTAGGGTAGGCCAAGCGCTGTGGCCAGCGATCGCGCGAACGCGTCCACGATCCCGCGCTGCGCCGTCGAGGGCAGGCCGGTGACCCACGTCGGTTCGGGCGTCGGCCGCCACCGGTCGCGGATCGCCCGAGCCGAGGCGACGACCAGCTCGCGCGAGAACCGCCCGTCGACGTTCTTGCCACGCTGGACGTCGCGACCCCACCCGGCATCCCCGTAGACGCACAGCGCGCAGCCGATCTCGTTCGGCGGCGTGATCCGCCCAGACAGCCCGTCCACCGCCTCCGACGCCCACATCAGCCGCGGCGCGATCGTCCGGAGATCGCGACGCAGGAACGAGACGGCGGCGCGGACGCGCTCCGGATCCACCTCGCGCGGCAGTCCGCGACCGACATCGTTCGAGCATCGTCCGCAGCGCGCGGCGGCCGGATCGTCGAGCAGGTCCGTCAGGAATTCCATGTAGCAGCCCTCGTGGCGCATGTACGCCTGCATCTGCGCGAGCTCCGACCGGCGCGCCGCCATGACCCGCTCGATCCGCGCCTCGTCCTGCTGCCACGGGTTGGGCGTGCGGAGATAGCGAGTGCCGTCGCGGGCGACCGCACCATCGAGCTCGAGGAGCTTGAGCGCCTGGGCGATCTGCCCCTTCGGCAGGTTGACGGCGCGTTCGATCGCCGCCCTCGACATCGAATTGGTGCCTTCCAGCGCCGCGAGGATCTCGTGCATGTGCACCGTCGGCGGGAACGCCGTGCGCATGAACCACTCGGCGATGTCGTCGTCCTCGCGACCGGACAGGAGGACCCCGTACGCGCTGTCCACGGCGCGGCCGGCTCGCCCGACCTGCTGGTAGTACGCGATGGCCGAGCCCGGTCGCTGGTAGTGGACGACGAAGCCGAGATCGGGCTTGTCGAAGCCCATCCCGAGCGCGACCGTGGCGACCAGCGCCTTCATCTCGTTCGCGACGAGGGCATCCTCGAGCGCCTCGCGCTCGTCGGTGGAGAGCGCCGCGTTGTAGGCCCGGGCATCGATGCCCTGCCCCGTCAGGAACGTCGCGACGCGCTGCGTGTCGGCGACGGTCAGGCAGTAGACGATGCCGCTTCCCGGCAGGCGCGGCAGGACCTCGGCCAGCCACGCGAGGCGCTCCGCCTGATCGGCGAGCACGATCGCGTCGAGCTTGAGCGAGTCGCGCGTCAGCGGCCCGCGAAAGACCCGAACGTCGTCGCCGAGCTGCTCCACGACGTCCGCGACGACCCGGTCGTTGGCGGTGGCGGTCGTGGCGAGGACCGGCACGCGGCGGTCGAGCAGTCGGATGATCCGGCCGATCCGCCGGTAGTCCGGTCGGAAATCGTGGCCCCAGTCGGAGATGCAGTGTGCCTCGTCGACCACGAACAGGCCGATCGAGCCCTGGATGCTCGGCAGGACGTCGGTCGTGAACCGTTCGTTGGCGAGGCGCTCCGGCGAGATCAGCAGGACGTCGATCGCGTCGGCCGCCAGCCCGGCGTGGACGTCGTCCCATTCGGCCTGGTTGCCGGAGTTGATGGTCGCGGCGCGGATCCCGAGGCGTTCGCGCCATCGCGATCTGGTTCCGCATGAGCGCGAGCAGCGGGCTGATGATGAGCGTCGGACCGTGGCCATCGTCGCGGCGGATGCGGGTCGCGATCCAGTAGACGAGGCTCTTGCCCCACCCCGTCCGCTGGACCACGAGCGCCCGTTGCCCGTCCTGCGCGACCGCCCGGATGGCCTCGCGCTGGCCCTCGCGAAAGGTCGCGCCGGGACCGAGCATGGCCTCGAGGTGGCGCTGCAGGACGTCGTCGGTGTCGATGGGGTCAGTCTGACAGAGGGTGAACGCCTGTCGGTTCGCCTAACCTGCCGACCCTTGCGTGACCTGCACGATCTGGACGTCGGGGGTCATCGAGCAGGCGAAGGATGGAGTCCGCAGCACGAAGGATCGACGCGGCGATCTTATCGGTCGTCACATCGCCCAGCATCATCCAGAGGATCCGCGGACCACCGCCTCGTGACGTCACGATGTCTGCGAAGTCCTTGGTCACGATGACCAGGTCCCCAAGGGCAGCGAACTCGAAGACTTCGACATCAGATGCCATCGCCAGTCCGACCAGCCGAACATGTACGGAGTCCGCGAATTGGTCGGCGACGAGACTGACCAGTCGTGGGGACAGGTTCTGATCGAACAGCAGCCGCCGAGTCACCCCGCCGTGCTGATCCTGCGCTCCCGGTCAGCTGCATACGCGAGGACAGCCCGGATGTCCGTCAACGTCAAAGGCGTGAAATCCACCACGATCTGCTCAGGAGTCATTCCGGCGGCCAGATAGGACAGAACATCATCGACCGTGATGCGAAGTCCACGGATGACGGGCTTGCCTCCGCGCTTACCGGCTTCGATGGTTATGACGTCGCGGTAGTCCACGGCCGGACCGTAGGCCCGGGGCACATGACCGTCAACCGTCGTGAGGCGCTCGAGGCCATCGCTCGTCACGACTGCACCCTAAGCCGTGCCCCTTACGTGCCACTCATCTGGCCCTCGAGCCATACAGCTCATTGCTGCCATCGACGCCGGCGAGCTCGATGGCTCCGACGTCCGCGGGCGAGCCGTCACGGAATGCTCCGCGGCGTCTTCGCCAACGACGGCACGACCGTCCTCTCGTCCCGCATCCACACCCGCTCGCGCGCCGGCGAAGAGGACTGCGTATCGGGTGAAGCTCGCGAGATCACCCGCATCGAGCGGATCGCCCGTTGGTTTCCGGCCTGGCTACCAGATCGTGATCGGCCTCGGGTGCCTGTGTCCCCGTAGTCGCTCGTCTTTCGTGACGAGGGACCAGCCGTGCTCGACCGCTGTCGCATAGATCAGCCGGTCGGCCGGATCGCCGGGGAACGTACTCGGGAGCGACAGTGCGGTGACCGCGACGGCGGGGCTCGAGCATACGGTTCGGACATGGGCGGACAGGCCATCGAGCCAGGTCGCAACAGGGACGGTCAGCCTGATCCTGTCATGGGCCGCGAGCCACGCAAGTTCGAACCACGTGATCGACGCCACAGCGAGCTCTTGAGCTCCGACGAGCGCCGCCGTCGCGGCCGGGCTCAGCCGATCAGGTTCGGCGGACCACCAGTGGAGGACGTGCGAATTGAGCAGGACGGTGGTCACGCGAGGTCCCACGTCTCTCCCGTCGAGAAGAGCGCCGTATCCTCTGCAACGCTCATAGCAACCCCGGCAAACCGGCCCTGGAGGGCATGCGGACCACGCGCCGGCGCGAGCCTTGCAACCGTCCGGCCGTGCCGCGTGATCTCGATCTCCTCCCCCGCTTCGACCTCGTCGAGCAGCGCGAGGATTCGCGCCTTGACTTCCGTTGCCGTTACGGTTCTGGTCATATAGTCAGTATTATGGTCACGACGGTGACCCATCTGTCAAACGAATGAGTCCGTCCCGGACATCAGCTGTTCCGGGTCCTGATCCCGAGGAGAGCCCGCACCCGGGTGGGGTCCATGAGATGCCCGCCGCCGGGGCGGCGTTGCTGCCAGGCCATGTCGTCGAGCATCGCTTCGAGCTCGGGGCGAGCGACCGGATCCGCCAACGCCTCGCGAGGCGTCATGCCGCCCAGCGCCGGGATGTGCTCGTCCACCCACTTGATCTCGGCGTCCTTCATGAACGCCTCCATCGCCTGCGCCAGTTCGGGGTGGCTGGCGATATCGATGGGCTCCGCCGCGGGACCCTTCGCGCGCTCCTCCTCGACCGCCTCCTCGATGCCTCGCTCCTCGCGCCGGATGAGCCGGGCGCCGGGCGCCGCCTTGAGGAGCGTCCGCTCGAGCCGGGCCGCCCGCTTGGCCGAGTTGGCGTCGATCGTCGCCCGGTCTCCCTCCACCGTGATCGAGCCACGGATCCAGTCCTGGCCGTGCCGGACGACCATCTCGTCGAAGCGACCGTCGCCGCGGCTCTCGAGCTTCGCCTCAAGGGCGGCCGACGTGGCGACCGGATCGACCAGGCGGTACACCACCGTCATGAGCTGGATCGGCTCGCCTTCGGTGTTTGCTAGCCGGGGCGAAGGAGCCGGCTCGACGATCCAGCGCAGCAGGTCGAGGCCGTCGCCCGAATCAAGCAGGTCCAGGACGTGGCGCCGCTGGAGGCGCGGGACAAGGACGCCATCGAAGGCGACCAACCCGCCAAGGCCGTCGGGCAGGAGCCGTGTCAGGAGGAGGTCGAGGGGCTGGACCTGCCCGGGGATCGAGCGGTCGCCGAGTTCGACGACGCCGTCGCCGGACCGGAGGTCACGGAGCGTGACACTCGTTCGCGGCCTCACCGCCTGGACCTCGAAGAGCGAGCGACGGCTGGTCAGCCACGTCGAACCCAGGGAGCGTTCAGCCGCTGGCAGCAGGACGCCACGCACATCGAGGAACCGGCGCAGACCGCCCCGGTCGAACAGGATGATATCCGTCAGCATCGGATCGACAGGCGCGGTGCTATCGCTGCCCGGCACCTCGCCCCCGATCTCTCGAAGTACGTCATCACCGACCCGCTGCATGTTCGGTTGCGAGAGCCAGGCCTCCAGCTTGTGCTGAAGCGCCTTGCCGGGCTCCACGGATGCGATCTCGCCGGGCGCATCGAGGTGGCATGCCTTGTATTTGCGACCGGAACCGCACGGGCATGGCTCGTTGCGCCCGACCTTCGGCACCGCCGGCCGGGCCAGCCCTTCGAGCCAGGCGCGCTCCGACTCGTCGGCCGGGATCCGGGCCGCGCGGAGATGGCGGAGGGCCGAAGCGTAGTCACCCCGGTCCGTCTCGTAGCGGGCGACCTCGACCAGCGCCAGCGGGTGATCCGGGTCGGCGTCGAGTGCCGACCGGAAGAGCCTCTCGGCGGCCACGACATCGTCGCGTGCCTCGGCACACGCCCCGAGGACGAACCGCGCGCCCGCCGCATCACGGTCGCCGGCGGCAGCCGCGATGGCCGCGACGAACGGTTCGAAGTCGGGATCGGTCCAGGCCTTGACGGCGAGGACGCGGGCGATACCGGGGAGCCCGAGGATGTGGGCGAGGCCGGCGTTGGTCTCCGTGCTGTCGATGCCACCGAGCCGATGAGCGAGTTCATACGCACCGAGCACGATCTCGAGGCCATCGGCCTCCGCCGGCGCCAGGTCGAATGCCTCGGCCAGCGCCCGCTTGGCCTCCGGTCCGGACAGGTCGTCGTCCGTGTCGTCGAGATCGTCGATGTCGTCTCGTCGAACGACATGAAGTCGTCGACGGCCTCCCAGTCCGTTCCCGGCAAGCCCACGAAACTGCGGTGCACCTCCAGGCCGGCGGCCGAAAACGCCTCGCCGAGCGGCGGCAACGGGTGCTCGAGCAGACCGGGATCGTCCGCGAGCAGGTCGAGGATGAGCGCGTTCGAGCGAGACCGTCGGGGGCAGCAGCAGGAAGCCGCCTACTTCCTCCTGCTCGAGGAGTCGCATCCGTGCCGCCTCGACGATACGGCGGACCGCCAGCCGCGTGCCTGGCCGAGGTTCGGCGCCGAGTTCCACACGAAGGAGCGCGCCCGTCACCCGCGCATGCACGAGCTTGCCTGCCGAACAGTCCGCCAGCCAGCCGGGTGGCCCCTCGAGGGCAGCATCAGTGTCGCTGTCGGTGGCGTCTCGGGCGTCCCCATCCCACAGGAACGTGAGTTGCCTGCCATCGGGAAGCAGCAGTCCGTCGGGACCGAGCGCCACGATCGGTGCCAGATCCGGAGTAAGGGCGAGCACGCCCTCGGTCGCCTCGGCGGTCGTGAGGCGGTGCGTCAGCGTCGTGCCGTTCAGGAGCTGCGCGGGCATCGCCCATCGTCCGTCGCTCAGCCGGCGGAATCGGCGGTCGTCGCCGAGCGCGCGCGAAACCGCCTGGGCGGGGTGTTTCGAGCGCGTCACGCCGCGCGCCGCGACGAGCCGGCCGAGATCCTCGGATGCCAGCGCGCGATGATCCGCCAGCAGTGACGCGGCAGTGTCGGCGATCGTCGTCCGTGGCATCGGCCGAATCTTATCGAGCCTCCGGCGCGGACGGGCAGGCCCTCAGCACATACTCGTCATCACGTTTTCGATCACGGCCGAGCCGCAGCTCCGGCCGGCCGTCAGTTCGTGGGGTACAGTCCTCGCCAGATCAACCGGATCAAGCGGATCGTCCAGGACGATCGAGTCGCGCTGATCCTGGCGATCGATACGATCTGCGAGCGAACCATGCGATGACGCCACCGACGATCAAAGCCATCCGCGCCATCAACGACCGACTCATCTTCGAGCTCGGCGAGGATCGGATCGTCAGCCTTCCGATCTCATTCTCCGGCCGACTCGCCAACGCCTCGCAGGTCCAACGCGACCATTGGACGATCGGCCCTCGAGGCCTCTCGGCGCATTGGCCAGACGTCGACGAGGACATCGCGATCTGGGAGGTCCTTGGTATCCGCGAGGAGACCTACCTTCGATCCTTGATGGAGACGCCCGTCGGCTGAGGCGGCGTTCCATGCGTGTGCCGCACATTCGAGATCGGCCAGACCCGGCCACCAGGTCGGCGGCGATGCGCGACGGCTGGGGCAAGTTCTGTCATTTTCCCCTCACGCGAGGGTTGGTCAGCTGTTTGGTGACAGAGGCGCCATCAGGCGTGCAGATGACGCGATCGTGAAGGTCGGGGGACGCAACCCACGCTCGACGACCCGGTGCGGGTTCGCGACCCGCCTGACCAACGCCCGCGTGGTGTGCACCTGGCAGAGACGGAGTGATCGGGCGCCTGCGACGCGTGCAGTCCCGCGATTTCAGGCCCTCGTCCTCTAGCGAACGACAGCCTCCCGGTCTATGCCATGAGGATCGCGCCGGGACCACCCCGGCCGAGCCTGGCGCCGCGCGCCGGCGCCCGTCCCCGACGGGGACAAGGAGGCACGATGGTTCTCGAGAGGGAGTTCACCTATGCACCGCCCGGCATGTCCGGGAGTCCCGTTCCGCTCAAGGAGCGATACGACAACTTCATCGGCGGGCGGTGGATCGCCCCGGTGAAGGGCGGCTACCAGGTCGACCTGACGCCGGCCACGGGCAAGCCGATCACCGAGGTCCCGCGCTCGACCGGCGAGGACGTCGAGCTCGCGCTCGACGCCGCCCACAAGGCCAAGGTCGCCTGGGCCGAGACATCGATCCCGGAGCGCTCGCGCGTCCTCAACGCGATCGCCGACGTCATCGATGCGAACAAGGAGATGCTCTCGATCGCCGAGAGCTGGGACAACGGCAAGCCGGTCCGCGAGACGCTGGCCGTCGACATCCCGCTCGCATCCGACCACTTCCGCTACTTCGCGAGCGTCATCCGCGGCGAGGAGGGGTCGATCTCCGAGATCGACAAGGACACGATCGCGTATCAGTTCCGCGAGCCGCTCGGCGTCGTCGGGCAGATCATCCCGTTCAACTTCCCGCTCCTGATGGCGGCGTGGAAGATCGCCCCGGCGATCGCGGCCGGCAACGTCACGGTCGTCAAGCCGGCCAGCCCGACGCCGTGGTCGATCCTCAAGCTGATGGAGCTCATCGAGCCCATCGTCCCGGCCGGCGTCATCAACGTCGTCAACGGTCCCGGCGCGGAGGTCGGGATGGCGCTCGCGTCGAGCAAGCGCATCGCCAAGGTCGCGTTCACGGGCGAGACGGCGACCGGCCGGCTGATCATGGGCTACGCCGCCCAGAACCTGATCCCGTCGACGACCGAGCTCGGAGGCAAGTCCCCGAACATCTTCTTCGAGGACATCATGGCCGCCGACGACGAGTTCTTCGACAAGGCCATCGAGGGGCTCGTCCTGTACGCGTTCAACAAGGGTGAGGTCTGCACGTGTCCGTCACGCGCGCTCATCCAGGAGTCCATCTACGAGCCGTTCATCGAGCGCTGCCTCGGCCGGATCGAGAAGATCCAGCAGGGCCATCCGCTCGACATCCACACGACCCTCGGGGCGCAGGTCTCCGCGGCACAGCTCGAGAAGATCACGCGCTACGTGAAGATCGGGCTGGACGAAGGGGCCGAGCTCCTCATCGGCGGGCATCGGAAGATGCTGCCCGGCGAGCTGGAGGGCGGCTACTACTTCGAGCCGACCGTGTTCAAGGGCCACAACAAGATGCGCATCTTCCAGGAGGAGATCTTCGGACCCGTCCTGGCGGTCACGACCTTCAAGGACGAGGCCGAGGCGCTCGAGATCGCCAACGACACGATGTACGGCCTGGGAGCCGGCGTCTGGAGCCGCGACATGAACCGCGCGTTCCGGATGGGCAAGGCCATCAAGGCCGGCCGCGTGTGGACCAACTGCTATCACATGTATCCCGCCGGCGCGCCGTTCGGCGGCTACAAGGCGTCGGGCGTCGGTCGCGAGACCCACAAGATGATGCTCGACCACTACACCCAGACCAAGAACCTGTTCGTCAGCTACGACCCCAAGGCTCAGGGGTTCTTCTAGGACAGGACCGACCCCGATGGAGGAGGACCGGGTCCAGGCGACGCCGGCGGCGCTCGAGGTCATCGAGCGCCTCGCGGCCGAGCACGGGCCGCTGGTCTTCCTCCAGTCGGGCGGTTGCTGCGATGGCAGCTCACCGATGTGCGTGCGCAAGGCTGACCTGCCGATCGGGCCCGGCGACGTCCTCCTGGGCGACGTCGGGCCCGCCTCGTTCTACGTCGACCGCGAGCTCGACGAGCGATGGGGGCGGCCGCGTGTACGTCATCGATGTGTCGCCCGGGGCGGGCGACACGTTCTCGCTGGAGGGTCGCGAGGACCTCCATTTCGTCCTCGCCGGCTGAACCTCGGCGTTCGCCGTCGCGCGACGGGTTCGCTACGCCCGACCGCCCTCCGCCTCGGCGAACGCCCAGAGGTCGAGGGCGTCCAGGTCGATCACGTCGACGCCGTTCGTGGCGAGGGCGCCGGCGATCTGCGCCCGGTGCTCGATCGCGTGGTGGATCGCCTGGGCTACGACGGTCGATCGCGGCCAGACGTCCGCGCCCGGCTCCGCATAGCCGGCCGGCCCGTCCGGCAGCGCGGCCTGTGCGCGGAGCCGGGCGTCGTACCCGGCGCAGCGTGCGGCGAGGCCCGCCAGTTCTCCGATCGTGGTCGGCGGCTCGCCTGGTCGACCCGCGGGAGGCCCTCGAGACGCGCGGCGTAGCCCCCGGCCGCGTTGACGAGGTGGGCGAGGATGCGCGCCGCCGGTCCACTCGTTGCGCGGCGCCGCAGTCCGAGCTCCTCGTCGGACAGGCGGCGAGCCGGTCGAACATCGTCGCGTTCGCCCACGCCATGTGGCGAAGCAGCCGGTCGAGGGTGGGGTCGGCGGTCGTCACGGCGAAGCCTCCATCGGTTCACGAGTCGGGGCGGGTCGGGAAAGCGAGTATGGACGACGAGGCGCGAGCGGGGGCTCGACCTGGCGATCCCGTTGATGATCGCGGGGATCGGGCGCGAAGGCCCGCGACGTTGCGTCACCAGAGAGCGCCTAGCCGATCGGCGGCGCGATACGCTCGCGGATCGTGCGCTCGAGCTCATCGACAACCTCCACCCAGGAAGCGAGCTCCGAGGAAGTCGGCGCAAGCTCGTATGCGTGCTGATGGCACGCTTGACTGAGCGCCGACCAGGTGTACGACGCGCGCCCGGCGAGGTCGGGTCGGACCCATTGGCGGAGACACAGCAGCTTCGCCCGCGCCTCGCGCCGAGCATGGGCGGCGCCTTGACCGCCCAGAGCTCGTCCATGCTGCGCTCGAGCGCCTGGCGGGTCAGCAGTGCGACGGCGCGTGGCCAGCGACTCGCCCAGGCGTCGGTCGGTGTGGATAGCAACTCGTCGGCGGAGGACAGCAGCGTCCGCGCATCGGGCCCGACCAGCGTCACGCCGGCCATCAGAGCTGGCCGATCTTGTTGCAGAGCCGGCCGGCGTCGCTGACCAGGTCGGCAACGACCCTCGGTATCCAGCATGCGTCCCGCGGTTGATGACGCCGTAGGCATCGATCGCCCAGTCGCCCCACTGCCTGAGCCGCCCGGCGACGTCGCCTCCCCGACCGCCATCGTCGAACATCGCCAGGGCGAGGTACGTGTTCAGTGTCGTCACGCCCGTCGATCGCCGCTTCGACCGACTGGTGCGACGCGCCGGACTTGAGCCGCCGCCGTCGGACGACCTCGACGCACGCCGCCTCGATCGCCGACCGGCAGTAGCCGGGCACGACCTGCTGGGCAAGCGCTCTCCGGAACCTCGCGCGTCTTCGCGATCGCCAGGGCGTCGTCGAGCTGGCGACGCACCGGATCCAGCCCCTTCCGGAGCTCCACCACGGACCCCTCACGCCGTGTCACCTCGATGACTCGGCGCGTCGAGCGCCATCCGTCGAACGGCCTCGGGCAGCCGATCGTCGTGGGTGAACACGATGACCTGTCGATCTTCGCGACCGCCTTCGAGGACGCGCGCGAGCCCGTCCACGCGCGCCGGATCCATCGATTGCACGGGGTCGTCGATCGCGATGAACCGGAACGGGCTCTCCTCCATCGTCGCGCGCGGCAGGAACAGCGACAGGGCGATCGCGTGGAGCTCGCCCTGGCTCATCACGCCGAGCGCGGCACCCTCGACGCCGTCGACCGCGACGCCGATGTCCACCCGACGCGCACGGCCCGTGCCCTCGAGGACGATCGACTCGAGCTCGACGTTCGACTGCTGGCGAAGGAGCGTCCCAGTGCTCGATGGCGTGCGCCGCGATCGGGCTCGAACCGGTCGTGCTTCTGTCGGACCTGCTCCGCCTTCAGCGCCTTCTCCTCGGTCGCGAGCTCCTTGGCACGCGCCTCGTCGGCGACGGCGGCGCGTGCATCCGGCGGACCAGGCGGCGAGGTCGGTCGCCAGCGGGCGCCAGACGACCTCGCGTCGACGCTGCTCGGCGGCGACCGACGCGGCGAGGGCCTCGCCGCGGCGGCGTGGACGGGCTCGATCGTCGCCTCGAGGTGGTCGGCGAGGGCGAGCAGCTCGCCGTCCGGGCGCGTCGCGAACGCCTGCCAGGCCGCGCTTGAGGCGGCCGGCGTCCTCCTCCAGCCCGACCTCGCCGGCGCGATCGAGGATGGCCGGCGGCGGCGACATCAGCCGGGTGGTCCGGTCGAGGACGACGTCGTGTCCGCTGCGCGAGCGCCGTCGCCTCGGCGGCGAGCGTTTCGAGTTCGCGGATCCTCGCCTCGGCGCCGTCAGCCACGCGTCGTCGAGGACGCCCGGCGTCCCGCAGACCGGGCAGTCCGTGTCGCCGTGGAGCCCGCGGAACTCGATCGCGTGGCGCAACAGCGTCGCCTCGTCGGAAGCGCGGCCGGCCGGTGTCCGCGAGGTCGCGCGCACCCGCGCCACGATGTCCGGAGCGATTCGGCGAGGTCGAGGACCTCGTCGACCGAAGGCGGCGCGAGGCCACCGAGGGCCCGCAGCAACGCGAGCCCAGCCGTGTCGGACGCCTCCTCCGTCGCCACCGATGACCGCATCGACCGTGTCGAGGTCCCACGTCCGCTTTCGCAGCGCGGCGGCGACGCGCGCCGCGCGCGGGTCGTCGATTCGCTCGAGCCGCGCCAGCGAGCGGCCCCAGTCGCTCCTTGACGGCCTTGACCGAGCGCTCGAGCTCGAGGCGCTTGTCCCGTGGCGTCGCGGGCAAGAACGTCGAATTCGCCGAGCCCGAGGATCGCCATGAGCCGGTCGTGCAACTCGCTCGGCCCGTCGAACATCGCCCCGAGCTCGTTGTAGCTCAGGAACGGGCGGTACATCTCGAGCGCACCGTCCAGCCCAGGTCGTCGAGATCTCGACGATTCGGCGGTCCTTGGGGCGGACTTCGAGTCGGCTGTCGTCGATGCGGCGCCGTGCGGCCCACGTCCGGACGATCTCGATCTCGGACTCTGCCCTCGACCGCGAAGGTCGCGGCGACCGACGCGCGTTCGGGGTGATGCAGGTTGCGCCAGCCGTCGCGCCAGACCTTCGAGCGATGCGCCCAGCGCCAGTTGGACCCGGTCAGCAGGATCTCGAGCCCCTCGGCAAAGCTGCTCTTGCCCGGACCCGTTGCGGCCGATGACGAGGGTCAGGCCGGGTCCGAGCGGGACGTCGAGGGTAGCCGGCGGTCCGACGCCGCGGAACCCTTCGACGCGGACGCTGCGCAGATAGACGTGCCGGGCCATCGTCGGACGATACAACGGCGTCGGCTGGCGGCTCCAGCTCGCTTGCCAGCCGCGCGCCATCGACGTTCGTCCATGGAGGGCCGGCCGATCGTCGATGCGCCGGTGCGGACGGACGCCTGTCGTTTTCGGCTGGGTTCGGGAGCGAGACTCAGGGCCACATCGGCGCCGACGCCGGGTCGGCACCCATCACGGGGGAGCCCAACGATGCGCAAGTTGTTCCGGATCGTCACACCAATCTTCGCCGCCATGGTCATCGCCCTCGGAAGCGGTTCCGCCGTCCTTGCGGCAGCTTCGCCCGAGTCAGAGTCGCTCGACACCAGCTGGTGCTTCCAGGACGTCACGACCCTCTACTGTTTCGACGTCACCGGCCACGTCCACTATCTCGACAACAAGGCCGGCAGCTCGCTGACCCTCCAGCAGACCCCGTCACCAAGGTCTACGAGTCGGGCGTCTATCTCGGCGAGAGCAAGAGCGTCGAGCAGCTCCGCGGCGTCTTCGCCAACGACGGCACGACCGTCCTGTCGTCCCGCATCCACACCCGCTCGCGCGTGGGCGAGGAGGACTGCGTCTATCACATGGTCCTGAAGATCGTCGACTACGAGGTCACCGTCGACCACACCACGTCGACCTGCGGCAGCCCGGTCTGACCAGCGGCCGAACCATCGGCATCATCGAGGCGGGCGACCGGCGACGGTCGCTCGCTTCGTCATGTCAGGCGTGGCATGCCCTGGTCCCGCTTCACGCGCTCGCCAGGCCCGGTTCTGTCATTTTCCCCTCAGGCGAGCGTTGGTCAGCAGTCTGGTGACAGATGCGTCACCGGGCGGGCAGATGGCACCATTGCGGAGATCTGGGCGACGCGACCGACGCTCAACGGATCGACGCCGACGGCAATCCGCCTGACCAACGCTCGCGTGGTGTGCATTGGCAGGTTCGAACCAAGCTGGTGGGGCTGGATCGGGACGTTGTTGATCGGTTCGGACCAAGCGCGGCCAGGATCTCGTAGGGGACGCCGGCGCATCCCTGTCCATCACGACTCCTAGCGCAAGTCGTACCCATAGGCTGCCGCGATTCGGTTGAGGTCCGCCTCGAGGCCCGGGTGCGAGAGCGGCAGATTTAACGTCGGGTGGCCGGGAACCTTCGACCGTGCCCGTTCGAAGGCGGCGACGTTGTGTGCTCCGCCCGACATCGCGGACGGGTACCAAAGTCCATCGAGGTCGTCGTATTCGCCCCAGATGCGCCGACTCCAAGCACGTGCAATGTCGCGACGGCCTGACGACATGCCTGGCTCGCACCAGCTCGCGTCGGCCATGCGCCGGTCAGGTCGAGGCCGACGAAATCGAACTCGAGTTCGAACGCGACGAGCCAGGGTTCGCGGTCGAGACGATCGATGACCCGGGTGTCCTGAAAGGTTTCGACGACAGCTGCCGCCGCAGTGTCGGACGCGTAGTAGATCGAGCGCGAGGGATCGTCATGGGGCGGCGGTTCATGGTGATCGAACCTCGCGGTGGCGACCGGACCGTACGAGCGGAACCCGTTCCATGTCATCGGGTGCCGGCCACGGGCTCGATAGACACGCCACAGGAGTGTCCCCTCGTCGAGGGTGATCGGCTCAGCGGGGATGGCCAGTGACGCAGGCGGGTTCGGCAGCTTCGTCACGACCCGTCGCTATAGGGCGGCGGCAACCTCAGCGACCGGTGTTGGATCGCCGCCAGTCGCCAGCCATCGAAGCGGCGAAACAGGTTCGTCGTCGATCTCGAGGTCGGGACTTGGCTCGTCAAGAAAGCGGAAGACCGCGATCGGATGCAGGGTTGGGGAGAACGACGGGATCACCGAGGCCAGGCCCGGGATCTCGTGTCCGGTCTGCGGATCGAATTGCCATGCCGGGAATCGCCACGTCTCGCCGCTGCGAATGCGCGTACAGGGTCCGTTCGATCGCGCGCTGACGGATGCGAGCCGCCGATACGCCGAGCGCCTTTGCGACGTCGCCGGCGGTCTTCGCCTCGATGAACATGACCGACGCGCGCGCGGCCGTGCGAGCAACGATGTCGGGTTCGGAGGCATTCCGCGGTTCGAGGCTGAGTCCTCCCTGCCGAAGACTCTTGACCTCTGCCTGCGTGAATTGTGATTGCGGTTCGATCGACGGCCGCCGCGCCAGACCACTCCTGACCACACGCACGGCCTCGTCGAGAAACTCCGTCTCGTCGGAACCTGCCTCGAGAAGCGCGGCCCGGAGCGCAATCCAGGAGCTGGATGTCTCAGCCATCCTTTCGCCTCCTTGCGATGCAAGGATACGCAAATTTGCGCTTCAGTCAAGGCGCTCTCTCCACTTGCTGGACCCGTTGCGGCCCATGACGAGGGTCACGCCGGGCCTGAGCGGGACGTCGAGCCCACGGGCGGTCCCACGCCGCGGAAGCCGTCGACGCCCGCGGCCTCCGGTTGCCTCGCGGAACACCAGGTGAGCGGCAGTGCAGCGCCACTCGGTACGCTCGGACGCCGCCCGTTACGCACTCCGAGACAGCTCATGCTCCGCATCCTCCGCCTACGCGAGGCGACGGATGCGACAGCGCCACATTCCCGAATTCGTCGTTCGCCAGGTCTTTCATGAACCGGATGGCGTGGCTGGACATCAACGAGCTTCGAGCTGACCGAGATCCGTGGCGTGTGTATGATGCCCAGAAGGTCGAAATCGTCGTCGACCTGATCGATGACACGATCGTCAGCGCGTGGGTCACGCGGGTGAACGAATGAAGGTCGAATACGACAAGCGGCGCGACGTCGTCCTACTTCTCGTTCTCCGACCGGCGACGCGACGCAGGCAGGACCGACTCGATGCTCAGCACGCATCATCGACTACGGTGCCGATGGGGCCGTCCTGGGCGCTCGAGTTCCTGTTTCTCCGTCGCGCGGCATCGAGCTGTCTTTCAGGCTTGCCACGGGCCGCCGAATACTTGAGGTTGAGGCGCTGAGCGGCTCGGCCTCGTTCATCCGCGTGCCCGCCTCGGCTGCATAGGCGCGATCGTCGTCGGTGCGATCTAACCAACCTTCGCATGACCCCGAGTCCTCGGGTTCGTACTCGCGCCAGACGCGCCTCTATCCTTGCATGAGATGAATAAGGCGGCGTTCGCGGACCGCTACCGTCGGATGCTCGCCGATGTTGGCGCGCGCGCCGCCGACTTCGGTGAATTGCCCCGATCGCTTCCGACAGCGCCTTTTGTCTGTTGCCGTTCAACAGCACCCTCATCGTCGGCGAGGCCCTCGCTGGATGGAAAGCAGCAGCGCCCACCAGGGCCCGTTGGCCGGCCACCGAAGTCACCACCGACGCCGGTCGGGCGCGCCTTATCATCGAAGGCTCTCGCGCGTGGACAACCAGTCAGATCAGCGGAAGCCTGAAGCACGCTTACAAGCGGCTCCCTGGTTCGAAGTCTCCGTCGAGCCACCGAACGAACTGCCTGGCCGTGGCATACGTACGTCACGGCGCCTTGGCCGTAGCCCTGCCGTCCGAAGGTCGGTTTCGTATGCGTCGAGGTCGGCGATGAGGTCGTTGATGCTGCACGGGTACGCGTGACGGTTGGCGGGCCGGCCCGGTCGCCTTGCCGCGGACGAAAGTCACCGACCCGCCAACGCAGAAACCGACGGGCGTAGTCCACGTATGAGAACACCGTCGACGGCCGGAGACCTGCGTCCTCGCACTCGCGTTCGTAGCCTTGCAGCTCTTTGGCGAGTAGGTACCGTCGTTGGTCCACTCAGGGCAACACGTCCACTTCTTACGCGGCTCCGCATGTGACAGCGTCCGCCCCGACCATCCGGCTCGAGCCGGGTCTTCCCACTGGGTTCCGAGTTCGTTCGCCATCACCTGGAAGATGCACTGCTCGAGTTCTTCAGGCGCGCAACCAAGCCTCTGCCGCCCAAGCGTGGAGGTGGTCGAGGTACCGGTGATACGACGTTTCGGACCAGGACGAAGAGCGCACGTTGAGTTTCGTCTCACGAAGCAACCAAGTGGTCACGAGTTCATCAAGGATGAGGGCCGTGACCGTCTGACCCAGGGGCTGCAGAAAGTACAGGTACTTCGTGCCAAACCCACGGCCCAAGCCCGCGCAGTCGGCAGTCGTCCTGTCGAACGACTCGCGCGTATGCCGCCAACGCGCCCGTTCTCGGCAACAGTCAGTGCGACCAAGCGCAAGCGCTCGCGGGCGTTCGCGGTGCCGCTCAGGATGCGCCGCGTCCGACTCGATCCCGTACCCGACCCGGCCAAAGCCCCATGCCATGACCGCGATGAAGGCCGCCTCGGCAGAATCTGACGTCATCCGCGCGCATCGTGCGCACGCTCGCGCGCACGACGTCGCGGTCGAGGAGGTCCCGGCAATCCGCGAAGCATCCCTCGGCGGGTGCGGAAAAGCCTCGATCCATGACCCCGACGCGGCCATGCACTACCACGCTCGCGGTGGGCTTCCGGCCGCACGCCACCCCGAGCACCAGGTCGATGACGGCGGGCGGAGCGCCGGGAGGGTTCACCTTGGTTGGCCCGTTGGCTCGCCGAAGATCGTACGGCGCGGCCGTTTTCGCGAACGGTGAGCGGCCGGCCAGCCCCGATGATCTCGCGCGATCGTCATCGAACACGGCCGTCAATTCGAGCCGGCCCCCGAGGGCCTCGACATACTCGCGGAGGCTCGACAGATACACGTCCTCGCGTCGCTCGAGCTCAGAGACATTTCCCGGCTCTTGCCCAGGCGCGAAGCCAGCTCCACCTGCGTGACCCCGGCGCCTCGGCGCGAAGGCCGCCGCAGGTCCAATGCGTCCCGCAGCGCGCGAACGCTGGCCGCGACATCGGCCTCCTGGTCCGTTGACACCTTCGTCCCGTCGGATTTCGCTCCATCGCTTGGTCATGAACCGTTCACCTGCTTCCACTGATCGCTCAGACGTCTGACCTGTTTCGTTCAAGTATTCGAGGTATAGCCGGGCCGCCTCCTTGATCGCGGTCGGGTACCAATCCCTTCCACTCGCCAGCCTTGTCGCCGGCGTATAGGAGGACGAGCCTTCGATCCGGGGCGAAGATGCACAAGATCCGGACATCAGTCCCCAGCGGCCGAATTTCTCGGAGGTGATGGCCGAAGACCGGGATGTACTGCCGGTAGTCCGGCTCCAGCGAGATCTCACCCAGGACGGGACGGCGGGCCGACGGGCCCTCGGCTACGACGTAGTCGACCGCCTCGATGATGGCCTTCGTCGGCTGCGTCGGATACATCGGAAGCGGGGCCATGAAGGCCGTCGACCTGATCGGTGACATCTGGCGACCGTCCTTCGTCCACACTGAGCAAATATCTATCTTCAGTAGATATCTTGTCAAGTAGATACTCACGGGCGAAATAGCTTCGAAGAGCTTCAGGACGTCGGGCCGGACTGGACGTGAAAGGAGACGAGCCCGTCGCAACGACGATCAGGCGTTCACATACCTGATCGGATTCTCGGCCGCCTTTGCCGACCGAATACCCGACGTAGCGGAACCAGCGAAGGTCGCCCGCCACCTCGCCTTCGAACTCCCACCGCCCGCTTCCGCGATAGGCGGCAACGTCAGCCCGGCTTCTGTACGGCAAGGTTCCGGCAGGCAGCCACCGATTGATTCGATACACCTCGCGGACGATCCCCTGATAGACAGCGAACGCGTACCGAACCTGCTCCCGCCGCGAGCCGAGCACCCAGACGCCCCTGGTGGTCTTCTGTAAAGCTCCTCCGCCGTCATGTCGTCCTGGTACAACTGATTGATCGTGATCAGGAGCGCGGTCGAACAACGTCCACCGTCCGAGCGACCATTCAGACCTCGGGTTGGTACTCGGGTCGCGGACGATGTCATCGCGGCGCCGCGGTTTGGTGACGTCGGCTGCACGACCATCGGCCGTCCACCAGATACCGGCCAAGGTTCCGGCATGCTTGGCCCTTGCTCGTCAGGAATTCGCACTGGCCATGTGCTGCTGGTGGCGTCCGCCCGTGGACCTGGTCCAGAACGCCACTGCGCCGAGCCTGACTCGCCGATCGCTCTGCCATCGACTTCCTCCTCCGCGGTCAGTTCCGGCGCGGGGTCCAGCTGTACGCCCATGGCCAGCCCGGCCGCGGACACCTGCCGGACCACCTCTTCCCAGAGACCCTCGAGTTCAGTCCTCGTGGCGGGTGTTGCCTTCGCGGCCATCGCGAGTTTCGGCCCGATCCACCGGTGCGGCAATCGGACGATCGGCCGCGGAAAATCCATGCGACCGACGCCGTACGGGCGACAGGGCACGAAACTGTATGGTCCGTTCGGTGCCTCGTTGTACCGCCGCCCGCGGTACAGGCGAAATAGCCTCGTTCTCGGGTTCGCGCGAATTGCACATCGGTTCGAGAACGACGGTTCGCACCCAGTCCGGGGCAGTCGATGTACCGGGATGTTCGTCGCGTGAATGTCTCGCTGCCGTCCCCTGACGACGAACACCGTGTCCAGGGCGAAACCCCAACTGGATCTTCGACCCGAAGAGGACGACCGAACCCGGCGCCAGCTCGCGGAGCTTGTGATTGGATCGCTGGCGACAGTTGCTGTAACAGGAAGCCGTCCCCTGAGACGAAGGAATCCGTGTTCTGGAGGCGATCGGCGTTCGATCGGTGTCTCCCAGAGCGGTCTCCCTGGAGCCAGCGCGGTCCTTCGGCCGGACCCGTGGGGGAACGACGTCGACCACTCGCGACGGCGGCTCCCATTCACCCCAGAACGCCATGGGGCCGGTACGCAGGCTCGCCATCGAGCACGTATCGGCCGGACCCCTTGAGGAACTTCCTTGCGTGACCGACCGCGGTTCCACGGCATGAGCTTGCCCGCCGGCTTGTGCTCCGAGCCCGAATGCGGAAACTGGACGAACATGAAGGGTATTGATTGATGACCTCGGAGTCCAGGGGAGACCATCCGCGCTTTCACGGCGCCTCGTCAGGATAGTGACCCGGCCGTCCGGTTCGCCAGCTAACCCCCGGCACGTGCCGGTCGGCGGAAGCCGCTCTCTCGAAATGCTCGTTCGCATAGACAAACGGCTCGATTGGCGAGGTTCCATCGGCGGGTCGCACGGTCGCGCTCGGCGTGCTACGGTCGCACCGCGGGAGGAGCCCAACACGACCGAGAAGCCGATGCTCATCAAGTCAGCCGACGACAAGCAGCCCCAGATCGATCGCTCGAAGCGCTCCTCAAGCGCCCGGAGGTCGACGCCAAGACGCGGACCCAGATCGAGCGCGAGATTCGGAACATCCGTGCCGGCGCCCGCGGCGAGCATGACGCCGCGTACGAGATCGACTTCCACTACGCCGAGATCCGAACCGAGCCGTCATCCACGATCTCCGGCTCGAGGTCGATGGTCGCGTCGCCCAGATCGACCATCTCATCATCGATCGGTATCTGGTGATCTGGGTCTGCGAGAGCAAGCACTTTAGCGGAGGGCGTCGGCGTCGACGAGCACGGCGAGTGGGTTCGGTTCTTCGGTGGTCGACCGACGGGATTGCCTCTCCGATCATCCAGAACCGCAACCACATCCAGGTGCTCCAGCAGGCGTTCGATGACGGGCTCATCGAGCCGAAGAAACGCCTCGGGATCACGATCAAGCCCCTATTCAGGAGCGTCGTTCTCGTCTCGAACGATGCCCGGATCTCGCGTCCCAGGTCGAAGGCGGCGGCAGCGCGCGTGGACGGGCTCGACACCGTGATCAAGGTCGAGATGCTCGAATCGATATCCAAGGACATGGACGCTCGGTCGCTGGTCAACATCTCTCGGGTCGTCAGCTCAGACACGATCGTCCGCCTCGCGACTGACCTGGTCGCGCTCCACCGGCCGGCGACGGTCGACTGGGCGGCGAATTCGGACTGCCACCCGCTCAAGCGGAACCGGAGCCGGAACCTCGCTCGAGGACGCGCCTGCCCCGCGTCTGCGAATCCTGTGGCGCACCGATCTCGTACGGCGTCGCCCGGTATAGCGCGGACCATCCCGAGCGATTCGCGGGCCGCGTGCTGTGCATGCCGTGCCAGAAGACCGTTGTCGTCTGAGATCCTCGGTGGTCGTCGGATGACCCACTCGATGTTCTCGAACCTGTTCACATACGCCCGGTCGAACGATGTCAGGCAGCTCGAGAATTTCACGACGGAAGCCTTCGCCGCCTCGACCGCGTGGTACCGAAGCCCTTCGCGCGCGTCTTGGACTCACGGGATCGCCTTCGCGGCGCGACCGAACCAAACCGTCCTCGTGTCAACGCAAGAGGTCGTGTCAGGCGTGGGCATCGTCGATCTCGTCGCTCGGGCGATCGATGGATCCGATATCGAAGCCGAAGTCTGGGTCGAGGCTAAGGTATGGGCAGCGGAGACCGGCGACCAATTGAGCCGCTATCAACGCCACCTGGCGGCCAGGTGATGGAACCCGCGGTCACTGGTGGTGATCGGGCCTCGGCCCGTCGGTTCAGTCAGACGGAGTGCCATGGGTTTCATGGCAGTCGATTCGCGACGAGGTCGCACGATCAGCAGTCGTCAACCTTCTGTGGCGCGAGTTCAGCACATTCCTCGAAGAAAGGAACGTGGCCGACGTGTCGAATGATCCAGTGACCGCGCGAGAGGCGGCGAGCATGGTCGATGCTCACAACCTATTTCGGAAAGCGACCAAGGTGCTGACCGACGTGAACTCACTCGGCCAGCAGCAATGGCCGGCGTGGGGCTGGGGCGGGGAAGGACCGATGACTCAGTCCATCCTCGGCCAGTTCCAGAGGCACGCTAGGTTCACGATCTTCACGGGCTCCAAACCAATCTACCTCGTCCTTGGCTACACAGACCTCTCGGGTACCGGCGAGGCGCACTTGACGGTGTGGGTCGAGAGCGACCCGCGGAAGGCTGACCTTCGAATGGACATCCTGAAGGCCGCCGAGAATGGCGGACTCGACGGGACATGGGTGCCCGACCGACAGCTGGCAGGCGCTCGGCAGGACCCAACGAGCGGCGACGGTCGATGGACCCGAGGCTTCGATCGCCTGGTTTGCGGCGCGGTTGAGCGAATTGGCCTCAGCGGGGATCGAACCTGTTAGTCGCGTCGTGACCGGTTGGACACCTGAACGAAGGGACTCGTTTGGAACACAGAGCGTTGCAACGCGAAGTCGAACTAACCCTGATGGCAGCGTAACGTGGCGTGCCCCCATTCCATCTATGTCGCCTTGTCCCGCCCGATTAGTGGACGCGTTAACCGGCGGCCTCGACGAACTGCTCGTAGCGGCGCTCCAGGCGATGATCAATCGGGCGCTTCAGAATGCTCGACGCGGCAAAGTGGATCAACTGACCGTGAATTCTGCTGCAAGCCCACGACGAGCATCGGGCTATCGAGTTTCCGCAAGGATCGATGGCCTGCACCTCGATCCTGTAATCAGGTCGAATGGTGAAGAAGAAGCGGTCGAACGCAGGCGTGATGCAGTTGCACAACGCGACACCATTGCTCACAACCGGTTCGCCTTCGAGGTCGCTGTCGGGCGTGATATGGGCGGCGTCGAGGAGCTCTTGATGCCGCAAGCGACATAGCGCGCACCGCTCCGCATACGCACGAATCACGCGCTCGCGGAACGCGACCTGATGTAGGCGTCTTCGGAATGTCGCCGTCACGTATGCGCGCCGAGGCTCCGCGTCTTCCGCCGATCGCGAAACCTCTCGAAGCCTGGCTGTTCGACCGCGCTGCACGTCGTCGACCTGCAGCGAGAAGCGCAGCGCCGCCGGTGTTGTCCGCCCACAACGAAGACGGGGTACGCGGCGACATAGCTTCCCGGCTCCACGGCGTGGAAGTACACGAGCGACACTCGTTCCACCATGGCTCGCCGGAGACCAACGCTTGTCTCGGTGCGCCGGGTCCCATTTCGCGGTACGCGTAGTGGAGCGTCCCCGCTTGGCGGTCGAATGAGTCGTCGTACGGCCCACCCATCGTCGTCGTGATCGACAAGGGCAGTTCGCAAGCTGCCGGCTTCCAGATGCCGCTTGGGCCTATCAGGAAATCCGCCGACCGTCCAAGTCGAAGTTCATCAGGGTCGTTCGATGTATTGCCTCACCCGACTCTGATACCGTTGTGGGTCAGCCACTCGAAGACACGCGATCTGATCGCCGAGTCCGCCATGCCGATCACGCACAAAGACTACTGCAGAGGTCATCGGCTCCAGTTGACGACCAGGTCGTTGCACCATGCTGCTGCTCAGTCTACCGGGCGACGCCAACTGCCCCGGCGGCTGCTGGCCGGTGATGAAATAGTCTCCGAGCTGGCGACGTTCCATCACATCCGCTCCGGGCACATCGCCCGCCAATCGCAGTACCGGCACGCATCCGCCGACGGCGTCGCCGCGAACTCGCCGGCACGCATCCGCGACACCCGCGCGAGCACGTCCGCCCGCGCGAGGTCCAGCTGCTCGTCCGTCCGGGTCGTCGACAGGCGCAGGGCACTCTCCGTGAAGTACAGGGTGACCCGCTCGGGCGTGCCGAGGCCCAGCGCGTCGCGGCAGGCGAGCGCGTAGATCGAGAGCTGGAGGCTCTCGTCGACGGCCTTCTGGCCCCAGGCCTTGCCGGTCTTGTAGTCGAGGATCTCGATGCCGCCCGAGGGCAGGCGGTCGATGCGGTCGATCTGGCCGGTGATGATGACGGGGGCCGTGCCGTCCCCGGGCTCCAGGGTCAGCTCGAAGTCGAGCTCCTCGTGGAGCGCCTCGGACAGGCTGCTGACCTCGCCGGTCCAGAAGTTGTCGAGGAGGGTCGCGACGCGGCGCTGGTAGGCCTCCTCGGTGGCCTTGTCGCCGAAGCCGGTCGGGGTCCAGTTGGCCCGGAACGCGGCCTCGAGGTCCTCGCGGGTGGGCGGCGGCTCGCCGCGCGCGGCACGCTCGCGACGCTCCCTGGTGAACGCCTCGAACGCGGCGTGCGCGGTCGAACCGAACGTGTACGCGGCCACGGGCTCCTCGCGCGGCGGCATCCGGTAGACGTACCCGAACGCGTACTTGAGCGGGCACTCGTCGTAGGCCCGGAACGACGAGTAGCTGTGGGTCGCGGGCAGCGGCGCGACCTGGAGGAGGTTCGCCCCGGCGCCGAGTCGAGCGCGAGCGTCCGGAACGTCAGCGGATCGAGCCCCTGGGCGCGCGCCTCGTCGGCGGTGGTCGCGGCGGACCGGGCGACGCGTCGCGAGCTCGGCCTCGAGACCCTCGAACGGGCGGCCTCCGACTCGGGATCCGCAGCGGACGGTCGCCTCCATGAGCCCGACGAGCTCGCTCGCGCGCAGGCGCAGCGCGAGCCGGCGTTCGCGGGCGGTCGGCAGCGGCATGACGCGCCTGACGGCGGCGATCTGCGCGGCGGCCGCCCGCGCCGCCTCGGCCACCTCCTCGGCGTCGGCTCGAGCGCGAACACGTTCTCGGGCGTGACGACCCGCTCCTCCTCGGCCGTCCGACCCGGTCCGATCGACCACCCGGACCTCCACCCCGGCCCCGTCGAGCATCTCGCCGACGAACCGCGACGCCTCCTTCTGCGCCGCCGCGTCCGCCGTGCGTCGTCAGGATCAGCCGCTCCTGCGCCCGGGTCATCGCCACGTACAGCAGCCGCCGCTCCTCCTCGGTGTGGATGTCGCCCGACCGGCACGGCCTCGCGCAGGAGCTCGCGCGGGAACATGCCGTCGCCGCCCTCGCGGACGGGCCACTCCCCGTCGAGCAGGCACGGGACGAAGACGATCGGGAACTCGAGCCCCTTGGCCTGGTACAGCGTCATCAGCCGGACGCCCTCGACGTCCTCGGACAGCTCGACGCTCGTCGGCAGCTCGCCGCCGGCGCCCTGGTAGGCATCGAGGTACGCGACGAACCCCGACAGCGTCCCGCGCGGGTTCTCGGCCTGCCAGTCCGCCGCGAAGCGCATGAACGACGCGATGTTGGTCGACGGTCCGCTTCGATTCGAGCGTGTCGGCCGCGATCAGGTCGAGCACGGTCCCGGTCCGCTCGAGGAACCGCTCGAGGATGGTGTGCGGCCCCTCGCGGAACGTCAGCGGGTTGAGCTCGTCGAGCGCGCCGAGGAGCTGGCGCAGCTTGGCGCGCGTCACCGCCGGGGCATCGACCGCCTCGCGCTCGGGCCCGTCCTCGCGCCGCTCGTTGACGACATCGACCTCGACCTGCCCCGACGCGACGATCGACCGCACGGTCTCGAGCAGGTGCGCCCGATCGAACTTCGCGGTCCTCGTCACGCGCAGGATCTCGAGGGCATCGAGCCGCCACGGACCGGCGGTCATCATCCGCACCAGCGCGACGTCGTCGTGCGGGTCGGCGATCGCCCGCAGCGCCTGCTCGAGGTCGCGGATCTCGGGCGTGTCGAACAGGCTGACAGGCCGCCGACGACGGTGTACGGGATGTCCTCGTCCCGCAGCCGCGCGACGATGGCCTCGCGGTGGCGGTGCTTCCGGTACAGGACGGCGACGTCGGTCCACGTCCTGCCGGTCCCCTCCCCCACCATCGACTTGATGGCGTCGACGATCGCGACCGCCTCGTCCTCGGCGCCGGCGCAGACGACGAGCTCGACGGGCTCGCCGTCGGGTCGATCGGTCGTGAGTCGCTTGTCGGGCTCGAACCGGGTCTCGTTGCGGGCGATCAGCCGGTTGGCGGCGGTCAGCACGTTCCGCACCGATCGGAAGTTCTGCTCGATCCGGAGGCGCGGCGGCGGACCGGGCGGCGTCGCACCCGGGTCGTGCGCGGGCGGCCGCGCGAACCGCGTGTCGAACTCGGCGAACGCGGCGAAGCTGGCACCCCGGAATCGATAGATCGACTGGTCGTCGTCGCCGACGACCATGACGTTGTCGGGCCGGTCGGGCGTCCGGCCGAGCATCTCGATCAGCTCGATCTGGGCGACGTTGGCGTCCTGGAACTCGTCGACCAGGATGTAGCGGAACTGGCGCTGCCAGCGGCGCAGGATGTTCGGGCGGGTCTTGAACAGGGTCGTGACGCCGGCGATCTGCTCGCCGTAGTCGAGCGCGCCGCGCCGCGCGAGCTCGGCCTCGTAGGCCCGGAAGATCTCGGCCATCTCGGTCAGGCGCAGCACCTCGAGCGCCGCGCCATCGACGACGTAGGTCGCCTTCAGGGCATCGATGCGCGGGTGGAGCTCGCGGTCGATCTGGCTGCGCCAGACGGCCGTCCCGGTACCGGCGACCGTCCGGCGCGCCTCGCGGTCGGCGGCCTTCTCGAACGGCGGCCCGGTCGTAGTCGGGCGTCTCGCCGCGGCTCTCCGCGCGCTCGTTCCGGCGCACCCACGCGTACGAGCCGCGGATCGACCGAAGCGGCTGCGAGGTTGCCCTGCGCTGCCAGCCGGCCCACGGCGTCCTCGAAGCTCCCGTTGCGCGCCTCGAACACGCGCCGCTCCTCGGCGACGAACGCATCGAACTCGTCAGGCCCGACCAGCTCGTCCTTCGCCCGGTTGATGAACCCGACCAGGCCACCGAGCGACCAGTTCGACCGCGAGTGATAGATGAGCGGCGCGTCGGCGAGGATGTCGCGCAGCAGCAGCACCTGGGCGACGCCGTCGAGCACGTCCGGCCGCGCCGGCAGCCCGGCATCGGCCGCGTTCTCGGTCAGGATCCGATGGCAGAAGCTGTGGAAGTTGGACACGGCGACGCGGGCACGAACCGTGGCGCCGACCGTAGCGTCCAGCCGGTCGCGCAGCTCCCGGGCGGCCTTCACGTTGTAGGTCAGGACGAGGATCTGCTCGGGCAGCAGGTCGTCGTGCGTCGCCAGCAGATGCCGGACCCGCTCGACGATGACCCGCGTCTTGCCCGTCCCGGCACCCGCGATGACCACGACCGGCCCATCGCCCCACTCGACGATCCGGCGCTGTTCCGGAGTCAGGTCGAAGACCGGCTCGACGACGGCGATCACCGGATGACCAGTCAGATAAGCGGCGATCGTCATGCTCGCGACCCCGCCGACTCGAGCGGCGAGGTGCAAGTGCCGACCGTCCATCGATTCGGGCCGTACCGGTTCTACTTCTTCAGCGAGGAGAACGACGCCAGTCATGAGCAACCGCATATCCATGTTCGCTCGGGCAACGGCGTCGTGTCGTTCTGGCTGGCGCCGGTGAGGGTGCGGGATTTCCAGGGATACAATCGCCGAGAAGTCGATCGGATCCGCCGAATCGTCGTCACGAACCGCGACCTTCTCCTGAGGCGATGGCATGAGTTCTTTGATCAGCGCTCCTGAACTGCGCCCTCGAGCACGCTCGGCGGCGATCGATGTGGACCGTCTCCGGGTCTCCCTTGAGGATGGTCGCGAGATCAGCGTGCCTCTTGCGTGGTTTCGCTGGCTGGATGGCGCATCGGCCGAGCAGGTCGCGGATCTCGAGATCATCGAGTTGGGCCTCGGAATCTGGTGGGAATCCCTCGACGAAGGCGTCTCCGTCCCCTGGCTCTTGGGTCTGCCACACCACTGAGCGCCCCGACTCATCGCAGCCGCTCCAACAGCGCGGCCGACCCGATGACCACGACCGGGCCGGTTGCCCTTTCGTCGCGACTCGCTGTCGATCGACTGTCGGACGCGGACGGGCCGCTTTGCTCCGGTCGTGTTCGGGCGACCTGTGGAAGGCGTCGCGTCAGGTGCGCTTGAAGCCGCCCCGATCCGGACCCTATCTGGGCCGAAGTACCTGCCACCGGAACCGCCTCCACCAGATAAGGCCGAGTGAAGTCCACCGCGCGATGATGGCGCCCCGTCGATCGATTCGACGAGGTGTGCGTGCCAGTCATCCACCGGTTCGGGCCGTATCGGTTCTTCGTCCACTCGAACGAGAACCAGGCCATCGGCGAGCGACCCCACGTGCACGTCCGTTCCGCTGAAGGGAGTGCCTCGTTCTGGCTCGAACCGGTCAGCCTGCGAATCTCGCGGGGGTACACTCCTCGCGAGATCGCTCGGATCCGCCGCATCGTGGACGGGAGCCGCGAGACGATGCTGAGGAGGTGGAATGAGTTCTTCGATCAGCTCACCGATCGGCCACCCGACGGCGACGAAGGCTGAGGTTCTGGGGGACCGCCTCCACGTCGCCCTCGTGGACGGCCGTGAGCTCTCCGTGCCCGTCGCATGGTTTCCGTGGCTCGCTGCGGCCACGGTCTCCCAGCGAGCCGACCTGGAGATCATCGAGGCCGGCGAAGGCCTTTGGTGGGAGTCGCTCGAGGACGGCATCTCGGTCCCGGGCCTTTTCGGGCTGCCGCACGTCTGAGAACTCACGGCATTGCGGCCCGATGCCTCGACGATCGGAGCCATCCGCCCGTCAGACACTGGATAAGCCTCTGCCAAGTGGCGGACGATATGAGTGGCTGCATGCCACCATCGCAGACGCTTGACTGCCAACCTGCTTCACACCTACCGTCGATGTGGTTCTCACCAACGCGGTGAGACCACGCGAGGTGATCCAGCGGATGCGTGCGCTCGACCCCACGGCCCGGGTCGTCCATCAGGACGGCTCGCACCGGAAATGGCGACTCCATGACGGCTCGTCGGTGATCGTCCCGATACATTCGGACGACATCCCGACGGGGACCCCGCGGAGCATCGAGCGTCAGGGGGAGCCGGCGCTCGGGCGGATGTGGCTGCGCAAGGAATCGCTGCATGGCTGAATCGCCCGCGACTCGATTCGTTGCCGAGTATCGGTTCGACGACCGCGCCTGGATCGTCCAGTTCCGCGAACCTGATATCGCGACGTTCGGCCGCTCGCTGGCGTCGGCCAAGCGGTATGCGCGGAGCGCTCTCGCCGTGTGGCTCGAGGTCGACGACCTCGCCGCGGCCGGAGTCGAGGTGGTCGATGACGTCCGGCTGCCTCCTGACGTCGCGGACGAGGTGCATCGACTGACGGATCGGCGCTCGCAGGTCGAAGCGCTTCGCTCCCAGGTCGCCGACGAGACGCGGCGAGCCGCCGTGGAACTTCGCCGGATCGGGTTATCGACACGGGATGTCGGCGAGATCCTCGGGATCTCGGGCGCAAGGGTCGCCCAGATCGCCCGGGAGAGCGACGGCGGTTGACGGCTCACCGTCCGTCCCGTTGTGGCGAAGCGACCCACGACCGAACGAAGGCCTCCTGACGGGAAGTCTCGATCGTCCCGGGACGCGCGGCGCGGGTGTGCGTGATCGCGGTCTCGGGGTCGAGGCCGCCATCGATGAGGAGGCACGCCACGACGATACCGGTTCGACCGCGCCCTCCGCGGCAGGCCACGACGACGTGCTTGCCGTCGACGAGTCGGTCGCGCAGCTCATCGAGCAGGACGCGGACCGCCTCGCGATCGTCGGGAACGCTGACATCGACGATCGGGAACCGAATGAGCTCGATGCCGGCGTCGGCCATCGACCTCGGAAGGTCTGGCACGCCGAGCATGTCCAGCTCGTGGTCCTCGATCAGCAGAGCGAACGTGTCGATAGCGTAGGCGCCGCGGAGCCATCGGACGTCGTCAGCGAGGTTCCGCCGGTGGTAGGCGACGTAAACTCCGGGACCGCGCTTGCCGGGTGTGAAGGTCATACCAAGGCGGCCGTTGACACTCCGGAGTCGCGGCACCCCGGTGAGATCCACGGGGTCCACACGGATCGGGTCGAGAGGTTCAGTTAGCTTGGCGACGAGCGGCTCGACGACTTCGCGACCGCGCATGCCCGCGAGCCACTCCTGCGGGATGCCCTCGAGACCCCAGTAGATGCCGGCGAGGCCACCTGCGATCGCGGCCGTCGTGTCGGTGTCGTTCCCGTAGGCGACGGCGCGCTCGATGGTCTCGCGATAGGACAATGCGCCTTCGAAGGCGTCCCACGCGGACCAGAAGCTGTCCCAAACGCTGCCGCGCCCGCCTCGTTCCGGATACGCCTCGAGATGATCGAGGGCGGCGAGGTGGTTTCGCTGCTCGCCGAGAACGTTGCGGAGCGACGCCCGCGCGCCCGCGAGGGCCTGCGCTCGGTCGCGCTCGCCCGCGAGGAGGCGCGCGGTCACGAGCACGTACAGCGCGCACGCGACCTGGGCGCGCGGGTGACCGTGCGTCACGCGCGAGGCCCGCATGGCGCGATCTACAAGCGTGGCGTCATCGGCGTCGCGGTCGACCAGGGCGATCGGCAGGATCCTCATGAGCGAGCCGTTCCCGTTGTCGAACTCGCCGGTCGAGCCCGCACCGGAAGCAGGGGTTCCGCGCTCGATCGCACTCAGCGCCGCGGTAGTCGTGAGGCCGACATCGAAGCGGCCGTCACCGTCCGGTGTGTACGCACCGTCCCGATACCACGCCACCGCCCGCCGGCCCTGGTCCTCGACATCGAACCCGGCGGTCAGCAGCGAATCGAGCAGCGCCAACATCAGCGCCCCATCGTCGCTCCACGTGCCCGGCGGCTGGCCGTGGCTCCCGGTGGCTCCGAACCTGACTTCGCCGATCTCGGAAGCCTCGCGGAACTCGTACGGGACACCGACCGCGTCGCCGACGAGGTGACCCCAGATCCCGCCCGCCAGTCGGGATGCGAGGGCCGCGTCGGGCTCAGGGCTTGACACCTTCCTACCGTTCATCCTACCATGCGTCCTACCATGAATGACGATTGGTCGTACTCAACGAAGGCATTCGCCGAGGCACTCACGCCATACGGGTCCGACGAATCGACCGTTCCCCATACCAAGCTGTCCATCAGCCTCCCGAGTGATCTCGTGGGGCTCGTGCGAGCCGCTGCCGCGGAAAGCGGGCTGTCCGTGAGCGCCACGATCGGCGCAGCCTTGCGCCGCACGTTGGAGGATGCCGAGCAGGCGAGGCTCGATGCCGCCATCGAGGCCCAGAACGAGGAGAACCTCGAGTGGGCAAAGGCATACCTGCCGATCGCGGCGAAGCTCTGGTCAGAGCTCGAATGGTAGGGATCGGGAACGCGCCGCCCGTTGTCGGTCCCGCGAGAGGCGACATCCACGTCGTGGACTTCCCGGATGTGGGAGGCAATGTCATCCGTGGTCCGCATCCGGGCGTAATCGTCCAGACAGACCTCATGCGCCGCTCGTCGACGGTGGTCGTCGTTCCGCTCACGAGTGCCGCGAAGGCTGCCGACTTCCATCCACCCTTCCTCATCCAGATCGCCGCTCGCGAGTCGGGATTGCCTCGCGACGGCTGGGCGAAATGCGACCAGCCGATGACACTTCCAACGTTCCTGCTCGGTCCGAAGGCCGGACGCCTGAGCCCCGCCGCTATCGAGCGGCTGGATGCCGCGCTGCGATTCGTGCTCGGGGTCTGAGCGGGCGGCACTCCCCGGTCGCCCGAGGCGCTCGAGCACGGCCGCGGGACCGATGACGACAAGGTGCTGGCGCGCCCGCGACGCGCCGACGTAGAGCATCCGATCGAGCCGCGGATCTGCCGGATCGAGCTCGACAAGGACCACGACCGGCCGCTCCAGGCCCTTGAACCGCCGGATCGTCTCGCACAGGATCACGTCCGACGGGAGCTCAGGGACGAGATGCGCGGGCTGCCCGAGGTGATGTCCCGCGTCGTCGACGGCCGGGTTCCCGAGGACCTCGTTGCCGTAGCGGCGTCCCGGCGCCAACCAGACGGCCGAGCTTTCCAAGCGACCGCCGGTCAGCACGACGATGTCCCACGGGTTCACCTGCTCCTCGACCCGCAGGTGGTGAAGGACGCCGCGAAGCGCGCGCACAGTCGCCTCGGGCCCATCGGCCTCGATGAACTGCGGCGGCCTGCCGTCCGACCGCAGCGCCTCGCTTGCCAGTCCGTCGCCGGCAAACCGCCGCACCACGTCATGGATCGGCTGCGCGTTCCGGCAGTTCACGTCGAGTGGGTATTCGGTCATCCCGAGACCGGCGACATGGTCGTCTCGGTAGATGGCCTGCGCGGGGTCGTGGAACACGTAGAACACGTCGTCGCGACCGTCGAACAACAGATTCTCGAGCGAGAGCAGCCAGTCGTCGGCGAAGTCCTGGCCTTCGTCTACGACGATCGCGTGGTATCGGGGCCCGAGCGCATCGACGGCCTCGTCGAGCGCGCGAGGCAGCGTCGCGTCCCACCAATCCTGCGGGATGGGCTCGGGCCGGGCGTCGAGGACGCCGGCCTCGGCGCCGAGGTCCTCGCACAGCTGGTGAAACGTCTTGACGTCGATCGAGCCCGGTATCCCGAGCCGTCGGGGCCATCTCCTCGGCGAGCATCGTCGACAGCGGCGCGTTGAAGCAGACCAGCAGGGTCCGGAACCCTTCCTTCGCGAGTCGTCGGGCCTTCTCGGCGGCGAGCATCGTCTTGCCCGTCCCCGCGCCACCCACGATCGACGCCCGGCGGACTCCCCGCAGCAAGTTCAGGGTCCCGAACTGGCCCTTCGTGAGCCGAACGACCTCACGCTCGCCGGCTGCGAGCTCGTTCCGCAGCATCGGCAGGATCTCGAACGGCTCGGTCAGCGTCGCAACGAGGAGATCGATGGCGTCTCGGCCGGGCGCGCGCGTACCGGCCCCGCCGCTCCAGGCTTCGAACGCACCGTCGACGAACGCAGTCAGCTCTCGGCGCCCGCCTTCGTCGTCGACGAACGTCGATTGGTCCGCGATCAACGCGGGGTCGACGTCCAACCCGAGCAGCCCAAGCGAGCCCTTCATCGACTCGAGCTCGACGTCCGGCAGAGCGACGGCCTCGCCTGCGACAGGGACGAGCCTCGCGGGCCAGTCAGGCAGCTCGGCGAGCTTCTTCACAAGGGCATAACGGCTGTCGGCGGCTTGCTGGAACGGACTCCTCGGAAGCTCGCGTCCACCGGCCCACCACCGACCCGCACTGTCCCGTCGGATCCGGCCGGCCTTCACCTCGATCACGAGGATGCCGCGCTCTGGGTCACCGATGACGATGTCGGCCTCGCCGCGACGGTCTCCCCCGCGCTCGCGAAGGAGCCACTCCACGTTCGCGAGGACGGCGACGGAATCCGCCAGAACGGCACGGAGGCGTTCGTACACCAGGCGCTCGGCGCGAGCGCCCGCGGTATCGTCTGCCGCGGACCTTTCGGCGCCGGTCGAAGGCGTGGAGGATCCAGCGCCTTGCGCAGAAGCGGCGGGCTCGCGTGAACCGGGTGCGCGCTCGGACAACCGTCGTCCCCTTTGGGCCGCATGAACCGTGGCATGGACATGCATCGGGACGCGGCCAGTATGCATCGGTCCCGTCTCGCGGAGACTGACGACGAGCGTCATGCGTCGAAGTCACCGTCGATCACGCCGTCAGACATGTCGAGCTCGTCGAATTCGGCCGCGCGCCGGCAGTCACCGCAGATGGGCTGCCCGCCATCGCCCATCGGCTCCTCGTCGGGGTCGCCGTCGAGCTCGGAGCCACACGTCGCGCAGCGCAGCGGCTCGTCCGTCGCCGCATCGATCCAGGTCAAGGGAGTGCCCCCTCGCGATACGAAGATCCCGGACGACCCTCGTTTCGCGCTCGATCATCGTCAGGGGTCGTGACACCTTGACTGTCACGGGAAATCCGGGCGGACCCTGTCGATTTCGGCGCCGGTCCGTTCGTCGTGCGTCCAGGATGGCAAAGGCCACCGCGCGCGGCCGCCCGGCCCGCAGAGCGCAGTCCAGAGGAAGGACACCATGGCAAATTTCCTGCTCACGTTCCACGGCGGGTCGATGCCCGAGACCCAGGAAGAACAGGGCCAGGTCATGCAGGCGTGGACCGACTGGTTTGGCACGCTCGGCGACAAGCTCGTCGACGGCGGGAACCCGGTCTCCAACACGAAGACGATCGCCCCCGGCGGATCGGTCAGCGAGACGTCAAACCCGCCGTCCGGCTACAGCATCATCAAGGCCGACAGTCTCGACGAGGCGGTCGAGCTGGCCAAGGGTTGCCCTGTCCTTCATGGCGGTGCGAGCGTCGTCGTCGCGGAGACGTTCCCGGTCATGTAAGCCCGCGCGGGCGCGGCCGAGGGCGCCCGCCCGAACAACCGGCCCGGACACAAACCCTACGGCTGGAGCGGCCCGACGAACGTCGTGATGGCTTTCGCGAGCCGCTCCGGCTGCTCCATCCCGATCATGTGGGCGACGTCCGGCCAGACCTCGGCCCGGGCGTTTGGCGCGTTCACCTCCATATACCTGGCGGCCGCCGCGACCCCGGTGAAGTCGAGCTCGCCGGCGATGGCGAGGATCGGACAGCGCAACTCCCCTACCCGCTCCGCGGCCGGCGGCGCCAACTTGATCTCGCGTCCGCCAACGTGCCCCTCCTCGTTGAGCGGCAGATTCATGTCGTAGACGAGGTCGCTGATCCAGGCCGACGCACGCCCCACCGGCTGGAGCGGACCGTCGACCCAGATCCGTGTCTCGAAGGCGGTCAAGGCACCCGCATCGAACGGTTCGGCCTTGTCGACCCGCTCCCACTCCTCCTCGACCGCCTCCTCCTCCGGCGTCGATCCGCCATCGAACCCCCCGAGCCCGGCGGCGACACCGACGACGGCGACGACGCGCCCCGGTGATTCGATCGCCGTGTCAAAGGCGAGCATCCCGCCTCGCGAGTTGCCGACGAGGACGGCCCGCCCGATCCCGAGGGCGTCCATGACCGCCAGAAGATCGGCCCGATGCGAGAACTCGACGTCCTCGGTCGGCGAGCGGCCGAAACCCCGGGCGTCGTAGCGGACCACTCGGTACCCGGCGGTGACAAGGAGCGGAGCCAGCTCATCCCAGGACCGGAGGTCCGCGACACCCGCGTGAAGAAGGACGATCGGCGCGCCGTCGCCCTCATCGACGGTGAACAGCCGGCACCCAGGGACGTCGACGAAGCGCTCGCTCACGGCGTCGCCCAGACCTCCCCTGTGGTCGTGGAGCTCAGGTAGTAGGCCCAGCCCCAGCCCCGTCCGACGACCCCGAAACGGACGGCCCCGCCGCCGCGTCCCGGGCGATGGGCTCCAGGTCGATCGTGCGGACCTGGCGCGTGCGCCCGGCCTCGGTGCGGACGAGCGCTGCCGGGATGACCCCGGCCGTGATCTTCTCGATGATGGCGGCTTCGCCTGCGTACAGACCGCCCCCCGATATCCTGACCCGATCTCCGACCGAGAGTCCCGTTCGGCCCCCGCTGGCCGTCAGGTCGATCGTTGCGACCGTTGGACGAACGTACGGTTCGGGTCCCGCCCCTGGCCGCGGTGGCTGCTTCGTGTTCGTGCGGGCCGGGGGGTAGACGGTCTTGCGCTTGCGTGTTGCCACAGTGGCTCCCACCTCCATCGGGCCGCGACGTGACTCGTGCGGCTCGCCGCGATGCTACATCGAGCCGTCAATCTCGGTACCGACAAGCGTTTCCATCCAGAAATCGCTGCCCGGCGTATGGTCTACGCGATGACCTATCCGTTCGACGAGGAACCGGACTTCAGCGCTCCCATCGAGCCGGTGAAGCCGAGCCGCGCCCGACCATGGATCGCCGCCATCTCGATCGTCCTCATCGTGGTCGTGATCATCACGGGTCTGGCCGGCTTCGGGCTCCCGTTGATCTGGCACCCGGAGGTCTCGGTCACCTTCGATACGCCCGCACCCGGTCCCACGGCAACGACGACGACCGCCCGCGAGGAAGCCGCGGCGCAGCTCGCCGTCATCGATGACACCGGTCACCTCTCGACGATGGACGCCAACGGCGGCTCGGTCGTGCGCCACGACCTCGAGGACGTCCGGTTCACGTTCCCGGCCTGGTCACCCGACGGATCCCACATCGCCGTGACCGGCGTCGGGCCGGGTGGATCCGGGGTCTACGTGATCGCGATCGGTAACGAAGCCGCGGCGCCCGCCGGTGGAGGCGCCGCCAGCTCCGAACCGGGAGACGCCGGTAACTCGAGCGGCGGGGCAGGCTCCAGCGGCGCGCCGAACGGCACGCCGAACGCCCAGGAGCAGCCGCTCGCGATCTATCTCAGCCAGGACCGGCCGGCCTTCTACCTGTACTGGACCCCGAACAGTCGCTCGGTGGCGTTCCTGACGAGCCAGGCGAGCGGGGCGATCGACCTGCGTGTCGCACCCGCCGACGCGAGCGCCGACGCGACGATCGTTCGGCAGGGTGCGCCGATGTACTGGGCGTGGGTCGATGACGCCCGGCTGCTGGTGCACGCGGGTGGCGGCACGGATGCGTTCCTCGGCGAGGTCGCGCCCGATGGCGAGGCCGCGACGGGCGGGGTCGATGCGGTCGATGGCACCGGCGCGTTTCGGGCCCCGGCCGTCTCCGCCGACGGCCTGCTCCGGGCCTACGCGGGCCGCGGGACGGATCGGGCCGCCGCGGTCATCGTCGAGCCCCGCGGTGCGGCCGCCGGCGGCGGCGCGAACGGGGCCGCCCGGACGGAGGTCAAGGTGCTCGGTCCGGCCGCCGTCGAGTTCGACCCGGCAGGCGACCTGCTCGCGTTCGTGGCCCGGGCGACGACCGACGCACCGACCGTCGAGCTCCCCGTCGGGCCGTTGAAGATCGTCGATCCGAACTCCGGGAAGGTCCGCACGCTTCTGCCGGGCTCGGTCGTCGGCTTCTTCTGGTCACCCGACGGGCGCTCCATCGCGGCCCTTCGGCTGAGCACGTCCGGGACGCCGGCGACCGCGAACGCGGCGACCGATGCGACCGAGCGCCAGGGCGATCGGCGCGGCACGGACGCCGCTCGCCCGCGAAGCCTCCTACCGGGAAATGCCCGCCGCGAGCCCCGGCCTCGACCTCCAGCTGACCTTCGTCGACCCAACCGACGGGAGCATCCGCTCGCAGCGGTCGATCCGCCTCGCCGACGTCTTCACCAGCCAGGTGCTCCCCTACTTCGACCAGTACGCCCTGAGCCATCGGGTCTGGTCCGCTGACGGCACGGCCATCGCCCTGCCGGTCGTGGCCGCGGACGGCTCCAGCGAGATCCGCCTCTACCAGGCCGACGGCTCGGCCGACACCAGGGTGGCCGCGGGCGTCTCGGCGTTCTGGCGTCCCTGACCCGAGGCACGAGGCCGCACGAGGCTGGGGCTCCTCCCGGCCGCGGTCAGTCCACCCAGCCGAAGGTCCGCTCCACTCCCCGGCGCCAGCGGGCGATGCCGGCCGCTCGAGTCGCCTCGTCCATGGCGGGCTCCCAGCGCCGGTCGGTGCGATCCATGTCCCTCAAGGCATCGAGCCCCGACCAGAAGCCGACGGCGAGCCCAGCGGCATAGGCCGCGCCGAGGGCGCTCGTCTCGGCGATCGGCGGGGCGACCACGGGCCGGCCGAGGATGTCGGCCTGGAACTGCATCAGCAGCTCGTTGGCGATCATCCCGCCATCCACCCTCAAGGCACCCGGAAGGGCGGCACCGAGATCGGCCGCCATGGCCTCCTCGAGGTCGTACACCTGGAACGCCGTCGCCTCGAGCGCCGCGCGCGCGATGTGCCCGCGCGTCGCGTAGCGGGTGAGACCCGCGATGACGCCCCTGGCGTCGCTCCGCCAGTGGGGCGCGAACAGGCCGGAGAACGCGGGCACGAACACGACGTCGCCCGAATCCGGCACCGAGCGCGCCAGCCGCTCGACCTCGGAGGCGTCGCCGATGATCCCCAGGTTGTCCCGCAGCCAGCCGACCAGCGCCCCGGCGATCGCGACCGAGCCCTCGAGCGCGTACGTCGCGGGCGCGTCGCCGATGACCGCCGCGACGGTCGTGATGAGGCCATGGCTCGAGTGGACCGGCCGCTCGCCCGTGTGCATGAGCATGAAGCAGCCCGTGCCGTAGGTGCACTTGCACTGCCCCGGCTCGAAGCAGGCCTGCCCGAACAGCGCGGCATGCTGGTCGCCCAGGTCGCCCGCGATGGGCACCCCGGCGAGGTCATCGACGCCCTCCCCGTAGACCTCCGACGAGGAGCGGATGTCGGGCAGCATCGCCCGGGGCACGCCGACCGCATCGAGCAGCGCCGGCTCCCATGCCAGCGACTCGAGACCCATGAGCATCGTCCGCGACGCGTTCGTCGCGTCGGTCACGTGGACGCCACCCCGGATGCCGCCGGTGAGGTTCCAGATGAGCCACGAGTCGATCGTCCCGAAGAGCAGGTCACCGGCCTCGGCCGCGGCCAGCCTGTCGCGACCGCCCGCCTCGAGGATCGAGGCGAGCTTGAGCGCCGAGGAGTAGGTCGAGATCGGCAGGCCCGTCAGCGGCCGGAAGCGGTCGATGCCGGCGGGGTCCTCGCCAGCCAGGCGGGTGCAGGCGTCGGCGGTTCGCGTGTCCTGCCAGACGATGGCATTGTCGACCGGCCGCCCGGTCCGGCGGTCCCACACGACCGTCGTCTCGCGCTGGTCACTGATCCCGACCGCCGCGAGCGCTCGTGCGTCTGCGTCGCACTCACGCAGCGCGACCCGGATGCAGGTCCGCACACGCTCGAGGATCTCCTCTGCGTCGTGCTCGACCCATCCGGGCCGCGGTGTGATCTGGGCGTGCTCCAGCTGGTGGCTGGCGACCGGCCGCCCGTCGCGGTCGAAGAGGATGCAGCGGCTGCTCGTCGTGCCCTGGTCGATGGCGGCGACGAGCGACCGCGCCTCCATCAGCTAGGCGTAGCGATACGCCGACCGGTCGATCTGGCCCGTGGCCATCGCCTCGACCCCGCGGAGCTGGTACCAGATCGCGGCGGCAGCGACGACGATCATCGCGACCATGGCGATCACCCCGTCCGCGTTGTTGAGGAGCGCGCCGAAGACACCCGTGTCGAGCTCCGTGACCTTGACGCGACCAAACAGGATGAACACCCCGTTGACGGCTGCGATCGAGCCGCTGAACGCGGACACGACGATGACCAGGAGCGCCGGGACCCCGGTCAGGAAGGCGCCGACCGCGAAGACCGCACCGACGATGAGGCCGACGGTGATCGCGATGAAACCCGTTCCCAGGCCGAGCCAGTCGAAGAAGCCGACGCCGAGCATGTAGCCGAGCGCGCCGGCCGCCAGGACGACGGCTGCGTAGTACCAGAAGAACGAGATCGCCGCGAGGACGACCCCGAACACGATCCCGATGATCCACGACAGCGTGGTCGCGAAGAAGCCGGCGTCGGCGCCGAACAGCTGGGCGCCCCACGAGGCGCCGGTCACGAGACCGAAGAAGAACGCCCAGATGGGCAGCAGGATCGCGAACAGCTTCAGGCCGTAGAAGGCCCAGGCCAGGCCGACGACGATCGCCAGCAATCCGAGGACGAATTCCCTCGAGAGACATGCGTACCCTCCAACCTTCGGGCATCCGCTGCCGGGCACGGGCAGACCATTCGGACGCCTTACGCGCGGACTATACGCCGGGAATCAAGGGCCCGAAACGCCTTCCGGCCGGGATCCGCGCCCGGGCGGGGTTCGACGACGACGCCGGGGCCGGCCGGCTTTACGGACTCCGGCCGGCCCGCCCGGAGCTTTCTGAGGCCCTCAGGTGTGCTTGATGGAGCGACCGGATGCGTCCCGGCTCCGAAGGACCGCCGAGCTCGAGAAGTACCGCTGCTTGCGCGATACCTCGGCCATCGGGGCGGCGAAGGCCCCGGTCTCGGCGTCCAGTGAGTCGGCCAACGCCCAGCAGATTCGGGTCGCCGTCCGCGTAGGACCTGATCCGCTCGGCGGTCCCCGCCATCCTGCGGCCGGCTGCCGCGAAGTCACCGGCTCGGTTGCTGGCGACCGCATCCTGCCGTGCACGTGCGGCAAAGAGCCCGGCCACCACGTGGTCCACGCTCCGGTCGCGAGGCTGTGCGTCGTTCGACCGATCGTCGGCGTAGGTCCAGGTCAGCCGGACCGACTCGGCGGGCGCGATGCCGTCCGACGCGAACACCCCGTCCCGATCGGCCAGCGACACGATCACCCCGACCTCGCGCCCGAGGTCGCCGTACGGGAACGACAGGCGGAGCACCACGGTGACCGACTGCTCCGACCCGAGATCGCCCAGCGATACGAACGTCCTGTTGCCGTGCGCCGCTGCCTTGTACGGGCTGATCGGCTCGATGCGGATGTCCTCGCGAGCCGTCACCTCGAGCTTCACGTCGCGAGCCACGATCTCGAGGGTCTCACCGACCTCGGAGGTGATGGCGTCGCGGATCTGCGGCGCATCGGCGATGTAGTAGAAGTGCCCGCCGCCGGCGTCGGCAAGATCCTGCAGGAGCCGCTCGTCGAAGTCGTTGCCGACCCCGAAGGTCGACGTCGAGATCCCCCTCGCCCGCAGTTCCGCGGCATGGGCCGTGAGCGTCGCCGGGTTCGTCTCACCGACGTTGGCGAGGCCGTCGGTCAGGAGCAGGCAGCGATTGACTCCCTGTTCCAGCTGGTGGCGGGCGAGCTGCTCGCAGCCGCGCAGCCAGCCTTCCGCGAGATTCGTGCTGCCGCGGGCCTCGATCGAGCGGAGGCGTTCGACCGCCGCCCTGCGCGACTCCGCCGAGGCATGGGTCGATTCGATGACGGTCTCCACGACGTCGTCATAGACGATGACGCTGAACCGATCGCCTGTCTGCAGCCGGCCGATCGCCTCCTCCGCCGCCGACTTCGCGACCCGCAGCTTGTCGCCGGACATCGAGCCCGATCGATCGATGACGAGCGAGAGATGGACCGGCGAGCGCCCTCGCCCGCTCGTGGCCCGCGGGGCGACGATCTCGGCGAGCACGAAGCGCTTGCTGTGGCTGTTCGGGCGGATGAGCCGGCGGTCGAGCCGGACGTTGAGGCTGGATGTTCGCGGGGTGGTCATGACGGATCCTCCTGGAGCAGCTCGCGAGCGATCGTGATCAGGCGATCGACCGCCTTGTTGAGCGACCGTGTCAGCGGCCGGCGGATGTGGAGTTCGACATCCGGCGCGAGGGCGATCCGTTCCCATTGGGAGCGGTCGGGCGCCTGCTGCGTCGGGCCGGCGGGGACCGCCGCGACCGTCGAACCGGGCTGATCGCCGATTCGCTCGGCGAGGACGATGGGGGCGGCGGGATCGGAGACGTCGCGGACCTCGGCGTCCTCCGGGAACGGGATGGGAGCTCCCCCGGGAGCCATGACGGGCGCTGCGGGTCCCGGGACGATCTTGCGCAGGAAGGCGCGACCGGCGGGCGTGTCCGGCGCCGGCTGAGCGACGAAGAGATCGCGTCGGAGCGCCCGGCCCGGGGACGTCTGTGGCGTGGCGGGCGTGGTGTCCGTTGGCAGATCTCCAGGCCGCGGACCCAGGATGCCGCGCAGGTACTCGAGGGCAGAGTCGGGCGGTGACGCCGGTTCGTCCGAACCGGCCAGCTCCGCGATGATGTCGTCGTCGAGCCCCTCGAGGCGCCGTCGGATCTCGGCGAGCGGCAGATGCTCGGACTGGAGCCGCCGGATGAGCCGGAGGCGCGCGAGGTGCCCCGCGCCGTACTTGGCGCCTGGCCCCGACTGGCCGACGGCCGGCAGGAGCCCCTGGCTCATGTAGTAGCGGACGGTGCGTGGCGTGACCCCCGCCAGGTCGGCCAGTTCGGTGAGAGTGTAGCGATCGTCTTCGGGCACGGGCAGATGATGACAGTGTGACGTTGCACTGTCAATACCCCGCGCGGCGCCGCCCCGAGCCGCTCCGAGCCGCCACGCACCCGCCATCGCGCCTCCACATCGGCTCCACATCCGCGGCCGACCATCGTGGTCAGACGGGAACGCACGGGCGCTCCCGGCCATGACCAAGGAGTCACACGAATGAGTCGCATCTTCGCCGCCATCCTGCTCGTCGTCGTCCTCGCGGTCGGCGGCGGGATCATCGCCACGGCCGCCTACCAGGCCGGCGTCAACACCGCGGTCACGACCGGCGCAGCCACCGGCGGCGGGACCGTCGTCGCGCCGGTGGTCGTCCCCGCCTACGGCTACGGCATCGGCTGGTGGCACCCGTTCGGATGGATCTTCGGATTCTTCGCGACGCTCTTCTTCCTGTTCATCGTGTTCGCCCTGATCCGCGCGATCTTCTTCGCGGCGGCCCGGGCGGCGAGGCGGCTGGGGCCCGGGCTGGGGCGGTTGGTACTCCGACGGTCCGAACGGCGGCGCGACGGGCCCGGGACCGCGCAACGGCTGGGAGTCGCGCGCGCACGGCACGTTCGACGATTGGCATCGTCGGCCCATGAGCCAGGCGCAGATCCAGACGGCCGGCGCCGGATCCCAGGCGCCGGCGGCCGCGAACCCGGCGGATGCCACGTCGCGCACGCCGACCCCGCCGGCAGGCCCGTTCGGCACGGCCTGACCGCGGCTCCTGACCGCTGCGCCCCCGGACGCCTCGTCCGGGGGCGTCGCCGTCCCACCCAGGTTCGGCCCCGCAGCCGCTCTACGATGCCCGTACATGAAGACCATCCTCGTCGTCGACGACGAACCGAAGATCGTCCAGCTCGCCCGCGACTACCTCGAGCACGCGGGCTTCGCCGTCCTGACCGCCGGCGACGGACCCGGAGCCCTGGCGACGGCCCGCAGCCGCCGGCCTGACCTGGTCGTGCTCGACCTCGGTCTGCCGGGCCTCGACGGACTCGACGTCACACGGGAGCTGCGGCGCGACTCGGCGATCCCGATCGTGATGCTCACCGCGCGGGACGACGAGCTGGACAAGCTCCTCGGGCTCGAGCTGGGCGCCGACGACTACCTCACCAAGCCGTTCAGTCCGCGCGAGCTGGTCGCCCGCGTCCGGGCGGTCCTGCGCCGGGCCGAGCGACCGCCCGAGGCCGCCGAGACCATCCGCGTCGGCGACGTCACCCTCGATCTGCCGAGGATGCGGACCGAGGTGGCCGGCACGGCCGTGGACCTGACACCCGACCGAGTTCCAGCTCCTCGCGACCCTCGCCGCCCGGCCCGGGCGGATCTTCACGCGGTCACAGCTCCTCGATGCGCTGCACGGGGTGGCGTTCGAGACGTATGAGCGGGCGATCAATTCGCACGTCAAGAACCTTCGACGAAAGCTCGAGCCGGACCCGCGCCGGCCCCGCTACGTCCTGACGGTCTACGGCGTCGGCTACCGGTTCGCCGACGAGCGGGCCGTCGACTGATGCCCGAGGACGATCATCCACGGGACTGGCCATCGGGCGAGGATCCGGCGGCGACTCGGGAGGCGTGGCGTCGTCGGCGAGCCGCCGAGTCGTGGGGATGGGAGGGAGGGCGAGGCCCGTGGGGTGGCCGCGGTCCGTGGGGGCCACGCCGTGGCTTCGGCTGCCTCTTCTTCCTGCTTTTCCTCTTCGTGGCGGGTTCCTTCGTCGCCGGCAGCGCGTTCGCGCTGTCCCATCTCGGCGGGTTCCCGGCAGTCCTCCTCATCGTCCTGGTGATCTTCGCGCTCGCCATCATGGCTCGGACCCTCGGGAGGACCGCCAGGACGCTGGACCGCCTCGTGGACGCCACGCACCGCGTCGAGGCCGGCGACTATTCGGTCCGCGTCAGCCCCGACGTCGATGGCCTTCGATCGGCGCGGGCGCTCGCCACGCGGGTTCGACACGATGGTCGCCCGGCTCGAGACCGACGAGCGCCAGCGCCGGAGCCTGCTTGCCGACGTCAGCCACGAGCTGCGGACCCCGATGGCCGTCGTGCAGGGCAACCTCGAGGCGATCCTCGACGGCGTCTACCCGGCCGATCCCGAGCACCTCGGCGCGATCCTCGAGGAGACCCGCGTGCTGGGCCGGCTCATCGACGACCTGCGAACCCTGGCGCTGTCCGAGGCCGGGACCCTCGCCCTCCACCGGGAGCCGACCGACCCCGACGTGGTCGTCGGCGAGGTGCTGCGCTCGTTCGAGGCGACCGCGGACGCCGCCGGCATCACCCTGTCGACCGCGATCGAGGGCGACCTGCCGATCCTGGACGCCGACCCCGTCCGGCTTCGCGAGATCCTCGCGAACCTTGTCGCGAACGCGATCCGCCACACTACGGCCGGCGGACGGGTCACGATCGCGGGCGCGGTCGAGTCAGGCGGCCGCTGGCTCCGCCTCGAGGTCAGCGACACCGGAGCAGGCATCGACCCGGCGCTCCTGCCTCACGTCTTCGACCGGTTCGTCAAAGGCGACGCGTCGCGCGGGTCCGGCCTGGGCCTCGCGATCGCCCGGCAGCTGACCGAAGCCCACGGCGGCGAGATCTCGGCGCGATCGGTCGTGGGCTCGGGCACGACCATCCAGGTTCGGCTGCCGCTTACGGCCGGGTGATGCGCACGTCGTCGACGGCCGCCTCGACGGTGCTCCCGCTGCCCCGGTCGGCGGCCTGGAACACGATCCGGACCGTGTGACCGGCCCACGGGCTCATCGGGACGCTCACCGTCGTCCAGGCGGGCAGGTCCGTCGTCGCTTTGCCGTATTCGGACTTGACCTGCCGTCGTGCCCCGGTCTCGTCCTCGACGAATGCCCGGAAGTAGTCCGACGCCGACGAGTTGGCGCTGTGGGCGAAGTAGTAGCGGAACGTCAGTGAGCCGACGCTCGCGGGCAGCGCGATCGCGGGCGACCGGACCGTGGTGACCCCGCCGTCGATGTCGTACGAGTTGGCCGACGCGCCTGCGAGCCTGCCCGTCACGAGCGCGCGTGAGCCGGACGGCACGGTCCCGGCCTGACGCGTGGTCTTCTGCGGATCGGCGCGTTCCCAGCGCCCGGCCGTCGCGGTGTCGGTGCCGTTCGGGTTGGTGACCCAGCCGCCGGGCGTCTCGAAGTCGTCGTACAGCGGGCCGCAGTTCTGCACCGACTTGCCGATGAGGCTGTACGGGCAGCCCGCCGCCTCGATGAGCCGGAGGATCGCCTCCTTGTTGCGCTCGGTCTGGGGGCCGATCACCTCGTCGGGCGGGTAGAACCGGGCGGTCGAGGTCGACAAGGGCCTTCGATGGGTACATCTCGAAGGTGTACATGAAGATGTGCTCGCGGCCGTAGGCCCAGTCGATCTCGTCGCCGTCGGTGATGTAGAGCGAGCTCGACTGCATCGGCGTGTACCCGTTCGTGGCAGCCATGTTCCGCCCGAGGGCGACGAGCGCGGCGTGATCGTCGGAGGTCATGTCGTACGGCACCGGGGTGTGGGTGTAGCCGTACGGCCACAGGACCTGCTCCCCGGCGGTGTGGAACGTGATCGCGGTCTTGATCTGCTGACGCCCATCGATCCGGCGGCTGGCCATGAAGTTGCGGATGGCCCTCGCCTCCGGGGTCGAGAAGGCCGCGGCGCCGTGATAGGTGTCCTCCGACTTCGTCGCCGACGAGCCGCCGCAGCACGCCCAGTGATAGCCGTAGTTGCGGTTGACGTCGGTCCCGATCGCGGAGGAGCCGGGGTTCGGCTGGCGGTTCTTGCGCCAGGCGCGGTACGGGGAGCCGGTCAGGTCGTACTCGGCACCGTCCGGATTGACCGCGAACACGATCCAGATCTCACGGGAGTCGACGAGGCTCGTGATCCGGCTGTCCGTTGCCGTATCCCTCGGTGAGCCAGCGGAGGATCGCGAGGGTCTGCTCGAGCGAAAGGTGCTCGCGTGCGTGGTGGAGCCCATCGAACATGACCTCGGGCTCGGGCTCGTCGGTGGCGACGTTGTCGGAGACCTTGGCGACCCAGATGGTGCGGCCCTGGTAGCTCGTGCCGATCGAGCTCAGCTGCACGATGTCCGGATGGGCAGCCTGGGTCGCCTGGATCTCGGTGACCATCTCGGGGTAGGTGTGGTAGCGCGCGTCCCTGGCCGGGAAATCCGGAGGCGTGGCCGCCGAAGCCGGCACTGCGACAACGGCCAGGGCGGCGACGACGGCGAACGTGAGGGCGATCCCCCGGCTGGTCGAACGGGCGAGGCGGCGAACTGCGAACCGGCGGTGCACCGGCGCATCATGGCGGACGCCTCGTCGAGAGTCCATCTACACGATGGTGCCAGAACGCACCGGGACCCCGCACGGAACCGACACGCCTCTGCCGGAGTCTCTGCCCAAACCAGACCGGCCCTGGTCGGGGTCGGCGGACCAGCAGAGGACCGACACATGCGTCCCTCGATCGGCCGGACCGGCGCTGCGCTCGGCGCCGCCCTTCTCGCCACGGCATTCGCCGCGGCCCCCGCGCTGGCCTGCGGCGGCCTCATCGGCCCCAACGGCGCTGTCAACCTCCTGCAGACCACGACACTCGCCGCATACCACGACGGCGAGGAGCATTACGTCACGGCCTTCCAGTTCGCCGGCGGCGGCGGGGCGTTCGGTTCCTTGACGCCACTCCCCGGGATCCCGTCGAACGTCGAGAAGGGCGGCGACTGGACGCTCCAGCGTCTCGTCCGCGAGACCCAGCCCCAGCTCCTCGACGCCGTCCGCGCCGCTGCGCCGGCTGCCGCGGGGTCGGCCGAGGAACTCCTCAAGGTCCGCATCGACGCGCTCGACGTCACCGTCCTGCGCGGCGGGGCGGTCGAGGTCGGCCGGTGGGCGTCCGACCACGGGTTCCGCCTGCCGCCGGACGCACCCGAGGTGCTCGACTTCTACGCCGCGCGGTCGCCCATCTTCCTCGCCGCCGTGTTCGATGCCGATGCAGCCGGCGCCCGAGGCCAGGCCATCGGCGACGGAACGCCGGTCCACGTGACGATCCCCACCGACAACCCGTGGGTGCCGCTGCGGATCCTGTCCCTTGGCAAGACGGCTGCGGAGCACGTCGACGCCTCTGTGTACCTCCTGACAGACCGGCGGCCGAGCCTGCTCCCCGTCCCGACGGGCGCGAACGGCCTGTCCGTCGGTTATGACGACCACGCCAGCAGAGGCCTCCTCGACGATCTGCGTTCCGACCGCGGGATGGATTGGATCCCGGCGAACGGCTGGCTGACGCAGGTGACCATCGACGCAGACGCACCGCAACTGTCATTCGACCTGGCGGTGGACGCGTCCGGCGCGGGCCACCCGTCGCGGGTGATGGCCGGTCTCGATCGCCCGGGCGCGCTGACAGTCCCCGACCGGACGGCCGATTCGCTCAGACTGCTCGTCGGTCTGCTGTTCACGGTCGGCGGGATCGGCGGGATCATCCTGTTGATCCGGCGCCAGCCGCCGCTGGCGGCGGCCTGACGGCACGCCGGTCGAGACGCTGGAAGCCACGATGACCCCGCATCGCCGGCCGGGACGGCTCGCCCTGGCCGGCGGCATCGCACTCTCGCTCGGGCTGGCCGGGATCGCAGCCGCGTGGTCGAACGCCGCCGCGGACCTCACCTCCCGCGTCGACATCCCGATCCGCTACTCGCATTACCAGCAGGCCGAGGTGACGGTGCGGGCCGGAACGCCGGTCACGTTCGTGCTCCAGAACGGCGACCCCATCGATCACGAGTGGATCGTCGGGGACGCCGCCGTGCACCAGCGCCATCGGACCGGCACGGAACCGGTCCACGGTTCGCGCCCGACCGAGGTGACGATCCCGGCCGGCGCGACGCGCACGACGACCGTGACGTTCACGACGCCGGGCACGTATCTCTACATCTGCCACCTTCCCGGGCACGAGGCGTACGGGATGGTTGGAACGGTCGTCGTCGAGGGGACGTGACCTCCCCCCGACGACGACCCGTGTCGATCAGGTGCCCGGGGCTCCCGGCGGGAGCTGGGTCACCAGGATGGAGTTGACGATGGACTTGTGGCCCTTCGGCATCAGGAAGTCGAGGTCAAGGACCCCGTCGGAAACCTCGACGACGAACGACAGGTCGTAGGCGATGAACTTGCCGCCGCTCTGCTTGAACACGTCGAGTGCCGGGACGACCTCGTTGCCCTCAAGATCGATGGCGAAGACTCGGTTCCCGACCTTGTTGGCGGTGAACTCAGCGAAGCTGAGATCCACCTTGTAGATGCCGTCGGCCACCTCGAAGCGGTAGCCGTCGGTGTCTTCACGCTGGGTCTGGTACCGAACGTCCTCGTCGGTGCCCTCGATCGCCTTGTTGGTCTTGTTGGTGCCGCCGCCCTTCAGGTAGCCGAAGGTGGTCGTGTGACCACCCGGGCCGCCGGGGCCTGCCGGCTTGTACTCCTGGTCAGCGGCGTAGACCGTGCCGTCAGGCGCGACGTACTGCTTTCCGCCGGCATTGATGCCCTGCTGGTAGGCCGGGACGATGAGGGTGACCGGCACGATGAGCTTGTCGTGGTCGGGGTCGTTTGTCCGGATGAGGACCGAGACGCTATACACGCCCGGCTCGACGCCGGTGGCGTCGACCGACACGGTGATGTCGACCGATCCGTCGGGGCCGATCGTCCCTTCGACCGGTGTCTCGGACAGCCAGGGCACGTCGGCAACCGGGTAGTAGTTTTCGGCGAACGGGACGCCGTTCTCCAGGATGAGCGCCGTGTCCTCGCCGTTGGCGAAGCCCCATTCGACGGGTTGGCCGACGGCGACGATGTGCCCCTTGCCGAGGTCATAGTCGACCAGGGTCGGGTCGCCGCTCGGCGTCGCGGCGATGACCGTCGAGCCTGCCGGCAGGTCGCCGAAGGTCACATGGCTGGCGGACGTTCCGTTGAACGGATCCGGCATGCCGGCCATCAACGGATGGGTGGGCGCCTCGACCGTGTTCTGGTCCTGGTAATCAGGTCCGTGAACGGTGAGCCCGCCCGGCAGAACCGCCCCATCGAGATCGCCATCCTGGAAGCCGAACGCGGCGGCGCCGAACCACAGGAAGCCGCCGGCGTTGACGAAGGCAGTCAGCTTGTCTTCGTTGGCGAACAGCACGTCATAGAAGGACTGAGGCTGGTCGTTGCCGATGTAGATCGTGCGATATGTCGACAGGTCGAGTGACGGGAGGTCGGCGGAACCGGCGCCGTCGTACGGGATGCCGTTGGCGTCGAGCACCTGCTGGATCGCGTCGCTGTCCCACGGGAGGACATCCATCAGGACCAGCGACGAGCTGCCGGTCGTGTCGCGGATGGCGCGCCGAGCCACGTGGCCCGCCGGCGCCTTCGAGGACCGGACGCCCGCAGCGGTCGCGGCACCCGCACCGGCGCCGGCCACTCCGGCGGAGATCGAGGGACGCGGGCTCTCCACGACGGTGAAGGTCAGGTCCTTGTGGCCGCCTGGGTTGCTCAGCGTCAGGGTGTCGCTCGCGTGCCCGCCGGGCAGCAGGATGAACACGGGCGCCAGATCGCCGTCGAGCGCAGCGTGCGGTTGATCCTTGTGGAGCGCAACGTCCGCGCCCGGCGTTGTAACGCCCGCGGCGATGGTGACGTTCCGCGAGGCCGGGACCCATCCGTCGAGGGCGAAGTCGGTCGGCCAGGTGCCGGCTGGCCCGACGATCCGGTAGGTGCCGTCGTCCGCGGTCGTGGCAGCGAAGTCCTTTGGAGTTCCTGGCGGATATTGGGCGTGAAGGGTGACGGCCACATCGGCGACGGGGTCACCGGTATGGGCGTCTGTCACCGTTCCGGTGGCCGCCCCGAAGGAAGCAGGCAGCGAGACGGTGAGCGTCACGTCGATCGGGACCTGGACGCTCTTGGGGGCGTTGGTCACGAAGATGATCTTGCCGTGGTACTCGCCGGGCGTCAGATCCGCGCCGCCGAGGGTCACGTCGATCGCCTGGTGGTTGCCGGCCGGGATGGTCCCATCGGCCGGATCCTCGGACATCCACGGAGCGTCGTTGAACGGCTCGATGGTGCCGTGGCCGATGTCGGGCGCCCAGTCATTCGGCGCGTCGAAGTTGCCCAGGACCATCGCCGTGTCGATCGTCCCGTCGTCGCCGCCGAGCGCCTCCAGCGGGATATCGAAGCTCATCGTCTGGCCGTCGAAGAAGGCCGGGACGACCGCGGTGACCTCGAACGTGTCCGCGCTCACGACGAAAACGACCGGGTCTGGGTCGTGGGTGCCGAACAGGTCGAGGAAGTAGTCGACGCCGATGTCCTGGCTCGGAAGACCGGAGAAGTCCGGCGGCGGGAAGCCAGTCTGCTGGTTCTGGTCGGTGTCGAGGAAGACGTAGCCGACCGCCTGGTCGATGGGCGTGCTCGGACTGAAGTCGAGCGCCATGGACATGAAGTTGGTGCCGTCGGATCCGGCACGGATGGTCCCGACGTCGACCGATCCCTGGGCATCGCCGATCGGGTCGGTGATGATCGTCTCAAGAGATCGGCGCCGGGGTCGTGTCCTTCGGACGGATCACGGTCACGCCCTTGGGCGTGGCCTTGTGACCCCACCCGAGCGAACGCTTGACGACGCTCGTGGGCTCGGGCAGCGGCGGGAACACCGTCTCGCCGGTCCGCTCCTTCGCCTGCCAGGTGAGCGCCGCCGACCCGCCGTTCGACAGGGTCACGGTTCGATGAGCCGTCTGGCCGTAATCGACCGTCACATCGAGGTTGGTGGTGTCCGAGACCGCGGTCGGAGCGGTCAGGCTGAAGTCTGCGGTAGTGGTGGCGTCGTCGGCCACGATGGCCGGCGTGGACGCGTCGGTGTAGAGGTCAGCACTGGCGGTGACCGCTGTAGTTCCCGGCTCGGAGTCGCAGCTCGTAGGTGCCGTCGTCCGCGGTCGTCGCGTGGCGTCCGCCGGGCTGGGCCTTGACGGTCGCACCTCCGATCGGGAGGCCGTCGTTGGCGTCGGTGACGGTGCCCTTGACGAAGCCTGTCGGGACGGTCGTGATGCGGATCGCGCCGCCGCTCGGAAGGACCCGCTCGAGGAACCCGATCTGGAGGGCGTCGGTGCCGGTGGCGTTCTCGATGCCGACCGTCGCGAGACGGCCGTCACCGGGGTTGACCGGGTTGCTGCCGTAGAGCAGATCGATCGTGCCGTTCTCCCAGAGCTTGATCTCGACGTCGAGCTTCGCGGTCGAGCCGAGCACCTGGATGTGCCGGTATTCGACGATGAAGGCGCGGTTCGGGGCGTCGCCAACGACGCCGTAGTCGATCGACGTGTCGTCGTCGTTGATCAGGAGGTCCGCCCAGAACGCGTAGATCGCGGCGTTCGGCGCCAAGGCTGTCGGAATCGCCGTCGGGATGAAGTCGGCGTTCGCCTCGAGGAAGTTCAGGTTGCCGTTCGAGGAGAGGAACGCCTTCTGATAGGACTCACCGTAGAACGGGAACGGGAACGGCAGTATCAGGCGGCCTGCGACGTCATCGCCGAACAGCGCGGTCTGGTTCGTGACGTCCACCCAATCGAGGGCGATCGGACTGCAGGCATGACCGAAGTTGTCGAGCTTTCGGAACAGCGCGAAGTCCTGCACGACGTCGTCGCCGGCCGAGACGATGTCCGCGGTGCCTGTCTCGGTGCAGCCGTTGCCCGAGGCGGACAGCGTGAAGGTCCCGATCGGCAGGGTCATGGAAGTAGTGCCCGGCGGCGTTGGTCGTCACCGGGGCGACGGGCGTGCCGACGGCCCGCGACGGCACATCGGGCAGGGGGACGCCACTCTCGGCCGAGGTGATGGTGCCGCTGACCGTGAACCGCGGCAGCTGCGCGAGGTTGACATCGTGCGTGGTGGTCGCGTCGGTCGCGATCGAGACGCCGGCGTCGACCGAGCCGAAGTAGCCGAAGGCCGACACGGAGACGCTGTAGTCGCCGGCCGCGAGCAGCATCGAGTATGTCCCGTCAGCCGCGGTGACGACCGAGAAGTCGCGGGTGCCGTCGTTGGCCGTGACCCGGGCGCCGCCGACCGGGTCGTTGGTCGTCGCGTCACGGATGGTGCCCGACAGGGTGCCGCCCGTTGCCGCAACAAGAGCTGCCGCGCCGGCGTCGACCCGGCCGTCGCCGTAGACGTTGTTCGGGTCTCCGTCCTCGTCACCGCCGCAGCTGTCGTCGAGCCGGTCGACCGCGGTCGACCGGACGATGTTGAGCGCCGCGTCGACGTTGCCTCGGAGGCTGGGGTCGGCCGACAGGACGAGGGCCAGGGTGCCGACCACGTGCGGCGTCGCCATCGACGTTCCGGAGAACGCCTCGTAGCCGCCGCCCGGGACGCTGGAGACGACGTCGACGCCCGGCGCCGAGACGTCCGGGTTCACCTTGCCGAAGGCCGACGGGCCCCGACCGGAGAAGTCGGCGATGAGGTCGTTCGCGTCGGTGGCCCCGACGCTGAACGAAGCTCAGGTAATCACCGGGCGAACCGCCCTCTCCGCAGAAGGGGCCGGGGTTGCCGGAGGCGAAGACCGGGATGATCCCGGCGGCGCGCCATGCTGCGACGGTCGCCTGGTAGAACGGATCGTTCGGGCCGCTCCCCCACGAGTTGTTGACGATGTCAGGGTGGAGCGCGGGGAGGGGGTTGTTGCCGAGGAGATCCGTCGGGGCGATGACCCACTGGCCCGACGAGAGCAGCGACGACTCCGAGCAGCCGAGGTCCTCGCAACCCTTGGCCGCGATCCACTCCGCTCCCGGTGCAACGCCGGTGTCCGGGGTGAACGGACCCGGGCCGTCGCCACCGACCATCGTTCCCATCGTGTGGGTCCCGTGGGCGACGTTGTCGCACGGGGCCGCGTCCTCGCACGTGTGGGACGGGTCCCACCAGTTGTAGTCGTGGCTGAACGTGCCGTCGTGATTATTGCCTCGGTAGTGCTCGACGAGCGCCGGGTGGGTGTAGTCGACGCCCGTGTCGATGCTCGCGACGACGACGCCCTGGCCGAGGATGCCGTGGTCCCAGGCGACGTCGGCGCGGATCTTGGCGACGCCCCACTCCGGGTCGCCGGCGGCTGCCAGGATGGCGACCTTGGGATCGAGCGGCTTGACGAGGGGGTAGATCTTCTCGGCTCGGATGGAGGTGACGTTGGCGTCCTTCGCCAGGGTGGATGCCAGGGCCGAGAGGGCCGCGGACGAGCCGTTCACGACCATGACGTTGCTCAGCCAGTAGGTCGTGGCGGAGATGCCCTTCGCCTTGGCCGCTGTCGCCTTGGCCCCGCGCTGGGCCGATGTCGCGGTCGCGGTCAGGGCGTTGACGACGGCCTGGCTGCGCGCGGTCCGGTCCTTGATCGACGATGCGGCGCGCAGGTCGGCCTTGCCCTTGAATTCGACGACGATCCGGTGAGCGTGTCCGGCCGCGAGCTCGCGCTGGAGGGCGCGGTCGACCGGCGCGGCATGGGGCGCGGCCGCAGGCGCGGCAAGACCGCGGGTCGAGGCTGCGACCCCGGCGATCTGACTGAAGAAGACGACCGCCGTGATGGCTACGGCAAGACCGCGACGACGCATGTGCGACCCCTCCCGCCGGCTGGGCCGGCGACCCTTGCGTAGGCCCCGACCAGGGCCGAACCCCTCACACCTCCGGCCCGTGACAGGGCGGCCGGCGGCTTGACTCGGTCGAGGGCTCGATGGGCATCGCGGGCACCCGCGACCGTTGCGCGGACGCTACACCAGACGCGTTACGAAATGTCTTGTTCTGGTGCGCCGCCGCACCACGAATCTTGGCGTCCCGGGTGGCCGGGCGCCGCGATCGAGGTGGGTGGGGCGGTTACGGGTCGTCGCGGCGGCGCCCGAGTCGGCCGGCCGGGATCACGAACAGGAGGCCGAGGGCCAGGAGCGCCACGGCGACCGCGCCGACCATCGTGCTCCCGCCCGGGCCGAGCCCCATCGCCTGCGCGATGGCCTCGGTCGGTGGCACGGGGACGGCCTCGAACGTGATGACCACGGGACCCGACTCGGCCGAGACCGGTTCCGCCTCACCGTAGTGCCCGACCGCGGTCGCGGTGTTGGTGTACTTGCCGGCGGTGACGTCGGCCTGGGTGATGACATGGCTGCCGGTACAGGTCATCGTGGCACCCGGGGCCAGCGTCGCAGGCTGGGCGGGGGTGCACGCGAGGGTCGCGATACCCGGGTCGCTGAGGTCACGCCTGTCAGCGTCACGTTCCCGGTGTTGGTCGCGGTCATCGTGTACTCGATCGACTGGCCGACAACGCTGAACATCGTCGAGGTCGAAGTCTTCGTGATGACGAGACCCGGCGTCACGACGATCGGGATCGCGAGGTTGTCCGTGGCGCCTGCGCCCTGACCGGTCGAGGCGGTAACGGTGTTGTGGAGCGTGGTGCCGCCGTCGAGATCGGCCTGGGTCACGGTGTGGACCGCAGTGCAGGTCGTCGAGGCACCAGGCGCGAGGCTTGTGACAGGACAGACCGGCACGGCGTCTGTGTTGTCGTCCGCGAGAGTGAGGCCGCTGAGCGCGACGTTGCCAGTGTTCCTGACCGTGTAGCTCTACGGGACGACCTGGCCAACGGCGGTGACCTCGGTCGTCGTCGACGTCTTGTCGATCGTCAGGGCAGGTGTCTGGGTCGCATGGGCCGTGGCCTCGTCCGTGGCCGGCGTGAGCGTGCCGCTGGCCGGCGTTCCGGTCGCGCTCGCGTGGTTGCGTCACCGCGCCCGCGTCGATGTCGGCCTGGGTCACGGTATGGCTCGCCGTGCAGATCGTGGAGGCCCCTGAGGCGAGGGTCGTGACCGGGCAGACCGGCGCCGCGTCGACGTTGTCGTCGCTGACGGCGATCGAGCTGATCGTGACGTTGCCGGTATTGGTGACCGTGTAGCTGTAGCTGATCTTGGCGCCTGCAGTGGTATACGGGTCGCCACTGGTGATGGTCTTGTGATCGTGTATGCGCCGTCGGTCGGGAAGTTCACACCTGTCAGCGCCATCGCGGGCGCTGGTGCACCAGTCCACGCCCAGGCCGGTCCGTCGCCCTCGGTGTCCGCTTCCTGGACCAAGCGCCTCGGCTTCACCGACGCGACAGGCGAGCCTTCTTGTTCCGGGCAAGCCGAACCGCGGGCGCATCCCGACGGCTATCCTCGAACGGTGCGACCACTCCCCGCCCCGTTCGATGCCATCGCAGCGGGCCGGCCGGCACCCATCGCCCTGTCAGGCCCGCCGCTCCTCGGCAGCCGCCTGCTGACCAAGGACCTCGGCTTCACTGACCCCGAACGCGACGCCTTCCACCTGCGAGGCCTGCTGCCGAACCGCGTCCTCACGATCGAGGAGCAGGTCGGCCTCGAGATCGAGCATCTCCGGCGCAAGGACGACGCACTCGAGCGATACATCGGCCTCGCGGCGCTCCAGGATCGCAACGCGACGCTGTTCTACCGGCTGCTCGCCGAGCACCTCGAGGAGTTCCTGCCGATCGTGTACACCCCCACCGTCGGGCGAGCGTGCGAGGAGTTCAGCCACATCATCCGGCGGACCCGCGGGATCTGGATCACGCCAGCCGATCGAGACCGCATCCCGCAGGTCCTGCGCCAGGGGCCGTACCCGGACGTGCGGCTCATCGTCGTGACCGACAACGAGCGGATCCTCGGTCTCGGCGACCAGGGCGCCGGCGGCATGGCGATCCCCATCGGGAAGCTCGCCCTCTACACGGCAGGCTCCGGGATCCATCCAGCAGTCACCCTCCCCGTCTCGCTCGACGTCGGGACCGACAATCCTCACCTTCTCGCCGACCCGCTCTATCTCGGCTATCGCGCGCCGCGGCTACGCGGCCCCGACTACGACGCGCTGGTCGAAGCGTTCGTCACGGGTGTGGCCGAGGTCTGGCCGGACTGCGTGATCCAGTGGGAGGACTTCAAGGGGCCCAACGCGCTGCGCATCCTCGACCGCTACCGGACCCGCGTGCCCTCATTCAACGACGATGTCCAGGGGACGGCCGCGGTCGTGCTCGCGGGCATCCTCGCGGGGATGCGTGCGCTCGACACGCGCCTCGAGGACGCGCGCGTGGTGCTCGCGGGCTCGGGGGCAGCGGGCATCGGGATCGGGCGCCTCGTCCGCACCGCCATGCGCGACGCCGGCATGAGCGAGGACGCGATCGCCCGCGCGGTCGTGCTCGTGGACAGCTGCGGCCTCGTGCACGCCCGGCGAACGGACATCGATACGGCCAAGCGGGAGATGGCCCTGCCGGCAGAGATCGCGACCTCGATGGGCTTCGATCTCGACCGGGACGTTCCTGGGCTGACCGAGACGACCGAGCGCGTCCGGCCAACCGTCCTCGTCGGCACGACCGGAGTGGCTGGCACGTTCACCGAGGCGACGATCCGCGCGGTGGGGGCCGGGACCGAGCGTCCGATCATCATGCCGCTGTCGAACCCCACCGCCAACACGGAGGCCACGCCGGCCGACATCCTTGCCTGGACCGGCGGGCGGGCGCTCGTCGCGACAGGCTCGCCCTTCGCGCCGGTCGACGTCGACGGTCGCCGGCACGACGTCGGCCAGGCGAACAACGTCTTCATCTTCCCGGGCGTGGGGCTCGGGGCGATCGCCGCGGAAGCCCGCACCGTTACCGACCGCATGTTCCTCGCCGCCGCGCGGACGCTCGCGGGCGCGGTCACGGACGCGCGCCTCGCGACCGGGGCGCTGTATCCGCCGGTCGACGAACTGCGCGCGGTGTCCCGGGCCATCGCCACGGTCGTCGCCCGTGAGGCGATCGCGGCCGGCGTCGCCGGGGTCGATCCCCACACGGATCCTGACGTGCTGATCCGGGACTCGATGTGGTGGCCGCAATACGTCCCGTACACACCGACCCGGGAGCACGAACGTCGACGCTCGGCCCGACACGACGAGCCATGATGGTCACGCCGTGATCCCGATCGAGGCGGCGGTCCTGCGCGCCGGCGGCACGCCCACCGGTCGCGAGACGCTCGAACTCGCGGAGCCGCGAGCCGGCGAGGTCCGCGTCCGGATCCTCGCGTCGGGGGTCTGCCATTCCGACCTCCACGTCCGTGACGGCGACTGGCCCCGTCCGACGCCGATCGTGATGGGTCACGAGGGCGCGGGCGTGGTCGAGGCCGTGGGTCCCGGCGTCCGGTCCCTGCGGGTCGGGCAGCCCGTCGCACTGACCTGGCTCGTGCCGTGCGGGCGATGCCGCTCGTGCATCGCCGGACGTCCGTGGGCGTGCCCGGATTCGCCGTCGTTCGGTCATCGGATGCCCGACGGCGCGACGGTCCTCGCGACCGCGAACGGCGAGCCGATCCTGTCCTACTGCGGCATCGGCACCATGGCCGAGGCGACCGTCGTGCCCGAAGCGGCCGCGATCGCGCTCCCCGACGGAGTGGACCCGGCAGTCGCGGCACTCATCGGCTGCTGCGTGTCGACCGGCGTGGGCGCCGTCCTGAAGACGGCCGCCGTCCCGGCCGGAGCGAGCGTCGCGGTCATCGGCCTCGGTGGTGTCGGGCTATCGATCGTGATGGGCGCGGTCCTGGCGGAAGCCGGGCGGATCGTGGCGGTCGATCGCTCGGCGACGAAACTGGACGCTGCCCGGGGACTAGGTGCCACGGATGGCCTCCTCGCCGCCGACGATCGGGCCACGACGATCGCTGCACTCCGCGACCTGACCGATGGCGGGCCCGACTTTGCTTTCGAGGCAGTTGGCCTGCCTTCGACCGCCGAGCTCGCGATCGAGTCCCTGCCTCTCGGCGGGACCGCGGTCCTCGTCGGCATGCCTCCTGTTGATGCACGGGCGTCGTTCGCGGTCTACACGCTGGTCGACGGCAGCCGCCGGATCCTCGGCTCGAGCTACGGGTTTGCCGAACCGAAGACCGATTTTCCTCGGTACGCTGCCCTCCACCTGGCCGGGCGGCTGCCGGCCGACCGGCTCATCGACCGGCGCATCCCGCTCGACGAGCTCGAGCCCGCGTTCGACCGGCTGCGGGCCGGAGAGGGGATGCGCCAGGTGGTCGTCTTCGACTGAGCCTCGATCAGCTGCCGACCGCGGCCCCGTCGCTAGCCGTCGGGCGGGCGGGTCCTGCAGGCTCGCGCTCGCGGAGCCGACCGTCCTCCAGATTTCGCTCCAGCCGAGCGAGGATCCGGTCGGCACGCGGCTGGCGGATGGTCCCGGCGGCGACGGCCGCATCGAGGTCCGACTTCACGGCGGCGCTGACGGCAGCGGACACCTTCTCGTAGGGGACGCCCTTGTCGGCGGCGACGTCCTTGAGCGTGTCGCCGGCCCGCAGGCGTGCGCCAAGCTCGGACGGGGTCATGTCGAGCGCGCCGGCGGCGGCCGTCAGCCCGTCCCGGAGGACGTCCGCGAGTGCGCCCAGGCGCGCCTGGATCGCGCCGATGCGGCCGGCCAGGAGCGCGCATCCATCGGCGTCCGCAGCGGCGATCCTGGCCTTGAGCCGGTCGCCGGCCGCCTTGGTCATCCGCCCGTCGGCGACGGCGCTGTCGATCGTGGCGATCGCGGCCTGCTTGGCCGCCGGGGCCAGCTCGCTCTCGTCGACGCCGAGCTGCGCCGCGAAGGCCCGCCTGAACTCGGCGCAGTACTCGCCGGTCGGGGAGGGCTTCGGCCCGATGGCGGTCGGCGGGAGGTACCCGGGCGCTGATGCGGCCGCTGCGGGGCCGGCGGCGGTGCCGGACCCGGACGCTGAAGCGGACCGGGCTGCGGTTCCGGCGGCAGTCAGCCCGGCCGCCGCGGGCGCGACGGCCGCGACCCCGACCGGTGCCGCCCCGGATGGCCCCGTCGCCGCCGCAGCGGAACCGATGATGGTGCCGCCGACCAGGGCGGCCGCGATGAGGAGTCCGGCGAACCCGGCAACACGCATCCTGGACATCGTGGTCTTCCTCACGTGGTGCGCGATCTCGTTCGATCGCGGCGTGAGTCAGACGATGGGCGGACGCGATCAAGAAGGTATGTGGATGCCCGAGGCGGTCTTCACGTCTCCTTGACAGGCGCCGGTCTAGGATGACCGCATGGTCGGGCGGGCGCGGATCCTGGTGGTCGAGGACGAGCCTCGTCTTGCCGAGCTGCTCCGCCTCTACCTCGAGCGCGACGGCCACGCGGTCTCCGTGTGCGGCGACGGGCCGAGCGCCATCATCGCGTTCGACCGCGAGCCGGTCGATCTCGTCGTCCTCGATCTCATGCTTCCTGGCCTCGCGGGCGAGGCCGTCCTGGCGGCCATCCGAGATCGCGGCGATACCCCGGTGCTCATCGCCTCGGCGAAGCGCAGCGATGTCGAGCGGATCGCCGGGCTGCGGATGGGTGCCGACGATTACCTCGCCAAGCCGTTCAACCCGCACGAGCTGACGGCCCGCGTAGCGGCGATCCTCCGCCGCAGCAGGCCGGCCGACCATCGCGGGCGGAGCGCCTCGGGTGCGGTTGTCGGGCCCGACGGCGCGCCCTGGTCGTTCGCGGGCGGACGCCTGGTCATCGATCCTGCCAGTCGGAGCTACACCCTCTCGACCGTCTACTCGGCATCCCCGGCCACATCTGAACGAGGCCGGCTCACGCCTGCGGAGCTCGGGCTGCTGGGCGCCCTGGCTCGGCGGCCCGGTGCCGTCCTCACCCGCGACCAGCTGCTCGAGGTCGTCGCTCGCCGGCCCGACGAGGTCTACGACAGGGTCGTCGACGTGCACGTTGCGAACCTTCGACGCAAGCTCGGCGACGACCCCGCCGCGCCGTGGCTCATCGAGACGATCCCGCAGACCGGCTACCGGCTCGTGGCGACGCCCGATGCCGGGTGACGAACAGGGCGCGGTGACGGCAGCGTCATCCGGCCGCCGACCGCTGGCCTGGCGGCTCGGTCTCGTGCTCGGTGTCACGGTCGTTGCGGTCCTGCTCCTGGTGGGGATCGTCGTCAACCGGGTGGTGAGCAACGGGTTCGAGACCGTGCTCACGAGCCAGCAGCAGCAGCGCCTCGACGACGCTGCCGTCACGCTCGCTGACCGCCTCTCACGCCCGCTGGGCGCAGCCCGCGCGCAGGCCGTCGTCGTGCGGCTGGCGACTTCGCTCGGTGGCGAGGTCCACGTCACCGCCACTGACGGCACGACGCTCGCCGCGTTCGGTCGCAGGCCCGACCGCGACACCGTCCACTACGCCGTCCCGATCGAGGTCGACGAGCGTGCGGTCGCCACCCTCGAGGCGGACCTCCCGGCGCTCGCCGGCGACCGCGGCTTCCTTCCGCTGTTCAACGCGACACTCGCGGTGGCCGGAGTCGTGAGCGTCATCGCGATCGTCCTCATCTCGGCCTCGATCGCCGGGCGCCTCACCCGCCCCCTTCACGACGTGGCCGCCGCGGCCCGGCGGCTCGAGGCCGGTGAATTGGGCGCCCGGGCGGCCGGCGGCGACGACCTCGAGTCGAGCGAGCTGGCCGAGGCGTTCAACGCCATGGCCGAACGGCTCGAGCGGTCCGAGATGCTCCGGCGGCGCGCGGCCAGCGACATCGCCCACGACCTCGCCACGCCGACGACGGTCCTCGAGGCGCAGCTCCAGGCGATGATCGACGGCGTCGTCCCGGCAGACGCCGCAGGACTCGAGGCGGCGAGGTCAGCGGCGTCCGCGCTCGGCGGCGTCGTGGCCGACATCGACGACCTCGCCCGGGCGGAGGCCGCCCCGCTCCAGGCGCGACCGACGACGATCGACCTCGCCGTGGCCATCCCCGAGATCGTCCTGGGGCTCGATGGTCCGCGCCGGGAGAAGGACGCCCGCATCGACGTCAGCGTGCAGCCGGCGACGATCGCCTGGGCCGATCCGGGGCATCTCGCACGGGCGCTGCGCAACGTGCTGGCGAACGGCCTGGCCCACAGTCCCGCGGGCGGCGGGATCACGGTGACGGCCGGTCGCGACGCCACCCTTGTCCGGATCAGGGTCGCCGACCAGGGCCCGGGCATCGCCGCGGACGACGTCGCCCATGTCTTCGAACGGTTCTACCGTGCCGACACCGCCCGGGCGACCGATCCGGCGACCGGTCGGTCGACTGGGCTTGGACTCGGACTGACGATCGCGCGCGAGCTTCTCTCCGCGAATGGCGGGCGGATCGGCGTCGAGCGCACCGGGCCCGATGGGACGACCTTCCTGATCGAAGTGCCGGCCGCCGCGCAGGCCTGACGACGGGCGGGTCGGGGTGTGCCGGCGTTAAAGGGTTCGACGCGCGGCGCGGTCAAGGCGGGCCGGTCTGTCACGAAGTCGCACGCCGCGCTCAGCCTTCCTCGACGTGCCGTTCGGAGTCCATCGGCGCCAGGACCGGCGGCTCCGGCGTCTCGATCGACGGCAGCAGAGGCGTCCCGGTGATGAGCCTCGTGCCCCGCCCACGAGTGAGGAAGCTCCACGCCCAGCGGATGAGGACGACCAATCGGTTCGAGAACCCGATCAGATAGAAGATGTGGATCCCGAGCCAGAGCGCCCAGGCCGTGAAGCCGCCCTGGCGCCCGAACGGACCCATCCACGGGATGTTGGTGACCCCCGACAGGCGGCCGATGACGGCGACGTCGCCGTGGTCGCTGTAGCGGAAGGGCTCGACCGGGCGGCCGAGGATGCGCCGCCGGATGACCTTCGCGGCGTACGTGCCACCCTGCATCGCCCCCTGCGCGACGCCCGGCGTGGGATGTCCCTCTTTCCAGGGCTCGACCGCCGCGTCGCCGACGACGAAGATCTCCGGATGGCCCGGGATCGTGAGGTCCGGGCCGACGATGACCCGGCCGGCGCGGTCCGTCGCAGCACCCGTGGCCGCCGCGACGGTCCGGGCGAAGCTCGCGGTCAGGACGCCCGCCGCCCACAGGACCGTCCGCGCCGGGATCTCCTCCTCGTCGCCTTCGGGTCCCACCACGCGGACGCAGCGCTCGTCCACGTGGACCACCTTCGTGCGTGTCCGGACCTCGACGCCCAATCGCTCGAGCTGGCGTTGGGCCGACCGTGAGCGGTCAGGCGGGTACGGCGGCAGGATCCGGTCCATCGCCTCGACGAGCACGATGCGGGCGTCGGCCGGGTGGATCGCGCGGAAGTCGCGCCGGAGCGTGTCGCGAGCGATCTCGCCGAGGGCGCCGGACAGCTCGACGCCGGTCGGGCCGCCGCCGACGATCACGAACGTCATCCAGGCACGGCGAAGGCCGGTATCCGCCTCGCGCTCGGCGGCCTCGAAGGCGATGAGGATCCGGCGCCTGATCTCGACCGCGTCCTCGAGCGTCTTGAGACCCGGGGCGACGGCCGCCCATTCGGAGTGGTCGAAGTAGGTGTGATGGGCGCCCGTCGCAACGATGAGCGTGTCGTAGGCGATCGGCCCGCGGTCGGAGAGCAGGACCTCGCGCCGGTCAGGATCGAGCCCGACCGCCTCCCCCAGGATCACCGTCGCGTTCCGCTTGCCGCGCAGAACCGATCGCAGCGGCTGGGCGATGTCGCCCGGCGAGAGCGCGCCGGTCGCGACCTGGTACAGCAGCGGCTGGAACAGGTGGAAGTTGCGCCGGTCGACCAGCGTCAAGCGCACTTCCGGGTCGATGCCGAGGCTGCGCGCCGCGTACAGGCCGGCAAATCCGCCACCGACCACGACCACGCGATGCGGGAGCGTGGACGGGGCCGTCGGTGGGGCGCTGGGCGGGGCCATGGTCCCGTCAAATCTACCCGGTGTCGGCGACCCGTCGCACTCGCAGGGTGTAGTCGGCCAGCTCCGGGAAGCGGCGGGCCACGACGCCCACACCCAGCAGGCAAAGGATCCCGCCGGAGACGACGGCGAACTGCGGGGTGGTCAGGGCCGCGACCGCGGCCGCCTCGATGTCGCCGAGCCGCGGGCCGCTGGTGACGACCAGCGTGTGGATCGACATGACCCGGCCGCGCAGGCCGTCTGGCGTCTCGAGCTGGACGAGCGTCGAGCGGAAGACCGCCGAGAACACGTCGGCAGTGCCGGCGAGCGCGAGGCAGACGAGCGCCAGCGGGAACGAGACCGTGACCAGACCGAAGGCCGTGATCGCCAGGCCCCAGCCGGCGACCGCGAGGAGGATGGCCCGGCCGGTCCGCTGCACCGACGACACCCAACCGGAGAAGAGGGCGCCCAGGAAAGCCCCGGCGGCGGGTGCCGCGGCCATCAGACCGAGCCCGGCAGGCCCCGTCTGGAATACGTCGAGGGCCAGGACCGGGAAGAGGGACGTCGGCATCCCGAAGATCATGGCGTTGAGATCGATGACGAACGAACCGAGGATCGCCCGTCGCTGGCCGGCGAAGCGGAGACCGGCGCGGATCGCGTCGAGCCCGGGCCGCGACACCGCACCCAACGGCGGCAGCGGCCGGATCGAGAAGAGTGCGAGGAAGGAGGCGGTGAACGTGGCAAGGTCCACCGCGTAGGCACCCGCCAGCCCGACGGTGGCGATGAGGATGCCTCCGATGGCGGGGCCGACGATCGAGGCCATCTGGAAATTCAGCTGGTTGAGGGCGATGGCGGCGGGGAGGCGCTCCGGCGGCACCAGCCGGGGGATCGACGACGACCGGGCCGGCTGGTCCACTGCGCCGAGGCCGGCTGCTGCGAACGCGATCGCGAAGAGCGCCGGGACCGGGGGCGACCCCGACAGGGCGAGGAGCAGGAGGGACAGACTGCACGCAGCCAGACCGGCCTGCGTCAGACGGAGCAGGCGCCGGCGATCGACGACGTCCGCCAGTGAGCCGGCACCCAGCGCGAACAGCAGGATCGGGACCAGCTGGAAGAACGTCAGCGCCCCGATCGCCAGCGTCGAGCCGGTCAGGACGAACACCTGGTAGGGCAGCGCGATCCGGGTGATCTGGTTGCCGATGCCGTTGACGACCTGGCCCGACCAGAGCCAGCGATAGTCGCGGTCATGGCGGAGCGGCGCCGTGTCGAGGAAGAGGCGGCGGATCCGGCCGTTCATCGCGGTCGGCCGGTCAACGTGCGGTGACGCGCAGCCGGAGCGTGTGCCCGTGTGAGGCGAATGACGTCTCGTCGTCGAGCAGCCCGGTCACCATGTCGATGACGGCCACGCCGGGCTCGCTCCCCGGGGCGGCGCCATCGGCGTCAAGGACGCGGACGAATGTCGATGCCTCGGCGACCTCGCCCACGAGCGCCAGGGCATCCGCCCGGAGTCGGGCTCGGGGGCTCTCGCCGCCCTCGCCACCCTCGCCGCCCTCGCCGACGTGATCGAGCTCGACGACGAGCCGGCCCTGAGCATCCACCGACCGCCGGGCACTCGCCCATGGCGACCCCGCTCGCGCCATCGCGCGCTCGATGGGCGGCCAGAGGTGCGCCTCGGGGTCCTCGGCGACCCAGTCGGTCCGGCGGGCGTGCTCGGCGAGCGCCTCGATGCGGGGCGCGAGCGACCGCGCATCGGCGACGCCGTGGCCGCGCTCGTCGGTGTCCCAGCGGCGGGGCTTGTCGGGCGGCACCGCGGTCGCCGGGACGGTCTACTTGTCGCGTTCCGCGCCGGCCAGCACGGCCTGCGCGGCGGCCAACCTCGCGACCGGGACGCGGAACGGCGAACAGGACACGTAGTCGAGGCCGATCCGCTCGCACTTGTGGATCGATTCCGGGTCGCCGCCGTGTTCGCCGCAGATCCCGAGCTCGATATCGGGACGGGTCGCCCGCCCCTTGTCGACGGCGATCTTCATGAGGCCCGCGACCGCGTCGTCGAGGGTCTGGAACGGGTTGAACGGCAGGATCCCATCCTCGACGTACTTCAGGAGAAAGCCTCCTTCCGCATCATCGCGACTGAAGCCGAACGTCATCTGGGTCAGGTCGTTGGTGCCGAAGCTGAAGAACGCGGCTTCGCGGGCGATCTCATCGGCGGTCAACGCACCGCGCGGGACTTCGATCATCGTCCCGAAGACGTACTCGACGTTGACCCCCGCCTTCGACTCGACGGCCTTGGCCTCCGCCTCGAGGAGCGCCTTCGTGGCCGACAGCTCGTTCACGTGCCCGACGAGCGGGATCATGATCTTGGCCTTCGGGTGGCCACCTGCCTTCACGACGGCGATCTGGGCGTTGAGGATGGCCCTCGTCTGGACCTTCACGAAATCGGGGATCATCAGGCCGAGGCGGCAGCCGCGAAGCCCGAGCATCGGGTTCTGCTCGTGCATGCTCTTGATCGTGGCGAGGAGCTGGCGGTCCTCGTCGGTGGCGGCGTCGCCGGCCTTGGTGACCTTGACGAGCTGATCCTCGAGGTTGGGCAGGAACTCGTGGAGCGGCGGGTCGATCAGGCGGATGACGACCGGGAGCCCGTCCATCGCCCGGAAGATCCCCTCGAAGTCGCCCTGTTGGAGAGCTTCGAGCTTGGCCATCGCCGCGTCAAAGACCTTGACGGCCTCGGCTTCGTCGGGATCGAGCGATCCGCCCGCCGCCTGCTTCGCCTTGGCGCGCGTGGCGACGTTCGCGACGAGGATCGCACCACGGACGATGTCCAGGCGCTCGCCCTCGCGGAACATGTGCTCGGTCCGGCACAGGCCGATCCCCTGCGCGCCGTACGTGCGCGCGAGCGCTGCCTCTTCCGGCTTGTCGGCGTTGGTCCAGACCTGCATCCGGCGGACCTCGTCGGCCCAGCGAAGGACGGTCTGGAGCTCAGGCTGATCCTCGAACCTCGCCGACACAGTGGGGAGTGCGCCCAGATACAGGTCCCCAGTCGACCCATCGAGGCTGACCCAGTCGCCTTCCTTGAAGTCGATCCCCGTCCTGTCGCAGTGCGCCGACTTCGTGCCGTACTCGACGACGAGGTCGGCGGACCCCGCCACGCATGGCTTGCCGATCTGGCGGGCCACGACCGCGGCGTGTGATGTGGCGCCGCCACGGGCGGTGATGATCCCCTCGGCGACCGCCATCCCATGGAAATCGTCGGGTGAGGTCTCGATCCGGACGAGGATGACCTTCTCGCCGCGATCGACCCACTCGACCGCGGTGTCGGCGTCGAATACGGCCCGCCCGACCGCAGCCCCCGGCGAGGCGTTCAGGCCCTTGACGATCCGCTTTGCGCTCTCGACTGCCGCGCTGTCGAAGGTGTCGCGAAGGAGTTGGTCGACGTGCGCCGGCTCGATCCGGCCGAGCGCCTCTTCCTTCGTGATGACGCCCTCGTTCACCAGGTCGGTGGCGATCTTCACCGCGGCCGCTGCCGTTCGCTTCGCCGAGCGCGTCTGGAGCATGTAGAGCTTGCCGCGCTCGATCGTGAACTCGAGGTCCTGGACGTCTCGGTAGTGGCGCTCGAGCTGCTCGCCGATGCGCTGGAATTCGGCGTAGACGGACGGCATGTCGGTCTGCATCTGGGCGATCTTCGGGGCGGTCCGGATCCCGGCCACGACGTCCTCGCCCTGGGCGTTGGTCAGGTACTCACCGAACAGGGCCTTCTCGCCGGTGTTGGGATCACGGGTGAACGCGACGCCGGTGCCGGAGTCGTCGCCCATGTTCCCGAAGACCATCGTCACCACATTGACCGCGGTCCCGAGGTCGTGGGCGATCTTCTGGTTGTTGCGGTAGTCGACCGCGCGCTTGCCGAACCACGAGGCGAAGACCGCCTTGATGGCGAGGTCGAGCTGCTCGTACGGATCGCTCGGGAAGTCGCGCCCCGTGTCCTCGCGGACGATCGCCTTGAACTGGTCGGCCAGGGCGCGCAGGTCCGCAGCGGTCAGCTCGGTATCCTGCTGGACGCCGCGGGCGTGCTTCATCGACTCGAGGGCGCCGTCGAAGCGTTCGCCCTTCACGTCCATGACGATCCGCCCGAACATCTGGATGAACCGCCGGTAGGCGTCCCACCCGAACCGCTCGTTGCCGGTCAGGGCGACCAGACCGTTGAGCGTCTGCTCGTTGAGCCCGAGGTTGAGGACCGTGTCCATCATCCCGGGCATCGAGAACTTGGCGCCCGACCGCACCGACACGAGGAGCGGGTCGGCGGCGTTTCCGAAGCCCTTGCCCGTCGCCCGCTCGACCTCGCTTGACGGCGACGAGGACGTCGTCCCAGAGCCCGTCCGGCAGTCTGCTCGCCGGCGGTGAAGTAGTCGTTGCAGGCCTCCGTCGTGATCGTGAAGCCTGGCGGGACCGGCAGGCCCGCGTTGGTCATCTCGGCGAGACCGGCACCCTTGCCGCCGAGCAGGTCGCGCATGGTGGCGTCGCCCTCGGCATGACCGTCGCCCCAGGCGTAGATGTAGCGCTTGGCGGCCTGATGGACGCGCTCCTCGGCGTGCGTGGCGGTCGTGGTCATGGGATGGGTCCTCCGGGCGGAGCGGCGGCCTCTGGGTGCGGCCGCGACAGGTGACGTCACGAAAGAACGATTGTACCGTCGCTCGGGCGGGGACTCCGGTTGCGCATCGGTCACGGCGGCCGGAGCGGCCCGGCCGGCACCGGGCGCGGGTACCATCGCGGGGAACGAGACGGAGGCCCGACACCAGCCATGACCGAGCTCATCCTTCCCGCCGATACGCGCGTCATCGAGCCGGCGGCTCCGCAGTACAACGCAACCCTCGTCCGGCGGGAGGACGAGACCGATTCGCTGGCCTACTTCTGGGTCCGCTTCGACGCGGAGCCCACGCCGTTCGAGCCGGGCCAGTACATGACGATCGGCGTCGTCGCCGACGGGAAGATGTGGCAGCGGCCGTACTCGGTGGCGTCGGCGCCCCGGGTCGCCGGGGCGGACGGATACGAGTTCTACGTCCGGCTCGTTCCGATCATCCGGTTCACGACGCTGCTCTGGCGGCTGCCGGTCGGTCACCAGATGCGGATGATCGGCCCGAAGGGCAGGTTCCTCCTCGAACCCGACGACGCCCGGACCCACCTGTTCGTGTCGACGGGTACCGGCATCGCACCGTTCATCGCGATGATCCGCGAGACCCAGGCGGCGGGCCGGCCCCGCCGGACCGTGGTCCTCAACGGCGCCTCGTACGTCGACGAGCTTGGCTATCGCTCGCTCCTCGAGGGCTGGCAATCCGACCGGTCGTACCCGATCACCTACATCCCGACGATCAGTCGTCCGAACGACCCGAGGAACGCCGGCTGGACCGGGCGTGTCGGGCGGGTCGAGAACGTGGTCCGCGACGTGTGCCGCGACCTCCACCTGCGGCCCGACCGGACGGTCGTCTACATCTGCGGCAATCCCGACATGATCATCAACGCCGAAACCATCCTGATGGATGCGGGCTTCCCGGAGTTCCACGTCAAGAAGGAGCTGTACTGGCCGAAGGGCAAGGAGGTTCCAGCCGTCGCGGGCTGAATGGTCGCCGGCGCCGGGGCGGGGCCGACCCCGGGGCGGTCGCCGGGGCTCGCCGGCGCCGGGCCCCGTGGCATCGTCGGTGGTCCGCCGCCCCTGTGACCTTCGGCCCGCGTGGAACGGGCCGCCTGACGCATAGGTCGCGGGCGGGGCGCCGGTAGCATCAGATCACGGCCGACTTTGGTCGATTCGCAGCAACGGACGTCCATGCATCCCATCGTCGCCACCGACCAGCTGTCCCCGAACGTCACCCGCCTCGTGGTCGAGGCGCCCCGCATCGCGCAGATCCGTCAGCCCGGCCAGTTCGTGATCGTCCGGCTCGGACCGGGCGCCGAGCGGATCCCGCTCACGATCGCCGATGCGGACCCCGTGGCGGGCACGATCACCCTGATCATCCAGTCGATCGGGAAGAGCACGATGGACCTCGTGGCTCTCCGCCCCGGTGACGCGATCACCGATGTCGCAGGCCCGCTCGGCAGCCCCACGCACCTTCTCGGATCCGGTCACGCCGTGTGCGTCGGAGGCGGGGTCGGGACCGCGGTCATCCTGCCGATCGCCCAGGAGCTCGCGCGCCGTGGCGTGCGGGTCACGAGCATCATCGGCGGTCGCTCGAAGGAGTGGGTCATCCTCGAGCAGGAGCTCGCGCGCGCGGGCGAGGTGATCACCTGTACCGACGACGGAAGCTACGGACGCCCCGGGTTCGTCACCCAGGCGCTCGCCGACGTCATCGCGGAGGGCGGCGTGGACGAGGTCTTCGCGGTGGGCCCGGTCCCGATGATGAAGGCCGTCAGCGAGCTGACCCGGCCCAGCGGGGTCAAGACCACGGTCTCGCTCAACGCGATCATGGTCGACGGCACCGGTATGTGCGGCGGCTGTCGCGTCTCGATCGCGGGCGACACCCGCTACGCCTGCGTCGATGGGCCCGAGTTCGACGGCCACACGGTCGACTTCGCCGAATTGGCCGACCGGCTGACGACATATCGAACCTTCGAACAGGCGGCGCTCGAGCGCCGCGCGGCCGCCTGCCTCATCCCGGCCCTCGCCGACAAGGCACCGACGGCAGCGGAAGCCGTGCGATGAGCGAACACGAGCGTCCCGCCGCCCCGGCCAATCGGTCGGCCGAGGAGCTGGTCAAGCGCATCCTTGCCGGCGAGCCGGTGGAGGTCAACCCGCGGGAGCGGATGCTGCTCGAGCGCGTGCCGATGCCCGAACAGGATGCCGAGCAACGATCGCACACGTTCGGCGAGGTCAACCTCGGCTTCACCGAGCACCTCGCGGTCCTCGAGGCCGAGCGGTGCCTGCAGTGCAAGAACCCGAAGTGCATCGACGGCTGCCCGGTCCGGGTCAACATCCCGCGCTTCATCGACCACCTGCGGCGCGGCGACATGGCCGGCGCCGCCGACTCGCTCCTCGGCGACAACGCGCTGCCGTGCGTCACCGGCCGCGTCTGCCCACAGGAGATCCAGTGCGAGGCCCTCTGCCTCCGGGCCAAGAAGGGAACCTCGGTCGCCATCGGTTCGCTCGAGCGCTACGTGGCCGACTGGGCGCAGGCCCATCCGGAGGCACTCGCGGACGCGGTGCCGGCGCCTCGCGATCGGACGGTGGCCATTGTCGGCTCCGGGCCGGCCGGCCTGACTGCCGCCGGGGAGCTCGCGAAGGTCGGCTACAAGGTCACGATCTTCGAGGCGTTCCATGCCGCGGGCGGCGTCCTCATCTACGGCATCCCGGAGTTCCGCCTCCCCAAGGACATCGTCCAGAAGGAGGTCGACCGGCTGGTCGAGAGCGGCGTGACGATCGTGCCCAACGCGATCATCGGCAAGACCTACACGCTCGACGAGCTGCGCGCGCAGTTCGACGCGGTGTTCCTCGCGGTGGGCGCCGGGCTGCCCGTGTTCATGGGCGTGCCCGGCGAGAACCTCAAGGGCGTCTACTCGGCCAACGAGTACCTGACCCGAGTCAACCTGATGGGTGCCTGGGGCCCCGATACGGACACGCCGGTCCTCCACGGCCAACGAGTCGTGGTCGTCGGCGGCGGCAACGTCGCGATGGACGCCGTGCGGACCGCGCGCCGGCTAGGGGCGGCCGAGGCGACCATCGTCTACCGGCGGGGCCACGAGGAGCTGCCGGCCCGGATCGAGGAGGTCCACCACGCCGAGCAGGAGGGCATCCGGTTCGAGTTCCAGGTCGCGCCCCTCGAGGTCCTCGGCGACGAGTCGCGGTGGATCACCGGCCTGCGCTGCCAGCGCATGGCCCTGGGCGAGCCGGACGCATCCGGGCGCCGCCGGCCTGAGCCGATCCCGGGGTCGGAGTTCGTCATCGACTGCGACATGATCGTGGTCGCCATCGGGACCCGCTCGAACCCGCTCCTGCGCGCGACCGCGCCCGATCTCGCGGTCAACGAGTGGGGCTATATCGTCACCGATGAGACCGGCATGACGAGCCTGCCGGGCGTCTTCGCCGGCGGCGACATCGTCCGCGGTGCGGCGACTGTCATCCTGGCGATGGGCGACGGGAAACGGGCGGCGGCCTCGATCGACGCCTGGCTCCAGGGAGCCGTCCAGCCGCCGACGGTCGAGGCGACGACCCCGGCCTGACGTCCCGGAGCGTCGGTATACTTTTCCGTGGTGCGCGTTGTCACCACGCCGACAGCCGGGGGATCACATGAGCAGGGCCATGGTGCTGGTGCTCGCGCTCGGCGCGACGCTCGTTGTCGGCTGTTCGAGCGGAAGTAGCCTCACCGGCAAGACCTGGCAATTGACGGCGATCACGGAGAAGACCCCCGCGTTCCAGGGGGTCGTCCCGGCGAATCAGCAGGCGAACTACACGATCGAGTTCAAGTCGGATGGCACGTTCTCCGCGAAGGCCGACTGCAACAACGTCGCCGGGTCCTATACGACCACGTCGTCTGGTGGCCTGACCATCACCCCGGGCCCCTCGACACTGGCGGCGTGCCCGGAGGGCTCGATGGGAGACCAGTACGTCCAGGGCCTCGCGAATGCGGCGAGCTATGCGATCGCGAACAATGAGCTCACCATCACGCTCGATGACTCTGGGACGCTCGTCTTCAAGTAGGCCGAGCTTCCACGACCGCGCCCGCTCACGGCGGCGCGAATTGGATCCAGTGCGGCGACGCTCCCCCCATCCCGCCTGCGCGGTCTTCAGCCGGTCGACGATGAGCCGCGTGGCGGCCTCGACCGGGCTCGGCGGATGCGGCGGCAGCCCGCGGGGCCTGAAACCGCCGAGGCCGCCGTCCGATCTCCGCCCCTCGCCTGGCTACACGGGCGCGGCAGCCCTGTAACGGGCGTGCGTTCGCGTCCATCAGCCCGTGCGCCGTCCGTGCCACGGTGCCGGCGGACCGCGCCGCGGTGCCGGCACGCGCCCTCTTGCGACGCGCCTCTGTCGCGAACATCAACCCGAACGATGCTCGCGCCAGTCCGCCCCTCCGACAGACGTTCCATCGTCGCCAAGATCGATCCGGGGGTTGTTCGCGACCGATTCCACGCGGCTGCGTCCACGCGCGCGAACGCGAACTCGTTGGACGCCGACTCGGGTGGCGTTGGGACCGTCACGGCTGGCGTTGGCGACAAACAGGATCCCGGAAAGCGCCCCGTCCGGGTCGCGCAGCCAGCGCCGCACCTCGGCAGGCCGCGCCGGAAAGGCGATGTCGAGCACGGCGCGGTGCGCCCTGACCTGCCGGCGAGCCCGGTCGGTGTCGGGCAGGACGAGGACGCGGCCGACGATCGCCGGGGTCCATCCGAAGCGGTCCGCCGCCAGCTGGCCACGTACGAGCCGCTCCTTCTCATCAAGCTTTCGAATCGTCTCTTCAAGGCGCACGAGCTCGGTCTTGATCTCCTGGACCACTACCGCGCGGCGCTCGGAGCACCCGCCGAGGACGTCGATCGAGCCGCGCTCGCCGTAGACCGCGTAGCTCACCTCCACCCGCACGTCCCAGGCGTCGCGACGCAGCATCGCGACCGACGCTTCGACCAGCCGTGCGTGGCCCTCGTCGAGCAGACGATCGAGGGCAGCGCCACGCCAGAGCACCCGAGCGTCGAACCGCGCGTCGACCGCCGCGAAGACCCGGCGAATCGTCGCCAGGGAGAGGGCGTCGAGACGGCCGCACTCGATCGCTGAGACGAGCGACTGCGACACCCCGGCCGCCCGAGCGAGATCGATCTGCGGCCGTCCCGATCGGATCCGAAGACGCCGCAGGGCACCGCCGATCTGGAGGTCGTCCACATCCCGATCATCGCGACTGGCGCTCACCTGTCGCCTACCGCTCGCTCATCTCGCGCTCATCGACACGCAGAGCGCTTGGGTCGCTCGTCGCTCATCCCCGAACCGGGGAGCCCCAGGCGCCGGGTCCCCTACGCCGTCCGCACGGTCCCGAGGCGGTCGAGGATCAGCCCGCCTTCCTCGCTTCCTCGAGGCGATCGAGGATGAGCCGGGTGACCCCTTCGACCGGCACGCGCTGCTGGGCCATCGAATTGCGATCGCGCACCGTGACCGCGCCATCGTCGAGCGAATCGACGTCGACCGTGACGCACCACGGCGTCCCGATCTCGTCCTGGCGCCGGTAGAGCTTGCCGATGGCCGCGGTGTCGTCGTAGACCGCCATGGTGTGGCGCTTGAGGTCGTCCTTGATCCGGTGGCACAGCTCGACGATCTCGGCCCGCTTTTTGAGAAGCGGCAGGACCGCGACCTTGTAGGGCGCCAGATCCGGGTGCAGGGCCAGCGACACCCGCTTCTCCCCCCTGACCTCCTCCTCGCGGTAGGCGTCGATGAGGAACGTGAAGGCCGCCCGGTCCGCGCCCGCTGCGGTCTCGACGATCCACGGGATCACGTGCTCGCCGGTCGCCTGGTCGAAGTACTCGAGGCTCTCGCCGGACGCCTCCGAGTGGCGCGACAGGTCGAAGTCGCCGCGGTTGTGGACCCCCTCGAGCTCCTTCCAGCCGAACGGGAAGCGGTATTCGACGTCGATCGCCTTCTTGGCGTAGTGGGCCAGCTCGTCGGGGGCGTGCTCCCGCAGGCGCAGGCGCGACGGCTTGACGCCGTAGTGCTCGTACCACGCGCGGCGGCGCGGCAGCCACTCCTCGAACGCGGCGGCCGCATCAGCCTCGGGGCGGACGAAGTACTGCATCTCCATCTGCTCGAATTCGCGCATCCGGAAGACGAAGTTGCCCGGGCTGATCTCGTTGCGGAACGACTTGCCGATCTGGGCGATGCCGAACGGGAGCTTCTTGCGCGACGACTGGAGGACGTTCTTGAAGTTGACGTATGAGCCCTGGGCGGTCTCGGGCCGCAGGTAGATGACCGACGCGTCCTCCTCGACCGGGCCCATGAACGTCTTGAACATCAGGTTGAACCGGCGTGGTGCCGACAGCGGTCCGCCGTCGATCGGACAGCGCAGCCCGAGGCGTTCCACGATGCCGGGGTCGCGAAGCTCGGTCGCCGACAGGTGCTCGGCGCCCGGCAACTCGTCGAGGCGGAAGCGCCGGTGGTCGGTCTGGCATTCGACGAGCGGGTCGCTGAAGCTCCCCACGTGGCCCGACGTGACCCACACCTGTGGGTGCATGAGGATCCCGGCATCGAGCCCGACGATGTCGTCGCGCTCCTGGACCATCGCCCGCCACCATGCGCGCTTGACGTTGTTCTTCAGCTCGACGCCGAGCGGGCCGTAGTCCCAGACCGCGTTGATGCCGCCGTAGATCTCCGACGAGGGGAAGATGAAGCCACGGCGCTTCGAGAGCGACACGATCGTGTCGAGATCGGCGACGGCCGGTGCGACGTCGTCGGCGACGGGCGGTGCGGGAGCGAGGTCGGGCACGGGAACTCCGCTTCTCAGGTGAACGCCGATGCTAGCAGAGCCTGCCGACGGAGCCGCGCGCGGGTCCGCGCCGCCCTGGTTGGCGTCGCCCTCAGCGCGAAGGCAACGTCTCCGAGAGCAGCCGCCGGACATTGCCGCCCATGATCTTCGCGATCTCGTCGTCGGCGAAGCCGACCTCGATGAGGGCGTCCGTCAGCACCACGAGGCCTGTCGCGTCGAACGGCACGGGCACCGCGCCGTCGAAGTCGGAGCCGAGACCGACGTGGTCCACGCCGACGACGGTCACCGCGTACCGGATCGATCGGGCGATGGCGGCCGCGTCGTCGCCACCGCACGCCGTCGGCCAGAAACCGATCCCGAGCAACCCGCCGGTCCCCGCGATGCCCCGGGCATGGGCGTCGGTCAGGTTCCGCGTGTTGTCGCATGCCCCGCGCAGCCCCGTGTGCGAGGCGACGACCGGCCGTCGCGCCATCGCGAGTACATCGTCGATCGTCGCCGGCGACGCGTGCGCCACGTCGACAAGCATGCTCCGCGCCTCCATCCGTTCGATCATCTCGCGCCCGAGCGACGTCAGGCCGCCCTTGGCGATCCCGTGCGCCGATCCGCCGAACGCGTTGTCGAAGAAGTGGCTCGGCGACATCATCCGGTAGCCCGCCTCGGCCACGACGTCGACGTTGGCCGGGTCGCCGTCGAGGGCATGCGCGCCTTCGATCGCAAGCAGACCCGCCGTGATCGCCGGTCGCTCGCGGCGACGATCCTCGTACGCCGCGAGGTCGGCCGTCGTGCGAGGATCGTGAGCCGCCCGCCCGAGCGGCGCGGCCATCGCGTCCGCACGAGACGCGAGATGGAGCGCCCTCGGCAGCAGACGTCGCCACGTTGCGCGCGGCCAGCCCTGCGCGAGCGCCAGCAACACGACGTCGTCGCTGCGGTCGTCGTTGCGTTCGAGGTCGAGGTGGCGCGGCGACTGCGTCGTCGCCGCGAGGACCTGCAGCGCGACGTTGCCCTCGATGAGGCGCGGCACGTCGACCTGGCCACGACTTCCCCGCGCCAGGAGGTCCCTGCCCCAGAGCAGCGAGTCGGCGTGCAGGTCGGCGACCCACAGGCGCTCGTGAAGCGCCCGCGCGCGATCGGAAGCCCGGTACGGTGGGGCGGCCGTCGTGACGCACAGGCGCGCCTCGGTGCGGCCGACCATCAGCGGGCCACCGATCCGCACCGCCGCACCGGCCGCGGCGGCCACGGCCGCAGCAGCGCCCGCCGCCCCCGCAACCCCGAGAACGACCGCCGTCCCCTTCCGGGTCACGTGGCCGCGGTCCGCACGCGATGGCCGCTCCGGACCTCGTCGAGGAATGCGAGCGAGCGGGCATCGCGCTCGAGCGCGTCGCGGACGAATTCGCGCAGCGCCGCCTCGGTCTCGCGTTCGACCTCGGGCGCGAGGCGCAGCTCGGCCAGCGCCTCGATGTCGAGCCGCTGGTACGCCTTGAGCAACTTGACGGCGTCGAGCGAGATCCCCGCCCGCTCGTGCGGGGGACCCGGACAGCGCTGGCACAGGACACCGCCGAGCAGCGGCATCCAGCGGAACCGCTCGTCGGCCTCGAGGACCCGGTCGCATTCGACGCAGCGGTCCACCTCGGGCCGCTGGCCGAGCTCGTCGAGGAGGTGCATCTCGTACCAGCGCGCGACGCGCCCGGGCGCCATGGCGGCATCGAGCAGCTCGTAGGCACGCCGCAGCAGCAGGTAGAGGGGCTCGGCCGCGTGGCGCTCCTCGAGCGATCGATCGGCGAGCTCGGCGAGGTACCAGGCGGTCGCGGTGGCCTCGAGCGAATCGCGCAGGTTGAGCCAGGCGTGACCGACGACGACCTGGGTCACCACGTCGAACGTCCGGCCGCGGGCGAGCGCCACCGTCAGCTCGGCGAAGGGCTCGAGGCTGCCGCCCAGGCGCGACGTGGGCCGCCGGATCCCCTTGGCGATCGCCTTGAGCTTGCCGCCGGTCGGGGTGATCAGGGTCAGGACGCGGTCGGCCTCGCCCAGGTCGAACCGGGACAGGACGATGGCTTCGGTCGTATAGCGGCGAGGGATGGGCACGCCACGACGGTACCACCTGATCCATTCGGCCACGGCCGACGTATCACCGGCAGATGCCGGTGCGGTCGCGTCCCCGCGCCGGCATCGTCTGTCCGGCGGGCCGACCGGCGCTCCCCGGCCCGTTCGTCCCGCCGGATGGTGTCAGAGCCGGCGATCGCCGGCCCGTGGGGGCGGCCGGCCGCCCGACCCAATCAGGCTACCTGCGCCGAACACGTTTCATGTACACTCCGCCGCGATGACGACAGCGCCGCCGGACGTCGATCTCGCCGTCCTCATCGCCGACACCGAGGCCGAGATCGTGCGGCTCGTGCGCGACCGGGACCCTTCCACCCACGGTCTGTACGAGATGGTCCGCTACCACCTCGCCCTGGACG
>CAVYZQ010000019.1:100000-219220 GCA_963772995.1 uncultured Chloroflexia bacterium | reverse complement strand
TACCAGCTCTTCAGCCGAGGCGCCGGTGGCGGGGGGCCTATCCGCGCGCGCGCGTCGACCACCACGCACCCGTCTTGGCCGGCCATGACGGGATTCAAGTCGAGCTCGGCAACTTCCGGCAGGTCGTCCGCGAGACGTGCGACCCGGAGCACGACGTCGACCAGCGCGGGGACGTCAGCAGGCGGCGCGCCACGAAAGCCTCTCACGAGGAGGCCTGCCTTTCCACTCTGCACGAGCTCGGCCGCGTCTGCGTCGGTCAGCGGCGCCAAGCGGAAGCCGGCGTCACCGATCAGCTCGGCCATCGTGCCGCCTGGACCGAGGGCGACGAGCGGCCCGAACACCGGATCCTGGAAGGCGCCCACCAGCATCTCGACCCCGCCGTGCAGGAACGGCTGGACGAGCACTGGCAGACCGATCCGTGTTGCGGCCTCTCTGACCGCGTCGCGATCACGGAGGTCGAGCGAATTCCTCCCTGTTCTGTCTTGTGCACGCCGGCGGCGGCGGTCTTCACGACGACTGGATAGCCGAGGTCATCTGCAGCGGCGAACGTTTCCTCGAGCGTGGATGCCACGCGCTCGGCCACGACTGGTAGCCCGTACGCCTCGAGCAACCGCCGAACATCGCCGGGGGCAAGCCACCGCTCGCCGGCTTCTTCGATCACGAGTCGCGCGGCGGCAAGGTCGACATCGTCGAGTTCCGGCACACGCCCTTGCGGACGACGCAGCCATTCCGCACGCTCAGCGGCCCGCCCGAGAGCACGCGCAGCGGACTCCGGATAGCTGAATGCTGCGACGGGCGCCGCCAAGACTCGGCAGGTGTACCGGTGTGACTGATCACGCAGGCGAGCACCGGCTTTTCCCGGGCGGTGTCGGTCTCGACGGCACGCACGATCGCTGCGGCCACCTCCTCGGCACCGGCTACGACCGGCGGGACGAAGAGAACGATCACCGCGTCCGTGCCCGGATCTTTCAGAAGGATGGGGAGGACGCTCTCGTAGGTGGTGCCGACAGCCGAACCGAGCATGTCCACGGGATTGCTCAGACTTGCCTCGCCCGGCAGGATTTTCCGCAGCGCGGCGACGGTCTCGTCGGCAAGCGGCGGTAGCGAGAGGCCGGCGGTCTCGCACGCGTCGGCGCACAGGATGCCGAGGCCTCCCGCATTGGTGAGCACGGCGACCCGGCGCCCGCGTGGCAACGGCTGCCCGTCGAGCAAGCCGGTCACGTCGAGCAGCTCTTCGAGCGTGTCGACCCGAGTGACACCGGCCTGGTGAAACAGCGCGTCCACCGCGGCCTCTGAGCCGGCGAGCGCGGCGGTATGCGAGCTGGCCGCCTTCGCGCCCGCGGAGGTTCGTCCTGCCTTCATGGCGACGATCGGCTTCGTTCGCGCGACTCGTCGCGCTACCCGCGCAAATTTGCGCGGGTTGCCGAAGGACTCGAGGTAGAGCAACACCACGTCGGTGTTTGGATCGTCTTCCCAGTACTCGAGCAGGTCGTTCGACGAGACGTCCGCTTTGTTGCCGATGGATACGAAGGCCGACAGCCCGAGGCTCTTCTCTGCCGCCCGCTCCAGCAGGGCAAGCCCGAGCGCGCCACTCTGCGACGAGAAACCGATCTTGCCGGGTGGAAGCGCACGCGGTCCGAACGTCGCGTTCAGTTGGACATCCGCCACGGCGATGCCGAGGCAGTTTGGTCCGAGCACCCGGGCACCATGAGACCGCACCAGCTCGAGCAGAAGGTCCTGGCGCGCCTGACCTTCGGGGCCGATCTCGGCAAAGCCCGCGGAGATCACGCAGAGAGCTCGGACACCTACGGCGAGCGCCTCTTCGGCAGCCTCGAGCACGGCGTCGCTGGGCAGGCAAATCACCGCGAGATCGACGGCCTCTCCGATCTCGGCGATGCTCCGATAAGAGCGCACTCCCGCGACGGGCTCGCCCGACCGATTGACGGGATAGGTAACACCGCGGAACTCGCCGCGCAACACGTTGCGGAAGAGCTCACCGCCGATCGAGCCTGGACGTGATGATGCGCCGACGACCGCAACCACCTTCGGTTTGAAGAACGGATCGAGCGACGCAGCTACGGCGACGTGGTCTCGTTCGTCGATTCGATTGCGCAGCGACTCTGTCGCATCAAGCCGCAGCCGCACCTCGGCCGTCCCCGATTCGAAGACACGGGTCTGCTCGAAGCCGGCGTCCCTGAAGACCCGAAGCATCTGAAGGTTGTCACCCATGACCTCGGCTAGGAACTCCTCGATGCCGACACTCGCTGCGAGCGAGGCGAGCCGTTCGAGCAAACGGGTCGCGATTCCGCGCCCCTGAAACTCGTCCGCGACCGCGAACGCAACTTCGGCTGTGTGCGCGTCACGCAGACGCACATAACTCGCCAGCGCGACTACACGATCGTCATTCGTGCCGAGGAGCGCGCCCCGTTCGACCCAGTCGGGCTCCAGCACCGGCTGGACGAGGCGCTCGTCCACGCTCGGATGACCGTGGAACCGGAGGTAGAGGCTCTGGTCGGAGAGGCCGCGAAAGAAGTCGAGCACCGGATCCACATCCGCGACCTCCGGCGGCCGGAACCGCATGGTCGACCCGTCGCGAAGGACGACGTCCGAGACGGCTTGTGCTGCCGCATCCGTAGCTGCCGCATCCATAAGAGAAGAGGTTGCCACTCCCGCCAAGCTTTGGCCAGGGCGGGAATTGCCACATCCGCCCGGAGCCGCAGGCCGGCTGCGGGTTGACCGCAACGCAATCCGGCGTCGCCCCGATGCGTCGAGCCTGCGCCGAGAGCACCCTCTGATCGGTTCGAAGAGAGGAGCCTGCCATGCAGGGCTCGGAACGCAGCAATCGCCTCCTGATCGCCACGGACGGATCGCCCGGATCGCTGGCGGCTGCCGAAGAAGGCGTCCGGCTCGCGAAGCTCCTTGGCGCCGGCGTCACCTTCGTCGGGGTCGCGCATGCGCCGCTGCCCGTGCTGGGCAACCCCTACTACCAGCGCGCGCTGAGCAAGAATCTCGGCGCCATGCGGGCTGCGCTCGCGAAGTCGACCCCGTATGCCGTGGAGCGGCGCGTCGAGTATGAGACCGAGTTGCTCGAAGGATCTCCGGCGAAGGTGGTCCTCGACCTTGCGCGAAGCCGCGATGTCGATCTGATCGTCGTCGGCTCTCGTGGGCTCGGACCGGCGAAAGGCGCCCTGCTTGGGAGCGTCTCCTCGGAGATCGTCCAAAAGGCGGACCGTCCGGTGCTCGTCGCCCGGGCGATCGACCACAGAACCGGCCGGTCAATCCGGATCGCCGTCTGAGTCCAGCAGCTCGCGTGCAGCACGTGCTGCGATCAGCTCTTCGCGTGCGCGCACGACGAGAATCCTGACAGCGGAGCCTGTCGCGGCAATGTCGCAGTCGGGCGCGGCATTCTCGTTCTTCTTCGAGTCGAGGTCGACACCGAGAAAGCGGAGACGGGCGCACAGTCCCCTACGTACGAACGCCGACCCCTCGCCGATCCCCGCGGTGAACGCAAGAGCATCGAGCCCCCCGGCGGACGCAGCCATCGCCGCAACGGCCCCTGCTAGACGATGCAGCATGACTTTGAGGGCAAGGCCGGCCTGCGCATCACCGGAGCGTGCGCGGCGCTCGATCTCGATCATCCCGCCGCCGGCACCGGCCAGCCCCCCGACACCGGAATCGACGTTGAGCGCGTGGTCGAGCGAGTCGACGTCGAAATGGCCGGCGCGGAGCAAATACAGCAGCGCACCAGGATCGACCGATCCGGAGCGCGTGGTCATCGGCACGCCCTCGAGCGGGGTGAAGCCCATCGTCGTGTCGACGGATCGGCCGGCGACGACGGCCGTCACAGAGGAGCCGCCCCCGAGATGGCAGACGACCAACCGATCGGCGACATGGCCAAGGAGCTCCGGTACACGGAGCGCGCACCATTCGACGGAAAGGCCTTGAAATCCGTACCGGCGAATCCCCCATCGTGCGCTCCAGGCGGGCGGCACTGCGTACTCGGCCGCCTCGGCCGGAATCGTGCGGTGAAACGACGTGTCGAAGACGGCGACATGAGGTACCTGCGGAAGCGCACGCTGAGCAGCGTCGATTGCTTCGAGGGCCGGGGCGTTGTGAAGAGGCGCGAGCATTACGAGTTCGCGGATCTGTTCCCGCACTTCCTTGTCGATGACAACGGGGTCGAGGAAACGCGGACCGCCGTGGACCACCCGATGCGCGACGGCATCGATTCCTGCTGGAGCGTCCGCGAACGACTCGACTCGGGTGCTCGTCCGGTCATCCTCGACGGCATGGAGCTTCAGGCTCGTCGAGCCTGCATTGACGACGAGGATCGTGCCCACGCTCTGGGCTCAGCCTGGCCAGGTCCAGTCGCGAATCTCGGGCGGGTCCTCCCCGTGTTCACGGCCGTACGCACGAGCACGCAGCCGACTGTCTACGAGCTCCTGTCGCAGGTGATCCGCTTTTCCAGCGAGCTGGGGAAGCCGATCAATGGCGTCGATCGCGAGATGAAAGCGATCGAGGTCGTTCAGCATCACGATGTCGAACGGCGTTGTCGTCGTTCCCTCTTCTTTGTACCCGCGCACGTGCAAGTTGTCGTGGTTTGTCCGCCGGTACGTCAGCCGGTGGATCAGCCACGGGTAGCCGTGATATGCGAACACGATCGGTCGGTCGGTCGTGAATAGTGAGTCGAACTCCCGATCCGAGAGGCCGTGTGGGTGCTCGCTCGCCGGCTGTAGCCGCATGAGATCCACGACATTGACGACCCGGACACGTAGCTCGGGCAGTCGTTCACGCAAGATCGCGGCCGCAGCGAGCGTCTCGAGCGTCGGGACATCTCCGCAGCATCCGAGCACGACATCCGGCTCTTCGCCCCCATCGGTGGATGCCCATTCCCAGATCCCGACGCCGCGAGTGCAGTGCAAGACCGCGTCCTCCATGGAGAGGTACTGCAGCGCCGGCTGCTTCCCCGCGACGATGACGTTGACGTAGTCACGGCTGCGCAGGCAATGATCGGCGACCGAGAGGAGCGTGTTGGCGTCAGGGGGCAGATAGACCCGGATGATCTCTGCCTTCTTGTTGACCACATGGTCGATGAAGCCCGGATCTTGATGCGAGAAGCCGTTGTGATCCTGGCGCCAGACGTGCGAGCTGAGCAAGTAGTTCAGCGACGCAATCGGTTGACGCCAGGGGAGTGCGCGCGTGACTTTGAGCCACTTGGCGTGCTGGTTGAACATCGAATCGACGATGTGAATGAAGGCCTCGTAGCAGTTGAAGAGCCCGTGCCGGCCGGTGAGGAGGTAGCCCTCGAGCCACCCCTGGCACATGTGCTCGGAGAGAATCTCGAGGACGCGTCCGTCGGAGCCGAGACCCTCGTCCGTGGCTGCAGCCTCGGCCTGCCACCGCCGTGAGGTGACCGAGAAGACATCTCCCAGCCGGTTCGAAGCGGTCTCGTCCGGACCGAACAGGAGGAAGTTGTCGCGATTCCTCGAGATCACGTCCCTGAGGAACGTTCCGAGCACCCGGGTCGACTCGGCAAGCTCGGCGCCCGGCTTGGCGACGTCGAAGGCGTAGTCGCGGAAATCCGGCAATGCGAGGTCGCGGAGCAGGATCCCGCCGTTGGCGTGAGGATTCGCGCTCATGCGCCGCACGCCTGTGGGCGCAGTCGCGGAGAGATCGGGCCGGAGTCTCCCGCCATCGTCGAACAGGTTCTCCGGGCTGTAGCTGCGGAGCCACTCCTCGAGGAGTTGCAGATGGCCGGGATTCGTGCGTACATCGGTCATCGGGACCTGGTGCGAGCGCCAGGTGCCTTCCATCGGCAGCCCGTCGACCTCGCGCGGCCCTGTCCATCCTTTCGGTGAGCGCAACACGATCATCGGCCAGGTCGGCCGTGTCCCCACTCCGTCGACTCGCGCGGAGCGCTGGATCTCCTCGATCCGGTCGAGGGCCTCGTCGAGGACGGAGGCGAAGCGACGGTGCACTTCGGAGTGTCCGTCGTCTGCCTCTACTGACATGAAGAGCGGCTCGTGCCCGTAACCCCGCATGAGTGCGGCGAGCTCTTCCTCGGGAATCCGCGCCAGTACGGTCGGGTTCGCGATCTTGTATCCGTTCAGATGCAGAATCGGCAGCACGGCGCCGTCGGTCGCCGGGTTCACGAACTTGTTGGCGTGCCAGCTCGTGGCCAGCGGGCCGGTCTCGGCTTCGCCGTCGCCGACGACGCACGCGACGACAAGGTCGGGATTGTCGAATGCAGCGCCGTACGCATGGGTGAGCGCGTAGCCGAGTTCGCCGCCCTCGTGAATCGAGCCCGGTGTCTCGGGTGCCACGTGACTCGGGATCCCGCCCGGAAACGAGAACTGCCGGAAGAGCTCGCGCAGCCCAGCTTCGTCGCGCGAGACGTGCGGATACACCTCGGTGTAGGTTCCCTCCAGATAAGCGTTCGCGACGAGGCCCGGCCCGCCGTGACCAGGCCCAGTCACGTACACGACGTTGAGATCGCGTGCGCGTATCGCACGGTTCAGGTGGGCGTAGAGAAAGTTCAGACCTGGAGTCGTGCCAAAGTGGCCGAGCAACCGCGGCTTCACGTGCTCTGGCTCGAGCGGCTCGCGGAGCAGCGGATTGTCCAGCAAGTAGATCTGGCCCACCGAGAGATAGTTCGCGGCGCGCCAATAGGCGTCGATCAGCGAAAGCTCCTCCTCGCCGGGAACCTCGTCCGTGTGCAGCAGGGGACTGGTCTCAGTCACGTCAGGGGCACGTTATTCGTTTCTCCTCGAGCGCTGAAGGAGCGAAACACGTCGGGCAGGATCTGCGCGAGCACCATCCAGATCATCGCGCCTCCCGCGAATCCGAGCCCTACCGGTAGCGCACCGCGGAATGCCTCGACGAAGACGAAAGCGGGCACGGCAAGCACCGGCTGTGGCAGGCTCGTCACCACGCTCCAGCCTGCAGCCCGGGGAACGCTCACCCCGCGCGGAACGAGCACCAAACTGATCGCCAGTCCTTCCGGGATGTTGTGAACGGCGATGGCGAGCGCAGTGAACAGGCCGAACGAACGCCCAGGACCGAACGCGACACCCACGCCAATCCCCTCGGCCATGGAGTGAACCGTCATCACCGCGACGATCATGACGGCGGTTCGGGCCTGCACCCCACGCATGGCCTCGAAGCGCAGATTCTCACGCCGGTTGAGCCAACGCGCGGCGAATGCGATCGCAGCCAGCCCGACGGATGCGCCAAGAAGCGTTTTGCGCGGATCGGAGCGCGCACCCTCGTAGAAGAGCATGACACTGGCGCCGAGCATCAAGCTCGCCGCAATTGAGTTCCCGACACCGAGCCAAGAGCCTGATGCTCGCCTCGTAAACGCGAGCGGAATCGCGCCCAGTCCAGTCGCAAGCGCCGTGAGCAGCGCCGCGGCGAAGACGGTGAACACGGTCGGCTCTGTCGCAGCACCGACCATGGCTCAGCTAACCCTCATAGTGAATTCCTTCGCGATTGCCGCCGGCGCCGCGCTTGGTGCGGCGCCGGCTTTGTTCTTTCGTCCTCGGTCAGACCTTGGCGCTCTCATAGGCACCGTTCGCGGCGGCCACTGCCCGCTCGGCGACGCCGCGCACGACCATCACCGGGCAGCTCGCGTGATGCAGCACGCCGGTGGACACGCTCCCGAAGACTGCACGCTTCATCGCTCCCCAGCCGTGAGAGCCGATCACGAGGAACTGCGGCGCGAACTTCTCGGCGGCCTCGCAGATCGCCTCGACCGGAAAACCGCGCAGGACGACCGTGCGCGTCTCGACGCCGGCTTCCTCCGCACACGCGGCCGCCTCGACGCTGATCCTGTTCGGCCTCCTCCTCGCCGAGCTTGGCGAGGTCCGCGTTCGGCGAAATCGGCGCGAATCCCATCGCGCTGTACCCGGCGTACGCAACGTCCCAGACGCTGACGACGATCAGCTCGGTGTCAAGCAGACGAGCGAGATCGATCGCGGTAGCCGTCGCTTTCTCGGCGGTCGCCGATCCGTCTGTTGCAAGCATCACGGGTTTCATCACTTGCCTCCTTTCGTCACAGCTCTAGTCCGGTTCGGCGCGCGAGCTCGTGGTGCGCCGCCTCGGCCTCCGCTGAATCTCGTGCTTGGTCAAGACGCTCACGGGTCTCGAGCAGGCAGCGCGCCACATCGGGGCCGAAAATGTGCAAACCGAGTCGCTCGATCACGCAGCCTCCTTCGACGACGGCCCCGCCCGGCTCCCAGAACGCGCACCGCTGCGGCCGGCAGGTCTCCATGACGCCCGTAGTAAGGCGGAGTGCGCACCGCTTTGGCTCCATCTGGCTCACGGCCTAAGTGTCCCGAGCCGAGTCGCTGTCGACATCCGCGCTGCGCCCGAATCTCGATGCGGCCTTCTACTGAAACGGGAAAACGGCCAGCCCCACTTCGACGCCCTCGGTATTCCGGGGGCGCTGCCGGATGCGCCTCGCGGTGCGGCCTACTCCTGGGAATCGTGCCGGCCGCGGTCGCGGGCGCGTCGGGGGACTTCGGCGGGGAGCGGCGGCTGGCGCGCTTTCAAGTCCAAAACCATGCGCCGCTGCTTTTCGAACCGGTTGAATCTTTCGGCGAGCGGACGGATACTCCACCGATGTACCGCCGTCTCGGAGGGGTGTGTTCAGTGGCTGTCGGATTCGCCGCGGTGGTTCTCGCGGGCTGCGGCAGTGGCGGCGACCGCGGGATCAACCCGAGCGACCCGCAGGTCGCGATGGGTGCACACGTCTTCGTGCAGTTCGCCTGTTCGTCATGTCATGGTGAACAAGGAAAGGGCGGCGTCTCGCCGGACGTTCCCGCACTGAAGGGTGTTGGTAGCTCGCTGACGGTCGCACAGCTCAGTTCGATCATCAACCATGGCCTCGGCGAGTCGGCGAATCCCCAGAAGCCGTATATGCCGGTCTGGGGTCCAGTGATCTCGAAGAGCCAGGTCGCCGATCTCGTTGCCTACATTCGCGATGGCCTACCCAAGGTGCGCGATGCGGTTCCCGTTGCAGTCCCGGCAGATCAGGGAGCCGCTGTCGCCGGGGCCGCGTTGTACGTGCGGCACGGCTGTATCAATTGCCACGGCCCGAGCGGCCTCGGCGGAGTGCCCAACCCCCAGGCTGAGGACAAGACGATCCCGCCACTCTCGGGGCAGGACTTCCGCACGGAGTTCAACACCGACGCGAAGATCATCTCCTTCATTCGCAGCGGGAGCGTGATCGGCAAGCCACCGATCGCGAGCATGCCGCATTGGGGCGGGATCATCCCCAACCAGGACCTCGCTGCGCTGGTCGCCTACCTGAAGACTCTGCAATAGAGGAGACCAGAGCCGGACTCGCGGCCTCGGCAACCGCCGCTGCGACACGTTGCGCAACCTCGGGGTTGAAGACGCTGGGCACGATGTAGTCGGCGCTCAGCTCTTCCGGCGGAATCACGCCGGCGATCGCCTCGGCTGCCGCAATCTTCATCGGCTCCGTAATGTCCGATGCGCGGGCATCGAGCGCGCCCCGAAAGATGCCGGGGAACGCGAGCACGTTGTTGATCTGGTTCGGGTAGTCGGAGCGACCGGTCGCGATCACGGCGGCGAAGTCTTCGATTTCTTCCGGCGCGACCTCGGGAGTCGGATTCGCCATGGCGAACACGATCGCGTCCCCGGCCATACGTGAGATGCCTTCGGCGGAGACCGCCCCGGGACCGGAGAGCCCGATATAGACGTCCGCGTCATGAAGAACGTCGTCGCCACGCCCCCGTTCGAGTCTCGGGTTCGTGAGTTCCGCATAGCTCGCCTTCATCGTTGACAGAGACGGGTCGCCGCGCCACAGGGCGCCATGACGATCGACACCGATGACGTTCTCGACGCCCGCCGCCAGCAGGATCTTCGTCGTGGCGACGCCCGCAGCACCGACACCCGTGATGACGACCTTGACGTCTTCGGGCCGCTTGCCGACGACTCGCAGCGCGTTCAGAAACGATGCGAGGACGACGACGGCCGTCCCATGCTGGTCGTCGTGGAAGACCGGGATGTCGAGCTCCTCGCGCAGACGCTCTTCGATGGAGAAGCAGCGCGGCGCGGAGATGTCCTCCAGGTTGATCCCGCCGAAGACCGGAGCGATGGCGCGGACGGCCGCGACGATCTCGTCCTCGTCTTTCGTCGCAAGGCAGATCGGCCAGGCATCCACCCCGCCGAACTCCTTGAAGAGGAGCGCTTTGCCCTCCATCACCGGGAGCGCGGCCTCCGGGCCGATGTCGCCGAGACCGAGCACTGCCGTCCCGTCCGTGACGACTGCCACGGTGTTCTTCTTGATCGTCAGATTCCAGACGAGCTGCGGGTCTTCGGCGATCGCCATCGAGACGCGCGCGACACCGGGCGTGTACGCCATCGACAAGTCGTCGCGTGTCTTCACAGGTATCTTGCCGACGACCTCGATCTTCCCCCCGAGATGTATGAGGAACGTGCGATCGGACACGCGGTCGACGTCGACTCCGGGCACGGCCCGCGCTGCGGCGACAATGCGGTCGATGTGATCGGCGTCGCCGGCGAAAACCGTTACGTCGCGTACCTTCTTCCCACGCTCGACGCGAACCAGGTCGATCGCACCCAGAAGGCCGCCGGCGTCGGCAATCGCGCGAGCCAGGTCGGCGAACGCACCTGGTCGGTCGTCCAGGTGAGCGCGGAGCGTCGCGCTGAACGAGGCCGACGGATGCGTCGCGCCGTTCCCCTGACTACCCATCGAACACTGGCCACACAGGCCGCTCGAGGAGCGGCAGGTACAGCTGCTCTTCCTTCCAGAAGTGCACCGAGATGAGGGCATAGAGCCCATACAGGAGCTCTTGTAAACGGTCCACGTCGGTGTCCTCGGTTGCGGCCAGTTCGACTACCCGCGCGCGGATCGCGATGTGATCGTGCGTCATGGGGCGGGTCGACTCGAGGTTTCCCAGGAGCTCGCCGACGGCCGGATAGAGCCACCGCTCCTCCTCTTCCGCATGCGGAAGCAGCGTCCCGCGCAGGAAGTCGAGGATGCGGCCCACGATCGCGTGCCGCTCCTCGGGCGACACGGCTGGAAGCTCGCGGGCGGCGAGCCTGATGTGCTCGACGTCCTCGAGAAGGTGCTCATGATCCTGGCGTACTGTCTCTGTCCCTTGCGTGGTCATCTGGTCCTCCTCACCTCGTTCTTCGTGCAAGTCGGTGCTGGTGCCTCGACTGTCACGTCACTCCTTCCATCGCCTTCAGGCTCGCGCAGCGGCGCCTCTCGCGCATCGGGAAGAAACCGCAAACCGGCTGCGGAGGACTGCCGAGCCTCTTTGCAGCGAGCTTTCACTGACCGGCGATCAGTGATTGCCCTGATGGCGAACAGGCGGGCGCGCGGCAGGCTCTCGACGAAAGCCGAGCACAAGGCTAGAAGGAGGCCCACATGATCACGGAGGTCATCCAAGAGCTCAACCGCCGGGGGCTCGACTACGAGCTGCTTCCCCACCCGCGGACACAGACCGCCCGGGGCGAGGCGAACGCAGTCGGCATCGCCCCAACTGCCGTGGCCAAGACAGTCGTGCTGACGACGGACGGCGGCTATGTTCGCGCCGTGGTGCCTGCGTCCGAGCGGCTCGACCTAGGAAAGACACGCGCACTGCTCGACGACCGTCACTCTCGGCTGGCAACCGAAGCGGAGCTCGGCGCGGCCTACCCCGCGTTCGAACTCGGGGCCGTTCCGCCCTTCGGCGGACCGTCAGGAGACCGCGTACTCGTCGATCTCGGGCTGGCGAAGCTCGAGGAGGTCGTGCTCGAAGCGGGGTCGCACGATCAGTCGGTCAAGATGCGCACGAGTGACCTGCTGAAGCTCTCGGGCGCAGAGGTCGCAGACATCTCCGTCTGACCACCCGGTCGGAGGTCGAGCGCGGCGGCGGCGTCGAGAAAAGCGTCGCCGCCGCGGAGCGAGTACCGACCGTCGAAGTCGACCGCCCCGTTGAGCTCGAGCACGACGTGGCCTCCGTCTGGAAGCGGCAGCAGGTCGACTCCGCCGAGATCCAACCCGATCGCCTCGACGGCGCGGACCGCGAGCGCGACCGCGGCGCGATCCGGATCCGCGTGGGCGAGGCTCCCTCCGAGCGACACGTTCGTACGCCACTCGCCCGGCGCGGCGTCGCGTCTGGCGGCGCCGACGACCTGTCTGCCGGCGACGATGAGCCGCAGGTCGTGCGTCGTCCGCGAGACGAGCTCCTGGACGAGAGCGCCGTGCTCGAGGAACCACGCCTTGAGACGGACATTCTCGAGGCACCTGCTGAGTTGCCGCTCGCTCTCGCAGAGGAAGATGTCACGCCCCCAGCTGCCGAAACGGGGCTTCACCACGACCGGAAGTTCAAGATCGAGGGGGCTCTCCGGCGCCGTCACGTGAGCCCATCTGGGGTGAGGGACGCCTGCCGCGCGGAGCCGGCGCGCCGTTTCGAGCTTGTCGTGGGCCCCGATCAGCGCGTCCGGGCGATTCAGGACGCGGATGCCGCGCCTAGTCAGCGGCTGCAGCAGCCGTAGCCCGGGCTCGATTCCATCGAGGGTCCGGCGAACGTCCAGGCGAATGAGCGCGACGTCCCCTGCATCGAGACGCCAAGGAGCTTCCTCGGGGGAGAGCAGGAGGGCATTGATCCCAGCAGTGCACCAGGCTCCCACCAGTAGAGGGTTCGTCTCCTGGCGGGGCCCACCGATGACGCCGACGCGCAACGCCGCCTCCTCTCAAGCCGCGGCTGCGTCCTGCTCGCAGCGCAGCCGGAGTGCAACCCACTCCTGGTCGATCTGACGCTGGATCTTCCCCACGACACCACGCGCCTCCGGCCGGAGCAAATGTGCAAATCGGGCCTGCGGGCGCAGCCAGTCCTCAATAGGCCGCACCCTTTCGGGTACATACGTGAGGCGGTAGCGGCCTCCGACCACCTCGTAGAGCGGCCAGAAGCAGGTGTCGACCGCGGCATTCAAGATCTCGAGCGAGGCGCGCGGCTCATGTCCCCAGCCGACCGGGCAGTTGGTGAGCACGTTCAGGAACGCGGGGCCGTCGGCAGCTGCAGCACGCTCGATCTTTTCGCTGAGATCGTGCCAGTGCACGGCGATCGCCTGAGCAACGTAGGGAACGTGGTGCGCGACCGCAATTGCGGTCATGTCCTTGCGCTGCTGTGCCTTGCCGAAGCTCGCGGTCCCTGCCGGGCTCGTCGTCGTGCTCGCTCCGAACGGTGTCGCACCGGAACGCTGGACTCCCGTGTTCATGTACGCCTCGTTGTCGTAGCAGACGAAGATGAAGCGATGACCGCGCTCGAGCGCTCCCGACAGCGCTTGCAGGCCGATGTCGTAGGTGCCGCCGTCGCCCGCGAGCGCGACGAACGTGATCGGCCCGTCCTGAGGCAATGCGTTTCGCTTCGCCAGTGCGCGATAGGCGGTCTCGACGCCGCTCGCCACAGCCGCGGCGTTCTCGAACGCGACGTGGACCCAGGGAACGTTCCACGCAGTGGTGGGGAACCTCGTCGTCGCGACTTCGAGACAGCCGGTCGCGCTGATCACGACAACAGGCGTGTCGATGCTGTCGACGATGGTTCGCACGACCATCGGCACGCCGCAGCCCTGACAGAGCGCATGGCCACCCCGCAGCGGTGGGCAGCCGGCCTCGTTGCGAACGAGTTGCTTCAGACGAGACATGGTTCGCTCCTCAGTCCTAGATAGAGAGGAACCGCAGCGCCGGCGGGGGCGTAGAAGACATTTCGGATCTCCTCGGGATGCAGATCGCGACCCCCGAGCCCGTAGACGTAGCTCTGGAGCTCGACGTTCGTTCCGTGCAGCGCTGCTGCCAGATCGGCGAACAGCGGCGGCAACCCTCCCGGAGAGTCGGCTCGGTCGAGCACCGCGACCTGCGTGACGGGCTCGAGAGCCGCGCGCACCCGATCGACCGGGAACGGTCTGAACGACCGAATCTCGAGCAGCCCGACGTGCTCGCCTTCCGCTCGGAGCTCGTCAACCACGTCTTTCACCGTGCCGCCCGTCGAGCCAAGGCAGACGATCGCGCGCTCGGCGTCGTCCAACGCGTACGGCTCGATCACGTCGTACCGACGGCCGGAAACCGTCTCGAACTCTCCGGCTACGTCTTCGAATGCGGCGAGGGCGGCCGACATGGCTGCGACCTGCTGATGACGCACCTCGTAGTAGTAATCCGGCATCGCGAACGGACCTTGCGTCGTGGGGGCACTCAGATCGAGCAGCGGAAACGGGATGTGATACTCGCCGACGAACCTCTTGACGATGCGGTCGCCGAGCAAGACGACGGGCTCGGCAGAGTGCGTGATGGTGAAGCCGTCCTGGCAGACGAGCACCGGCAGCAGGACGGCCGGATGCTCTGCGATCCGCGGCGCCATCACCATCAGGTCGTAGGCCTCCTGCGCATTCTCTGCGAACAGCTGCACGACGCCGGAGTCCCGCACGAGCATGCTGTCGGAGTGGTCGCAATGGATGTTGATCGGGCCCGAGAGAGCACGATTTCCGAGCGCCATCACGATCGGGGCTCGCATCGCCGCGGCGATGTAGACGACCTCGGCCATCAGCGCGAGGCCCTGTGATGAGGTGGCGGTGATCGTGCGCGCTCCGGCCAGTGCCGCTCCGATCGCTGCGCTCATCGCGGAATGCTCGGATTCGACGTTGATGATCTCGCCGTGCACGCGGCCTGCCGCGGCGAACTTCGCAAAACCCTGGATCATCGGTGTCTGCGGCGTGATCGGGTACACGGGCACGACATCCGGGTCGATCTGGCGCATTGCTTCTGCAACGGCCTCGCCGCCCGTCAGCACGCGCGCTGCAACAGCCCTAGTTGCCATCGCGCACCATCCGGATAGCACCGACGGGACAGACGACCTCGCAAAGCTCACAGCCCTTGCAGACATCCTGGTCGAAGCCGACGAAAGTTGTCCCGTCCAGCCGGATCGCGGAGTCGGGGCAGTAGAGCCAGCAGAGCAGGCAGTTGACGCACTTCGAGAGATCGACCTCGGGCTTCAGCCCCGTCCTCCAACTGCCGGTCCGGGGTTGCTCGGAGTCGCCGGGACGCACGGTTCCAGCGACAGGCAGCTCGGTCCAGGACTTCAGCTCAGACATCGGTATCCCGTCATGACGGCCTTGCGCACATCCTCGGGGGGACCTTCTTGCCGAGCAGTTCGACCGCCGCGTCGGCGACATACGACACAGGTGGCTCGCCCAGGGCAGCAGCAAGCGCTTCCGCGACGAGCTGGGGGACTGGCGGCTCTGTCTCCTGACGCCGTTCGGGGGCCGGATCCACGCGCCATGGTCGCTGGCGCTCGAGGCGCGGATCGGCGAGCGGCTGGGCCTCGAGGTCCAGACGATCTGGTCCGACGACGGGATCGCCATCCGGCTTCCCGAGGGCGACGCGCCGCTCGACGGCATCGAGGCTCTGCTCTTCCCCGACCCGGACGAGGTCGAGGACCTGGTCGTCGGTCGGCTGGCGACGTCGACCCTGTTCGCGAGCCGGTTCCGCGAGAACGCGGGCCGCGCCCTGCTCCTTCCCCGTCGCCGGCCTGGGACCCGGCACGCCGCTCTGGCAGCAGCGCCAGAGGGCGGCCGACCTCCTCGCGGTCGCCTCACGATATGGGTCGTTCCCGATCCTCGTCGAGACGTATCGCGAGTGCCTGTCCGACGTGTTCGACCTGCCAGCGCTGCGGGAGATCCTCGGCGGAGTCGCCCGGCGGGAGATCGCCGTCCACCGTGTGGAGACCGTGCGCGCCTCGCCGTTCGCGAGCAGCCTGCTGTTCGACTACGTGGCCGCCTACATGTACGAGGGCGATGCGCCGCTGGCCGAGAGACGGGCCGGCGCGCTCACGCTCGATCGCGACCTGCTCCGCGAGCTGCTCGGGCAGGAGGAGCTCCGCGAGCTACTCGACCCGGACGCGCTGGCCGACCTCGAGCTGAGCGTCCAGGCGCTGACCGACGACCGGCGGGCGACGACGATCGACGGCGTCCACGACCTGCTCCGGCGGCTGGGCGACCTGTCGGCCGCCGAGGTCGCGGCTCGGACCGAGGGTGGCGCGGCGGTCGCCGGGCCATGGCTCGACGAGCTGGCGGCGACACGCCGGGCCGTCCGCGCCCGGATCGCCGGCGATGACCGCTGGATCGCGATCGAGGACGTGGCCCGCTACCGCGATGGCGTCGGGATCGCGCCACCTGTCGGCGTTCCGGCGGCGTTCCTGGGCCCGGCGGCCGGCGCCCTCGACGGCCTGCTCGCGCGGTGGGCACGGTGCCACGGCCCATTCCTGACATCGGAGCCGGCGGCACGCTGGGGCCTGCCCGTCGCGGCGGTCGGGGACGCCCTTGAGCGGTTGCTGGCGGCGGGCACCATCCTGCGCGGCGAGTTCCGCCCGGGCGGCGCCGAACGCGAATGGTGCGACCCCGACATCCTCCGCATGCTTCGGCGGCGGTCACTGGCCAGGCTCCGGCGGGAGGTCGAGCCCGTCGACCCGGCGGCACTGGCCCGGTTCCTGCCGGAATGGCACGGGATCGCTGCGACGGGGGCGACGGCCTCGCCCCTGCGCGGCACCGCCGCGCTCGAGCGGCTCGCCGAGGTCGTGGATCAGCTCGCCGGCGACCCGATCCCCGCCTCGGTCCTCGAGCGGGACGTCCTGCCGGCACGGATCCCCGGCTACCAGCCGCGCCTGCTCGACGAGCTGGGTGCTCTCGGAGAGGTCGCCTGGGTCGGGCGGGGGAGCCTCGGCCGCGACGACGGCCGGATCGTCCTGGTCCGGCCCGGGCGCGAGCTGCTCCGGCCGACCGACCAGCCGGACGGACCGCCACCGCCGGTCGGGCCACGACACGAGGCCCTCAGAGCGCATCTCGCGTCCCGGGGCGCGTCCTTCTATCGCGAGCTATTCGGCGTGGCGGGCGGAGGCAGCGACCGCGAGGTGCTCGACGCGCTGTGGGACCTGGTGTGGTCCGGCGAGGTCACCAACGACACGTTCGCGCCCTTGCGGGCCCTGCGCTGGAAGCGGACGGGCGGGAACCATGGTCCACGGCGACCGCGGGGCGGACGGCTGACGCGCGCTCGGTCCGCCCGAAGCCGCGGGGCGCTGGTCCCTGGTCGCTCCGGTCACGGCCTCTGCCACGGAACGGTTCCACGCCCAGGCGCTGGCGCTGCTCGAGCGACACGGGGTGCTCACCCGCGAAGCGGTCGTCGCCGAAGGCATCGAAGGCGGCTTCGCCGGTGTCTATCCGATCCTGCGTGCGATGGAAGAGGCGGGCCGCATCCGGCGCGGCTACTTCGTCGACGGCCTCGGGGCGGCGCAGTTCGCCCTCGCGGGAGCGCTCGACCGGCTTCGCGCTGTGCGCGATGCCGCGGACCCGCCATCGAGCGGAGCGGTTCACCTGCTGGCTGCTGCCGATCCGGCGAATCCGTATGGTGCCGCGCTGTCGTGGCCGCGCCGCGGCGAGACGGATCGCCGGCCCCTCCAGCGGGCGGCGGGCGCCTACGTCGTGCTGGTGGACGGGGTCGCGGCGCTCTACCTTGAACGCGGCGGGGCCACCCTGCAGACGCTCCCGGCGTCGGACGACCCGCCGACGGCGGTCGCGGCGGTCCGTGCCCTGCGGGCGCTCGTCGCCGACGGCCGCTTCCGCGAGCTGGTCATCCGCAAGATCGACGGCCGAGGAGGTCGCCGGGTCCGGCTTCCGGCCTGTGCTCCTCGATGCCGGCTTCGTGGCCGGCTACCGCGGGCTTGTGCTCCGGGCCGAGCGTTCGGTGAGCGTCAGGTAAGCGTCGCCTGCTATCATCGCCAGCATGAGCGAGAAGCGTGCCCGTAAAAGCGCCACATTCGATCCAGCGGAGCACGACGACGGTCGGGGTTCGCGACCTGCGGGACCACCTGTCCGCGTTCCTGGAACGCGTGAAGGCCGGCGAGACGATCACCGTCACGGAGCACGGCCGTCCGATCGCGCGGCTGGTCCGTGAGGAGCCCGTATCGCAGCGGATCCTGGAGCTGGCGGCGCAGGGCGGCTCACCCGGGCGACCAGGCCGAGGCTGCGCTGGGAGGACATCCCGCATTTTCCCTATCCCGTGGTCGATCGAGGAGCTCATGGACGAGATCCGCTGACGGTGATCGCCTACCTCGACAGCTCCGCGATCGTCAGGCAGTACCTCGCCGATGAACTCGGCCTCGTCCGATCTGGCCGCCATCGCCGGCGAGACGAGGTCCCTGGTGACGTCACGACTGTCGTACGTCGAAGTCCGCGCTGCGCTGGCCGCGGCGCGCCGAGCGGCTCGGCTTGCGCCCGCCAGCATGATCAAGCCGTTGCATCGTTCGAGACGCACTGGGCTACGTACGAGGTGATCGAGTTGACCAGGGTCCTGAGCGTCCGCGCCGGGAATCGTCGCGGAGACGCTTCGGCCTGCGCGCGGGCGACGCGATCCAGCTCGCCTCGGTCCTGACCTGGACCCCGAGGAGACCGTTCTCGTCGCGTGGGACTCACGCTTGCGCATGGCCGCCCGTGCCGCCGGCGTCGCCTCGCTGCCGCCTGACGCCTGAGTGCCCGAAGGCGACACGCTCTTCCGGACCGCGGCGGGCCTTCGGCCATACCTCGTGGGCCGGACCGTCACCGCGGCAAGGACCGGCGGGCCGGGACCGGTCCCCCAGGTCGGGCGGGTGGTCGGCCGCGACATCACCGCCGTCGAGTCGCTCGGCAAGAACCTGCTGATCCGGTTCGACAACGGCCTCGTCATCCGGACGCACCTGCGGATGAACGGCTCGTGGCACCGCTACCGGCCGGGCGAGCGATGGCGCCGGCCGCCATCGCGGGCCCGGCTCGTCCTCGAGGTGCCGGGCGCCGTGGCGGTCTGCTTCGATGCCCCGGTCGTCGAGCTGCTCGAGGAGCGCGCCGAAGCACTCCACCCGGGCCTCGGCGGGCTCGGGCCGGACCTGCTGGCACCCGAATTCGATGCCGGCGAGGCGGTGCGCCGGCTCCGCGACCCGGCGCGATCCGGACTCGCGATCGCGGAGGCGCTGCTCGACCAGCGAGCGCTCGCGGGCATCGGCAACGTCTGCAAGAACGAGGTGCTGTGGATCGAGCGCGTCTCGCCGTTCGTCCGGTCGCGGACCTCGACGACGACGGCGCTCGGCCGCCTCGTGGCCACGGCGCGGCGGCTGCTGCTCGAGAACGTCCGTGCCGGCCGCGGTCCGGAGCGGGTCACGACCGGCGTCGACCGAACCGCTCCCGGCGCCGTCTATGTCTACGGTCGCACCGGCCGGCCCGTGCCGGCGCTGCGGCACGCCGATCAGAAGCATCCGCCAGGGCACCGACCTTCCCCGGACGACCTATTGGTGCCCCGCCTGCCAGCCGGGATAACCGGCGCGGGGCCCCGCGACTCTCGGCGCATGGACGGCCAGCGGCGCGCGGATCCTGATCGTGGCCGGCGGCGAGCGCGGGTAGCATCGCCCGCACATGTGCGAGCACTACATCGCCCGGGCGGCCGAACCATTCCGCCTCGACGAGCTCTGGCCGTTCACCGAGCGCCTCGAGCGGTTTGGGATCGCCGGGTTCGGCTGGGGGGCGTCCTGGCTCGCCGCCGACGGCCGCCTGCTGCCTACCGGGACGTTCGCGCCTTCCGCGACGACCCTGGCGTGGCCACCGTCGGCAGCGTGGAGACGACCGCCGTCCTCGTCCACCTCCGCCGGCCTTCGAAGCTCTCGACGCTGACCATGGCCGACACCCAGCCGTTCGCCGACCCGGCCGGCCGCTATGCCTTCAGCCACAACGGCGACCTGGCCGACTACAGGGCGCTCCGCGCGACCTATCGCGCCGCAGGGCCGGATCCATGGCCGCGCCGACACCGAAGTGGGCGCGCGCTGGCTCGAGGACGCATGGCAGCGACGACGAGCCCGTGCCGCACCTGCTCGGGGCACTCCACGACCGGTTCGGTGGCCAGGCCAACATGGCTGTCCTGTCCGCCGACGGCGACGCCCACCACTACGCCGGCAACAGCGAGAACCCGGTGTTCGCCTTCCGGCTCGGGCGCATCGGCGTCGTCTCGACCGGGATCTACTCGCTCGACCGCTCGCTCTTCCGCTACGTGGCGCCAGGGCGCGACCGCACGACGCCTGGTGCCGCTGCACACGACGGCCAGCGCTGGACCGTGACGGAATCCCGTGGCCGCGTCGTAGGATGTGAACCGGCGCACCGCGCCGGCGCCCGAACGAGGTGGACATGTCCGTCCCGACTGACCTCGAGCGTCCCGAGCGAACGCGAGCCCGTCCGCGGACGAGGCCGACGCCCGACGACCGCGTCGCTGCCGATGGCGAGCTGCTCCGGCTGTCGCTCTACTGGCTCGGCCTCTCGGTCTTCGGCGGGATCAGTCTCATCCTCCAGGAACCTGCCGAGTTCACTCCTCGCCGACGAAGGCCGATGCCGACCACGGCGATCGTTCCTGGCGCTCAGCGGCGCGATCATCGCGGTCGCTCGTCCAGCCGACGGTCGGCTCGATCAGCGACTACACGTCTCCCGCTGGGGTCGGCGCAAGCCGTACATCCTCATCGGGATCCTGCTCGACCTCGTCTTCCTCGTCGGCATCGCGACGTGCAACACGCTGTTCACGATCGCCGCTTCTCGTCCTGCTCCTGCAGTTCAGCTCGAACTTCGCCCAGGGCCCGTTCCAGGGCTACGTGCCGGACCTCGTGCCGGCCGCCGCAGGTCGGCCTCGCCAGCGCGCTGGTCGGGCTTATGCAGGTCCTCGGGCGTCGTCGACCGGGCTTCCCGTCGGCACCATCGCGCACGCGGCACCGGCACTTCGCGCTCCCGACCATCGCGCTCGGCGTCATCGAGCTCGTGACGATGCTGTCGGTCGTCTTCCGGGTCGAGGAAGGGCGGCCGGCGAAGGACCGCGCATGGCCGGCCCTGGCGGTCCATCGCCGGCTGAGGCGTGGGGCACCGACATCCTCCGGGAGCGGAGCTTCGTGTGGCTCGTCGCGTCGCGCTTCTTCATCCTGGTGGGCGGCGCGGTCCTCATCGCCCTGTCGCGTTCTCTACCTCGCGCGGTCGCTGGGCCTGAACGCGAGACGAGCGGGCAACTGGCTGCTCGATCGCGACGTCGTGGTGGTCGCCGCTCGGGACCGCTCGCGACGCTGCCGGCCGCCCGCCTGTCCGACGCGATCGGCCGCAAGAAGGTCATCTACGTCGCGTTGCGCGCTCGGCGCCGTCGGGCATGACGATCTGCGCCCTCGCCCCGGCCGTGCCGCTGCTCGTCCTTGGCGCGCCGCTCGTCGGCATCGGTCGGCCGGCATCTTCCTCGCGGTCGACTGGGCGCTCATGACCGACATCATCCCGAAGGCATCGTCCGGCCGGTACATGGGCATCTCGAACGTCGCGACCGCCTCCGCCGGCGTGCTCGCCGTGGCTCATCGGCGGGTTCATCGGACCGTCGGCGGCGTCGGGCGATCGGCCGCGCTCGGGCCCCGGCTCGCGCTCCTGCTCGGCGCCGTGCTGTCTCGCGATCGGCGCGACGCTGCTCCAGCCGGTCGACGAACGCCGGCGCGAGGACGTGCCGTTGCCAGACGCGTGGCCGTGGCCGGTCAGTTCGGCAGCCGGCCGCGTGATCCGCCGCCGGAGCGTCGCCGGCATCTCGTCCGACCATCGGCGCCACGTCGCGGGCCGCAGGAAATCGAACGGATCCGGCCGGCGATACAGCCACGGCACCCAGGACCAGACGTAGACGAGGTAGTCCAGGCGAACCGGACGTGCTCCGAATCCGAAGAGCGCCTGCATCTGGACGATCGTGAGCGGCAATGTCACGAGGCTGAGCGCGATCGAGACCATCAGCCACAGCAGCCCCCATTGCCGGGTCCTGCCGGGCAGGATGAACCAGTTGAGGGCCGGCACCCATTTCATCCAGGTCGCGAGCGCCCACAGCAGCCCGCCGAGTCGCGGCCCGGTGAAGTTGGCTGCCCACAGCATCAACGTCAGCTGCAGGTTGATGTTCCCGGTGTCGAGGTTGGCCCCGAACGGGAACGCGAGGATGGCGACGATGACCGCCGTCGTCAGCGGGCGCCGGCGATAGGCCCAGTGGATGGTCCACAGCAGGAGCAGGATCGTGCCCACGCGCCAGACGAACCAGGCCACGTCCCACGGCAGCACCGCCCATGGCGCGAACCCGGGGAGCATCCACGGCGCATAGACGTACGGCAGGAACGGCCCGGTCGGGTGGTATGGGTCGCCGCCGTTGAGCCAGATCCGCACCCCGGCCCAGTAGGCGCGGGCGTCGGCACCGCCGGCCTCGCCCCGCGCGATCATGCCCGACAGGACCAATGCGAACGCCAGGCTCAACAGGAGGATGGCCGCGACCCGTCTCCGGTCGCGCAGGCGGGATGCCTCGCGGCGCAGCGCACGGCGGAAGACGCCGGCCCTCCGGCGCGTGCCGCGATCGACGTGGTCGGACAGGTCGACGACGATGCGTCCCCGGCCTCGGGCGGTGCCTGGGACCGGGCGCAGACGCGGTGGCGGCGCCGGAGTCGCTCACAGGCGCGCATTCTCGCACCCGCCGGGAGCGGTGTCCGAGGTCCAGCGGGCGTGAGCCGCGCGCACGGTCGCGGTCGGCTATCCTCTCCAGCAACCGTTCCCATTTGGGGTAGATCGTCTTGGCCGACGGAACAGTCATCATCATCGGCGGCGCGGAGGACAAGGTCCGCGACCGCGTCATCCTCAGCCGATTCGTGTCCCTCGCCCGCGGCGAGCAGGCCCGGATCGCGGTCGTCAGCACGGCGTCGTCGCTCGGCCTCGAAGCCGGCGAAAGGTACCGGGCCGTGTTCGGCGAGCTCGGCGTCAAGCACGTGCGACCGCTCCACGCGGTCACCCGGCCGCAGGCCAACGATGACAACGCGGTCGCGGCCGTGCGCGATGCGACCGGGATCTTCCTGACCGGCGGCAACCAGCTCCGCCTGTCCTCGACGATCGGCGGGACCCGCCTCGCCGACGCGATCCTCGACCGCTTCCAGCACGGCGCCGTGGTCGCGGGCACGTCGGCGGGCGCCTCGGCGATGTCGAGCCACATGATCGCATTCGGGGCATCCGGGGCGACCCCGAAGCACCGCATGGCGCAGATCGCCGCGGGCCTCGGTGTGCTGCCCGGCGTCATCGTCGACCAGCATTTCCAGCAACGGAACCGGCTCGGCCGGTTGCTCAGCCTCATCGCCCAGAACCCGAGCCTTCTCGGGCTCGGCGTCGACGAGGACACGGCCGGCGTCGTCGGGCCCGACCACGTCATGGAGGTCATCGGACGCGGCTCGATCACGGTCGTCGACGGCGCCGCCTCCGAGACCGATGCCTGGGAGATCCACGGGCACCGCCCTCTGATGATCAGCGGGGTCGTGCTCCATTCCCTGCCGGCCGGCTATCGATTCGACCTGCGCCGCCGGGCGCGGGTCGCGACACCCACCCTGCACGCACTCCCGGGCGGCGAGGCCGCCTCCAGCTAGAGCCGGCCGGGTGGCCGACCACCCGGCGGAGGAGGAGTCCCGTGGCCGACATCGTGGCCCGCACCACCGCCGCGACCCGTTCCCGCCGGGGGACCCGCACGGCCGAGGCGCCGCCCCCTCCGGCGCCCACGCTCCGCATCCTCGAGACGCGCGTGCTGCGTGGTCCCAACTACTGGGCGCGCGAGCCGGTCATCCGGCTGCTCGTCGACCTCGGAGTGCTCGAGGACTACCCGTCCGACAAGCTCCCGGGCTTCAACGACGCGCTGATCGCCCTGCTCCCGACGCTCGAGGACCATGCCTGCTCGCTCGGGCGGCGGGGCGGGTTCATCACCCGCCTGCGGGATGGCACCTGGGCAGGCCACGTCGCGGAGCACGTCGCGCTCGAGTTCCAGAACCTCGCCGGGACCGACGTCCGGCACGGCAAGACGCGGGCGGCGGGCCCGCCGGCCAGTACAACTGCATCTACGAGTACCGCGAGGAGACGGTCGGTCTCGAGGCCGGACGGATGGCCGTCGCGCTGGTCAACCACCTGGTCGCCCCGGACGACCCGGCGGTCTTCTTCGACTTCGCGCCGCAGCTCGAGGGCCTCATCCGCCTCGCCGAGCGGCAGGCATTCGGCCCGTCCACCCAGGCGCTCATCGACGAGGCTGTCAGCCGCGACATCCCGTTCATCCGGCTCGACCGTCACTCGCTGGTCCAGTTCGGCCACGGCATCCACCAGCAGCGCATCCGGGCCACGATGACCTCGCAGACCTCGGCGATCGGCGTCGACGTCGCCTCCGACAAGAGCCTGACGAACCGGCTCCTCGATTCGGCCGGGTCTGCCGGTCCCGCGCGCCGACGTGGTCGACCTCGGAGGACCAGGCCGTCGCCGTCGCGAAGCGCCTCGGCTTCCCGTGCGTGGTCAAGCCGCTCGACGGCAACCACGGCCGCGGCGTCCACCTCGACCTGCGCTCCGAGGAGGCCGTCCGCGCGGCGTTCCACGGGGCGCTCGCCCAGAGCCGGTCGGGCGACGTCGTGGTCGAGACGTACGTGGCCGGCAACGACTATCGCTGCCTGGTCATCGGAGGGAAGGTCGCGGCCATCGCCGAGCGGGTGCCGGCATCGGTGACCGGCGACGGCGAGCACACGGTCCGCGAGCTCGTCGACATCGCCAACAGCGATCCCGCGCCGGGGCATCGGGCACGAGAAGGTGCTGACCCGGATCGCCGTCAACGATGCCGCGGTCGCGCTCGTCCGCGAGCAGGGCTACGACATCGACGAGGTCCTGCCCGACGGTGCCTGGGTCAAGCTGGCCCTGACCGGCAACATGTCCACCGGCGGCACGTCGATCGATCGGACGGTCGAGGCGCATCCCGACAACGTGGAGATCGCCGAGACCGCGGCCCGGATCGTCGGGCTCGACGTCGCCGGCATCGACTTCATCTGCCCGGACATCGCGACGCCCGTGCGCGAGACCGGAGGCGCGATCGTCGAGGTGAACGCGGCGCCGGGTTTCCGGATGCACACCCATCCGACCGAGGGCGAACCCCAGTACGTCGCACGGCCGGTGATCGATTCGCTGTTCCCGGCGGGCTCGTCGGCGCGGATCCCGATCATCTCGGTGACCGGCACGAACGGCAAGACGACGACCGTGCGGATGATCTCGCACATCCTCAAGCTGATGGGCCGGCGGGTCGGGATGACCTCGACCGACGGCATCGTGGTCGACGGCCGGCTCATCAAGAAGGGCGACATGTCGGGCCCGAAGTCGGCCCAGATGGTGCTCCAGAACCCGACCGTCGACACCGCGGTGTTCGAGGTCGCCCGCGGCGGGATCCTCCGCGAGGGGCTCGGCTACGACCGCAACGACATCGCGGTCGTGACGAACGTCACCGGCGACCACCTCGGGCTCGGAGGCATCGATTCGCTCGGCCAGCTTGCCAACGTCAAGGGCGTGGTGGTCGAGGCGGTGCCGCGCTCGGGCACGGCCGTCCTCAACGCCGACGATGGGCACGTCTACCGGATGGGCCGCCATTGCGCCGGCCGGGTGGTGCTGTTCAGCATGGCCACGTCCAAGGGCGAGGACGGCTTCGACCGCTGCGACGGGCACACCTCACGTGGCGGCGCGGCTTTCCGCCTCGAGCCGTCGGCGGAGGGCGAGCTCATCGTCCTGCGCCTCGGCTCGCGGACGATGCCCGTGCTGTACACCCACCTCATCCCCGCGACGTTCGGCGGTCGGGCACGGATGAACGTCGCCAATGCGCTTGGCCGCGGCCGCCGCCGCGTGGGCGGCCGGGGCGCACCTGCACGACATCCGCCAGGGCCTCCGGACCTTCTCGACCTCGTTCTTCCAGGCGCCCGGGCGGCTCAACCTGCTCGAGATCGGCGGCGTCCGGGTGGTGATCGACTACTGCCACAACGTGGACGGGATGCGCCAGCTGACCGATTTCGTCAGCCGGATGATGGTCGAGAACCCGACCAAGTCCGGCCGGCTCGGCGCGTCGGGCAACGCGACGCGCTCGGGCCGTGCGATCGGCGTGATCGGCATCCCCGGCGACCGCCGCGACGACGACCAGCGCGAGTACGGCGCCATCGCCGCCACCCAGTTCGACGAGATCATCGTGCGCGAGGACAAGAACCTGCGGGGACGCCAGCCGGGCGAGTCGGCGAGCAACGTCCTCGATGGGATCCGCGACGCGCGCGCGAACGGGGCCGCCCGGGGGACGCGGGCCGACAAGGTGCTCGACGAGATGACCGCAGTCCGGGCCGCCTTGCGCCGGGCGATCCCCGGCGACCTCGTGGTGTGCTGCGTCGACGACGCGGTCGGGGTCTATCGCGCGGCGATGGCGGCGGCGGGCACGACCAAGAGCGGGATGGCGTTCGCGGATCCGGGCGAGCTCGAGGCGCCGGAGGGATAGGTCTTCACGGGGTAGCTCGGCCGGACTCGCGCGCGGCGTCGGGCGGGCACGCGGGGGCCGCCTCGCGGCATCAGGCGAGTATCGTGCTACCCATGAGTAGCCATTTGCTCTGCGCAAGGCCGTGGGTCATGCGGATGCGCTGGCTCGATCTCCTGTTCGCCCATTGGCCGATGTCATCCGAGAGCCTGCGGCCGGTCGTTCCGGACGTCCTCGAGATCGACACGTTCCACGGCAATGCGTGGCTGGGGATCGTCCCGTTCCGGATGGAGGACGTCGGACCGAGGTTCCTCCCCGCGCCGCCCGTGGTGGGACGGTTCCCCGAGGTCAACGTTCGGACGTACGTCCGCTACCGTGGGCGCCCGGGTGTCTGGTTCCTGAGCCTCGATGCGGGCAGTCGCGTCGCGGTCGGGGGCGCCCGGCTCGCCTTCCACCTCCCGTATTTCAGGGCGCAGATGTCGGCCCGGCTCCTCGACGGCTGGATCGACTACCGCTCCGAGCGGACAGACCCGCGCGGGCGGTCGAGCGACACTCGAGGTGCGGTACCGGCCGACCGAACCCGTGACGCCAGCACTGCCCGGGACCCTCGCCGCGTTTCTGACCGACCGTCGCGTCCTGTTCGCAGTCGACGCGAGCGGGCGCGTGCTGTCGGCGCGGGTCGGACACGCGGCGTGGCCCCTGCAGCCGGCCGAGGCGGAGTTCAGGCTCAACACGATGGCGGAGGCGCACGGTCTTCGATTGCCGGTCGATCCGCCGCTGCTCCATTTCGCGCGGCGCGTCGACGTCCGGGGGTGGTGGCCTCGCCGCGAGGGATAGGTGTGGGGCGGGTCCGGCCCCGAGCCAGGAGCCTGGTCAGCGGCCCATGTTCGACTGCACGGTCCGGATCACGAACACGATGATCAGCAGAGACAGGACGATGAGCAGGATGCCGGCCGCCATCTCCACGGATGTCTCCTCCGTTCGTGCCCGCCGCAAGCCGATGGGCTGCCGACGATGATGCCGCCGGCGCTCGCGCTGTGCAACCGCATGTCCGGTTGGCGCTCACGCCGTCCCACTCGCCCGCTCGATCCGCCACGCGCTTGTACGGCCCGGCCGCCTCCGGTCCGCTCGCGTGCAGGCCGCTCGCTGGGTGTTCATCCCCCTGGTTTCGAGCGCGCGGAGCGGATCACAACCGGGCTGGACGCCAGGAATCGAGGCTTTGGACTGCCCGCTACCCACGAGATCGATCATGTGGCGTTCATCTGCGTCGATACCGGCAACGACCGTGGCGCACAGGGCTCGATGCGCCCGAGCAAGCGCTGCGAATGCACATGACGCGTGCACGCGTCCGGTCAGGAGCGACACGGCACGCCCGTCAGCGGCGTACCGCAAGCGACCTCCTCCCCAGCGTGATTCTCAGCCGCGCCGCGGTCGCTCCTGGAGCCTCGGCACGAGCTCGGTCAGCTCCGTCGCCACGTCGACCGGCCGCGCGCCCAGTCCTTCGAGCAGAGCGAAGACGCCGCTCCGGTCCTCGTGGCACATGAGGACGACGACGCGCGGCGCGTTCGTCCGCCCGCCGTCGGCGCCCGCGCCGGCCGCCCCGTTCAGCTCGGCCTGCAGCGCCTCGGTCTCGGAGTCGTAGACGGGCACATCGGCGGAGAGCATCCCGCCCTCGACGACCCCGGCCCTCAGCTCCCCGATGACCGATGCGGCGCTCCGACCGCGCAGGTAGTTGAGGGTCTGCTTGATGGCGACCCGCTGGGCTCGCTGGGCCGCGATCCGGCCGATGCCGCGCAACGTGTCGTCGGGCCGGTCGCCGGCTGTGCCGATGATCGCGGTGATCGGTGCGGCACGCCCGGCCGCTCCGCCGGCGATCCCCTCGGCCACGTCGAGGACGGCCGAGATGCCGGCCTCGTTGTGGGCGAAGTCGACGATGACCACCTTCGGCCCGAGTCGGTAGAGGTTCAGCCGGCCCGGCGAGCGTTCGGAGCTCGGTGCGAAGTCGATCAGGCCATCGCGCACCTTCGCGACGCTGAGGCCCGAGTCCACGCGCGCCGCCGGACGCCGCGAGGGCGTTGGCGACGTTGTGGCGCGCCAGCCCGCCGATGGCGATCGGCACCCTGACGACTTCGACGATCCGCGTCTCGCTGGCTCCGTTCGCCTCGACCAGCCACCCGTCACGGACGAGGTACGCGCGCCCGTCCCTGGCGCGATGCCGGCGCACGACCCGCGACCCGTCCCCCAGCATCGTGAAGATAGGCGACGCGGCCGCGGACCCGCCGCGCGACCGCGGCCACGTGCGGATCGTCGGCGTTGAGCACGACCCAGCCGTCGGGCTTCGTGATCCGGCAGATGACCGATTTCACCTCGGCCAGCTCGGGGAGCGTGTGGATGCCCTGGAGATCGAGGTGGTCGGACGAGACGTTGGTCAGGACGCTTGCATCGTTCGATTCGTACCCGACCCCGCGCAGGACCATCCCGCCACGCGCCGTCTCCAGCACGGCGACGTCCACGTCGCTGCGGGCCAGGATCTGCTGCGCGCCGCCCGGACCCTGTCCAGTCGCCGGGATCGACCATCCGCTCATCGACGAGCACGCCGTCCGAGGTGGTCGTCCCGACATGGCGCCCGGCTCCCAGCGCGATGTGGGTGATCAGCCGCGTGACGGTGCTCTTGCCGTTGGTGCCCGAGATCGACACGACCGGGATCCGCCGATCAGCGTCGCGGATCCAGGTCGGCGGTGTGGCCCGCGCGTCGGCGATGCGCTCGGTCCAGCGCGCCAGATGCCGTTCCTGGGCACCCGTCAGCCGCGCGGTCCGCGACGGAGACACGTTCCGATCGGCGAGGGCGAGGGCGGCCTCGGTCAGGGTGAGCGCCCGTTCGGCCCCCAGCCACGGGAAGGTGATGATCCAGTGGCCCGGGTCCGACGAGCGATGCACCGCGAGGCCGGCACGTCCTTCACCATGCTCCGCCCGGAGGCGGCGCAGCCAGGCGACGACCCCCGCCACCGGGTCCGGCCAGTCGCGTGCGGGCACGTGCGCGCCCAGGTGCACGAGCGCGTGCCGCGCCGGATCGCGCTGCCCGTACCAGGTGCGCCGGCGCCCGAGGGCGACTTCGACCTTGACCACCGGCTCCAGCCGGTAGACGTTGGGTCCTTCAAGCAGTCGTGTCTCGACCAGTCGCACGGTCCGGGCAGGATAGCAAGCCGCTGCGGGCTAGACTGCGCGCCATGGACGTTCCGACCGCCCTGCCGGGCACGCCTCCGACCGATCGAGCTGACCGCGCTCCAGGCCGCCGTCGCGGCCGACTTCCCGGCCTACCTCGAGGACCTCCGCGAACTCGTCGACCTCGACTGCGGGAGCTACACGCCCGAGGGCGTGAACCAGGTCGCCGACTGGGCGTCCGACTTCCTCGGCGCGCTCGGCGCGGCGGTCGAGCGCCGAGCCGGATCCCGCCGGCCGCCTGGGCGACACCGTCGTCGCCACGTTCGCCGGCCGCACTGGGTGGACCGCGGGTCCTGCTCATCGGCCACATGGACACCGTGTTCGACCCCGGCACCGCCGCCGAGCGCCCGTTCCGCATGCAGGACGGCATCGCCTACGGCCCGGGCGTGACCGACATGAAGTCCGGCCTCCTTGCGGGCTGCTACGCGCTGAAGGCGCTCGTCGACGAGCGCGGCGGTCTGCCGTTCGAGCGGCTCGTCTTCGTCTGCAATCCCGACGAGGAGATCGGCTCGCCGACGTCGACGCCGCACATCCGCGAGCTGGCGGCCGACGCAGACGTGGCCCTCGTGCTCGAGTGCGCGCGCGCGAACGGCGACATCGTGTCCGCCCGCAAGGGCATCCTCGACCTGCGGATCACCGTTCACGGTCGCGCGGCGCACGCAGGCGTCGAGCCGGAGAAGGGACGGAGCGCGATCGCCGAGGCGGCGCGCATCGTCCGCGACCTGCACGCCCTCAACGGCCGCTGGCCGGCGGTGACCGTGAACGTCGGGGTGATCGCCGGCGGCACGCGGCCCAACGTCGTCGCGGAACGGTGCTCTCTCGAGGTGGACGTCCGGGCCGTCGAGCGCGAGGCCCTCGAGGTCGCCGAGGCCGAGATCCGGCGCATCGCGAGCGCGACCGAGGTGGCCGACACGACCGTCGAGTTCGAGGCGATGGCTCGCTGGTGGCCGATGGAGAAGCTCGAGCGCAGCGGCCGGCTCGTCGAGCACGCGCAGGCCGTGGCGAGCGCGCTCGGGTTCACGGTGAACGACGCTTCGACCGGTGGCGCATCGGACGCCAACACGACCGCCGGGATGGGCATCCCGAGCCTCGACGGGCTCGGGCCGGTCGGAGGCAACGACCATTCGCCGGCCGAATATCTCGAGATCGACTCGATCGTTCCGCGGACGACGATGCTCGCCGGGCTCCTGGTGGCGATCTCGGCCGACCCGGAGATCCTCGCCTGGCGCCACGACCGGGGCTGAACGAGGTGCCGGAGCGGCAGCGGATCTCGTCGGGTGGCCCGTGGGAGAGCCGTGGCCGGCTACAGCCGGGCGCTGGTCGTCGGAGACGCGTGCTGGGTGTCCGGGACCACGGATGCCGGTGCGGATGGGCGGTCGCGCCATCCGGGTGACGTCGCCGGCCAGGCCCGCGCGGTCCTCGGCATCATCGAGACCGCGCTCGCGGAGGGTGGCTTCGCCTTGGCGGACGTTGTTCGGACCCGGATGTTCGTCACCGACATCTCGTCCTCGGGTCCGGTCCTCGCCGTCCACGGCGAGGTCTTCGGCGACGATCCGGCCGGCGGCCACGATGGTCGAGGTGAGCGCCCTGATGGACCCGAGCCTGCTCATCGAGATCGAGGCCGAGGCCCGGCGCGGCGCTGACCGCCGGCGCTGTCGATCAGCGGCGCGGCCGGTCAGGGCATGGCGGCAAGACCCGCCGCGCGGGCGATCGCGACGATGGCCACCGCCGCAACCAGTCCCAGGAACAGGTTCCGCCACCGCGCGACGATCGCCAGGCAGACGAACACGGCCACCCATTCGATGCCGACGTGGAACGCCGGCTGCCCGTCGTCGTTCACGACGACCATGACAGCGACCGCGGCGAGCGCCGCGAGGATGGCCGGCCCGACGAGCTGGAGGTAGTCGAAGGCGACCTTGGGAAGCCGATCGAGTCCCGGCGTCAGCAGGCCGAGCGCCCGCGACGGGTACGTCACCGCGAACATGAGGATCGCCAGGAGGACGAGGTTCGTGCTCATGGGCGAGGCGGGTCGTCGGCGGCGTGATCGATCGGCCGCTCAGGTGATTCGCCGTCCCGCGCCTCCGGGCGGCTCGGACTCGGGCGCCTGCGGCTCGGCGGTCGACGATCCGGCGGGCAGTCGCTCTTCGGGACTCGCCGTATCCGGATCGCGGCAGCGGGATGCGTCCCGGGCATCGCGTAGCGGTCCGCCGACGCGGGGCTCCCGAGCGGCGCGGTCTCGTGGGCGACCCCGGCCGGCACCAGCAGCCCGGCCAGCGGGCCGAGCACGCCGCCGGCGACGATGCCGATGGCCGGACTCGACAGCAGCGCGAGCGCCACGCCGATCCCGGCCCCGACGATGGCGGCCACGAGCTCTCGCGCGCCCGGTGATGAGCCCGACCGCCAGGCCGATCATCGCCGCCGGGAAGATGATGTCGATGCCCGACGACGGCCGGGTCCGGGATCTGAGCGCCGAGGAGGACGCCGGCCAGCGTGGCGAGGTTCCACGGGATGAACGTGGCCACGATCGCCGCGATCCAGTAGCCGCGGACGTCGGTGCGGCCGAGCCGCCGGAAATGCGCCGATCGACAGGGCGAACGCCTCGTCGGTCAGGAGATGTGCCATGACCGCTCGCTGACGGAAGGGCACGCGGCGGAGCCACGGACGACAGGGACGCGGAGTAGAGGAGATGCCGGGCGTTGAGGAGCGCCGTCAGCAGGATGATGCCGGGCCATGCGAGGCCGCTCGCCACGTAGCCGACGGCGGCGAACTGGGCCGCACCTGCGAACACGATCGCGCTCATCGCCATCGCCTCGAGCGGCGAGAAGCCTGCCTGCCGGGCCGACAGCCCGTAGACGAACCCGAAACCCGCCGCCGAGACGCGCGATGCCGAGCGCGTCGGTCGCGAGCCGGCGGCGGCTCGCCGCGATCGCCGCGGCGCTGCCGTCGCTCAGCGCAGGAAGGTCTTCGCGCAGGTCCCGTCGCAGACGACGTAGACGGCGTGCTTCTCGAACGCGTAGCCGGCGACATGGAGGAGGCCCGGGCAGCCCTTCGTCGGGCATTTCCAGACCCACCAGCGGGCGTTGCCGTCGAGGGGCGTCGTCTCGGCTGCGAGCTTGCCGGCCAGGTCCTCCCGCGCAGCGACCAGCGAGGCGATGGCAGCGGACCGGTCAGCCTCGGATTCGCTCGTGTAGGGGTAGTTCTGGCTGACGTTCGAGGTCACGAGCCCCCTCCGCTGCGTGCCGGACGACGGGACCGGTGGCGGCGTCGTGTGAGCGCAGCCCGCCACCGGAGCGTCGAGTATCGCACAGCCGGCGTCGCGAGCAAGATGCCGGCCGGGCCTGGGCCGGCGAGGGCAGGGCCCCGGCACCGGGCTCCGATCGGCATCGGCCTACCAGACGGCAGGCAGCCCCGCGCTGCGCGGGTCCGTCGCCGCGGCCACCGACCCATCGGGCGCCGCCGGACCGCCGTCGACGAGCTCGATCGCATGCTCGTGGCCGAGGTCGGAGTCGAAGGCGGCGGTCGGGCGCAGCGGGTGGCCCATGGCCGCCAGCGCCTCGCTCGACACCCGCCACGTGCCGCGGCTCGAGGCGGACGTCCACCGGCGGCTGGAAGTGCCCCGCGGGTTCGACGAACCAGCGCGGCGCCGACACCGCGGTCCGCACGTCGACGCCGCCGTCGACCATCGCCGACACGAGCTGGGCGTGGATCTGGGGTTGAGCGTCGCCGCCCATCGAACCGGCGACGACCCACGGGCCGGCCGCGCCGTCACGGAACAGCATCCCGGGGAGCAGCGTGTGCAGCGTCCGCTTGCCCGGCGCGAGCCGGTTCGGGTGCTCGTCGTCGAGGCTGAAGTAGCTGCCGCGGTTCTGGTAGTGGATGCCCGTCGCCGGATCCACGACGCCGGAACCGAAGCCCATGTAGTTCGATTCGATCAGGCTGACCGCATTGCCGTCGGCGTCGACCGCCGCCAGGTAGATCGTGCCGCCGCCGGCCGGGTTCGTCGAGGCCGGAGGCAGCGCAGCGCGATGCGGGTCGATGATCCGAGCGAGATCCGCGGCATGGGCCGGGTCGAGGAGATGGGCGACCGGGATGTCCGCGAACTCCGGGTCGGTCAGGTGCAGGTCGCGATCGGCCATGGCCAGCTTTGCCGCCTCGATGCCGAGGTGGATCCAGGTCGGGTCCGTCACTCCGTCGGGGCCGAACGCCGACGGCGGCGGCGGCTCGAACCGGGCCAGGATCGACGAGCAGCTCGAGCGCGACCAGGCCCGAGCTGTTCGGTGGATGGGTCGTCACCCGGACGCCGCGATAGTCGATGGCGATCGGCTCGCCCCAGGTGCAGACATGGGCGGCGAGGTCGGCCGCGGTGATCGCCGATCCGGTCGCCCCGAGGCCGCGCGCCTGGCGCTCCCCGAGGTCTCCCTCGTAGAAGGCATCGAATCCCTCGGTGGCGAGGGTCTCGAGCGTGGCCGCGAGCGCCGGCAGGCGGACCCGCTCGCCGGGGCGCCACGGCCGGCCGCCCGGCCGGAACACCGCGAAGAACGCCGCGTCGGGCCCGAGAGCCGCCTCGACCGACGGCGCCGTCCGCTCGACGGCGTCGATGAAGCCGTCCCAGGCCGGGAAGCCCCCGCGTGCCAGCTCGATGGCGGGTCCCAGGATGGTGTCTCGGGAGAGCCGCCCGTACGCTCGCGTGCGCATCGCCCCACGACCGGACCGCTCCGGGCACCGTGATCGACAGCGGGCCGCGCGCCGGGATCGTCGCGAGTCCCGCGTCGCGGAGGACGCGCGGCGTCAGCCGCCGCGGGCGCCCGTCCCGACCCGTTGAGCGCGACCTGCCGGCCCGCGGCCGCGTCCCAGATCAGCCAGAACGCATCGCCGCCGATCCCGCAGCTGCTCGGCATCACGACGGCCAGGACCGCGTTGGTCGCGATCGCGGCATCGACCGCCGAGCCGCCGGCCCGCAGCATCGCCAGTCCGGCCGCAGACGCGAGGTGATGCGGGGCGACGACCGCGCCGTGCGAGCCGCGAGCGAGCGGGACCGGCACCCAGGGCCCGCCGACGCGTCGGTCGGCGCCGTCGGTCACGCCCGGGCCTCGCCGGCGGCGGGCCGCCAGGACCGCGTCGATCTCGTGCTCCTGGGCGCGCAGCCGCGCGAGCGGCAGCACCGCGATGACCAGCAGCAGGAGCGTCGCGAGCAGCATCCCGTCGATCCCGCGCCACTCGGCCGCGAAGCCGCCGATGATGCTGCCGATGATCTGGCCGATCGCCAGGAAGACCGAGTAGAGGCCCATGATCGCGCCGCGGTCGGCACGGGAAGCGCTCGGACATGTCGGCCAGGAGCCCGAGCGCGGCCGGCGTCGCCCCGGCCAGCACGAACAGGCCGACGCCGGCGGCGACGACCCCGACGATCGGGACGAGCACGTGACAGGTTGGCCGAGTGGTTGACACGAGCGCCGCGGCGGCCACCAGCACCAGCGCCGCCGACGATGCCGTACAGGATGATCGTCGTCCGGCGCAGGATCTTGAACCGATTGCCCCAGTAGAAGCAGCCCCGCCCCGAACACGACCGCGATGAGCGATCGCGGCGATCGTGATCTGGTTGGCGTCGAACCCCTGCATCAGGACCTGTTCGGGGAACCTCGGGTTCCCCTTCGACAGCTGGAAGAGCGACTGGCTGAACCACAGCCCGATGCTCGCGTTGACCGCGATCCAGGTCGGCGCGAGCAGCAGCACGTGGGACGCTCGGATGAGCTTCAGGTAGCGGCTGACGCCGACGTGCTCGGCGGCGACGGCCTCCGCCTCGCCGGCCGGGTCCTTCACGCCGCGCCAGTAGATGAGGAACGAGACGCCATAGATCAGCGGCGTTCAGGAAGAACGCCGTCGGACCGATGGCCTCGAACAGCTTCGGCGCGACGATGAAGCCCACCCCGAGCCCCGCCAGCGTCGCCGCCTCGAAGCGCGCGGCGACCTTGCCGCGCAGGACCTCGCTCGCCGCGGTCGCGATGGCGATGAACCCGAGGATCGACGGGACGCTCGCAGCCGACGACGCCCCCTCGAGCAGACGCGTCGACACCGAGGACCGGCAGCGCGGTCGTCAATCCGGTCAGGATGACCGCGATCGCCCCGAACACCGGGCCGTAGAGCATGACCCGGTGATGGCCGATCCGGTCGGACAGGATCCCGAACATCGGGGAGAGGACCAGCTCGGCGACGTAGAACGTCGCCGCGAACAGGCCGACCACCCGGGCGTCGACCGGCTCGCCCCCGTGCGCGGGCAGCGAGGCGAGGTACAGCCCGAGCATCGCTCCCGTCAGCCCGGTGCTGAAGCGGAGCGTGAAGGTCCCGATGAGGACGAACCGGAGCGACCGTTCCATGGCCGCGAAATGGTAGCGGCTACGTCCCGGGCAGGGCCGCGGCCCGTATCATCCCCGCGAGCGGCGTTCGCCCAGACGCTTGGAGGAGCCTCCTTGAGCCCCATCGCGATCTTCACCGATTCCGCGTCCGACCTCGATCCGGCGACGGCGAGGGCCGAAGGGATCGAGGTCGATCCCGCTCCTCGTGAACTTCGGGTCCGAGACCTTCCGCGCGGGTGTCGACCTGTCGACCGAGGAATTCTGGCAGCGGATGACCGCGCCCGACGCGCCGTGGCCGACCACCGCCGCGTCGTCACCGGGCGAGTTCAAGGATGCCTACGAGGCCGCGTTCGCCGCCGGCGCCGAGGCGATCATCTCGGTCCACGTGGCGGGCACCCTGTCAGGGACCATCAAGAGCGCCCAGATCGCGCGCGACATGCTGCCCGACCGGGAGATCCACGTCATCGATTCGCTGGGGGCATCGATGGCCCAGGGGATCCTCGCCGAGCTCGGCGTGAGGCTCGCCGCCGAGGGCCGGTCCGCTGCCGAGATCGCCGAGACCCTGGAGTCCCGCGCGCCCGACATGCGCATGTACGTGGCCCTCGAGACACTCGAGTACCTGCGCAAGGGCGGACGGATCAGCGGCGCACGAGGCGGCCATCGGCACGTTGCTCTCGGTCAAGCCGATCATCGCGGTGAAGCACGGCATCGTCGACACCGCCGACCGTGTCCGGACGCGGGCGAAGGCGCGCGAACGGCTCGTCGAGCTGATCTGCGAGCGGCCCGATCGAGCGACTCGCGATCCTGCACACGATCAGCCCCGACGTCGAGGCCTTTCGCGACCTGGTCGCCTCGCGGGCGCGGGCTCGATCCGTCGGACGTGTCGATCAACCTCGTCGGAGCATCGGTCGGCCCCCACCTCGGCCCCGGCTGCGTTGGCGCGGCGATCCTGTATCGCGCCTGATCCGGTCGGGTCGCGACCGCGGTACGCCATCTGTCAAGGGCTGGTCCGCCCTGCGTTTGTGCCGCGGGGCCCGCACATCGCAACGTTGCGACAAGGTTGCGGCAACCTTGCCGTCCGGTACCATCGTACAGGCGCGAATCGGCGGGTCACGGCTATACTCGGGTTCTAGATGAGTCGCGCGTCAGTCGTTCCGCCGGTCGGCTTGGCTTCGTCGACGCGCCCCGTGGAGTCGTCCGGGAGACGGCTCGAACCGACGGCGGTCGAGGACCGCTCGACACGGAGGAACTCCGTTCCATGACCACCGAACACGTCACGGCGCCGATCAGCGCCTGGAACGTCGCGCAGCAACAGTTCGATCTCGCGGCCGAGCGCCTCGGGCTCGACGAGGGGATGCGCCTCGTGCTCCGGGAGCCGCGCCGCGAGTTCACGTGCCACTTCCCCGTCCACATGGACGACGGGTCAGTCCAGGTCTTCACCGGCTATCGCGTTCAGCACAACCTGGGCCGCGGTCCGGCCAAGGGCGGCATCCGCTACCACCAGGACGTTTCCCTCGACGAGGTCAAGGCCCTCGCGATGTGGATGACCTGGAAGTGCGCGGTCGTCGGCATCCCGTACGGCGGCGGCAAGGGCGGCGTCATCGTCGATCCCAAGAAGCTCAGCCAGAAGGAGCTCGAGGGCCTGAGCCGTCGCTTCTTCACCGAGATCGAGGTCCTCGTCGGACCCGAGAAGGACATCCCGGCCCCGGACGTCAACACGAACGCCCAGGTCATGGCCTGGTTCATGGACACCTATTCGATGCACGCGGGCTACACGGTCCCGGGCGTCGTCACCGGGAAGCCGATCAGCCTCGGCGGATCCGAGGGTCGCAACGAGGCGACCGCTCGCGGATGCGTGTACACCATCGTGGAAGCGGCCCGCCACCTCGGGCTCGACCTGACGAGGTCGACCGTGGCGGTGCAGGGCTTCGGCAACGCCGGCTCGATCGCCGCCCGCCTCATGGTCGAAGAGGGTTCGACCGTGGTCGCCGTGTCCGACTCGACCGGCGGCATCCACAACCCGTCCGGTCTCGACATCGGCAAGGTCATCTCCTGGAAGCAGGAGCACGGCACCGTCCAGGGGTTCCCCGGAGCGGCCGACGTGACCAACGGCGAGTTGCTCGAGGTGCCCTGCGACATCCTCATCCCGGCTGCCCTCGAGAACCAGATCACCACCCGGAATGCCCGCAACGTGAAGGCCCGGCTCATCGCCGAGGCGGCCAACGGCCCGACCACCCCGGAGGCGGACGAGATCCTCTTCGACCGCGGCGCCTTCCTGATCCCGGACATCCTGTGCAACGCCGGCGGCGTCACCGTCAGCTACTTCGAGTGGGTCCAGGACCTCAACCGGGACCACTGGAGCGAGACGGTCGTCAACGCCAAGCTCAAGGAGATCATGGTCAAGGCCTTCGAGCAGACGATCACGATCGCCAAGCGCGAAAGCTGCAACATGCGGACCGCGGCGTACCTCCTCGCCGTCCAGCGGGTCGCCGACGCCATGGAGATGCGCGGCCTCTACCCGTAAGCCCGTCCAGTCCGTCAACGGCTGCACCCGAAGCCCCGGTCGCCCGACTGGGGCTTCGTCGTGGCTGGGTCGGGGGCGCGGGCGAGCCGCCGACTTGCCGCCGACTTGCCAGTTCCTTTCGCTGGGCGCGATCGCGTCGCCTGAGCCTTGCGCGAAACGCACGCACGTCGCTGGCCCGCTCGAGCTTCCCCGACGACGATGGTTTCGTGACGCGATCGGCAGCAGGACCAGCGTCCGGCCTGGATCGAGCGGCAGATTTCGTCCTCCGTCCATGTAGGGCGCGTTGGGCGGGTCGTGGAAGGTCTATCGCCTGATTCCCGACCTCCTCCGCGCCCGAACCACGCACGAACTGGTTCGGAGGATAAGCGCCGTTCGGGCCTCGGAGTCATGCACAGCGCTCACCACTGGACGGCTGGCAGGAAACCGGCTGCGGCTATCAATCCGCGGGGGCGGACGCGGACGCGGCCCGGGCCTTCGCCAAAGGCCCACAGGCCGATCCGACTCGAGCCGTCGCGAGACGTCCGAACATCGACGCGGCCAAGGCCGTCACAACCGGTCCAAACGGCGACGTGGGCCCGGTCCACTCGAGCCAGGGTCTCGTTCATCCTCGACCCCTGCCTGTCCGGGTCGCCCGACCGGGCCTTCGTCATGGCAGGGCTGAGACGGCTGACCGGGCAGCCCCCGGTGCTACCATCGCCGCCATGCTCGACCACGAAGAAAAGTTCCTGTTCAAGGAGGAGATCCTCCACCTCTCGAATGCGGTGGCGGAGCCCGGGCGTGCTCGACAACGTCGAGGACCTGCTGACCGACGTCATCACCAGCCCGCGGTTCGATTCGGAGGTCTTCACGCTGGAACGAAGCCTCCAGGTGATGCTGGGTCCGCGCGCCGGCACCACCCTCGTCGGCCTGCTGACCGTGGCCCCCGAGGTGTTCGACGAGGTGGCCGAGGTCCGCATCCCATCCGAGGTCCACGAGCGCCTCGTCGCCTGGCGGGCCCGCTTCGGGCTGGCCATCGACAACGCCCTCAACTTCCTGAACAACCCCGACGGGATCCAGGGCCACAACTTCGCGACGCAGATCGCTCACGTCGACGAACGACGGGTGTTGCAGGGACGCCTCACGCTCGTCCGCTACAACAACGAGCCGCAGTTCTTCGTTGCCGACGCGAGCGTCTTCCTGGGGCTGGTCGCCGACATCATGGAGCGCCTCGGGCCGTATCTCGAGTCCGACGCCGTCGAAGACGAGACGCTCACACGCCTGCGCGACGCACTGAGCCTCATCGAGCGAAAGACGAGCCACAACTGAGCGAATCCTCGGGCTGATGGCTCGCGGTAGCGTCGCCTCAGCCCTCGGAGCGGGCTACGCTGCCACCGGATGAGACACGAATCCTCGCGACGATGGCTCGCACCGCGTCGCCTCGTCGCTCCGAGCGGCCGAAGATAACCGGATGCGCCCGAATCCTCGCGACGATGGCTCGCAGTAGCGTCGCCTCGTCGCTCAGAGCGGCCGAAGATAGCCGGATGAGACACGTCTACTTGGCGGCGACCGGCCAGAACCGGGGCAAGACGACGGTCAGCCTCGGCGTGATGGACGGCTTTCGGCGGCGCGGGCTGTCGAGCGGCTTCCTCAAGCCGGTCGGTCAGCGGACGATCATCGAGGATGGCGTCCCGGCCGACGAGGACGCCGTCCTCATCCGCCAGGTGTTCGGCCTCGCCGAGCCGCTCGGGCAGATGAGTCCGGTCCACATCCCGCGCGGTTTCACCCAGACCTACATCGAGGGCGGGGTGGTCGAGGACCTGCCGGCGCGGATCCGCGCCGCCCACGCCGCATTCGTTCCGCGTCGCGACATCCTGCTCATCGAGGGCACGGGTCATGCCGGGGTCGGTGCGGTCATCGGGCTGTCGAACGCCCGGGTGGCCGCGATGCTCGGGGCGCCGGCGGTCATCGTGTCCGAAGGCGGTGTCGGGCGGCCGATCGACGAGATCGTGCTGAACGCGGCCCTCTTCGAGCGACACGGGGTCAGGGTGGCCGGGGCGATCGTGAACAAGGTCGATCTCGACGCGAAGCCCGGGCTGGCAAGGACGCTCGAGCGCGGGCTTGCCCGCCACGGCATCCCGCTGCTCGGCGTCCTGCCGTACCGGCCGATCCTGTCGAACCCGACGCTGGCCATGGTCCTCGAGGGCGTCCATGGCGAGACCATCCATCCCGGCCCCGACCTCGACCTCGTGATCGGTGGCGTGGCGATCGGCGCCATGGAGCCCGTTCACATGCTCCAGCGCATCGGTCCGCGCAGCCTGGTCATCGTGCCGGGCGACCGGTCCGACGTCATCACCGCGATCGTCGGTGCGCGCGCGGACGGGTCGCGATGGAGGAGAAGGCGCGATCGGCCTCGTCCTGAGCGGCGGGTACCGCCCGACCGGATCATGTCCTGGAGGCGATCCGGCAGGCCGACCTGTTCGCGACGCTCGTGCCGGAGGACACGTACCAGGTCGCCTCGGAAGTGCACGACCTGCTGGTCAAGACCCATCCGGCCGACGCGGGAAAGATCGCCGAGATCAAGGCGCTGCTGTGGCAGTACCTGTTCATCGACCGGGTCCTCGAGGTCGCCGAGGAAGCGCGCGGGCGACTGAGGGCGGCGACGTCGGCGGGGGCGCCCCGATGCGTGCCGAGCTCGGGCGGAGGCGCAGTCGGCACCACTCCCGCGCCGGCGAGCAGCCCGTGCGCTCCGAAGCTACGCGGCGCCGGCCGCTCAGCGTCGCGCAGCGACAGCCCGAGACGAGCAGCAGGATGGCCAGGGCGCCGACCATGACGATGGCGCGCGACATCGCATCGCGGCCGCGGCAGGCGCATCCGCGTCGCGGCGGTCGCCGCGACCGGCGCCACGCAGTGCCCACGGCAGGTGCGGCGACCGCGGCGGCTGGGCTGTACGCGGGGCGCCTCGGCCCCGCCGCCGACCCACCGCCTGCCCAGCGCGGCTGCGGTTCGATCCGGAACAACTCGTCGGACCGCGTGCAGGCCCGCGTTCGGGCGGCAAACGGCCCCCTGCAGCCCGATCGCGACCGTCCCCATGCCGCCCTTCGGAACGCTGACCGTGGCCACGAAATGGCCATCCCGGTCGGAGCGCGCCGGAACCTCCACCGGCGCGCCGGCCGGGGGCGACAGGCGCATGAAGACGCCTTCGGCGAGGAACGGGTGAACGGACCCGTCATCGAAGGTGATCGTCAGCGTCCAGGCGATCGGCACGGTGGTCCCAGGCGGCAGCGTCGACCGGCAGCGGCGCATCCAGGGTCGCCACCACGCGATCGCCCTTGGCCAGCGTGACACCCGCCATGGCGAGCGCAAGAGCGACGGCGACGGCCCCGGCAACGATGGCTCGGAAACGGCGCATCGTCGGGATCCTCCGGCTGACGATCTTCGATCGGTCGCACCCCATACACCGCTGCGTCGCACCTGGTTCCCGGCGACCGTCACGCGTCGACCCGACTCTCGGCGACCGTGGGAGCGGGCCGCAGAGCGCAGCGGCGACAACGACCGTGCCGGACACCCGACCGCGGCACCGATGGCGAACAGCCCGCGGATGCCGAGGAAGCCCGCGATGGCACCCCCGGCGACCGAGCCGATGATCGAGGCCAGGCCGGCGCTCGCAGCGAACATGCCCTGAGCTGTGCCGCCCATCCCGGCCGGGGCACGAGTCGCCAGCACCGACACACCTCCAACGAAGACGGCCGAATATCCGAGCCCCTCGAGCGGGGCGATGACGACCAGCATGGCCGGACTGGAGGCGAGCGCCGCGAGTGCCGACCGCAGCACGAACGAGATCGTCCCCAGCACGAGCAGGCGCTCGGTCCCGAATCGCGCACTGAGCCGCGGAAAGGCGTACATCAACGGCACCTCGATGGCGGCCCCGACGGCCCATGCGATCCCGACCAGCGCCGTATCGCCGCCCAGCGCGACGACCTGGACCGAGTAGAACGCGTTGACCGCCGAAAGTGCGGACCAGATGACCGCGAACCCGACCAGGAACAACGCCACACCCGGCAAGCCGACCATCGCCCGCGCTCCGCGCAAGACGTTGACCGACGCGGCTGCCACCTCGTCGTGCGATCGTGGCGGTCACCAGCATCGTCAGGAGCAGCGCCGGGACGAAGATCAGGAAGAGGTCGCGAGCGCTGCGCGCGTCGAGCACGAGGCCGACGAGCAGAGTCGCGATGACGAATGCCAGCGAACCGAAGGCGCGGACCTGGCCGTATCGATCTCGCCGTTCGGGCCCGAGCGTCTCGAGCGTCCGGGCATCGAGCGTCGGCGCGATCCCTGACAGCCCGGTGAACATGATCAGCGATCCTGCGAGGACGCCCTCGAATGTCGTCGAGGCGAACAGACGCTGCCCCGCCTGCCGCCGCGACCGCACAGGCGATGGGCAGCGTCAGGCGCGTTCGCGGGAAGCGGTCGGCGAGCCCGCCCCAGACCGGGGCCAGCGCCAGCTGGACCGCGGCGCCGAGCGCCGACAGGAAGCCGATCTCGGGCAATCCGAGCCCGGTCTCCCGGTAGAACACAGGCAGGAACGGAAAGAACGCTCCGAGTCCCGTGAAGAAGACGAGGTAGGCGAGAAGGATCCGGCGGCCGGCAACCACCAGCTCAGCGCGAAGGCGAGGCGGGCGCAGACAGTCCGGTCACGGACGGCCCAGGCGCGGACGGCCCGGGCGCGGGGAGCGGCTCGTTGTCGATGAGCCGGGTCGTCCCGAAGCGGACCGCGAGCGACAGCAGGACCGGCCCCTCGACGCGGTCAAGCTCGGTCAACGTGTTTCCATCTGCCACCGACACGTACTCAGGGTCCGCCAGCGGCTCCTCGCGCAGCACCGACCGCATGGTCTCGCGCAACGCATCCGCGGACCGTTCGCCCGACTCCCAGCGCGCGCGGGCGCCCAGGAGCGCGCGCCGCAGGACCGGCGCCGCCGCGCGCTCGCCGGGGGACAGGTGCACGTTCCGCGAAGAGAGCGCCAGTCCGTCGGCCTCCCGGACGGTCGGGCAGGCGATGACCTCGGTCGCGATGGCGAGGTCGAGGGCCATCCGCCGGATGACCATCACCTGTTGCGCGTCCTTCTGGCCGAAGTACGCACGCTCCGCGCCGACCAGGTCGAACAGGATCGCCACGACCGTCGCGACACCCTCGAAGTGACCTGGACGGGCGGCGCCCTCCAGCGGCTGCGCGACCGCCCCGACCGACACGACCGTGTCGAAGCCCGGCGGATAGATCTCCGAGGCGTCCGGGGCGAAGACGAGGTCGATGCGTTCCTCCTCGCAGATCTCGATGTCGCGCGCCTCGTTGCGGGGGTACTTCGTGTAGTCGGCGGCCACGTTGAACTGGCGCGGGTTGACGAAGATCGATGCGACCGTCGTCGCATCGCTCGCACGCGCCTGGCGCATGAGCGCGCGATGGCCATCGTGGAGCCAGCCCATCGTCGGGATGAGCCCGACCGGCCGTGATGCGTCGCGCAGGGCCTCGCGCAGGGCGGCCCGCGTCCGCACGACTTTCATCGGGCACCCTCAACGGGCGCTGGCCACGCCCGCTCCGAGGTCCGAGGCTGAGCCCCGCGAAGCCATCGGCCCGAGGATGGCCTGAGGCCCGCGAAGCCATCGGCCCGAGGATTCAGAGGTCCCGGTCGAGCGGGATGCCGCCGACCGGGATGTCGGCCGTCCGGCCGATCGGCTGCGCCGCGACCGAGAGCCTCATCGAGGACGGCGTCGTCCATGCGGACGGTCTGCTCGGGGCCCGGGAACGTGCCCGCGGCCACGTCAGCGGCGTAGGCGGCGGCGGCTCCAGCGATCGCCTCGCGGACATGGGCGTACGGCCGCGCGTGGCGCGGCACGAAGTCGCCCAGCCCGATGAGATCGGTCACGACCTGGACCTGGCCGCTGCAGCCGGCACCCGCCCCGATCCCGATCGTCGGGATCCGCAGGCGCTCGGTGATGGCAGCCGCCAGCTGCTCGGGAACGAGCTCGAGGACCATGCTGAACGCGCCTGCCTCCTGGACCGCCAGCGCGTCGGCGATGAGCGAGCGAGCCTGCTCGCGCGACTTGCCCTGGACGCGGACCTTGCCGATCGCGTTGATCGCCTGCGGGGTCAGCCCGATGTGGCCCATGACCGGGATGCCGGCCCGAACCAGCACCTCGATGATTCGCGCGCTCCGCACGCCACCTTCGACCTTGACGGCCTGGGCGCCGGCGTCCCGCAGGAACGTGCCGGCGTTCTCGAGCGCCTCCTCGGGCGTGGCATAGGTGAGGAACGGCATGTCCGCGACGACGAGGGCCCGGGCGCTGCCGCGGACGACGGCACGCGTGTAGTGGACCATCTCGGCCATCGTCACGCGGACCGTGGACTCGTACCCGAGCATCACCTGGCCGACCGAATCGCCGACGAGCAGCATCGGGATGCCGGCCTGTCGAGGATCTGGGCAGTCGGATAGTCGTAGGCGGTCAGCATCGGGATGCGGACGCCGTCGGCGTACAGCTTGGCGATGTCGATGACGGTCAGGCGGCGAACGGTGTCTGTCGTGGCGCTCATGCTGGCTCCGCGGTGTGCGTGTTCTGGGTCGCCGCACCAGTCTGCGCGGCGGCGTCGCGCTCGTCCAGCAGGCGTGCGACATGATCGAGCAGGCGCTCGGCGACGGCGCGCTTGCCCAGCAGCGGAAGGTCCTCGCGCGAGCCGTCGGCGGCCAGGATCGACACGCGGTTCGTCTCGGTCCCGAAGCCCGACCCGGGCTCAGCCACGTCGTTGGCGACGAGGAGATCGACCCGCTTGCGCCGGAGCTTGTCGGCCGGCCCGGTCGAGTGAGCCGGTCTCCGCCGCGAACCCGACCAGCACCGGCGCGGGCTCGATCGGCTTCGCCGGCCGGCGCGCCCTCGCTGTCGAGGCCGCGCGCGATCCTCGCCACCTCGGCGAGCAGGTCCGGCGTGGGTTCGAGCTCGAGCGTCAGGTGACCGCCGCGCTCCAGCTTGCGGTTCGCACGCGTCGCCGGCCGGAAGTCGGCCACGGCCGCCGCCATGATCAGGGCATCGAACCCGGCCGAGCCGTCGGGCGCGTGCACCGTCTCCAGCAGCGCCGCCCGCAGCTCCGCCGTCAATTCGACGGGCACGACCACCACGCCGTCCGACAGCCTGACGTCGATGTCGGCCGCGATGACGGTCACCTGCGCTCCCCGGTCGAGCGCGGCGGCCGCGATCGCGGCACCCATCCGTCCGGTCGAGCGGTTGCCGATGAAGCGGACCGGATCGATCGCCTCGCGGGTGCCGCCTGCGGTCACGACCACGTGCCTGCCGGCGAGGTCCGCGTCGTGGGCCGGCTCCACGAGCGGTGGCCGGGCAGCGGGGTCGGCGGCGCGGACGGGCCGATCACCGACCGCCGCCACGACCGCCTCGACGATCTCCACGAGCTCCGCCAGCCGGCCGACACCGGACTGGCCCGATGCGAGCGGTCCGCTCTCGGGCTCCACGATCGCGTAGCCATAGTCGCGCAGCCGCCGGACGTTGGCGGCCGTCGCCGGGTGGGTCCACATGTCGCCGTCCATCGCCGGCGCCACGACGACCGGTGCCGACGTCGCGAGGCACGTGGCGGTCACCACGTCGCCGGGCATCCCGTTGGCCATCGCGCCCAGCCAGTGCGCGGTCGCCGGGGCGACGACGATCGCGTCGGCCGAGTCGGCCAGGACGATGTGGCCGATCCGGCCATCGGGGAGAAGGTCCAGGACGTCGGTCTCGACGGGATGGCGCGACAGCGCCGCGAACGACAGCGGCCCCACGAAGCGGGTGGCCGACGGCGTCAGCATGACGGCCACCTCGGCGCCCTCGGCGCGCAGCAGCCGGAGCAGCTCGACGGCCTTGTAGGCGGCGATCGAGCCGGTGACCCCGAGGCCGATCAGCCGGCCGTCCAGCCTCGCCGGCGGCGTGCCGTCCGACCCGCGCGACCCGCGCGGCCCGCTGCCCGACCCGCGCGGCCCGCCGTCCGCGTCACGACAGCCCCAGCACGAGCGGCTCGCCTCCGCCGACCTCGGCGTGGAGGATGGCCAGGCCCTTCAGCGTCAGGTCCGGGTCGATGGCGTCGATGCCCTCGAGCGCCCGGACCCACGGTGCCGCCGAGAGGCCCCCGGTGAGGATCGCCCGCACGTCCGACGGCCGGACCTCGTTCGCGTCGGCCAGCTCGCGGCGGACCCGGTCGAGGAGGCCGGAGGTGAGCGCCTGGTGGCCCAGGACCGCGCCCGACTGGATGGACGTCACGGTGTCACGGCCGATCGCCCGGTCCGGAGCGCGAAGCTCGATCCGCGGCAGCTTGGCCGTCCGGACCGCGAGCGCCTCGAGGCCGAGCGCGAGTCCCGGGGCGATCGCGCCACCGACGAAGGCGCCATCGGTGGCGACGCAGTCGAACGTCGTGGCCGTCCCGAAGTCCACCACCACGGCCGGCGTGCCGTGGAGCCGGGCGGCGGCCAGCGCGTTGACGAGCCGGTCCGCCCCCACGTCGCTCGGGCGATCCACCCGGATCGGGATCGGCACCGTGCCGGCCTCCGCCACGACCACCGGCCGGCCGCGGCGCTCCGCCACGGCCTCGACCGCCGCTGTGACGGCCGGCACGACCGAGGCGACGACGATCGCGTCGGTGTCGGCGAGGGTCAAGCCGTCGAGCCGGAGCAGCCCCTCGAGGAGCACCTCGAGCTCGTCGGGGGTGGCCGACGGCACCGTGGCCGCACGGCGGGTGGCGAGCAGGGCGCCCGCCCGGAAGAGGCCGGCGGTCAGGTTCGTGTTGCCGATGTCGAGCGCGAGAAGCATGGCGAGGATGATACGCATGCGGGCTGCGCCGTCCTGACCCCCGGGCGGACCGCGGCCCGCTCGACCCCCTTCGCGCGGGAACCGCCGTGCGGTACCATCCGAGCCGGTCCCTCCCCAGTGCCCCCGAGGAGACGTCCCGGTGTCGACCCTTCCGGCCGCCAAGTTCTTCGTGAACCAGGGCGTCGTCTCGAGCCGCACGGACATGCTTCACCTGCTCCGCCCGCTCCTGAAGCAGACCGTCACCTACCGCTACCTGCGCGGCCGGGAGGTCGTCTCGCACGGCACCGGGTGGGTCGAGCGCATCGTGGTCGACGATGACGACGCCTCCACCTATTTCACGCCGCTCGCGATCACCCTCAATATCGACTCGTTCGAGCACCTGGAGTTCGAGACCAGGCCAGACCAGATGCTCGTGTACACGCTGGTCCAGGGCGACGAACGGGTCACGGTCGAGTTCGCGCCGGTCGGCCCGGGCACGGACGACGGCTCGCCGTTCGCGCCACGCCAGCTCGAATTCGACACCACCGGCCACGTCCAGATGGAGCTGCTCGGCTTCGACGTCCGCCCCGACGAGGACTGAGCTCAGACCCCGCGCTCACCCCGCACGTACGGGCGGCCGAGCGCCGCCGGCGCGCCGATGCGCTTGCGCACGGCCTCGCGCGAGCCGATCACCACGGCGAGGATGACCATCAGGTAGGGCAGCATCGCGAGGAAGAACGTCGTCGAGTTGCCGGCCGTGGAAGGGGTTCGTGACGCCGAAGATGTCGCTCGACGCCCTGGATGTCGAGGGTGAAGCGGAGTGATGGCACCGAAGAGGATAGGCCCCGAACGCAGCTCGCAGGGGCTCCACTGCGCGAAGATCACGAGCCCGACGGCGATCCAGCCGCGTCCGCCGACGGTCTGATCGCCGAACCAGCCCGGGTTGATGGCGATGCTGATCGCCGCCCCGGCCGAGACCCGCGAGCATGCCGCCCAGGAACACGTAGCCGTAACGCGTGACATAGATCGCCGATCCCCTGCGCGTCCGCGGCCGCCGGCGCCTCCCCGACCGCCCGCAGGTGCAGGCCCGGCCGGGTCCGGGCGATCCACAGCCACGAGAGTGGGACCAGCAGATAGCCGACGTACACCAGGATGCTCTGGTCATCGAAGAAGGCCGGCCCGAGGAACGGGATGTCGGCGACGACCGGGATCGTCAGCACGGGGCAGCAGCGCGATCTCGCCCGGCGCTCGAGAGGCCCTCGCCCAGCACGCGGGCCAGCCCCGTGCCAAGGAACGTGAGGGCGAGCCCCGACACGACCTGGTCGGCTCGGAAATGGATGGTCATGACCGCCGTGGACCATGCTCAGGAGGCCCCCGGCCAGCATCGCGACGACGAGTCCGAGCCACGGGTTGCCGGTGTCGAGGCGTGATCGAGAAGGCCGCCACCGCCCCGAACAGCATCATCCCCTCGACGCCCAGGTTGAGGACGCCGCTGCGCTCGGCGAAGATCTCGCCGATCGCGGCGAAGAGCAGGATCGTGCCGCTCGCTACGCCGGCCGCGAGGATGTTGGTGAGGTCCATCAGGCGATCGCCAGCCGGCGATCGAACCGGATCCGGTAGCGGATCAGGACGTCGCCACCGATGAGCGAGAACAGGATGATGCCCTGGATCATCGCCGGAACGCCCGGACGGCTGGATCTCCCGGCCGGCCAGGATCAGCGCCCCGAACAGGATCGATGCCACGATCACCCGGAACGGTCCGAACCGGGCGAGGTAGGCGATGATGATCGCGGTGAAGCCGTAGCCCGGCGAGATGTGGTCCTGGAGCTTGTGGACCACGCCGCTGACCTCGCTCATCCCGCCGAGCCCGGCGAGGGCACCCGAGATGACGAAGACGATGATGATCTTGCGTTCGATGTCGATGCCGGCGTAGCGGGCCGCCCTCGGACTGTCGCCGATGAGCCGGATCTCGTAGCCCCACCGCGTTCGCTCGAGGGCGACCCACATGATGGTCGCCGCGACGATCCCGAAGATGAGCCCGAGGTGGGTCGTCAGGCCGGCGAGGACAGGAAAGGCCTCGGCGAAGTCGGCGAGGCGGGGGAGCACGGCCTCCGGCGGGAACGGGTTCGTCTCCTGGAAGCCGCCCTTGCTCCACGGTCCGAAGACCCAGTACTGGACCCAGAACAGGGCCACGTAGTTGAGCATCAGCGTGACGATGATCTCGCTGACCCCGAGTCGCGCCTTGAGGATCCCTGGGACGAAGCCCCACAGCCCGCCGGCCAGCGCGCCGGCCAGCATCATCGCGGGGATGACGACGATGGCCGGCGTCCCGGCGGGCAGGAGCGGGAACAGGACGACGGCACTCGCGCCCCAGGCGCCGAGGAGGAACTGACCCTCCGCCCCGATGTTCCACAGGCGCATCCGGAACGCCAGCGAGCAGGCAAGACCCGTCAGGATCAACGGCGTTGCCTTGACCAGCGTGTCGCTGATGACCCCGACGCTGCCGAAGGCTGCGGTGACGATGTGGGCGAACGAGCGGAACGGATCGGCCCCCGACCAGCCAGATGATGAAGCCGCTCAGGACGAAGGCGAAGACCAACGCGGCCAGGGTCATCGCCCCGCTGAACCAGCGCGGCGCGTCGGTGCGCGGCTCCAGGCGCATGTTCACGCGGGGTCGTCCGGAGGCCGCCGCTCCGGCCTCGTTCGCCTTCGGGCTCGCCGCCGCCGGTCATCAGCATCCCGAGCCGTCCGATGTCAGCGTCGGCGACGGGGAACGAGCCGACGATCCGGCCCTCGTACATCACGTCGACCCGGTCGGCGAGGGCGAGGATCTCGTCGAGGTCCTCGGAGATCAGCAGGATCGCGGTCCCGGCCCTGCGCCGTTCGAGCAGGGCGCGGTGGACCGCCTCGATCGCGCCGACGTCGAGGCCCCGGGTCGGCTGGACCGCGACCATCACCCGCGGTCCGGTGTCCATCTCGCGGGCGAAGATGAGCCGCTGGATGTTGCCGCCGGACAGGAGCCGCGCCTCCGTATCGATCGACGGCGTCGCGATGGCGTACGACTCGGTCAGGCTCGCGGCGAGCCCGCGCGCAGCCGCGTCGTCGACGAACCAGCCACGGGCGATGGGCTGCTCTCGGTAGCGCTTCATGATCAGGTTGTCCGCGACCGACAGGTTGGGCGATGTGCCGACACCGGTCCGGTCCTCGGGGATATGCGCCATGCCCTTGCGGATGGCGGTGCCCACCGGCCGGTTCGCGACCTCGGTCCCGTCGATGGTGACGCTGCCCTCGCGCGCCGGTCGAAGGGCCGTGATCACCTCGGCGAGCTCGGACTGGCCGTTGCCGGCGACCGCGGCGATGCCTACGATCTCGCCGGCCCGGACGTCGAGGGAGACGCCGCGCAGGGCAGGCAGGCCTCGATCGTTGTCAGCCGACACGTCACGAACGGCGAGGACGACCGGCCCCGGCTGGAACGGATCCCGGTCGAGCACCTCGAGGACGTCACGGCCCACCATCCTGTGCGCCAGGTCGGCTCGCGACGTCGCGGCCGGGGGATCCCGGCGGCCGTGACCACTCCGCGGCGCATCACGGTGATCCGGTCTGCGATCGCCATGACCTCGCCGAGCTTGTGGCTGATGAAGACCACGCTCCGCCCGTCCGCCGTCATCGAGCGCAGCGTGCGGAACAGCTCCTCGATCTCCTGGGGGGCGAGCACCGCCGTCGGCTCGTCCATGATCAGGATCCGCGCCTCGCGGTACAGCAGCTTCAGGATCTCGACCCGCTGCTGCTCGCCGACGGACAGCTGCCAGATCCTCGCTCCAGGATCCACGCGCAGGCCGAAATCGCTCGGCGAGCCGGCCGATCTCGTCCTCGGACCGGCCGGGACGCATCCAGAAGCGCGGCCTCGAAAGCCCGAGCAGGACGTTCTCCGTGACCGTCTGCGACGGCACGAGCGTGAAGTGCTGATGGACCATGCCGATCCCGGCGGCGCTGGCGTCGCGGGGCGACCCGAAGCTGACCGGTCGGCCGTCGAGCAGGATCTCTCCGGCGTCCGGCCGGTACAGGCCGTCGAGGATGTTCATGAGCGTGCTCTTGCCGGCGCCGTTCTCGCCGAGGAGCGCATGGACCTCGCCCGAGCGCACGTCGAAGTCGACGGAGTCGTTGGCGACGACGCCGGGAAAGGTCTTGACGATGCCGCGCGCCTCGAGCGCGGGCACCGGGCCGGCGGCAGTCATCCGGGAGCAGCCGGGTGTCGAGGCGGCCCGCGAGCGCTCGCCCGCGGGCCTCGTCACGCCTGTTAGTTGGACAGCTTCGGAAGTGGGACGGTGATCCCGTCGGCCCACCAGTACATGCACGTCTTGCACTCGCTGCCGGGGGCGCCGGGCGGGAACTGGTCGAGGTCCGACTGCACGAGCTTCGACCCGGCCGGCACGATCTCCTTGCCGGTGTTGTCCTTGATCGGCCCTGAGAACACGTCGAATCGGCCGAACTGGCCGGCCAGCATCTTGGCCAGCGTGTCCTTGACCTTCTGGACGTCGGCAGACGGCAGTTCGGTCGACGCCCTTCTGGGGCGTCTGGCCCTCCATGAACCCGAACAGGCCCATCGCCTTCGAGTCGGCGTCGAAGTATTCGTAGCCCGCGGTGTAGGCCTTGGCCTTGACCTGCTTCGCGATCCGGACGTACTCGGGTCCCCAGATCCAGTACGGCGCCGTCAGGCAGGCGTCGTTCTTGCACGAGCTCACGTGGTCATAGGTGACGGCCCACTTGCCCTTGGCCTTGGCGGAGTCCGCGACGGCCGGCGTGTCCGCGCCGGTGAAGACGACGTCGGCGCCGTTGTCGAACAGTGAGTCGGCGGCCGTCCGCTCTCCCTGCGGGTCATGCCAGGTCTGGATGAACCGGACGTCCATCGTGCATTCGGGGCAGGTCTGCTTGACGCCGAGCATGATCGCGTTGCCCAGTCGCAGTTCCTCGGGGATCGGGAAGGTGGCCATGTAGCCGATCTTCGGGTTGCCGTCCTTCTTTGCCCGCGAGCCGGCCAGCATCCCGGCGAGGTACTTCATGTCCTCGACCGCGCCGAAGAAGTTCCCGAAGTTCTTGCCGTTCGACTTGTACCCGGTCAGGTGCAGGTAGGTTGTGTTGGGGAATTCCTTTGCGACGGCGTCCATCGGGTCCATGTAGCCGAACGAGGTCCCGATGATGAAGTCGAAGCCCTTGCGCGAGAGGCTCCGGAAGACCTGCTCCGAGTCGGCGCCCTCGGGCACGTTCTCGATGTAGGCGATGTGCGAGTCGGGCATGTTCTGGCAGAGGTACTGGAGGCCCTCGTAGTGCGCCTGGCTCCAGCCGCCGTCGTCATGGGGCCCGATGAGGACCATCGCCACGTTGAACTTGCCGGACTCGACGTCCGGGATCTGGAGATCGGCGCCACCCTTGGCTCCCGTTCCGGCGCACGTGTTGGCGGCCGCAGAGCCGCTCGCGGCCGCAGAGCCGCTCGGACCGCCGAGCCGGCGGTCCCGCTGCACGCTCCGAACGTGAGCGCGGCGATCGCCAGCAGTGACAACGATCTGACCCGCGATGCGAGCATGGAAGCGTCCTCCTCGAGCGTTCGTGCCCGCCCGCGCCCGGGACGCCCTGGCGTGTGCGCCCGCGGCATGACGCGGTTGATCGGCCGCGGCGCCCCGCAGCGCGGGGAGCCTCTCGGAAGGATAGCCGCCGGGGTCGGGCTCCGTCGGCCTAATCTGGGCGGCGTCCCGCGGTGCCGGTCTCGCCCGGTCGCCCGCCAGGCGCGGGCGAAGGCCGTCCGGGCCCTGACCGGCAATCCGGTACCATCCGCCACGTGTTCGAACGGACGGCGCTGCCCTCGGGACCGCGCGTCATCAGCGCCCGGTTGCCGGCGGCGCGCTCGGTATCCATCGCCGCGTACGTCCTCGCGGGGTCGCGCCTCGAGACCGCCGGCCAGGTCGGTGTCGCGCATTTCATGGAGCACATCACCTTCAAAGGCACGGCGGCCTACCCCACGACACGGCTGATCAGCGAGGCGATCGAGGGTGTCGGTGGGTCGTTCAACGCCGCCACCGACCGCGAATCGACGGTCTACTGGGTCCGCGTCCCGGGACGCGAGGTCGCTCGCGCGATGGATGTCATCGGCGAGCTCATCGTCCGGCCGCGACTCGACGCGCCCGACATCCAGAGCGAGCGGGCCGTGATCATCGAGGAGATCCGCTCCTACCTCGACGATCCCGCCGAGTACTGCCAGATGCTCTTCCAGGCGGCGATGTTCGGCGATGGACCCCTCGGCCGCGAGATCTGCGGCGAGGAGGCCGACATCCTGGCGCTGCCCGAGGAGGCCGTCCACGACTTCTGGCGGACCATGTACCGGCCCGCGAACACGGTCGTCTCGGTGGTCGGCGATCTCGGCCACGATCGGGCCACCGAGCTCGCCGCGGCGGCTTTCGGGACGGGCAACGGCGCCATCCCGCGCCCCGACCCGGCTCCGGCACTCCCGGCCGGCCAGGTCGCCCGGTTCGGAAAGCGCGACACCAGCCAGGCCCAGCTGTGCGTCGGCGTGCCCGGGCTCCGCCGCGACCACCCCGACAGCTGGACGCTCGCCGTCCTCAACACCGTTCTCGGCGACGGGATGAGCAGCCGGCTGTTCCTCACCCTGCGCGAAGAGCTCGGCCTCGCCTACGACGTCTCGTCGGGGCTGGTCGAATACGCCGACGCCGGCTGCCTGGAGGTGTCGGCCGGTGTGGATCCGGCGGCTCTGCCGGCCGCGCTCGAGGCGATCCTTCGTGAGCTCGCCCGGCTGCGCGACGAGTCCGTCGGGGAGGCGGAGCTGGCGAAGGCCAAGCGCTACCTGTCCGGAGGCCTCGAACTGCGGATGGACGACACCCGGCACGTGGCGTCGTGGATCGGCGGGCAGGAGGCCCTCCACGACAAGGTTCTGACGCTTGACGAGGCGCTCGCGGCGGTCGCCGCCGTCGATGCCGGAGCGATCAGGCGCCTCGCCGGCGAGCTGTTCTGCGACGACGCGCTCCGCCTCGCCGCGGTCGCACCGGCGCGATACCTTCGTGGCCTGGACCGCCACCTCCGGCTGCCATGACGACGCTGACCGGGTCGCCACCGACCGAGACGTACCCGCCGGACGGACGACCGCGCCGGATCGAACTCACGATGGCTCGCGCCCACCTCCGCCTTGGATCGCTGGCGCTCGCCCGGACCGAGCTCGAGACGCTGGCCGGTCTCGGCACCCTCGATGCGGCCGGTCTGGTCGATCTCGCCGAAGTCCGCTGGCGGACCGGTGACCTGCAGGGTGCCGGCGAGGCCGCCCTCGTCGCGCTGGACGCGAAGGCGGACGATCCGGTGGCATACCTCATCGCCGCCGAAGCGGCCTCGGCGGATGGCCGCCCGAGCGAGGCGCGCCGTCTCGCGACGATCGCCATGTCCCGGCTGCATGGCCGGATCGATCGCGTGTTCGCGGGCATGCCGCGCTCCGCCGTCTGGCCGCCCGATGCCGACGAGCCGCCGCCGACAGCCGCAACCCTGTTCCATCGTGAAGCCGAGGAGGACGGGGCAGCGTCGTCCCGTCTCAGGGGCGCCACCGCCGCCAGCGCCGCCGCCGCGGTCACGCTGGGTTCGGCGACAGAGGAAGCGCCCGACGAGACCGCGGGGTCGTCGGGACCATTGACGCTGGGATTCTGGGACGCCGACAGCGGCGCATCGTCCGCCGGCGAGATGCCCGACCCCGACGAAGCTTTCCAGGCCGGGCGGACCGCGCTGATCGCCGGAGCGTACGAGGAGGCCGCGTTCCGGTTCGGGCTCGCGATCCGCTTCGCGCCCGCCCTGGCCCCGGCCGTCCTCGAGGCGACCGACGGCGCCCGGAGCGTCCCCCTCATCGTCGTGCGAGGCGATGCCTATCGCCTCGTCGGGCACGAGGCTGAGGCGCGCCAGGCGTACGCACTCGCCTCGCAGGGAGGCCCGCCCGAGCGTCGCAGGCGTCCGCGGACCGAACAGGGACAGGACGATCCGGCCGCGGCCGCCGGTCTGCGTCGGGCGGGCGGGCCGGCGCCGGTGGAAGCGGTCTCGCCGGCCGTCCTCGATGCTGGATCGACGTCGGGCGGGGCGTCGTCGCCCGCGACCGAGGAAGTGGCGGAGGCTTCGACGGAGCCGCCCGGTCCGGGTGTCGAGGGTCCGGACGTCGCGGATGCGCCCGGAGAGGGGCATGCGATCGAAGCCGTGGACACGACCGTCGCCGACCCGCCCGACCAGCCGACGCCGCCCTCGCCGACGCGACCGCGACCGACGACGCGAGCGGATCCCTCGACGAGCTCGACGGTTTCGATGCGACGCACCCGGACGGGAGCGATGCAGCGAACGCCCTCGAGGACGTCCAGCACCACTGATCGCCATCGGGTCATCCGATACAATCCCGCGGTCCAGCCCGAACCCCCACCCAAGGTCGACATGCCAGCCACCGAACGGACCCTCATCCTCGTGAAGCCCGACGGCGTCCAGCGCCAGCTCGTCGGTCGCATCCTGGCGCGCTACGAGGAGCGCGGCCTGAAGGTGGTCGGCCTCAAGCTCGTCCACATCGACCGCGCGCTGGCCGAGCGTCACTACGCCGTCCACCGTGAGAAGCCGTTCTTCACCGGCCTGGTCGACTTCATCGTGTCGGGGCCGCTGGTCGCGCTCGTGGTCGAAGGTCCCAACGCGATCGCAGTCGTCCGGGCGATCAACGGCGCGACGAAGCCGCAGGAGGCCGCCCCCGGGACGATCCGGGGCGACTTCGCGCTGGAGACCGGGCAGAACATCGTCCACGCCTCCGACAGCGCAGAAACCGCCGCGTCCGAGCTGGCCCTCTGGTTCCGCCCGGATGAGCTGCTGGCCTACGACCGCGACGTCGATCGCTGGGTGATCGGGCCGGGGAACTGACGGCCGGCCGGATCATCCGGATCCGGCGCTACTGGACGACCTCGACCGGCCCCTCCGGGCCTCCCGGCGCCCCGGCCGCCGCCCCAGGCAGACCGAACGCACCCGCGGCCGTCGCGAGTGCGATCGATGCGAGGAGCACCGCCATCACCGCCGCGATGAATGGACGGCTGCCCACGACGATCTCGCGCACCCCTGCCGGGTGGTCGGTGGGCGCCGGCCGACCGATGGCGGGGCCCCAGGTCGCGTTCGGGTCCACCGCCCGGTCCGGCCGCGAGACTCCCACCGCAAGGAGACGCCCGTAGTACAGGATCGGAAGCAGGCAAGCCACCAGGACGATCGCCGCGACGGGCCCGTCCAGCGCGAGTTCGACCAGCGACGCCCGGGCATCGAAGGCGAGGAGCCCCGGAAACCCGACCGCGGCGATCGCGACCAGGCCAAGGGCGACCGCGAGGATCGGTGATCGCGTCGCCCAGCCGCGGAGGTCGCCGAGACGTCCCGTCGAGAACGTCACACGGATGCCTGCCGCCCAGGCCGCGAACGCCGCCCTCCCGACGACGAACGCCATCACCCAGGTCCTGGCGGGTGCCCAGGCCGCCGGATCGAGCACCGCCAGGGCCAGGATGATGACGCCTGCGTCTCCGACGATCGAATAGCCGACGACGTGCTCGAGGTCGTCCTGAACCAGCGCTGCGAGCGCCGCGAGGACGATGGACGCGATCGCGATCGCGAGGACCAGGTCGCGTGCAGCGTCGAGATCGACCAGGAGTGGCGCGACCGAGGCGTCGATCCAGGCGAGGGCGACGATCGCGAACGCAGCCGGTGCCAGCGCGGTCAGGATCGGGAGGGCCGTCTCCGGGGCGGCGTCGGCGAGACGGGCGACCCACAGGTGGAAGGGAATGGCGCCGAAGCGGATGGCGACCGCGATCGCGAACGCGAGATAGGCGAGCCCGAATACGACGGGCTGAGCCGCCAGCTGCGAGAGGTCACGACCGAACCAGGCAGTCGCGGCGATGGCCAGCGTACCGGCCACCACGACCGCCCGGGCCTCGCGGATGCCGACCGTCGACCCGGATCTCCCGCTCGCCGGGACCAGGGTGACCACGACGCCGAACAGCCCGCCGAGTGTGCCGGCCAGCACCGCCGCCCGCGGGTCGGTGAGAGTCAAGGTCAACGCACAGGCGCCGAGGATGGCGAGCGTCGCCGCGGGCGCATCCCGCCGTGTGCCCGCCACGAGGCCCATCCCGGCAAGGGCCAGCCCCACGAGCGAGCCGAGGACCAGGAAGAGCCGCGTGTACTCGGAGACGACGAGGCCGCCGTCCCCGATGACGATCGCGTCGCCGGGCTCGAGCGCGATGCCGACGATCGTGAGCGCGACGAGCCCGCCCAGACCGACGATCGCCGACCCGGCTTCGCGGGAGCGCAGGAGGAGCGCCACGCCCGCGGTCGCGAACGCGACGAGGAAGAAGAGCGCGAGGGTCATCGCCGCCCGGTCGGATGGGTATCGTGCTGACGCGGAAGTCGCGCCCCAGACGACGCGAGCTCGAAGCCCTCCGATCCATCCGCGCGCGCCGCGCCGGCGAGGATGGCGACGGCCCCGCCGAGGACGCCCACCAGGGCGGCCGTCATGAGCTGTTCGAGCGCATCGGGCGTTCCACCGAGCCCGACCCGGACGAGAAGCGCACCGCTGAGGAGCAGGCCGAGACCCAGGCCGATGCGCAGGATGTCGCCTCCGGTGACGACCGGCAACACCGCCAGCGCGGCCAACGCGAACCCGGCGGCCGAGGCCTCCGCGGGACCCGCGGTCGGCGCCCCGAGCCCATGGCTGCCGTACCCGACCACTGCCGCCGCGGCTGCCAGGAGCGCATCGGTCGGCCATCCCACGGGTGACCCGCCGGTCCGCGTCAGATGGCCGCGCGCGGCGATCCACAGGGCGTACCCGCCGAGCACCGCCCCGACGATGCGGGCGCCGAGCGCGGCCGGGTCCGGGAGAGGGTCGGCGATGAACGGGCTGCCGACCAGGACGACGACGAGCCCCAGGACGGCGGCCCGGGCATCGCGGGTCGACCCCGCGAACACTCCGCCGACCACGACCGCGAGCGCGACCCCCGCGAGGGCCGGGTTCACGGCGGCGGGCTCATGGCGAGGTGGGCGCCAGCTCCGGGTAGGTCGGGGTCGGGAGTATGCCGAAGACGTTGAGCGGCCAGTAGCGCAGCCACGCACGGCCGATGACGCTGCCCTCCTCGACCGGCCCGAACGACCGCGAATTGGCCGAGTTCGCGCGATGGTCGCCCATCAGGAAGAGCTCGCCCTCCGGGATCACCCAGCGTTCCTCGTTGCCGCCCGAGGTCGTCGGTTGGGTCGGATCGCCGGGCGCGGTCGCGTACAGATAGGGCTCGTCGAGCATGGTCCCGTTGATGAAGACGTCGCCGTCGTGGATCTCGACGGTGTCGCCGGGAAGGCCGATGACGCGCTTGATGAACGGCGTGCCGTCCTCCTGCGCCCAGTCGGAGGGCGGGTTGAAGACGACGATGTCGCCGCGCGAATAATCGTCGAACCGCGGAGTCAGCTTGTCGACGAGGACGTACTGGTCGGGCTCCAGCGTGTGCTCCATTGACTGCTGCTGGACCTTGTACGGCTGGGCGACGAACGTCTGGATGACAAGGAAGATGATGAGCGTGAGGACGAGCGTCTCGACGATCTCGAAGAGACACCCGAAGAACGGTCGTCGGGTCACAAGGCGGCAGTATAGGGGCGGACCCCTCGAGCCGCCGACGGCGCTCCGGCGGTCCCCGGAGGCGATGCATACCGGTCGTTCCGGACGAGTTTGACCCGGCTTCTCGCGCCTTGTTACACTCGCCGCCGCCTGCACGGTCCCATCCCCACAGTCCCCGGATGGGCGCGGGCCGGCATTCCCCGTCGTCCGCACCCGAGCGGCGCACGCCACGCGCCGGGTCGGAACCCGGTCATCAGCCCAAGGTGGAGGACCTTCTGTCCTGATGGACGCCAGTCAGCTCCAGTTGATCATCCTGCCGGCCGGGATCATCGCGATCCTGTTCGCCCTGTACCTGGCCCGGGACGTCCTCGCCCGTGATACCGGCACCCAGGCGATGCAGGACGTGGCCGGCACGATCTACGAGGGCGCGGTCGCCTTCATCCGCCGCCAGTACACGACGATCGCCATCCTGGCCGTCGTCGCTGCGGTGTTGATCGGCATCATCATCACGCTGATCGAGACCGCCGACGTCGCCGATGTGCCCAAGCTGGCCGGTCTCCCGATCGGGGTCATGACCGCGGTCGCCTTCATCGTCGGTGCGGCGTGCTCGATGGCCTCGGGCATCATCGGCATGTTCGTCGCCGTCCGGGCGAACGTGCGGACCGCGTCGGCGGCCCGACGGAGCCTGGTCGAAGCCGTCCAGGTCGCCATGCGCGGAGGCGCGGTGTCGGGCTTCCTCGTGGTCGCCCTGTCCCTCCTGGGCGTGTGGGGCATCTTCACGTTCTACTCGACCTTCATCGGTGAGGTCACGGTCGCCGAAGCGCCATTCCTCATCGTCGGCTTCGGCTTCGGTGCCTCCTTCGTCGCCCTCTTCGCCCAGCTCGGCGGCGGGATCTACACGAAGGCCGCCGACGTGGGCTCCGACCTCGTCGGCAAGGTCGAGAAGGGCATCCCGGAGGACGACCCCCGCAACGCGGGCGTGGTCGCCGACCTCGTCGGGGACAACGTCGGCGACTGCGCCGGCCGTGGCGCCGACCTGTTCGAGTCCACCGCGGCCGAGAACATCGGCGCGATGATCCTCGGCGTCGGCGTCTACACCATCGCCGCGGCGGCCGGCTGGCCGAACCCGCAGGCCTGGATCTTCTTCCCGCTCGTCGTCCGTGCCTTCGGGCTGCTGGCCACCATCGTGGCCATCTTCTTCGTCCGGGGCAAGGAGACGGAGAACCCGATGAACATGCTCAACCGCGGGTACTGGGTCACGACCATCCTGTCCGTGGTCGGGCCTCGCGATCACGACGAACGTGATGATGCAGACCAATGGCGGCACCGGCGAGGGCGGGCTCCCGACGTGGGTCTACTTCTTCGCCGCCGGTATCGTCGGCCTCGCGACGAGCGTCGCGTTCGTCTACATCACCCAGTACTACACCGCTGGCAGCTACCGCCCGGTCCGCGAGATCGCGGAAGCCTCCAAGACGGGCCCGGCCACGAACATCATCTCGGGGACGGCGGTCGGCTTCGAGACGACCGCAGTCACGGCCATCACGATCGGCATCGCGCTGTATGTGAGTCATTGGCTGGGCTCCCAGGCCAATCTCATGTCGGCGGACGGTCGCAATGTCGGCGGGATCTTCGGGACCGCCGTGGCGACGATGGGCATGTTGATGACGACGGCCTACATCCTGGCGATGGACACCTTCGGCCCGATCACCGACAACGCCGGCGGCATCGCCGAGTTCAGCCGTGCCGAGGCGGGCGCGCGCGAGATCACGGACCGCCTCGACGCTGTCGGCAACACCACCAAGGCGCTCACCAAGGGCTACGCGATCGCGTCGGCGTCCCTGGCCGCCTTCCTGCTGTTCAGCGCCTACATCGACAAGATCAACCTGATCCAGGGCCGTCGCCTCGAAGCCGGTGTCCCCGGTGCGGAGATCCTCAACGCGATCAACCTGGCCAACGTGAACGTGTTCATCGCGGCGCTCCTGGCGGCGATGCTCGTCTACTTCTTCAGCTCGCTGGCGATCCGTGCCGTCGGCACCACCGCCCAGACGATCATCGTCGAGGTCCGGCGCCAGTTCCGGGAGATGCCCGGGATCATGGATTACTCACAGCGACCGGACTACGCCCGCGTCGTCGACATCACCACGAAGGCGGCTCTCCGCCAGATGATCGCCCCGGGCCTCGTCGCCGTCGGGACGCCGATCGTCATCGGACTCCTGCTCGGGTTCGAGGCGGTCGCCGGGATGCTGATGGTCGGGACCATCGCGGGTGTGCTGCTCGCGACCGTCCTCAACAACGGTGGCGGAGCGTGGGACAACGCCAAGAAGTACATCGAGTCGGGCCACCTCAAGGATGACCAGGGCAACGTGATCGGCAAGGGCTCCGAGGCGCACGCGGCGGCCGTCGTGGGCGATACGGTCGGCGACCCGTTCAAGGACACGGCCGGCCCGTCGCTCCACGTCCTCGTCAAGCTTCTGGCGACGATCTCGCTGGTCCTCGCCCCCCTGTTCATCCGATAGCCGTCACCCCGACTGAACTGAGAATCGTCGCGGATGACGTGTCCAGGCCAAGGCGCCGGGGAGCACGAGAACGAGCGCACCTGAAGGTGCGTGAGTGAACGCGCGGACCCGCAACGCCGGCATGGGCCGTCAGGCGCGACGCCGATCTGATGGACACTTACATCCAGGCGCTGATCATGGGGATCGTCCAGGGACTCACCGAGTTCCTGCCGATCTCCTCGTCCGGGCACCTCATCATCGTCCCGTACCTGGCGGGCTGGGACGATCCGTTCATCACCTCGCTCGCGTTCGGGGTGATGCTCCATGTCGGCACGTTGCTGGCACTTCTCGTCTATTTCCGGGCGGACTGGTTCCGGCTCGTCCCGGCGGGGTTCGCCGCGGTCCGGGACCGCTCGTTCGGTGTCGATCCGGACCGCCGGCTGGCCTGGCTGCTGGTCGCCGCCACGATCCCGGCGGCCATCGCGGGGTTCCTGCTCAGTGACGCGATCGAGGAGTTCTGGGCCAGCGCCGGCGCCGACGCGCATCGGGACGTGCCGCTCGTGGCCGTCACCCTGCTCATCGGTGCCGCGGTCCTGTGGGCCGCCGACCGGTTCGGGCCCAGGACGAAGGGCGTCGCCGACGTGACGTTCCCGGTCGCCATCGGGATCGGCGCCGCCCAGGCGCTCGCGCTCATCCCGGGCATCAGCAGGTCGGGCATCTCCATCTCGGCCGGACGCATCGCCGGCCTCGACCGGGAGGCCGCGGCGCGGTTCGCCTTTCTCATGGCCACCCCGATCACGGCCGGTGCCGCGCTGTTCGAGGCGCGCAAGCTGGCGTCCGGGGAAGCCGGCGTCGACGTCGCGATCGGACCGCTCATCGTCGGCCTCCTGGCGGCCTTCGTGTCCGGGATGATCGCGATCGGCTTCATGCTCAGCTACCTGCGGACGCGCTCCCTCAACATCTTCGTGGTCTACCGCCTCATCCTTGCTGGGATCATCCTCGCCGTCTGGTTCGCCCGGGGCTAGGAGCGACCGCGATGGAGGTCATGAAGCAGCTGCGCCAGCGCGCGATCCGCGACCTGGTCGAGCAGCGGCCCATCCGGACCCAGCAGGAGCTGGCGGCAGCCCTGCGGGAGCGCGGCTTTCGCACGACCCAGGCGACGATCTCGCGGGACGTCGCGGAGCTCGGACTCATCAAGGCGATGCACGACGGGATGGCGGTCTACGCCGTCCCGCCCCGGTTGATCGAGGCGGAGACCTCCGGCGAGGAACGTCTGCGCAAGATCCTTGCCGACCTGCCGATCGAGGCCCACGAGGCGGGCCTGATCCTCGTCATTCGGACCTTGCCAGGGTCAGCGCACGCGATCGCGGCGGCCCTCGACCGCACCCGCTGGCCGGAGGTCGCCGGATCGATCGCGGGCGACGACACCCTGTTCGTGGCGTTCCCCGACCGCGGCTCGTTGCAGCGGATCAAACGCCGACTGCTGCACCTCGCCGGCGGGGACGCGTAGGGCGACCCCGCCGGGTTCGGCGAGGGAGTATCGGGCGGCGCTGGTTCGCCGCGCGCCCGCCTCGCCGCTGACGGCCTTCTACCGCTGGGGGCCCCAGCTGAGCCCGTCGAGGGCCCCGCCCGGGACTTCCAGGTAGACCGGCGGGTCAGAGCCGAACGGGTCGAGCTCCACCAGCCGATCGCACATCGCGCCGCGGCAGCCGGCCATCATCAGCCTCTGGCCGTCGGGTGACCAGCGGCCGATGGCCTCGTAGGCCCCTCGGTCGCCGTGCTTCGCTCGCTCGACGAGCTCGCGGTCCACCCGCTACCCCTTCTCCTGGCGCCCCACTCGAGGTGCCTGACATGATGAGCGCTCGAGGGCCGCGTAGATTTCAATCCATCGTCGATAACCTCGTGATTCGGCGCTTTGACACCATCCCGGCCCGCGACTACCATTCGCACCCGGTCGGAACTTCAGGCGCGCGGCGAGGCCGCTGGTCGCCTGGAGTTCTTTCCTTTATCTCGACGCAAAGCGCGAGTTCCACCAACCGCATCGCGGGGGCCCGCACGTGAACAACAAGCCCACGTATCTCTCGAAGGACGGTCTCGAGAAGCTCCGCCTGGAGCTCGACGAGATGGTCTCGGTCCGGCGCCCGGAAGTCGCGAACCGGATCCACGACGCCAAGGAACACGGCGATCTCTCCGAGAATGCCGAGTACGAGGACGCCAAGAACGAGCAGGCGTTCGTCGAAGGCCGGATCCAGACTCTGGAAGCCCTCATCAAGAACGCGATCATCATCGACGAGAACCACTCGACCGATCACGTCCAGATCGGCTCCACGGTGAGCGTCGAGAGCCCGGACGGGTCGGAGAAGTTCACGATCGTCGGGTCCACCGAGGCGAAGCCGTCCGAGGGCCGGATCTCGAACGAGAGCCCGGTCGGGCGCGCCCTGCTCGGCAAGAAGAAGGGCGAGAAGGTCGTCGTCAAGGTCCCGGCCGGCGACTTCACCTACAAGATCGTGGGCATCACCTAGGCACGGATCCTCGGGCCGATGGCGTCGCGGAGCTCCGCCTCTGACCTCGGAGCGCGCGGGCGGGTACATCGGAGCGGGTGGCAGCAGACGAGGCGAGGCAATGGACTGGGCTGACGAGCTGGCGGCGCGCGTCAGCGGACCGCAGGTCGTCAACGACTCGAAGACGCCGTCAGGGACCGTCCACGTCGGCAGCCTGCGCGGGCCGGTCATCCTGGACGTCATCGTTCGGGCGTTGCGCGCCAACGGCCATGAGACGACGCTCCTCTACGGCGTCGACGACCTCGACCCGATGGACGCGCAGGCGCTCCTGACACCCGACGCCATCGATCGCGAGATGGGCCGTCCGCTCGCGCACGTGCCCGACCCGGCAGGGGACTGCCACGAGAGCTATGCCCGGCATTTCGCGGGGATGTTCATCGAGACGTTCGCGGGACTCGGGATCCATCCAGACCGCTACTACTGGATGAGCGACATCTACCCGACGGGCGAGATGGACCCCTACATCCGGACTGCTCTCGACCGGGCGGCGCTGGTGCGCGAGATCTACCGCCGGGTGGCCAAGGTCCAGCACCCCGAGACATGGCACCCGATCGGGGTCATCTGCCCGACGTGCGGCAAGGTCGGCACCACGATCGTCACCGCCTGGGATGGCGAGCGGGTCTACTTCGAGTGTCGCGAGCGCCTGGTCGAGTGGGCGCGGGGATGTGGCTCCTCGGGCTGGATCAGTCCGTTCGGAGGCGCGGCCAAGCTGCCGTGGAACCTCGAGTGGGCCGCCCAGTGGTCCCTGTTCGGGGTCACCATCGAACCCGGGGGCAAGGACCTCTCGACCGCCGGCGGCTCGCGCGATCGCTCCGACGCCATCGCCCGCGAGGTGTTCGAGCGAGAGCCGCCGCTCAACGTGCCTTACGAGTTCCTCAACATCGGCGGCAGGAAGATGTCCACCTCCAAGGGCCGCGGGGCCGCCGCCCACACCATCGTCGAGGTGATCCCGCCCGAACAGCTCCGGTTCCTGTTCGTGCGACCGCGCCCCAACCAGGCGATCGAGTTCGATCCCGAGGGCACCGACGCGATCCCGCGCCTGTTCGACGAGTTCGATCGGTACGCGGCGGCGACCGCCGGCCGCGAGGTGAAGGGCGAGATGCCGGCGGGCTTCGAAGCCACGTTCCGGTACGCCCTGCTCGATCCCGACGCCGATGTCGCGACCGAATCAGCCGCTTTCCGCGCGCCGTTCGCCCATCTCGCGCTGCTTGCCCAGGTGCCGGGTGTCGACGTGGCCGCCCGCGTCGAGTCCGAGAAGGGCAGCCCCCTGACGACACGGGAGCAGGCCGACCTCGACGAGCGGCTGGCCGCCGCCCGGGCATGGCTCGAGACGTATGCGCCGGAGGGGGCCCGACTCGCCGTGCGTCGGGACGCCCTGCCGATCGAGGCGGCCGCGCTCGAGCCGGAGCAGCGCGCCTTCCTCAATGCGCTCGCCGACGCCGCCGATGCCCAGGCGCCCGTCAGCGGGAATGACTGGCAGACCATGATCTTCGGGGTAGCGTCGGCGATTGGCCTGCCGCCCGGCCGCGCGTTTGCCGCGCTCTACCTCGCCTTTCTGGGCCGGGCCAATGGACCGCGCGCCGGCTGGCTGCTGGCGAGCCTCGACCCGGGCTTCGTGGCCGCGCGCCTGCGCGAGGCGAGCGGCGCGAGGGCAGCCCCCGTGGGCGGCCCGGCATGAGCGTCGGGCTGCAGCGGCTGCGCGACGAGCCGGAGCTCATCCGCGACGGCGCGATCCGCAAGGGCGAGGATCCGGGACTCGTCGATCGCGCTCTCGAGCTGGACGCGGAGCGCCGGCGGCTGCTTGCCGAGGGAGAGGCACTGAAGGCCGAGCGCAACACCGTGTCGAAGCGGATCGGTGAGGCCATCAAGGGCGGTGCGGCCCCGGACGGCCCGGAGGTCGCGGACCTGCGGGCGGCGTCGACGGCGGCCAGCGACCGCATCAAGGGGATCGACGAGGCACTGGCGGTGGCGCAGGCGGCCCTCGATGACCTGCTGCTGCGGATCCCGAACCCGCCCGACCCCGACATCCCCGTCGGTGGCGAGGAGGCCAACCTGACCATCCGAACATGGGGCGAGATCCTGCCGAACGAGGTCGACGGCTGGACCCGCAGGCCCCACTGGGAGCTCGGTGACGCCCTGGGAATCCTCGACAACACCCGGGGCGCAAAGATCGCCGGATCCGGCTTTCCGGTGTACCTCGGAGCCGGGTCTGCCCTTCAGCGCGGGCTCATCAACTGGTTCCTCGACGTGCACACGCGCGAGAACGGCATGACGGAGGTGTGGCCGCCGGCGGTCGTCAACACCGCGAGTGCCACGGGGACCGGCCAGATCCCCGACAAGGAAGACCAGATGTACGTGGTCACCCGGGACGACCTGTACCTGGTCCCCACGGCGGAGGTCCCGGTCACGAACCTCCACCGTGACGAGATCCTCGACGCCACGGACCTGCCGATCCGATACGCCGCCTACACGCCGTGCTTCCGGCGCGAGGCCGGCGCGGCCGGCAAGGACACCCGAGGCATCCTGCGCGTCCACCAGTTCGACAAGGTCGAGATGGTCCTGTTCGAGAAGCCGGAGGACAGCGCGGCCGCCCTCGAGTGGATGACCGAACGCGCCGAGATCCTCCTCCAGCGCCTCGGCCTCGCCTACCGCGTGCTGCTCATGAGCACCCGGGAGATGGGCTTCACCCAGGCCCGCAAGTACGACCTCGAGGTCTGGTCGCCCGGAGTCGAGCGCTGGCTCGAGGTCAGCTCCTGCTCGAACTTCCGCGACTTCCAGGCCCGCAGGATGGCCATCCGCTATCGCCCGGAGCCCGGCGCCAAGCCCGAGCTCGTCCATACGCTCAACGGGTCGGGCCTGGCCCTGGCGCGTGTCGTGGCTGCGCTCCTGGAGACCTATCAGCGGCCGGACGGCATCGATTTCCGTGCCGGAGGTGCTCCAACGGTACGTCGGGCGCGCTACCATCGACTGAGAGGGAGGTCGCCCATGGACCAGTCCGTCCCACCAGCCCAGCCCGGGCCCGCCGGTGCCCCGCCGCCCGCTGTGCCGCCCGGAGCGCCTCCGGGAGCACCGACCCAACCGACCCCACCGGCTGCGTCGCCGGCCAATGCACCCGGCTGGGTCACCCAGGGCCAGCCACCTGGCGCGCAGCCCGCGGTCATGTGGGCGACGCCGACGGAACCCGCTGGGCCTGCGCCAGGGGTCGAATTCGCCCCGCATGGCCCCCGGCTCGTCGCGTACATCCTCGATTCGATCATCGTCACGTTGATCATCTTCGCGTTCGTCATCGTCGCGTCGGCGGTGCTCCTCGCCGGGACGACGGTCGAAGGTAACGAGGTGACGTCGGTCAGCGGGGGCGCGGCCGGCGGCTTCCTGCTCATCCTGCTCATCGGCGCGATCGTCGGATTCCTGTACTTCCCGTTCTTCTGGGCGCGGGGCGGCCAGACGCTGGGCATGATGCCGTTCGGCCTCAGAGTGGTGCGCGACTCCGATGGCAGCAAGATCGGGTGGGGGACCGCGCTGCTTCGGCTGGTCGGCCTGTGGGTCGCGGGAGCGGTGTTCTGGATCGGCTACATCTGGATCTTCATCGATCAGCGCCGGCGTGGATGGCAGGACCTCATCGCCGGCACCGTCGTCGTCAAGCAACCCTGAGGCGGCACGCAAGGGAGCGTGAACATGAGCCAGTCACCGACGGCGTGGCAGGCGCCCGAACCAGTCGACGGCCCTGCTCCCGGCATCGAGTTCGCCTCGCCGGGCGCCCGGCTCGTCGCGTACATCGTCGACATCCTGGTGATCAGCGCGGTCTGCTTCACCTTCGCCATCGTCGGTTTCATCATCGGCTTCTTCCTTCCCGTCCTGTGGGTCCTCGCCTTCATCGGCATCCTCGGCGTGACTCTCGGATATTTCCCGTGGTACTGGACGCACGGCGGTCAGACGCTGGGCATGAAGCTGATGCGAATCAAGGTCGTCCGTGACGTCGATGGCGGCCCGGTCACGGCGGGACCCGCGATCCTGCGCCTCGTCGGATTCTGGGTGTCGGCCGCGGTCTTCTACATCGGGTTCATCTGGATCTTCATCGACAAGCGCCGGCGTGGCTGGGCGGACCTCCTGGGCGGGACGATCGTGGTCTCGTCCGAGCACCTCTGAGCGGCCACCGCCTGGCAGCGCCCGCCGGACCGCGCACCCGGCTGTCGAGATCCTATCCACTGTCGAGGATCGGGCCGCGAGCGGACAGGCGTGGAGCCTTCTGCCGAGCGATTCGCCCGGGCTCGGTCCAGGACGGACGAGCCGACGCCTGGGAGGGGGTTTCGTGATCTGTTTCACCGGGCGGTCGTATCGACCGCCGGCGGTCGGCTCGGTCGGGTCTGCGGCTGTCTCGTAAGTCGATCGGACCACCGGGTGCACCGAATCGACGGATATCGCCGTCGACGGCGGCTCGCCGCGGGCTCGGGCCCATCGTCGCCGGTCCGTTGGACCACCGGGTGAAACGTCGGCTCCGGGTGCCCGACAGCTTCCAGGGCGACCTCGATCGACCGCCCTCGGCCGCCTGCACCCGGCTGTCCGGCCCGCTCAGTCCGGTCGAGCCGCCTGCAGGTCCGGCCAAAGGAGCGGCCGGCACCGGTCGCCGCCACCTACCATTCCGATCCCCGCCGACTGCCGAGGCCCGACACGACCATCGTCCGTGCAGCGGACCGGATACGACCGGACGGGGCGTCGTCGGCGGCGGCCGGCAACGCTGCTATCCTCCGTCCCTGGAGAGGTGGCCGAGCGGTTGATGGCGGCGCTCTTGAAAAGCGCAGAGTCGAGAGACTTCGTGGGTTCGAATCCCACCCTCTCCGCCAGCCGATCGTGATGTCCGATTCCTTCCCGGCCGGCCGATCGTTCAGGTTCGGCGCCTGGCTTGTGTAGCGCGTGCGTTCACTCCCGCCGCGTCGAGACGCGCGCCGGATCGGTCTTCTGGTTGTGCCGGCTCTCCGCCACCGATCCGCGCTTCCCGCGCTATCCGAGGCTGCCGGTGATGCGCTGCGTCGGCTTCGCGCGCTCAACGGACCGGGATGCGATCGACGCTTGACGCGTCCGCCCGGCCGCGCCCATACTCCCGGCCACATCACGAAGAACGGGCTGTGAACGGGACGAGTACCCGTCGCATGTCGACCCAGAGACCCGGCGGCTGGTGCGAGCCGGGATGGCGACGGCGGGGAATGGACCCGGGAGCCTCCGGACCGAACGCGGGGCGGCGCGAGTCGCACACGCCAGTAGGCTCCGGCGCAGAGCGCCAGCGATAGCGGGCAGCGCCGATCGGCCGCGGTGGGAACACCGGCAGGCCCGTCGGTCACGACGAGTGCGGCACACGCCGAATGAGGGTGGCACCGCGGAAGGCACGACCTTTCGTCCCGGGACGAAACGGTCGTTCTTGATTCTCGAGGCGCAGCACCCGATGACCACCGCCGACCCCATCAGCCTTGCACAGGCACAACGACTCGCCGCCAGTGCGGACACGATCCTCCTGCGCGCGACGCGTCCGGCCGACCTCGAGACGCCGATCGGGGCCTTCCTCCGCCTCGACGACGGCGGGCCTGCCTACCTCCTCGAGTCCGTCGAGGGCGGGGAGCGTCTCGGCCGGTACTCGTTCCTCGGCGTCGGTCCACGGCGGCTCCTCGAGGTCCGCGACGGCCTTGCCCGGACCCAGACACGCCCCGTCACCGTGCCGACCTACGACCCGGACCTCCCCGTGGAGACCACGACGGCGGCGGACCCGCTGGCCGCCATCCGCGGATTCGTGCCGCGCCGCCGCGTCGCACCGACGGAGGGCATGCCGCGCTTCACCGGTGGCGCGGTCGGTGCGCTCGCCTACGATGCCGTGTCGGCTTTCGAGACGACGGTCCCTGTCCCGGACCGCGACCCCGTCGGCGTGCCTGCGGCAGCGTTCATCGAGACCGACCTGGTCCTGGTGTTCGACCACCTGACCCATACGCTCTCGGCCATCGCCTCGCTCCACACCGACCGGCCGGACCTCGAGGGGCGCTACCGCATCGCCGAGGAGGCGATCTTCGCGGCCCTCGAGCGCACGTCGCGCCCGAGCGAGTCGGAGATGAACGGGAGCCGGCCGCGGCCCGTGGGTGGGGCGGACTCGGACCCGGTCGCGGGCCGCCGGCGGCGCGGCTCCCGGCGACGCGGCTCCGGGCCTCGGCCAACCGATCGAGACGAGCCTCGGTCGTGAGGCCTATGTCCACGCCGTCGAGGTTGCCAAGGATGCGATCGCGGCCGGGGAGGCGATCCAGGTCGTCCTCGCCCGCCGCCAGTCGTTCGCATTGCCCGTGGATCCCGCCACCGGCGCTCCGCTCGACGGCATCGCGCTCTACCGGGCTCTCCGGCGGGTCAATCCAAGCCCCTATCTGTTCTTCGTGAGGACGCCCGCCTTCGAAGTCGTCGGTGCCTCGCCGGAGCTCCTGCTCCAGGTCGAGGGCGATCGCCTGACGACGCACCCGATCGCAGGGACACGCCCGCGGGGTGCGGACGCCCGGGAAGACGCTCTCCTCGCCGAAGAGCTCCAGCGCGACCCCAAGGAGCGGGCCGAGCACGTCATGCTCGTCGACCTCGGTCGCAACGACATCGGCCGGGTGTCGCGGCCGGGCACGGTCACCGTCAGCAAGTACATGGAGGTCGAGCGCTACAGCCACGTCCTTCATCTCGTGTCGCACGTCGAGGGCCGGCTCAAGCCCGATCTCGACGCGCTCGACGCGCTGCGGGCCGTCTTCCCAGCGGGCACGCTGTCGGGCGCTCCCAAGGTTCGCGCGATGCAGCTCATCGCCGCGGCCGAAGGCGAAAAACGCGGCCTGTACGGAGGCGCGGTCGGCTACCTGGGGTACGACGGCAATCTCGACACGGCGATCACCATCCGAAGCGCGGTCCTCAAGGATGGCCACGCCCACGTTCACACCGGAGCGGGCATCGTCGCGGGCTCCGTGCCGGAGCGCGAGTTCGAGGAGACCGAGCACAAGGCGGCGGCCCTCCAGCGGGCCATCGAGATGGCGGCCGGCCTTCCCGATGCGTCCCGCACACCCGAGCCGGAGCCCGCGGCCGGAGCCGGCGGCGAGGGTCGGCCGATGATCCTCGTCATCGACAACTACGACAGCTTCACGTTCAACCTGGTCCAGGCGCTCCAGGCGGCCGGGGCAGACGTGGTCGTGGTCCGCAACGACGCGATCGAGATCGGGGCGCTCGCCGCAGATGGCCGACGACCCGGGCGCGGACCTGCGCGGGATCGTCATCTCGCCCGGGCCAGGCGATCCGAGCGATGCCGGGATCTCGGTCGGGTCGGTCGGGGTCGCGGCGGACCGCCGGCTGCCGCTCCTCGGCGTCTGTCTCGGGATGCAGTCGATGGCGGCGGCTTTCGGCGCACGCATCGTCCGGGCGCCGACCCTGGTCCACGGCGAGGCGACCGAGGTGACCCACGACGGCGCGGGGCTGCTCGAGGGCATGCCGCCCGCGTTCATGGGCGCCCGCTACCACTCGCTCGCGGTGGACCCCGCCACGCTGCCGCCGGAGCTGCGGGTGACGGCGATGAGCGAGGTGGACCGCGTCGTCATGGGGATCAGGCACGTGTCGCTGCCGCTCGAGGGGGTCCAGTTCCATCCCGAAATCGGTCCTGACGCCGCAGGGTCCGCATCTCCTCGCCAACTTCCTGCGCCTCGCCGGAGAAGGGGAGGCGTCGCGGCTCGACGACGCGAGCGGCTCGTTCGCGACGGCAGGTCTCGCCGAGCCGGTCGCGGAGGTCTCGCGATGAACGGGGCTTCGCGTTGAACGGGGCTTCGCGATGAGCGATCTCGTGCGCGCGGCGCTCGCGACGATCGTGGACGGCGGCACGCTCTCGACCGACGAGGCTCGCGGCGCGATGGGCGAGGTGATGGACGGCGAGGCGACGCCCGCGCAGCTCGCCGCCATGCTCATGGGCCTGCGGATGCGCGGCGAGACGGTCGACGAGCTGACCGGCTTCGCGCTCGCGATGCGCGAGCGGGTCACGCGCGTGGACGCGCCCGATGGCGCGATCGACGTCGTCGGGACAGGCGGTGACAGCAGCGGGACGTTCAACATCTCGACGACGGCCGCCCTGGTTGCCGCGGCCGCCGGCGTGCCCGTGGCCAAGCACGGGAACCGCGCGATCACGTCGCGGGCGGGTTCGGCCGACGTCCTCGACGCGCTCGGCATCCGGATCGACCACGACGCCGAGTCGGCCGGAGCTGCGCTCCGCGACGTCGGCTTCGCGTTCATGTTCGCCCCGAACTTCCACCCGGCGATGAAGCACGCCGGGCCGACCCGTCGCGAGATCGGGGTCCGCACGGCGTTCAACCTCGTCGGACCGCTGACGAACCCGGCCGGCACGCGACGCCAGCTCCTCGGGATCGCGGACCCGGCGGTGGCCGAGCGGATGGCGGAGGTCGTCCGGCGCCTCGGGACCGACCGGACCTTCGTGATCCATGGAGACGGCGTCGATGAGCTGCCGCTCGACGGCAGCGGGGTCCTGTACGTGGTGGCGAACGATGCCGTCGAGCGGCACGTCATCGATGCGGCGGCGCTCGGGTTCAAGCGGGTCGCGACGGCGCGCCTGTCCGGGGGTGCCCCCGAAGACAACGCCCGGATGACCGAGGCGGTCCTGCGCGGCGAGCCCGGCAGCCGGCGGGACGTCGTGCTCCTCAACGCCGGGGCGGCCCTGCTCGTGGCCGGGGTCGTCGAGACGATGGAGGAAGGGATCGAGCGGGCGATGCTGACGATCGACGCGGGGCAGGCGTCCGAGCTCCTCGAGCGGCTGCGCGAGGAGCGCCGGGCTTCGGCGGCGGCGGCGGCCGCGGCGGCGCGGCGGCGACGTCGGCGCGACGCGGCGGCCGCGGCAGGCTCGACGGCGGCCGCGACGGCGGGCGCGGATGCCACGACCGGCGGGAGTCCGGCATGACCGTCGTCGAGCGGCGAGCGGGTCGAGGACGGTCGGCCGGCGGTCGGCGAAACGTGGTGGAAGAGATCGCCGCCCGGCGGCGCGCAGACGTGCTCGCGGACATCCGGGCGAACGGTCCGGGCCCGATGCTCGAGGCGGTCTATGGCACGCCGCGTCCGCGCTCGATCGTGGACCGGCTCTCCACCCCGGGCCTGCACCTCATCGCGGAGATCAAGCGCTCATCGCCCTCGGCGGGCCAGATCGCGCCGGCCGATGACGACATCGTGGCGCGCGCCCGAGCCTACGAAGCCGGTGGCGCCGCGGCCATCTCGGTCCTGTGCGAGCCCCACTGGTTCGGAGGTTCCGTGGACGACCTTCGGGCGGTGCGGGCGTCGGTGGCCATGCCTGTGCTGGCCAAGGATTTCGTCGTCGAGCCCATCCAGCTGCCGATGCTGCGGGCCGCCGGTGCGGATCTCGTCCTGCTGCTGGCGGTTCTCCATGCGCCCAGGCAGCTCGCGCGACTCGTGGACGACGCGCTCAAGATCGGTCTCGAGCCGCTCGTCGAGGTCCACGATGCCCGGGAGCTGGAGCGCGCCCTCGCCACACGGGCCCGCCTGATCGGCCTCAACAACCGCGACCTGCGCACGCTCGAGGTCGACGTCGACCGCGCGGGACGCCTGCGCGAGCTCGTCCCCGACGACCGGCTCGTCATCGCCGAGTCGGGGGTCCGCGAGCCGGCGACCGTCGCGCGCTGGCGTGCGCTCGGGTTCGACGGCGCGCTCGTCGGCGAGGCGCTCGTGCGGTCGGGCGATCCGGCCGCCGCGGCCCGCGCGTTCGTGGCCGCGGGTGCGGCGCCCGACCGACCCCGCCAACGTCGCGCGCCGTCCGCGGGTGAAGATCTGTGGCGTCACGGACGATGCCGGGGTGCTCGCCGCCATCGCCGCGGGAGCCGATGCGATCGGACTCAACGTCGTCGCGGGCACGCCCCGGGAACTCACCCTGGAAGAAGCCGCGCACCTCGCCCGGCTAGCCCGGAGCGCCGGCGGCGCGCACCGGCCCGAGGTCGTCGCTGTGACCGCGGACGCCTCGCCCCGGCTCCTCGAGGCGGTCGTGCGGGCGATGGATCCGGACGTCGTCCAGCTCAGCGGCAACGAGCGGGTCGGCGTCGTGGCGACGATCCCCCGGCGGACCTGGAAGGTGCTCCACCTGCCGGCGACGCACATGACGGATTCGACGGACGCCACGGACGCGACCGACGCGACCGACGGATGGCGCCACGGCGGGCGAGCTCATCGCGCGCGGACGCACCTGGCTGGCCGCTGGAGTGGAGGCGCTCCTCATCGACACGGCTGGCGGCATCCATCCCGGAGGCACCGGCATCCGAGCCTCGGAACGCCTCGCCGCCGCGGTCGCGCGCGAGCTGCCGATCATCCTGGCCGGCGGCCTCCACCCCGGGCAACGTCGCGGGTGCCCTGCGCTCGATCCCGGCCGTCGGGGTGGATGTGGCCTCGGGGACGGAGCGTCCGCGAGCCACCGGCGAGCGCCCGACGAAGGATCCGTTCCGCGTCGCCCTCTTCACCAAACGGGCCCGGGCGGCGCGCGACGATCGGCCGAACCTGCCGTTCGGTCCGACTCCGATCCATGCCGGGCTCCTCGACGCGGACGGCTCCGGACGCTGGGGCATGGAGCGCGACTTCGGTGGCCGCTACGTGCCCGAAACACTGATGGCCGCCCTCGAGCAGCTCGAGGCCGCCTATGCGGCGCTTCGGCAGGATCCCGTCTTCTGGTCGGAGCTGCGGGACCTCCTGGCGACCTTCGCCGGGCGGCCCACGCCGCTGTACCGCGCCGACCGGCTGGCCGAGGCCGTCCGCGCCGAGGCGACCAGGCGGCTGGGAGCGGGCGGAGCTGCCCGTGGCGGCCCCGGCGACTCGCGCCGTTCGGCCGCGATCCCGCGGCTCCGCCTGTACCTCAAGCGCGAGGACCTCGCCCACACGGGCGCCCACAAGATCAACAACGCGATGGGCCAGGCGCTCCTCACGCGACGTCTCGGGAAGACCCGGGTCATCGCCGAGACGGGCGCCGGCCAGCACGGAGTCGCGACGGCCACCGCGTGCGCGCTGCTCGACCTGCCCTGCGTCGTCTACATGGGCGCCGAGGACATCGAGCGCCAGGGCCCGAACGTCCTGCGGATGCGCGCGCTCGGGGCCGAGGTGCGCTCCGTGACGTCGGGCACCGCCACCCTCAAGGACGCGGTCAACGAGGCGATGCGCGACTGGGTCACAAACGTCCGCGACACGCACTACGTCCTCGGCTCGGCGATGGGGCCGCATCCGTACCCGACGATCGTCCGCGACCTCCAGCGGCGGATCGGCGACGAGGCGGCCGCCCAGTTTGCCGCCGTGGAAGGCCGGCTGCCCGACCTCGCGGTGGCCTGCGTCGGCGGGGGGTCGAACGCGATCGGCCTGCTCGCACGGTTCATCGGCGAGCCGTCCGTCCGGCTCGCGGTCGTCGAGGCCGCCGGCGACGGCATCGAGACCGGCCGCCACGCGGCGGCCATCCTGGGCGGCACGCCAGGCATCCTCCACGGGTCCCGCTCGCTCATGCTCCAGGACGCCGACGGCCAGGTGGTCGAGGCACATTCCGCGTCGGCCGGGCTCGACTACCCGGGGATCGGCCCGCAGCTCGCCGCACTCGCCGAGGGCGGCAGGATCGAGGTCGCGGCCGCCACCGACCGTGAGGCGGTCGCCGCCATGAAGACGACGACACGCACCGAGGGCATCCTGCCGGCCCTGGAGACCGCGCACGCGGTGGCGGCACTCCCCGGGCTGATGGCCGGCGACTCATGGGCCGACGAGGTCCTCGTGCTCGTCGGGTTCTCCGGCCGTGGCGACAAGGACCTGGCGGCCCTCGAACGGTTCGCGGAGGTGGAGCCGTGGGAGGCGGCCCGGTGACCGGCGGCGAGGTGCGCGACCTGTGCCTCTCGCTGCCCGAAGCGACCGAGAAGGAGACGTGGGGTGACGAGGGTGTCCCCGGCCATCCGACGTTCCGAGTCCGCGACAGGATCTTCGTGATCATGGCCGTCGATGAGTCCGGGGGCAGCGTCCGGACCTCGATGGAGGAGCAGGGGGCGCTCATGTCCGTGTTCCCCGACGCGGCCCGCTTTGCGTCGCACGTCGGACGGTTCGGATGGGTGGACCTCGACTTCGGGTCGATCCCCGACGAGGTCCTGCGCGAGACCATCGAAGGCGCCTGGGCTCGCACGGCACCGAAGCGGCTGGCAGCGGCATGGCGCGCCGCGCGATGACGACCACCGACGCCATCGAGCCAGGCGCGAGGGCGCACCGGCGCGAGCAACGTGGCCGGAAACCGAGGAGGATCGAACGGAGGGGCGCCGCTCGCGGCCGAGCACGGCACGAACGAAACCACCGGCGCTCGCCGCATCGCCGCCGCCTTCGCCCGCGCCCGGGCCGACGGCCGCGCGGCGTTGATCCCCTACGTGGTCGCTGGCTATCCGGATGCGGACACCAGCTTCGAGATCGCGCTCGCGGCGGCCGACTCCGGTGCCGACGTCCTCGAGGTCGGCCTGCCGTACTCGGATCCGCTCGCCGACGGCGCCACGCTCCAGCGGGCATCCGGTGCGGCGCTCGCCGCCGGCGCGTCGCTCGAGCGCTCGCTCAGGCTGATCGAGCGGATCGGCGCCGCCCGGCCGGACCTGCCGCTCGTGCCGATGGGCTACGCCAACCAGGTCATCGGCGGCGGGGAAGGTGAGGCGGTCGCGAGGAGGCTGGCCGGCGCCGGGGCTGCCGGTCTGATCGTCGCCGACCTGACCCCGGACGAAGGCGCTCCATTCGAGGACGTGGCCCGCGCGGTCGGTCTCGCCGTCGTCTACCTCGTCGCGCCGACGACGCCGCCGGAGCGCCGCGCCACGATCGCCGCACGGAGTGGTGGGTTCCTGTACTGCGTGTCGCTGGTCGGTGTCACGGGCGCCCGGACGAGCCTTCCGGCGAGCGTCGGCCGCCTCGTCCGCGACGTGAAGGCGGTCTCGCCGGTCCCGGTCGGGGTCGGTTTCGGCGTCAGCCGGCCGGCCCATGTCCGGTCGATCGCCAAGGCCGGAGCGGACGGCGTCATCGTGGCCTCGGCGCTGGTCGACGCTCTCGGTGTGGACGGTCGCGACGTGGCCGCACTCGCGACCCTGGTCCGCGACCTGCGCGCGGCGACACGGGCCACCGGCTCGCGCTGACCGATCCCGCCGTGGCCACCGGGACGAAGCGTCACACCATCGCTGTCACGATCGAGGCGGCCCCCAGGAAGACGTTCGCGAGCGCCGTCGACTGGCCGGGTTGGTCGCGATCGGGCAAGACCGAGGAGGCCGCGATCGAAGCCCTCGCCGCCGCCGCTCCGCGGTTCGCGATCGTCGCGGGGGAGGCTGGCATGCGCTTTCCGGCAGCGGCCCGCGACACGGACGCCTACGAGGTCGTGGAGCGGACCGACGGCGCCAGCGGCACGGAGTTCGGCGTCCTGTCCTCGATCGGGGACCTCGATCGGCGTTCGGTCAGCAAGGAAGATGCGCGGCGGCTCGTCCGCCTCCTCGAGGCCGTCTGGCGGGTCTTCGACGAAGCAGCCGAATCGGCTCCTGCCGAGCTGCGCAAGGGTCCGCGAGGTGGCGGTCGCGATCGCGACAAGATGATCGGCCACGTCGTCGAGTCGGAGTGGTACTACGCCCGCGAGATGGGGCTGCGAGAGCAGCAACCCGACCCGACCGACCGCGACGCCGTCGAAGCGCTTCGGGCGGCGATGCTCGACATCCTCCGCCAGCCGTCGGACGGCTCGCCGCTCGCCGGACGCAAATGGCCGCCCCGTTACGCGGTCCGCCGCATCGCGTGGCACGCACTCGATCACGCCTGGGAGATGGAGGATCGCAGCGAGCCAGTCTGAGGATGGGTCGGGTTCCGACTCTCAGCTCGGACTGGGCGGAAGACCGCGGACCACGTCGCGGCTAGCGCGGACCGCTTTCGAGGTTCCGCATGTCCGCCAGGGTTGGGCACGGTTCGACCTTGAATCGCTCGCATTCGTCTTGGGTGAAACCGCGGGTGAGAGACTGACGCGCGAGGCCGAGCAGCTCGTTCGTGTCGATCGTCACGATGCGCACGGTTCCGTCGTCGACCACGACGCCAAGGTGGCTCGGGCTGACGAACGCCAGCCCTCTGATGGGCAGGCCGGGAAATTCCAGTTCGTGGACGAGCCGGCCGTCACGATCCCAGACACGGATCGAGCCGTCTGCCGCGCCGGTCGCGATACGCGAGCCATCCTCGCTCATCGCGACCGCGTCCATCTCCGTGACATGAAGGCGCGATGTCGGTGGCCGCGCATCGGCGAGCGTGACTGGATCGAGCCAGTACAACGTCGTGTTGCCGCCACTGATGAAGCCGGAGACGACCGCCACGGTGGAAGCGTTGGTCGGAGATCCGGCGACGATCATCTGTTCCGCGCCCGCTGGCATCTCGCGCGTCATCTCGACATGCCAGTCGCTCGTCGAGATGGTCGCCAACGCGTTCGATCTTCCAAGGCCGCCCGTGAACGACTCGGCGGTGTAGGAGACGACGAGATGCTTCGAGTCGGCGGTAAAGGCCGCGTCGAAGGCGAACTGGGTCGGGTCCTTCGCCGCGACGCTTGCCTGGATGAGAGATCCGTCGCTCACATTCCAGACGGCGAAGTAGCCATCGATCAGGTCGGTCATCGCCAGCATCGTGCCGTCGGGCGACCAGCGGATCTGGTGGGCTTGCCACGTGTCCATCGGGAATGGCGCCATCGGAAAGTCATTGCACCCGGGGTTCGCATGGTCGCGGCGTGCCTGGCGCAGCACGGGCTCGGTCGGGTCGCTCCGATCGTATTCGCAGAGCCCCTGGAGCCGGACGCTGATGGTCCCCGTGGCGACGTCGTCGATCTCGACCGGCCCTTGCAGGACGGCACCATCGGCGACGCGTGCGGTTCGCCGGGCGATCCGGGTGCCGTCGGGCGATAGCACTGCGCCACCGGCGCCGCCCGACAGGGTGGTGGTCGGCTGGAGCGACGCCCGGTCAAGGACCGTCGTCGTGACCGTCGGAGGCGAGTCCGGATCGGGATGGCAGAGAGTGTCGAGCCAAGAGGAACGCGCCTGCTGCGTCGATCGTGCTTCCAGGAGCGTTCGCTGAGCACTCACCACCGGCCGGGCTTGACGAAGCGACAACATTCGCGTCGATCGCTCGCACCTCTGCTCGCAACGAGGTGTCGATGAGGAGAGCCCCAGCTGGCTCCGACGATGGCAGGAGGACGAGCCCGCCTGCGCTTGGCGAGGGACGGCCACCAGCAGCCGGGTAGGAGAGCAGCTCCTCCCCGGAATCGAGGTCCCACTGGTGGAGCAGCCCGTCGCCGCCCGTGGAGAACACACTCCGGCCATCGGGTGCGAACTGAGCGTAGGCAGAGTGTGTGATCGGGTCCGGTGCGAAGCCGTCCCCGACTGCTTCTCCGGCGTCGACGTCCCAGAGCTGCAGCTTGCCATCGTGGTCGACGAGCGCGAGCTTGCCGTCGGCGCTGACATCGTGGACGGCCGCCCCATCGAGATCGAGCGTCGAACGCTTTCCGGTGTCGAGGTCCTTGATGGCAACCTGGTTCGGACCGTTCGCTCCGTCGAACGCCTGGAAGACGACCGTCGAACCATCGCTGCTCACCGACTGCTCGTCGTTTCCGGCCATGGTCGCTGTCAACGTGGTTCTGGCGCCCGATTCGAGATCCACGCTTTCGAGCACGATGTCGCGCCGGACGGATATCCCCCGGAGGCGGACGCAAAACTCGCCGGTCGAGGTCGCCACGATCGCCGTTCGGTTGGATGCGGCGAAGACCAAGGCACCACAGTCGCCAGTCGCGATGTGCAGGATCTCGGCGCCGGTGACCGCGTCGCGAACATGAACGCCCACGTCATCGGCCGACGCACCAGCTGGTGGCATATCGTCGAAATAGGCACCGAAGACGATGCGACTGCCATCCGGAGTGAAGACGGGGCGGCTCAGGCGTGTCGACTCGATCTGCGGGGCGAAGGACCAAAGCGTCTTCGACTCCTGCCGGTCGACCACCTCCACATGGCCCTTCGGCCCGTCGCTGCCAACCGCGATGTACCGGGCCGTCGGGTCGAGATCGGCGTCGACGGAGCTCGCGTCGGGATCCGTCGGCAGGGAGTAGCGGTAGACGATCCGATCGGAGTCCCACGCGCGGTGGAGGGAAGCCACCGACTCGACAGGAGGGTCCGCGATCGACGCCGACTCGAGCGCCAGCAACTTGCTGAGAGTCGGGTCCTGGTCGCGTACCGCGATCGCGGACGCCGCAAGCTCGCGCGAACGCGCGAGCCGGCTGGCTTGCCCGGCGATCCCCGCCTGGTATGCGGCGAGCGCCCCCGTACCGATCGCGATCAGAAGAAAGACACCCACAGCCGCCAGCAGGGCCCGCAGCCGGCGGTTCGTCCGGCGTTGTCGAGTGATCTCGCTCTCGGACGCCTGTCGACTTTGATCGATGAAGTCGCGCTCAAGGGCGTTCAGGTCGGCACCGTGCTGGGCCGTCCAGTCGAGGGCCGCAGCGAGGCGCGCGCCGCGATAGAGGTCGCCGGGCTCACGACCGCGCGCGTCCCAGTCGTGGGCGGCGCCGATCAGGTGCAGGCGCACCTGGCGGCCGGCAGCATCTTCCTCGAGCCACTGCTGCAGCCGAGGCCACTCCCGGAGCAGAGCCTCGTGTGCAACCTCGATAAAGCCGTCCCCGGCCGTCAGGAGGCGCGCGTCAGTCAACCGCTCCAGGACGGTGGCAGTCGCCTCGTGGTTCTGCGGATCGAACTCGGAAAGAGGGACGCGCCGGCGCACGACACCGCTGCCCTCGCCGACGCCGGTGAGTCGCAGGAGGATCGAGCGTGCGAGGGGTCGCTGCTCGTCGGTCAGGGAGCCGTACGCGTTCTCGGCCAACCGTGCGACGGCGCCGTGGACGCCGCCGCTCGCTCGGTACGCAGAGAGGGTCAGCCATCCGCGCTCGCGCTCCTGCCACAGTTCGAGCAAGGCCGTGGAGAGGAGTGGCAGCGCTCCCGGCTCCGAGCCGAGATCGGCCAACAGCGTCCTGGTCAATTCGGGCTCCACCCGCAGGCCGACGCGGGCCGCTGGATTTTCGATGACCGCTGCCAGCTCGAGGGGTGTCAGGGAGCCAACGAGGACCTGGTTGTTGCCGATCAGCCGCGCCAGCGTCGGGTACGCGGCGCAGTGACCGTAGTAGTCGGCGCGCATGGCCAGGACGACCTTGAGTCCATCAACCTGCTCCCCCAGCAGCTCGATGAACTGGATTCGCTCGTCCTCATCGCGAGTCGAGTTGAACACCTCCTCGAACTGGTCAACGACGAGCACGAGTCGGCCGCCGTCCGGAAGTCCGGCCAGCCTCGTATCGAGGCTCGCGCCGAGCGACGCGCTGGAGCTCGCCCAGCGGATGCTCGCCAGGCCGCATGACGGCGACGGTCCACTGCTCGGATCCTGGCAGGACGCCGCCCGCCAACGCGGGAGTCAGGCCGGCCCTCAGAGCGGATGACTTGCCGCTGCCGGATGCGCCAACGAGGCCCAGGAACGAGCCGCCGACCAGACGGGCGATCAGCTCGGCGACGAGCCGCTCGCGGCCGAAGTAATAATCGGCATCGGCCGGTTCGAATGCGGCCAACCCCTTGTATGGGCAGACATCGAGGCGCCGCGGGGAGGTCGCGTCGGTCGATGCCGCGAAGAGCTCGGTGCGGTCATGGATCAGCTCGAGGTCGGTGACGTCGCCGATCAGATCATCTTCGGCCTCGCGCAATCGTCGCCTGCCGTCTGACGTCCTCATCGCAGATGTCGTGAGGCGTTCGGTGGCTGACGTTCGGGCCCAGGCGCTGCTCCAGCGATGGACGGCCGCCGGTACGCCGCCGCTCTTCTCCATGATGTCCGAGACGGGGATTCGATCTCCGCGATCGCCCGGCGTACAGGACGGCGATGGCACGTACGGCGTCGGGTTCGAGCGGGCCGAGTCTCCGACGCCGATGACTCGGCGCAAGACGTTCCATGAACGAGAGCAGCGGCTCCGCGGCCTCCTCGCGATGGGTCACGACAAGCAGGGCTCGCCGCTGGACCAATGCGTCGCCGAGCTCAGTCATGAGCGAAACAAGCTCTGGACTGGCCGCATCAAGATCGTCGACGATCACCAGGGCCGTTGCCGCGTCTGCACGGGCGCGAATGTCCTCGATGTCCACGGCACTGGCACTCGATGGGACGTAGAACACCGAGGCGCCGCCCGCGTACGCGAGCGCGGCGAGCTCCGAGGCGAGTCTCGTCTTGCCGATACCTGGCTGGCCGGACATCACGACACTGCGGCCGTCGCCGTGGTTCGCCCGTCGCCAGTGCCAACGCAGCCAGCGGACTTCGAGCTTTCGCCCAGCCAGCGGAACGATCGGTTCCAACTCCGCGGGCAACAACAGGCGCGACATGGATGGTCGTGCGCCCGGTAGGGACTCGACCGCCGCGCTTGCCTCATCGGCCGTTGAGACGATCCTGACCGGCGTCAGTCGCTCCTTCAGACCCTTCAGGTCCTTGGGCGCAAGCTCCTCGTAGTCGATGCCGGGGATCGAGCCCGCCAGATGCGTGACGGTCTGCGTGGCGATGGTTTCGCCCGACAGAGCGGTCGCACACAACCGGGCGGCGACGTTGAGGGCGGCGCCTCGGAACCCGTCGCCGACCGGCACCGCCTCTCCAGCATCCACGCCCATCCCGACGGTCAGGGGCAAGTCGGGCTCGAGCCTCGTCTCTGCGGCGAACGCGCGCTGCAGCTCGGCGGCAGCACGCAGGCCATTCCTGGCAGAGTCGAAGACGGCCAGCGCCTCGTCACCGCGGAGCTCCACGACCGACCCGCCCCACGCCTCGACGCCTTCTGTTGCTACTTCAGCGAACTTCTTCGCCAGAAGCGATGCAGCCTCGTCCCCGCGTTCCGCAGTGAAGGCGGTCCAGCCGCGGATGTCGGCGATCAGGAAGGTCCGCACCGCCGGAGTCGCGCGACCGATCTCGAGCGATTCGCTCACGTTGATCGGTTCCACCCGGAGCTGCCCGTCGTCAACTGATCGGCCCCTTGCGCGACGTTCGGTTGGTCACTATGAACCGGAGTCACAGGGCCGTCCATGGGCTCTGAGGCCGCGTAGGACTCGACTGTGCTCAGGTCGCGTCCCGGATTTGCTGGAAAAGCTCTGACGGCGTGAGCTCCTCGGCACGATTAGGTTAGGCGATCTGCTCGCTCAGTTGCGGGGTCGATCGGGCAGCGACGATGGCGGCGATCTCGTGGCGCTCGGGCAGCGTCAGCCCGAGGCCGCGGTCGCCGGCGATGACGAGGTCCATGACCGCCCAGGCCATGGTCAGGCAGCTGGTCTCGCCCGGGAAGCGGCCGATGACCTTGGTTCGCCTGCCGCACTTCCTCCAGCGAGCGCTCCAGCAAGTTCGTCGAACGCAGCCTCCTCTTCAGCCGAAGCGGATAGGCGAGGTGCACCGTGAGCGCCGCCAGATCGTCGGCCAGACAGCCGCCGCGGAGGGATACTCGCGCGCCGAGCCTCGCCGACGAGCACCCGCAGATTGTCCTCCGCCTCGCGGGCTCGTCGCCTCATCGAGCGCCGCCCAGTACGCCGCCCGGACCCGCGCGTGGAGCACCCCGCTTGGGCAGCTTGGCCAGCACGTTCCGAAGGCGATGCACGGTACACCGCTCGCGGTCGGCGTCGGGCCACAGCTCGGTGATCGCGTCGATGAGGCCCGGTGCGCCATCGGTCACGACGAGGAGCGGTTGCGCAGCCCCGGCGGATGAGACCCCGGCCGAGTCGAGCCAGTCCTCGTCCCGCTCCCGCTGGCCCAGGCTGACGTCGAGCAGGACCCGGTCGCCGTCGGTCGTGAAGCCCCAGGCGACGAGCACGCCTTCCTTGGGTCCGTCGGGCCGGACCGGCAGGTAGATCGCGTCCAGCATGAGGCCAAGAGGCGATCTCGCCAGGCTCCGCGCGCGAACGCCCGGTAGCGATCCCGCAGCTCGCGGCAGATGCGTGCTCACCGTCGTCCGGCTGATCGTGGCCGAGGCCGGCTTCCTTGGCCAGGCTCTCGATGTCGCGATCCACAGGCCCCGCACGTAGGCCCCGATCACGAGCGCCTCCAGTGGTCGGGTTCGGACGATCGACCTCGTGTCGGGGATGTCGCGAGCTACGAATCGGCTCGAGGCCTGTCCCGCACCTGGGGCATCGCGACGCTGATCTCGCCCTCGGCGGTCTGGTCCCGTCTCGGTCGGTCCCGTTGCGCGAGCCCGTCGGCTCGGGTGTCCGCTCGTAGCGGGCCCGGCCCAGGAAGATCTCCAGCTCGTCCTCGACCGCCCGCTGGAGGACGAGTTGGGCGCCCAGGCGTCCGAGCCGGCTGAGCGCATCGGGGTCGTCGAGTCCATCCAGCAGCACCCGCTCGATCGCTTCCTCTATCGGGCGCTGGGGGCTATCCTTCGATCCACGGCGTGGTCTCCTTTGCGAACTTCCTAGTCCGCTTTGAGCCTACGCCGTCTTCACTTTTCCAGCGTCAAAACGCCACCCTGTGCTGAACCGGCTGGACCGAGGTGAGCCAGTCCGTCACGCTCCCCGCGGGCGTTCATCACCTGGTCGCCGCCGGGTCCCGCGCCTTTTCGCGATCGGCCTCAGCCCGTTCGGCCGCGGTCCGAGCCCGGAGCGTCCCCAAGCGCGGCTGGTCCGTGTCCCAGCAAATCGCAACCCATGCAAGAACGACGTGATCCAGCACGAAGCGGTCTGGGCAGATCTTGCGGCGACGAGGTTCCGTCTGACTGTCGATCGGCACGATCAGTGGCGGCCGACCGGGTTCTGCGGCCGAGCCCGGCCCGTCGCGGCGAGCCGTAGATCGCTCAGGCGACCCGCACTCAGGACGGGGCAGATGGCCGTCAACGAGATCTTCGGCGCTTCCTCCATCGCCACCAGGGCTCTTGTAGGGCGTCTTCGCGGTGATGGAGATGGTCGTCGACGCGGCCCCCGGGCGCACGTCGGCCGTGATGATGCTCCGCCCCGGCGGATCGGTCTTCGTGCCGCTGCCGCGGATGCCTGTCGGATCGATCCAGAAGTACCCGTTGGTCGCGTCGATCTCGAGTGCGACGTCGGATGCGTGACCCGGCTCGCCGAGATGGGCACCGAGGATCATGTCCAGGGTCGTGTCGGTGCCCGCGTACTGGACTCCGCGACGAGCCGTCCGGGGCCCCCACGCACATGGCGAGAGGGGAACTGGGCGTCGAGCTACCAGGTCTGGGTCCCGCCAAGCTGCTCGTGTTCAACGGCCGCCACGGATCGTTTCGAACAGCCTGGCGACCTCGGCCGCGTCGATCGGCCGGGCAGCCTCGATCAGCCCGACCGCCGCGGCCGCCTCGCCGATCAGCTCGGCCGGCTCGCGTCCGGCCGCCCGCAGGTCGCGGATCGAGGTGTCGCCATCGGCCTTCGACAGCTTTCGGCCGTCGGGCCGTCTGACGAGGCGGTGGTGGGCGAAGGCCGGAGGCGTCTCGCGCCCGAGCAGGCGGGCGAGGCGGATCTGGGCCGCGGTCGCGGCGAGAAGGTCCCGGCCGCGGATCACCAGGTCGATCGACTCGCGCTGGTCGTCCACGGCCACGGAGAAGCCGTAGGTCCAGTTGCCGTCGCGGTCGCGGATCGCCAGGTCGCCACCGGCCGCCACCTCGTCCGAACACGGCCCGATGAGCTCGTCCATCCATCGCTCCGACCCGCCTCCCAGTGCGACCCGCAGCGTCGGCCCGCCCGCCTCGCGGCGCCGGCAGTCACCCGGGCAGCCAGGGCCGTGCCACGGCCGGCCGCGGTCGACCGCCCAGTCGGCGAAGGTCGTCCTCGAACACGAGCATTCGTAGACGCGGAGTTCCGCGCTCAGGCGCTCGAGCGCAGCGGCGTACGGCGCGTCGTCGTCCGATTGACGGACGGGGCCCTCGTCTGCCTCGAACCCCAGCCATGCCAGGTCTTCGAGGAGCGCCTCGTCGAACTCGGACCGGCTGCGAATCCGGTCATGGTCCTCGATCCGCAGGAGCACGGAGGCTCCGACCCGTCGGGCCATCCCCCAGACATGGATCGCGTTGGCGACGTGGCCGAGGTGGAGATGGCCCGTCGGCGCGGGCGCGAACCGCGTCCGCGTCATGGAGCCGGCGAGGAACGAGCCGCGAGCGGGGAACCGGCCCCGACCGAGGTGCCGGCCCAGTCGGACGTGCCTCGATCAGGCCTCGCCGTCGCCATCGGGTCCCCATCGCTCGCGGTCGTGTGCCTCGAGCGCCCTCGTCGCGCTCATCAACCGGCGATACAGCGCCAGCAGGTCGGCCTGGGGCAGGGGCCCGGTGTTGGCCATGGTGACTCGAAGCAGCACCTCACGCTCGCGCTGCGAGTCTCGGATCGCCCGGCGGCCGGAGGCATGCTTCGCTGCGCCAGCGGCGCGCGCGAGCTCGGCGCGCTCGTTGAGCAGTCCGACGATGCGCCGATCGAGGGCGTCGATCCGGCGGCGCAGTCGCCGAAGCTCGGGGGTCTCGAACCGCTCTTCAGGCATCGTGCGCCTCGCCGCGACGGGCGATCGATTCGAGGGCAAGATGGTAGCCGCGCGGGCCCAGCCCGACGATGGACTCGAGCGCGATGTCGTGCAGGAAGTTCACGTGCCGGAACGGCTCGCGCTTGGCCGGATCGGACAGGTGGACCTCGATGAACGGCCGCGAGATCCCGAGCAGCGCGTCCCGGAGCGCCACGCTCGTATGGGTCAGGCCGCCGGCATTGACGATCGCGACGTCGAAGTCGCGGAGGTGAAGGCGGTCGATCAGGGCGCCCTCGTGGTTCGACTGGAAAAAGGTCACCTCGAGCCCGAGCTCCGCCGCCCGGGCGGCGATCCCTCGATGGATGTCCTCGAGCGATTCCCGGCCGTAGATCTCGGGCTGGCGGGTCCCGACGAGGTTGAGGTTCGGCCCCTGGAGGACGAGCACGGTGGTCACGCCGGCCGCCCCGCCCCGAGAAGGCTCGACGCCGCACGCTCGACGACTTCAGGCTCGATGTCGTCACGGATCACGACCCCGGTGGCGGTCGGCAGGACCCAGCGGAGCCGGCCCGCGGCGTGCTTCTTGTCGGCGGCGAGGTGTCCGAGGACCGCCTCCAGCGACCAGGGGAGCGGCTCCGTCGCGAGACCGACCCGGTCCAGGAGCGCAGCGATGCGCGCGGCGCGGGACTCCGGCGTCACCCCCACCTCGATCCCGATGCGGCAGGCCGCGCGCAGTCCGTAGGCGACGGCCTCGCCATGGAGCAGGTCCCCGTACCCAGCCGCGGCCTCAAAGGCGTGACCGAGCGAGTGCCCGAGGTTCAGGGCGATCCGGCCGCCCGCGGCATCGCGTTCCCGCTCGTCGGCGGCGACGACCTCGACCTTCGCCCAGCCGGCCCGCTCGACGACCTCCGCGACGCGCGCCGGAATCGAAGGCCACCGGCGCACCGCGGGCGATCGCTGCGCCATCGGCTTCGAGCAGGGTGAACAGCCGCTCGTCGCCGAGCGCGGCCATCTTGACCGCCTCGCCCAGGGCGGCTCGCATCTGGCGCTCGGGGAGGGTCCGCAGCAGAGCCACGTCGATGACGACCGCGGCCGGTTGATGGAACGCGCCGAGCAGGTTCTTGCCCTCCGGCAGGTCGACGCCGGTCTTGCCACCGATCGACGAATCGATCTGGGCGACCAGCGTCGTCGGGACCTGGATGATCGGCACGCCGCGCAGGTATGTCGCGGCCAGGAACCCGGCGGTGTCGCCGAGAGCACCGCCACCGATCGCCACGAGCGGCTCCGCCCGCTCGACGCGAAGCGTGGCAAGTCGTCGCGCGCCGTCCTCGATCACCGACAGCCGCTTGGCATCCTCGCCCTGGGGCAGGAGGACGGACTCGACCTCCAGCCCACGCCGACGCAGGTCGTCCGCGATCCGTCCACCGACCGCCGCCCAGGCGCCGGGTTCGCTTACCAGGATCGCCCGCCGGGCTCGGAGGGTGGCCAGCTCGGCCGCCAGCGCCTCGGGCGCGATGCCGTCGCCGAGTATCACCCGACCGATCGGGGTCGCCGCTCGCAGGAGCGTCGTGGGACCGGGTTCGCCGGCGACGCCCGAACCCGCCGGCGATGTCGGCCGCGATCGCAGCTCCGCCAGCCGCCCCTCGACCGCTTCCACGACCCCGTGCACCTCGGCGACGCCGACCTGATGGATGTGCGCCGCCGCATAGAAGCGTTCGCGCCGATGGGCAAGGTCGCGGATCGTCCCGATCGGATCGCGTCCCGCGACGAGCGGCCGGACGTGCGGCGACCGCCGGAGTCGTTGGGCCAGGACTTCGGGCCGGCCGTCCAGCCAGACCGTGGCGCGACCGCGATACAGCGCCCAGCGACTGCGGGGGTCGATGACCGCGCCGCCACCGGTGGCCACGACGCGCCGGATGGCGCGGTCGGGATCGGGAGGTCCGAGGTCCGCGATCGCCGCGCGCTCGAGTGCCCGGAAATGTGCCTCACCCTCGTCGGCGAAGATCTCGGGAATCGTCCGTCCCGCCGCGGACTCGATCCGTTCGTCGAGGTCGATGAACGCCGCGCCGTGGCGGTGGGCCACGCGCCTTCCGACCACGCTCTTGCCGCTGCCCGGCAACCCGACGAGGACGACGTCCACGACCGACCTCAGTCGTCGCCGCCGGAGCCGGCAACGTCGGTGCCGGTCAGGCCATGCGCCGGTGCAGCCGCCGCCGTCTCGCGGCCGGCGCCGACGCTCACGGCCGAAGCGACCACCCCGGGTCGGCGCCCGCCGGCGACCGGAGCTTCGGGCGCGGTCGCGATCCGCGCCCGGTAGTGATCGACCGCCGCGCGCACGTCGTCGATCGTGTCGCCCCCGAACTTCTCCGCCACGAATCTCGCGAGCGTCAACATGACCATCGCCTCCGCGACGACGCCGGCCGCGGGGACCACGCTGATGTCGCTTCGCTCGTAGTGCGCCTTGTCGACGGCTTCGCCGGTGACGAGGTCCGCCGACGGCAACGGGCGGGCAAGCGTCGAGATCGGCTTGACCGCGCCGCGCACCACGAGCGGCTCGCCGTTGGTGACGCCCCCGGTCAGACCACCGGCGTTGTTGGTCCGGTGGACCCAGCGACCGGTCTCGTCCCGGCCCTCGATGACGTCGTGGACCGCCGACCCGAACCGCCGCGTCTGCTCGAAACCCAGACCGAACTCGACGCCCTTGACGATGTTGATGCTCATCACGGCGGCCGCGAGCGCGCCGTCGAGGCGGCGATCCCAGTGCACGTACGAGCCGAGACCGATCGGCAGCCCGTGGACCACGACCTCGAACACGCCACCGACGGTGTCGCCCGCCGCTCGCGCCTCGTCCACGCGGGCGATCATCGCGGCCTCCGCGTCGGGGTCGGGGCAGCGCAGGGGGGACGCGTCCGCATCGTCGCGCGATCGCGTGCAATTGGCCGGGTCGACCGCGACGCCGCCGACCTCGGCAGTGAACGACCAGACCTCGATGCCGAAGGCGCGAAGGTAAGCACGGGCGACCCCGCCGGCGGCGACGCGGGCGGTCGTCTCGCGCGCCGATGCGCGCTCGAGGACGTTTCGGACGTCGTTGAAGCCGTACTTGAGCGCCCCGGCGAGGTCGGCATGGCCCGGGCGGACCCGGGTGACCGGGGTCGCCCGCTTGTTGCCGCCTTCGGCAGCTTCCTGCAGCGCGGTCGCCGCCGCGTCGTCGAGCGGCTCGACGGCCATGACCTCCGTCCAGTTCTCCCAGTCGCGGTTTCGGACGAGGAGCAGGATCGGGGAACCGAGGGTCACCCCGTGCCGAACGCCGCCGAGGATCTCCGCGCGATCCTGTTCGATCGCCTGGCGCGCGCCGCGGCCATAGCCGCGCTGACGGCGGGCGAGATCGACCGCCAGCTCATCCGCGGTCAGGGCGAGGCCCGCCGGCACACCCTCCACCGTGACGCCCAGCGCCGGTCCGTGGGACTCGCCGGCGGTGAGGAATCGGAACGCGCTCATCGTCGGCCGGTCGCCGCCTCGCGGATCGTGGTCAGTCCCCGGCGGCGGTCGTCGCCGCCTCGCCGGCAGGCTCGGAAGGCCCTGTGCCGTTGGTCTCCTTCGCGGCCTTGCCGTTCGAGCCGGTCTCCGCAGGCCCAGACGCCGGCGCCCCGGCCGTGGCCGATTCGGCGCCCGCAGGTTCAGCGCCCGCGGGCTCACCCTCCGCGGACCGCAAGCCGCCGGCACGTGCCGCCGCGAGGCGCTCCTGCATGAGGTCAAGCGGTGCCGGCTGACCCGTCCACAGCGTGAAGGCCGCGGCGCCCTGGTGGAGCAGCATCACCCCGCCGTCGGAGACCGTGCAGCCGATCGCGGCGGCGTCGCGCAGCAGACGGGTCCGCGAGTAGATCAGGTCGAGGACGAGCAGCTCAGGGTTGAGCGTGTCGGGAGGGATGGGCGTCTCGTCGGTCGTCAACCCGATCGATGTCGCGTTGACGAGGACGCGCGCCTTGGCGAGCTCCGATTCGATGATCGATTCGTGCCAGGGCATCGCCTTGAGTTCCATGTGCGCCGCACTCCGGCCGAAGTGCTTGACCAGGCGCCTCGGCGCGATGGAGGTGCCGGTTGAACACGATGACCCGCTGGAAGCCTTCGGTGATGAGACCGTAGACGACGGCCCTGGCGCCGCCACCGGCGCCGAGCACGACCGCCTGGCGAGGCATCTTCTGCTTGCCGACGAGCCGGTCCAGCGCGACCCGGAAGCCGGCGACATCCGTGTTGTGACCGACGAGACGCTTGCCCTCGCGCGTGATCGTGTTGACCGCGCCGGTGGGCTGGGCGTCGTCGTTGAGCCGGTCGACCATCGGCACGACCCGCTCCTTGTGCGGGATCGTGACGTTGGCGCCCAGGAACTCGTCCGTCCGCAGCTCGGCGATGGCGTCCGCGAGCTCGATCGCGGTGCGATCCCAGGTCTCGTAGCGGGCGTCGATGCCGAGCGAATCGAAGGCGGCCTGGTGCATGGCGCCCGAGAGCGAATGGGCCACGGGGTGGCCGATCAGAACGACGCGCTTGGTCATGCTCGCACCCTTTCGAGGTCGTCGAAGAAGCCGGGATAGGAGATGGCGGCCGACGCCGGCCGCCCGATCGAGGTCTGTCCGGAGGCGACGAGGCCGGCGATCGCGAACGTCATCGCCAGGCGGTGGTCGTCGAGGCTGTCGGTGACCGCGCCGCGAAGCGCGGTGCCGCCGTGGATGGTGATGTCGTCGCCGTCGACATCGATCCTCGCACCGAGCGCGCGGAGGCCGGCGACGATCCCCGCGATCCGGTCCGACTCCTTGTGGCGGAGCTCGCCCGCGCCACGGATGACGGTCGTGCCCTCGGCCAGGCATGCGGCGAGGCAGAGGACGGGGATCTCGTCGATGGCCGCCGCGACGTCGCGCGGTCCGAGGTCGATCGCGTGAAGCGCCGACGAGCGGACGACGATCGTCGCGATGGGTTCGCCGACACCATCGTCGGATCGGGCTTCGAAACGGGCCGTCTGCTCGGCCCCGGCCTGTGCCGCGCCGGCGACCGGGCGCTCCTCGATGTCGGCGCCCATCGCGCGCAGCGTGTCGATGACCGCGCGCCGCGTCGGGTTGACCCCGACATCGTGCAGGGTCAGCTCGGCGTCAGGATGGATGGCCCCGGCGACCAGCCAGAAGGCGGCCGCCGAGACATCGCCCGGAACCCTCTCCTGCAGCGCATGCACCGTCATCCCTCCTTCGACCGTCCAGGCCACCCCGCCCGGCGCGTCCGTCCGCTCGACCGGAACGCCCCGTGCCCGGAGCATCCGCTCCGTGTGGTCGCGAGTCGCGACGGACTCGCGGACCGTCGTTCGCCCGTCCGCCCGCAACCCGGCCAGCAGGATCGCCGACTTCACCTGCGCGCTCGGGACCAGCGTCTCGATATCGATCGCCCTGAGCGGGGTATGACCGACCACGGTCAGGGGAGGGAGGGAGTCGTTTCGGCGGGCGTACAGCACCGCGCCCATCCGGCGCAGCGGTTCGATGATACGAGCCACGGGACGACCGCGCAACGATGCGTCGCCGTCGAGGATGGTGGTCATGGGCAGGCCGGCAAGCACGCCCGACATGAGCCGCAGGCTCGTGCCGGAATTGCCGCAATCGAGGATCCCATCGGGCTCGACCAGACCGTCGGCGCCCGGCGAGACGACCCGGTAGTCGACATTCGGCCCGGTCGTGCCGACCCGCTCGACGCGGGCGCCGAGGGCCGCCACGATCCGGGCGGTCGAGCGGACGTCGGCTCCGTCGCCCGCGCCCTCGATCCGGCTCTCGCCCTCGGCCAGTGCGGCAAGCATCAGCGCCCGATGGCTGACCGACTTGTCGCCCGGCAGGCGCAGGTCGCCGCGCAGGCGCGTGGCGGCGCGCACGTGCGCGACGTCCGGCGCGGATCCGGGAGCGGTGGTCGCGCTCAATGCTTCGACAGCCCGGCGCCGTCGCCGATGGGCGCGCCGCCCGTGGACGGCTCCGAGTAGAGGCCGCGGACGTGGTCGTGGACGGGGACGATCGCCTCCATCAGGTCGCGGAACCCGTCGAGGTCGAGCTGCTGCTCGGCGTCGGACAGCGCCTCGTCGGGGCGCGGGTGGACCTCGACCATGACCCCGTCGGCCCCGACCGCGACGCCGCCGATCGCCAGCGGCTTGACCAGCCAGCGCTTGCCGGTGGCGTGGCTCGGATCGACGATGATCGGGAGGTGGGTCAGGCGGTTGAGGAGCGGAACGGCTGCCAGGTCCATCGTGTTGCGCGTGTAGGTCTCGAAGGTCCGGATGCCGCGCTCGCACAGGATGACGTTGGGGTTGCCGGAGCTGACGATGTACTCGGCGGCCATCAGCCACTCCTCGACGGTGGCGCCGTAGCCGCGCTTGAGCATGACCGGGCGGGCGACCCGTCCGACGTCGCGCAGGAGCGAGTAGTTCTGCATGTTCCGCGTGCCGATCTGGAGGATGTCCGCGTATTCGGCGACGATGTCGACCTGGTTCGGCTCCATGACCTCGGTGATCACCGGCAGCCCGGTCCGGTCGCGCGCCTCGGCCAGGAAGCGGAGGCCCTGGACGCCCAGACCCTGGAAGGCGTACGGCGAGGTGCGCGGCTTGAACGCGCCGCCCCTGAGGATGGTCGCGCCGGCCTCCTGGACCGCGTCCGCGGTCTCGAACAGCTGATCGCGGCTCTCCACCGAGCACGGTCCGGCCATCATCGTGAGCGACCCATCGCCGATGACCGCGTCGAGGACTCGGATGACGGTGTCCTCTGGGTGGAACTCGCGCGACGTGAGCTTGAACGGGCGGCTGATCGGCCTCACCGACGCGACGCCGGGAAGCGCTGCGAAGCGATCCAGGAGGGCCGGCTTCCGGGCCCCGATCTCTCCGACGACGGCGATGACCACGCCGTTCGCGCCGGTGTGGTCGAACGGCGTCAGGCCCTCGGACAGGATCTGGCTCTTCACCCCGAGGATCTCCGCCTCGGTGGCGCCGACGGTCATCACGACGAACATCGCGTCAGGGTCTCCCTCGTCGGTCGGTCGAGCCAAACAAAAAAGCAGAGGTCTTGCCTCTGCTTCGTTCGCCCGGCACGACCCGTGCCCCGGTCTAGTGACCGGGAACCATCATGCCGGGCATCGAAAGTAGAAGGGGCAGCGCATCTGGCGCGAGTTTGGCCGAGGGGACGGGCGTGTGTCAATCGAGCCGGCTGACGCCGTCACTCGAGGCGTTCGCCGCGCTACCCGGCCTGCGTGAGCCGGCGCGTCAGCCGGATCGGGAGCGCGGCCGTGTTAGGATTCCGGCCGCCGATCGCGACGGAGAGGTCGCATAGAGGCCTAGTGCAGCGGTTTGCTAAACCGCCATGTGGGGTAACCTGCATCGAGGGTTCGAATCCCTCCCTCTCCGCCAAGCCTCGCGCGATGGCTCGCAGGCGCCGGTCCGGGGAGGGGACAGTGCGCCCGTAGCTCAGTGGATAGAGCGTCAGGTTGCGGACCGAAGGTCGTGGGTTCGAGTCCCGCCGGGCGCGCCAACATCCGATTTCAGCCGAATTGGTTTCCAGGACCGCTCAACGCGCGGGCGAGCACCTGCGACAGTACCGCGTGGTCACGGCGGGAGGTCGGTTCCGTGTCGTGGCCGCGGCACTTCGCGACCAATGGCTCTGACGCGAGCCAGGACCGGTTGATGCTCGCCGGCAGCACGGGTAGCTTCGCCGCGCGGCCCACACCCCTGCCGCCGGGACCGCGCCGAGCCACTGGCCAGACCGAGCCGCGCCACCCGCGTGACGCGCAGGGGGCGCACCGGACATCCGCGAGGTGCCGGCACCTTCGTTCCACGTTCGCGTGGAAGGGAGACGGTCCGATGCTCGGTCCTCGCAAGATGTTCGGTCCCCGGCGCCCTCGAGACCAAGGCCCTGGCGATTGGCGGATCGCTCTCGGAAGCACCGACGCGCGTCGCAGCCGCCGAACCTGTCGATCGACGGGGATCCGGCTCTGCTCTGGTCGGCCGACATCGCGACGCCGCGTTACGACTCGGCGACCCGGGTCGCCGTCGGCCCCGCTCGAAGGCGTGTGGGTCCCCGTGGGATCCAGGAGCGGTGTGCTCGGTGAGGCGAGCGCGATGGCCAGGAGCCTTCGTGCGCTCCTACTCGGCCTACGGATCGGTGCGCTCGACGCACCAGTTCGGCACGCCGAACGGCGACTCGGCGGCCGCGGTGGCCGTCGGTGAGGACGGATCGGTCGCGGTTGCGGGGACGACCGGGTCGGCGGTGCCGGGCCAGACAACTGTGGCGACGACGACGCGTTCATCACATCGTTCGATGGCGACGGAACGCTGCGGTGACGCGCCAGTTCGCTTCCGAGTCGAGCGACCGCGCCGCCGGCACGCTGCGGACGGCGAGGGGAACATCTCGTCGTGGTCACGTTCGGCGGGAATGTACTCGATGTCGTTCTCGACCAGATGAACGTCGACGTGTTCGTTCGCTCGTACGGCCCTGAGGTTCGCTCCGGTGGTCGCGTCAGGTCGATAGCGACGAGCACAGTTCGGATGCCGCCAACGGCGTCGCGGTCGGCTGCGACGTCACTGTCGACGTCGCGGGTCGACGCTGGGGGTGTTCCTGAGCTACTCACCCGCGGAATTGCTGAGCGATTTGATGCTCGCGGACATGGCGAACGGTCAGGCCATGTGTACCCTACAGTTCACGACCAGGGCCGTCCCCGGTCCTGCGGCGGTGGCGTCGGCCGTCGCGGTTGCGCCCTCGGGTGACGTCGCGGTGGTCGGCGTAGCCGGCGACTATGAATTCGACAGCCCTTGCACGCGTGTACAAGGCTGATGGCAGCGTCCGCTGGACCCACACCGACCTCGGAGGTTACGACACGGTCGCGACCGCGGTCGCAGCCGATGCGGCTGGCGACTCATCATCGCCGTGGCGCGAATCCTGGTAGTGGACCCGAGGCCTACGGGTTCGGCGAGGCCTACTCCGCCGATGTGACGTTCCGCTGGATGCGTCAGTTTGACCCTGAACGGAGCGACCACCCAGCCAGTCTCGCGGTCGATGCCGCCGGCGACACGCTGGTCGCGGGCGCATCGCGAGATGTCCAGCGACCGTGGATGACCGATGGTTTTGTGCGCACGTAGGCCTCAGCTGCCGACGCCCCGCGTCACCGGGCTGCCGGCACCGGAAGGGTGCCTCAGTGCGGTTCACGTGGAACTCCCTGCCCGCCCTGCATCCAGTCGCCAACTACGACGTTCGATACCGGCGGGCGGCATGGGGGACGGCGCGTTCGGCCACAGGTGCCGTGGCAGACCGAGACGACTACCACAACCGCGCTGCTCCCCGTCACCGCTGGCTCCCGTACTGCGTCTCTTCCCGTGCCCACGATGATGCCGGCCACGTGTCGCGTTTGGACTTCGCTGGCCGCACGGCGGCGGCGCTCTACGACCGCTCCCTGTCACGATCCCCCAACGGCTGGACTCAGGGGACAGGCAGCGGCTACTACGCCTCGACCTATGTGCGCGCGTCCACGTATGGAGCGATGCTCACCCGGACCTCGGGCGTCGCGAAGCGGATCTCGCTCCTCGCGACCACGTGCCCGACGTGCGGACAGGTGAAGGTCTACTGGGGCGCGTCACTGCTCAAGACCATCAACCTGTACTCGAGCACCACGGTCAACAAGCGGGTCCTGAGCGTCGCTGATGTTCTCGTCCCCACACTCGGGCACGCTCACCATCAAGATCGCCTCGACCGGCAAGCGCGTGATCATCGACGGGGTCGCGAACCGTCGCAACTGACGCCTGTGCATCCGGCGTGGCGGCCATCCGGGGCTTGTGATCGCCGGGCACTAACCGACAGCCGAAGACCCCGTCTCTGTGACGGTCGACCGCCTCGGGATGCCTTCTCACGTTCCCGGACCAGGTTCACGCGGCCGAATTGCCCATCGAGCGAGCACCGGCCAGACAGCGACCCCACTGTCAGAGCCCTTTCGTCAGACGTCAACGTCAGGCTTCGAAAAGGACATGTACCGCCCACGCCGGACGAAACGAGACGTGCCGCCTTAGCTGCCGATGCTCAGAACGAGCTTGCCCCGGACGTGCCTCGACGCCTGGGCCGCCAGGGCGTCGGGCACCTGCTCGAATGGGTACGCGTGGACTTCGGGCGGAACGAGCTTTCCCGACTCGATCATCTCGACGATCTCGCCGATGCGGCTCGACGCATCCTCGTTGACGTTCTGCGCCGTCAGCCCCCGTGCCGCCTCGGCCTCTGGATCGATCCCCATGGCCGTCGACGAGCACCGCCCCCAGGGCTTGATCAGCTTCATCATGCGTTCGCACAGGCCCTTGTCGCCCGACAGGTCGATGAAGGCTCGAAGCCTTGCGGTACGCCGCACGGAGCTGCGCTTCGAGGTCGGGCGCGCTGTAGTCGAAGGTGGCGGACGCGCCGCGCTCCCTCGCGTACGCGTCGTGGTCGGGCCTGTTCAGCGTGACCACCGTCGCACCGGCGTGGGCAAGGTGCTGGCTGACGAACCCACCGACCCCGCCCGTCGCCCCGATCACCAGGATCGTCTGGCCCGGCTTTGGATCGGTCCATTCGGTGACGACGAGGCCGATCGCCCCGGACGTCGGGAGTGCGGCCGCGAGCTCCGGCGACATCGATCGGGTCGACGGCAGACCGCCGCGATCGGCAGGACCGAAAACTCCGCGTACGTCCCCTCGCCGGCGAACGCTCGCGCGTCGCTGCCGACGACCTCGTCACCCGGCGCGAACGCTGTCACGCCCGGCCCGACGCGCTCGACCGTGCCGGACGCGTCCCGGCCGGGGATGAGCGGGAAGCGGTTCTCGAACCAGGCGGCGAGGTACCCCGCCATGACAGCGAGGTCGAAGGGATTGACACCGGCGTTCCGGACCCGGATCAGGATCTCGCCCTCGCCCGGCTCCTTGACCGGCATGTCCCGGATCGATCCCAGGCTGCCCGAATCCGTCGATCGCGTATGCACGCACTTCCGCACTCCTCCCTGCGTGTGGCGAGCGGGGACCTGGGACGCCGGACCGGATGGCGCCGACCTCGCCGACCCGGAGTGTAGGGCGCCTGGATCGTCGGCGGGCAACGCAAGCGCCGGGCCACGAGAGCGCATCTAAGGATCAGAACGGACCTGCATGGTGCCTCAGCGGGACCGCGCTTTGCAGTCATGACCTACACAGCTGTCATCCGACGGTGCACAATCCGCGGGGTCGGTGACGCCGAGTGGCGGCCGAACGTAGTCGTCGACTCGACGACGAGGGGCTCTTGGGTCAACGTCCGGTCCTTGGTCGCCGCCACTCCCTGATCCCTGGAGGTTGTTTCGCCATGCCTTTTCGGGTTCCTCGGCGCTTCGCCGTCGTCATCGCGTCGATCCTCCTGGTCGGGCTCCCAGGCGGGGTGGTCCTTGCCGAAGCCGGCAGCGCGACCAGTACGATCTCCGCGTCGATCCCGAATCCCACCGGCAGCGCCGTTCACGGCGCAGCTCAGCGGAACTTGGCGTCTGGCCAGAGTTCAAGGCGCCGTGCGGACCCGGGACGAGCGCGAACCGCGCCGCCGGCTGCGGCGATCGATTGAGGTGACGGCTCCACCGGCAACCGGTCGAAGCGCAAGGGCTCGAATCCTTGTCCAGCTGTACGTCCATCTCGGTGACGCGACCGATAACACCATGCCACCACCGGCTCCCGCCAACAGCGGTCTCGGCGATTGCGGCAACGGCGCCGCCACGCGGCACGACCGGCACCTGGGGGCCGATCAGCCACACGTACGCAGCGCCCGGCACGTACACCGCCTGCGTGAGCATCTACGACATCCACTACAAGAACGTCGATCGGACCAAGCTCAAGGCAAGCGATCACGAACGAGACCACGTTCGCGCGTCGCCGATGCGTCGGCCCTCGCCGGCCGGTGATGTCCTCGTCGTCGACAGCGAGCAAATGCTCGTGACGGGCGCGACCGGCAACACCGATCACCGTGGTGCGCGCCGTCGAACGGGATGACCATCGCGAGCCACAAGAAGGCGGCAGAGGTCAAGGAGATCGTCCCGTCCGATACGGATGCGTTCGTCGCCGGCTCGAATGCGGCGACGTACACGGCTGGCGACCACAATTCCGACAACTCGGTCGAGAAGAACAGCGCCACTCTGGGCCGCTCGCCCAGTGCCTGCCCGTCACGTTCCGGATCTATGGGCGGCCGGGCATCAGCGTCGAGAAGACCCCGAGCGTGACCCCAGGCCCACTTGGGTCGACACCGTGACCTACACGTTTGTCGTCAGCCGAACACCGCGCGACAGCGAGGAGACCGTCGTCGTCAGTCGACCCAAAGTGCGACTCAGGCACCTTGTCAGGTCGCAGGCCGAGCGACGCCAGATGGTGACCGAAAAGCTCGACCTGACCCCGGAGACGTCGCGACCTACACCTGCACGCATGTCGTGGCCGTCGGGGATGGCGACCCACTCCACAACGTGGTGCAACAGCGATCCGGCACCAACCCGGTCGGAGCCAGCGCCACCGACACAGGACGAAGCCGACGTCGACGTGCTTCACCCCGGCGATCCACGTCGCTCAAGGCGGCGAACACCACCCATGACGCAGCGTCGGCGACACGCCGTCCGACCTACTCGTTCACGGTGACCAATACCGGGGACATTGCCGCTGTTCCGGCGTGACTCGCTCATCCGATAGCAATCTGCGATTTATCGCCAACCAGGTCCGACCAGAGTAACACGGACACCTGGACGGCGCACCTCGGTACTGACCGATGATACAAGGCCTATTCGTGTACGCACCTCGATCGCGGCATCGCCGATGGCGATCCGTCTGTTCAACTTCGGAATCACGGTCACACGGACTCGCTTGACGCGATGCGGTGGTCCACCGACACCCGCAATCGTCAACGCTTTCGTCGACGTCCTGCACCCGGCGGATCCATGTCGCTGACCAAGCGGACCACGTACGTATCACAGTGCGCATCGTCAGCCAGAACCACCATGACCTACACGTTCACCGTCACGAACCCGGGCGACCGTCCGACGTTGACGAGCGATCGCGTTCAGCGACGGGCGTTGCGACCGCGTATGCATTCGATCTCAGTGTGCTCGGCGTCACCGATGGCAACTGTCAGACTCGGGACCACGGAGTACGTTTGCTACATACTCCCCTCGCAGCCACGGTGGTCACCGCCGCCGACCCAGTGATCCGCTGGCTCAACACCGGTTCGCGCACCGTCGCGAATGCCGCCTCGATCGGCCCGCGGCGGGCACGACCGACCCGATCCCCGGCGAGCGATCACCGCAACAGACGTCGACATCAGTGGCTCCGCTCACCCACCGATCTGGGGTCGACCAAGAGCTGATTGCGTCACGGAGACCGTGGTAGCCGGAACCAGAGCGATGATGCTATACCATCGTCGGTCTCGAACGGCCGATCCATGGCAGCCACGAATGTGTCCCGTCATCGACCCCCTCCCGGCCGGCGTCACCTCCATCTGACGGCTCGCCGAGTAGCTATGGCCATACGCACGGGAGCCCTGATACCCTCAACTACACCATCGGGCCGCCCTTCTCCACTGCAGGCGGACCAGCGTGGTCTTCACAGTGACCGTCGGTCGACCCTGGGTTCCTGCACGCAGCGGCATCACCGACGCTCGCCCGTCATCGACGCTCATCATCTCGAGCGGCCGGCCGACGCCGAACCCCAGCCAACGACACTGCGCACAGATACCGACACCGATCGCGTCACCAGGCCGACCTCTCGACGACGCAAGGACCGATGGCGTCGTTGCAGCGTCGTCGTCCGGCGCTAACACCACCTACACCCTCGCCGTCCGCCGACCAACGGCGTACCGAGCAGTGTCACCGGCGCGACCGTCAGCGACCCTGCTGCCAGCCGGCATCGACCTTCGTGTGGCAGGCTCACCGGCGGCGCAGACCTACGACGCCGCGATCCAACACCGTGCATTACACGTACCGGGATCGATCGGCATGGCCGCGGCACCGATCAGCATCACGACGGCACCGTGGCCGTCGATGCCGGCCGCAACCAGCCAGCATCACCAACAGCGCCACGGTCAGCCCGCTCCCGCCGGCACGACCGACGCGAACCCGGGCAGACGACACCGACGACCGACACGGCACCATCACGCAGCAACTGGTTGGTCGCGGTGACGAAGACCGACGCCACGGATGTTCGTCTCGCCGGGGACGTCGACGATTTACACGATCGTCGTCTCGATGTCAGCGCACAGCGGCGACCGGCGTGTCGGTCGCGGTAGCCTGCCGGTGGCGGCGGCGTCCGCCGTGTGGAGCGGCAACGACAACAACATCACCGGCGCGTTGAGCGACACGATCGCCAGCCTGGCTCCCGGCGCGAGCATGACCTACACGTTGACTGCGCAGGATCTGCTCCGCTGCGGCTGCCGGCTCGATAGCGAACACCAGCGACGATCTCCGCGGCCGGTGAGCACGCAACTCCTCGACGATCTACGCGGACCGACACGGACACGTCGCGTCGCCGAACCAGGCGCCGACCGACATCACCGCTGTCTCGAACACCGGTCCGCTCGACGAGAACCAGCCGTCGGGAACGTTGATCGGCGGGCTCACGGGCACCATCCGGACGCCGGTCAGACACTCACCTTCACCCTCAGCACCGGATGCGGCGGCGGCCCGTTCCCGTTCAACGGCGCAGTGTCGATCTCGGGCGGCAACGCTGCAACTCTTCACGGGAGCCCCTCGATTACGAGGTCGACAGCGCATTCGCGATCTGCGTCCGCGGCGACCGACGACGGCTCGCCGAGCATGCTCCTTCGACAAGGTCCTGCTGATCACCGTCAACGACGTGAACGACCCCCCATTCGCGCGGTGCCGATACCGTACTCGGGCGCCATCGGGAACACGCTGGCATCGGTCGGTGGGTCGCCGAGCGGCCCGCACGTCGTGCTCGCAGGAAACGTCCTGACGAACAATGACTCCGACGAGGACCAGACCTTCCCGCACTCGATCAGCGCGGTCGCCGAGACCGTCACCTCGACGGGCGGTCGGGACCGCGACCATCGCGGCCGATGGCAGCTTCACGTTCCTGCCCGGCGTGGGCGACAAGAACCAGGACGACACGTTCACCCTATCACGTCACCGACGGCAGCCTCACTTCGGCCGGCACCGTCACCGTCCATCTCGAGGACACCCTCGTCTGGTACGTGGACAACGCCGCCGCCGGCAGGTGACGGCCGCTCGTCGTCACCGCTCAACAGCCTGGCGTCGCTGAACGGCGGCGCCGACCCCGACGGCACCGGCGACATCATCTTCGTCTACTCGGGCTCGGGGAACTACGGCGGGCTGGCGCTCGAGGCCGGCCAGCAGCTGCTCGGCGAGCCGAACGGGCTGATCGTCCTGGGCAACACGCTCGTCGCCGCGGCCGGCACGAACCCGGTCCTCGTGAACGGCTCCGGGCAATTGCATCACGCTCTCGGCGGGCGACACCATCCAGGGCGTTTCGACCGGCAACTGCAGCGGCGACCGGGATCTCAGGTTCGGGCGTCGGCATGCTCACCGTCGGCACCGTCACCGGCGGCGTCAGCGTCAACAACGGCACCGGCAAAGCCGTCGACATCGCCACCGGCGTCCTCGCCGTCACGCTTGCAAGCGCCTCCTCGACCGGAAGCACGACGAACGGGATTCACTTGGCCAGCACGACCGGATCGTTCACCGTCAGCTGGCGGCACGATCCAGACGGCGCGCAGGCGATGGCATCTCGCTGTCGAGCGTGAGCAACGTCAGCCTCTCGTCGATGACGATCCAGAACAACCTCGGCAGCGGCATCAGGGGCACGACCGTGACCGGGTTCTCACTGACCGGGTCCACGGTCAGCGGCAACGGCGATGACGCCGCCGCCGACGAGGCCGGCATCCGTTTCGACGGATTGCTCGGGACCGCCTCGATCTCGTCGACCACGGTTTCCGGATCAGTCAAGGCATAACATCCGGATCGTCAACAGCAGCGGAAAACGTTGACCTTGCTCGCGATCACCGGCTCGACGATCAGCTCGAACAACGCCACGACCGGCAACGACGGCCTGACGCTCGAGGCGAACACCAGCGCCAACGATGACCGTGTCCGTGACGAACACGAACTTCCACCGACAACCGCGCGCGTGGCATCAAGGCCACGACCAACGGCGCCGGCAACCTCGACCTCACAGTGAATGGCGGGGCCTACACGACGAACACCATCCATGTCGACCTCGCCGACAACTCGACCGGCGCGCTGACATTCGATGTCCTCAACACCACGATGAGCACCACGCCACACCGCAGACGGCTCGCCGATCAATGTCTTCCAGGGCACCGGCAGTACGAGCGGCAACATGGTCGGGACGATCTCGGGCAACACCATCACCAACAACGACTCGCTCAGTGGGCCGGGGATCAGCGCGCTCGCCACCGGGACGGGGCAGATGGTCGTCAAGATCTCCGGCAACAACGTCAGTCACGTCGACAACCTTGGCATCAGCGCGATCGCGAGCCAGGGCAGCAGTCACCTCGATGCGACCGTCATCAACAACACGGTGACCCTCACCGGGGCCGATGCGGCCCAAGCGGGATCACCGTGGAGTCCGGCTCCTCCCTGTCCACCGACACCAACGCGGTCTGCGCCGTCTATCACCGGTAACAACTCGAGCACGACCGGCGCCTCCTACAGTTCGGGATCCGCGTCCGCAACCGCCAGACCGGGACGACCTTCTCGCTCCCGGGCTACAGCGGATCGGCGACCAACGACGCAGCAGTGGCCATCGTTCCTTGGCCGCCGCGAATACGGCATCGACCTCGGCATCGCACGGCACCTCGGCCGGCTTCGCTGGGGGCGCCGCATGCCTGATCCCATGACCACGTCCCCGCGTCCTGCTCGACCCGCAAGGAGCCACGAATGACCGAGCCTTATTCTCGCGAGATTTAGATCTTCAGCTTCGGTTATGCGCCCAGGGGCTGGGCGTTCTGCAATGGCCAGCTTCTGCCGATCAACCAGAACCAGGCCCTGTTCTCGCTGCTGGGCACGAACTATGGGGGGAACGGCACAACCACCTTCAGCCCTTCCGAACCTCCAGGGTCGCGAGCCCATCCACTACGGGGAACGGACACACCCTCGGCGAGGTGGGAGGAGAGACGGCCCACACCGTGACGGTGTCCGAGCTGCCCGTCCACACACGCATTCGCTTGTGGCGACGTCGGCCAACGCCGATACCAACAACCCGGCCGGTGCCCTCCTGGCCGACTCGGTGATCGCCCAGATCTACCACGACCCGGAGCGGCGCCTGAGCGGACTCGACCCCGACAGAGCTCGACAACCTCGGGGGGGAGCCAGCCGCACCAGAACCTGCAGCCGTTCCTGACGCTCAACTTTTGCATAGCCATGGCCGGCATCTTCCCGTCACGGAATTGAAGGAGCCGGGATGGGTGACACCGTTCATCGGCGAGATCAGGTTGTTCGGTGGGAACTTCGCCCCGGCCGGCTGGGCGTTCTGCGATGGCCAGTCGCTTCTCGATCGCCCAGTTCGATGTGCTATTCGCGCTGATCGGCACGACCTACGGGGGTGACGGTCAGCAGACGTTCGCGCTCCCGGACCTCCGCAGCCGTGTCCCGGTCCACCAGGGGACGGCCCCGGCTGTACGACCTACGTGCTCGGGCAGACGGGCGGCACCGAGGCAGTCACGCTGACGACGACGCAGGTCCCGGCGCACAAGCACGTCGTCGTCGCCACCACGAGCATCGGCAACGAGACGGGACCAGCTGGCAACCTCCTTGCCCAATCGTCGGTCGCGTCCGCCTACGTCGGTGATGTCATCGATTCGCGCTCTCGCTCCGAACTCGATGCCGCAGGCCGGCGGCAGCCAGCCGCACGAGAACATGGCAGCCCGTTCCTGACCGTGAGTTTCATCATCTCTCTGTTCGGCATCTTCCCGACACAGAACTAGGAGGTCCGAAGCGTGACCGACCCGTTCCTTGCTGAGATCCGGATCTTCCCGTATCAACTTCGCCCCCAGGGGCTGGGCGATGTGCAACGGGCAGTTGATGCCCATCTCGCAGAACACTGCGCTGTTCTCCCTCCTCGGGACGCAGTACGGCGGGAATGGCATCAGCACCTTCGGGCTGCCGAACTTCCAGGGGAGCGCCCCGGTCCACCAGGGGCAGGGCCCCGGCCTGTCCCTCCGGTCCGTCGGCGAGTCCGGTGGCAGCAGACACCGTCACCCTCATCGCCACGGAGATGCCTGCCCACAACCACGGGCTCCGGGCGCACGGCGGGCGATTTCGGCGACGTCATTGCGCCGAGTGGCGCCTTCGTCCTGGCCAAGTCCCAGGGTGGCTGCGATCTACCGACTCGCACCAATGCCGCCAACTTGGTCGCGGCTGTCCGCCGACGCGATCCGTCGCCGACGGGCGGCAGCCAGCCGCACAACAACCTCCCGCCCTACCTGACCCTGACGTTCTGCATCGCGCTGCAGGGCATCTTCCTGACCCCGCTCGTAGCGGCCAAGGCAGGCCACCGGAGAGGAACGCGATACATGGATCGACGCAGTTTCCTGAAGCTCGTCGTGTCGTGGCGACGGCGGCCGTCGTGCGCGTCCCGTTCCTGGCGCCGGCCGTCGCGGCTGCCGCGCCAAAGCCGGTGGCGGCGGGCGGGCTGCTCTACAAGACGGACGGGCATGGTCGCATCTACGTCAGTGCGACCAACGGAAAGACGTGGACACCCCACAGCGCAACCTCGGTTCGGCATACACTTGACCAGCCTGGCACGCGACAAGAGCGGTCGTCTGCTCGCGACGGTCGGCTACCTCGGGCGGAGCTTCGCCCTGGTCCTCGGCTACCAACAAGCAAGTCGTGGTTGACGACCTGACCCACGCCCAGGCGGCGGTCACGCTGCGTCCGGCGACCCCGAGCCGATCGCGACTTCCTCCTCGCCGTCTACGCGAGCACCCGGGCCGACGAGTTGAGGATCGTGACCGACTGGACGGAGGACCAGAAGGCAGCGTTCGTCACGATGCAGTTCGAGGCCCAGGACCGCGCATACCACGCGACCTATCCGGACGCGCGGTTCCTGGTGATCTTCCGCGGGCACGATGCCGGTCGGGCGGCTGTACCTGGCCCGCCTTACCGATGAGATCCGGATCGTCGACATCGCGATCATGCCCGAGCATCGCGGGAGAGGGATCGCCTCACGTCTCCTCTCGCCGGACGTCATCGCCGAGGCCGAAGCCGCCGGCCTTCCGGTGCGGCTCCACGTCGAGCACTGGAACCGCGCGAGACACCTCTACGAGCGTCTCGGCTTCCGGACGATCGCCGCAGTGCGGAGATCTACGAGATGATGGAGCGCCCGTCGCGGAAGCCATCGAGCCCAGCCGCCCGATCAATTGAAGACGCTCTCGTAGCGCATGCGGCCGTCCGGCCCCGGCCCGACAGGACACCAGGAACAACTCGATCGAGCCCAGGTCCGGGTGATGGAGCGAGTACATGCGCTGGTCAGAGGACAGGGCTCACGGGACCAGCGAAGAGGAGGGCGAACGGCTCCGGACGAGGCGCGCCCGGTTGCGACGGGATGCGATCGGCCTCGACCGAGCCGCAAGAGGATCTCGCCCTCGCCAAGGGCGCCGTCGACGCGCAGGTCCTCGCCCACGAGAGGCTCGAAGGCCGCCAGCCCGGGTCCTGGGTCCATCGCCTGACCTCTCACTGTCGCCGGCCCTTTCGTCCGCCCAACGCGGAGGGTACCGCGGCGACAAACCTGCTCGCCGTACCTCCTCGCCGAGACCGTCTCGTCGCCGCATCGGCCCGGCTGCTACCCTGTGCGCGGGTCCGCTGACCGCACGGGACGCGACAGGGCCACCAGGGGAGACCGAACCTTGCCGTCCACCCGCTCCGCCCCCCGGCGCGCCGTCCTTCCTGGTGGCGCTCGTTGCCGTCCTGCCGGTGGCCTGATCGCCGTCCCGATCTCGGCCGCCACGACGGCCGGTCACCGGCACGCTGACCTACGCGGAGCGCGTCACCCTGACGCCCGACGCGGTCGCGATCGTGACGATCGTCGACCAGACCGCCGCCCCGACGCCGGTGCGATCGTCGGCCAGCAGCGGATCGATGCGCCGACGCAGGTCCCGATCGACTTCTCCGTCGTCGTCGACGCGGCCACCCTCGACCCGACCCACGCGTACGCCCTGTTCGCGACCATCACCGATGGCACGAACGTCTGGCAGAACCCGCATCGGCGAGCCGGTCATCACCGGCGGTCCGCCTCAGTGGCATCGAGCTCGCCCTGCCCGCCGTGCCGGCGCCGCCGCCGGCGTCGATCACCGGGACGATCGTCGCCGCCCGCCGGCACGGTCCTTCGGCCCGGCGCGGTCTCGATCGCGGCGCTCATCAAGGTCGAGACCGGCACCCTCGTCAGCCGCGTCAGGTCCGGCCGATCACCGGACCCGGCCGATCTCGCTTCACCGATCGGGTACGACCCGGCCCTGACCGATCCCGCCGCCACCTACGTGGTCAAGGGCGGCATCGTCGACGGCGCCGCGGTCTGGCAGAACCGCGAGGGCGTGCCCGCGATCCAGGGCGGCATCGCCGGTCGGCCCGGTCTCGCTGCCGGTCACCCCGGTCGCCGACCGACCTGCCGGTCTCGCCGGCGCCGTCGCGTCCCCGAGCGGCTCGCCGCCGACCGTCGGCCGTCCCGAGCGCCAGCGAGCCCCAGCCCGAGCGCGCCCGCGCCGCAGCGCGCGCGAAGCCCACCGACGCGCCGCCCGACGCGCCACGCCGACCGCGACCCCGACGGCGACACCGACGCCCACGCCGACGCCGACCCCGACGCCCACCCCGACCCCGACGCCGACCCCGACCCCACGCCCGACCCCGACGCCGACGCCCACGGCGACCCCGCCCGACCCCGACTCCGACCCCGACCCCGACGCCCGCCAGCGCGTCAACCGCGCCGCCGCCGGTGCGCCGCGGCCACCCCGATCACCGGTCACCGCGGTGACCGGCACCCTGACCTACAGCGAGCCGTACCAGCTGACCGCCGACGCCTTCGCGATCGTCGCCCTCGTCCGCGGTTCGGCGCGCGCGACCGAGAGCTCCATCGTCGCCTCGGAGATCGACCGCGACATCACGCCAAGCCGGTCCCGTTCGAGCTCGACCTTCGACTCCTCCGACATCGATCCAATCGGTCACGTACACGCATCCAGGCCACCATCGTCGACGGCGAGAACGCCTGGGTGACCGCGCAAGGGCGTCCCGGTCCTGACCAAGGGCAACCCGTCGACGTCGACATCACGCTCACCTATCGGCCCGACCTGCGTCAAGGGCACCGTCAGCGGGCAGATCAGCGCCGATCGGCCTCCAGCCGTCGACCGAGCCTACGCCATCGCCGTCCTGGTCGATCCGGCGACCGGCGAGTCGCTCGGCATCGACGTCCAGGACGTCGCGCAACGGGCTCCCGCGTCGCGTTCGCGATCCCGTACGCGATCACCGACATCGACCCGGCCAACGACTACGTCGTGACGGCCGAGGTCGTCGACGCAGCCAGCCTGGCGCAACGCTGCCGGCGTCCCGGTCATGACCAACGGCAACCCGAAGAGCGGCGTCCAGGTCGTCGTCACCCAGGTCGTCGCGTCGCCGAGCCCGAGCCCGACCGCCGACGCCCGTGCCCGAGCCCGGCCCCGCGACCCGCACCGGTCGAGGACACGGGCGGCGGCAACCTCCTCGGGATCATCATCCTGATCGCGCTCATCGGCGCGGTCGCCGCGTTCCTCATCGCCCGCGGCCGCGGCCAGACGGACGCGGTCCCGCCGGCGGCGCGACGGCGGCCGGGCGGCCGCCGACCGAAGGTCGGCGCGAGCCGACACCAGAGGCGCCGACCGAGCCGACCCGCACGGAGCCGCCGAGCCGACGCGGCGCCCCGCCGCATGACCGGACCGAGCCGGCATGACGCCGAGCCGCGGCCGGGTCGCGTTCCTCGGGCTCGGCACGATGGGCGCGGCGATGGCCGCCAACCTCGCCCGCGCCGGGTTCGCGGTGACGGCCTGGAACCGGACGCCGGGCCGCGCCCCGGAGCTGGCCGACCTCGGGCGTCACGATCGCCGCCACGCCGGCCGCCGCCGTCGCCGACGCCGACATCGTGGTCATCTGCGTCTCGGACACGCCCGACGTCGAGGCCGTCCTGTTCGGTCCGGACGGCGTCGTCGACGGCGCGCGCGCCGGGCACCCTCGTCATCGACTGCTCGACGATCGCGCCGTCGGGCAGCTGGGACTTCGCCGCGCGCCTCGCGCGAGCGCGGCCTGCGCGATGGTCGACGCGCCGGTCTCGGGCGGCAGCGAGGGCGCCCGGAAGGCGACCCTGACGATCTTCGTCGGCGGCGACGCCGACGACGTCGAGCGCGCCCGGCCCGTCCTCGCGCGCGATGGGCAGGACCATCACCCACGTCGGCCCGATCGGCGCCGGCCAGGCGGTCAAGGCCGTCAACCAGGTCATCCTGGCCGGCACCTACCTCGGCGTCGCCGAGGGGATCGTCCTCGCCATCAAGGCCGGTCTCGACGTCGAGCAGGTCGTCGGGGCGCTCGGCGGCGGCGCGGCCCAGAGCTGGGTCCTGGCCAACCGCAGCGGCCGGATGCTCGACAACGACTACCCGCTCGGGTTCAAGGTCGCGCTCCACCGCAAGGACCTCGGCGATCGCCCTCGACCTCGCCGCCCAGCTCGGCGCGGTCCTGCCGGTCAGCGCACTCGCCGCCCAGCTCGAGACCGGCCTGATCGCCGGCGGCCACGGCGACGACGACATGTCGGCCCTGGCGCGGGCCATCCGCGGCGCTGTCGGCCCTCGACGGCGTAGGCGCCGACGAGCCGACGGATCGCGGCGCCGCCGTCCGTCAGTCGAGCCCGACCAGCAGCATCGGGTCGCCGAGCTTGCCGTCGTAGCGCGGCCGGAACCGCTCGACGTTGTACATCGCCGGGACGTCGACCTTGCGCGGGCCGAGCGCCGGGTCGGGCAGGGTGCGTGTGGGCGTACTTGCCGTCCTGGATCGCGACCATCCGGCCGGTCACGCCGCTCTCGACGAGGTCCATCGCGACGTTGGCGAAGGTCGTCGCGACCATCGAGTCGATCGAGTCCGGCTCGCCGCTCCGCAGGTCGTAGGTCAGCTCGGAGGCGAGCGTCTCGATCCCGGTCCGCTCGCGCAGCTCGGTCGCCAGCGCCTCGCCGACGTTCGCCTTGTGGCGATGGCCGAACGCGTCGGCGTCGCCGACGTCGGCCATCTGCGCGCCCTGCCAGATCGCGCCCTCGGCGGTGATGACGAACGCGTAGTGGCTCGGGTTGGCCGGCGTGGTCCGCGGCCAGCAGCGCGGCCAGCGCGTCGAGGTCGTAGGGCGCCTCCGGGATGACGCAGCGGGCCGAGGTGACGTAGGCCGTGTACAGCGCCGAGAACCCGGCATCGCGGCCGAAGATCCGGAAGACGCCGATCCGCTCGTGGCTGCCGAGCGTCGTCCGCTGGCGGTTGATCGCCTCCTTGGCGCGGGTGATCGCCGTCGAGAAGCCGATGCAGTACTCGGTGCCCTGGACGTCGTTGTCCATCGTCTTGGGGATCGCCACGAGCGGGACGCCCTGCGTTGACCAGGACCTGCGAGTAGGACAGCGTGTCGTCGCCGCCGATCGTGACGAGGATGTCGATGCCGAGCGCCGCCAGGTTGTCGAGGACGAGCGGCGTCAGGTCGTAGACGTCCCGTCGCTCGACCTCGTAGCGGGCTCGCTCCGGCGTCGTCCATCCACGGCGGCAAGCCCGGCCTGCGCGCATCTTCCGCGGGTTCGTCCGCGACGTGTGGAGGATCGTCCCGCCGGTCCGGTCGATCGTCCGGGTGTTGGTCCGGTCGAGCGGCCGGAGGTAGTCGCGGATCGAGCTCGGCGCCGGGCCGGACGTGGGTCAGGCCCTCCCAGCCGCGGCGGATCCCGAGGGCCGTGTAGCCGGCCTCGGTCGCCCGGTAGACGACGCTCTTGATGACGGCGTTGAGGCCCGGGACGTCGCCGCCGCCGGTCAGGATCGCGATCCGTTGGGCTGGTCGTGGTCATGGCGGCGGTCATCCTACCGCGCCGCACGAGTCCGGACCGGTTGCGGCTCGGTATCGGCGGGACGGCTGGTCCCGAGACGCGTCGGCGGCCGACATCGCGTCTGCTAGCATCGCGCCCATGAACTACGAGCTGTTCATGGGCGAGGCCCTCGCGGAGGCGCAGCTCGCGCTGGCGCGCGGCGAGCGGCCGGACGCGGCGGTCGCCGTCGTCGACGAGGCGATGGTCGCGCGCGCCCATGACCGCGTCCAGGAGACGAACGACCCGACGGCCCACGCCGTCGTGTCGCCCTCCGCGAGGCGGCCCGCAAGCTCGGCACGGTCACGGCTCGCCGACGCGACGATCTTCGCCACGCGCGAGCCGTGCGCGATGTGCGTCGGGGCGCTGCTCGAGAGCGACGTCGAGGCGCTCGTGTACGCGGTCGCGAACGACCAGGACGGCGCGGCCGGGACCGTCATCCAGCTCGCCCAGCACCCGTCGCCTGCCGCGCCGGATCAAGGTCGTCAGCGGCATCCGCCGCGACGAGGCCGAGGCCCTGTTCGAGCCGCTCGCCAGCGGGCTGACGAGGCCGCAGCCCGGCGGGCGGTCGAGTCGGGCGGGTTTGGTATCCTCTCCCGCGGAGAGGTGTCCGAGTGGTTGATGGTGCCGCTCTCGAAAAGCGGTGTGCGAAAGCACCGCGGGTTCGAATCCCGCCCTCTCCGCCAACGCTCCTCCGATCTGACGGCCCCTGGCCGCGTTGGCGCCTCCGCTCCTCGCTCACGCACCTTCGAGTGCGCTCGCTTCGGTGCTCGGCTCGCCGCCTTGCCAGGAACCGCCATACTCGACGAGCGTCGTGGCACGATCGAGCGTGGCTTCGTCGCCTGGAGAGGTCGCCTAGTGGACTATGGCGCCGCACTGGAAATGCGGTTCGGGGCAACCCGTCGCGGGTTCGAATCCCGCCCTCTCCGCCAACGCGCGCCGCGTGGATCGGCCGCTGGCCGCGTTGGCGCCTCCGGTCCTCGCTCACGCACCTTCGAGTGCGCTCGCTTCGGTGCTCGGCGCCGCCTTGGCCTCGGACCGCCCAGCGCGGCGCGCTCCGTTGCCGCGCCATGACTGACGTGTCCGCTGTGACCCGGCTGCCGGTCGTCATCCCGCTCGAGATGGGCGACGTTCGACTTCCCCGAGCCGGAGCTGGCTGGATCGGACCGGCGGTCGTGATCGGCTACGCGATCCGGCACGCCGATGGCGGTCCTCCTGTTCGACACCGGGTTTCGGCTTCGGGAACGCGGAGCTCGAGGCCACGTATCACCCGCGGGCGCGCCGGATCGCCGAGGTCCTCGCCGAGGCCGGCATCGCAGCGCGACGAGATCGGTGCCGTCGTCAACTGCCACCTCCACGCCGACCACGCCGGACAGAACGGCGCGTTCCCGGGCGTCCCGATCTACGTCCAGCCGGCCGAATGGGAGATCGCCCACACCACGGACCACACGATCCTCGAGTGGATCGACGCGCCCGGCGACCGACTACCGCCAGATCGCCGGCGACCACGAGCTGTTCCCGGGGATCCGGGTCATCGCGACGCCCGGCCACACGCCCGGCCACCAGTCGCTGGTCGTCGAGACCGACCGCCGGCCGGACGGTCCTGGCCGGCCAGGCGGTCTACAGCTTCGGCGAATGGACCGGCGACCCGGACGGCATCGAGGGCCGGTCGAGCGCGCCGGGATCGCGACGGCCTACGACCGCTCCCTCGAGCGCCTGCGCGCGACTCGATCCCGGCGCGCGTCCTGTTCGGCCACGACCGCCGGTCCTGGACCGCCCGGACCGACCGCGCCATCTGACCGCTGCGTCGATCGGCCCATCCGCGGTATCCTTCCCGAGCCGTGCTAGGCGGGGAACTAGCGGTGCCCTGTACCTGCAATCCGCTCCAGCAGGGCTGAATCCCCTCCCGAGGTCTCCGTTCTCGAACGCCGCCCGACGACGCGACGTTGAGGACCGGGTCCCGCGCAGCGGCGAACCGCGAACCGTGTCAGGTCCGGAAGGAAGCAGCACTAAGCGATCATCGTCGGGTGCCGCGGAACGGCCTGGTCCGAGCCGCTCGTCATGGTGGGCACGGGAACGTCCTGGTCGACGGAGGGTGCACGGCAATTCAGCTTTCGCATCCGAGGCCCCGCCGCCCGACCCGATCGGAGGAGGCCGTGACCTCGACCGTCCCGCACCAGGCGCTCTACCGGCGCTGGCGCGCCCAGACGTTCGGCGAGATCGTCGGCCAGGAAGCCGTCGTCGAGACGCTCCGCAACGCCGTCCGCACCGACCGCGTCAGCCACGCCGTCCTGTTCGTCGGGCCGCGCGGCACCGGCAAGACCTCGCTCGCCCGGATCCTGGCCAAGGCCGTCAACTGCACGGACCTCCAGGACGGCGACGCGTGCGACCGCTGCCCGTCGTGCGTCGTCGATCCGCGAGGGCACCACGCTCGACCTCATCGAGATCGACGCCGCCAGCAACCGCGGCATCGACGCCGTCCGCGACCTGCGCGAGCGGCTGCCGTATCCGCCCGGCCAGCTCGAGCGCAAGGTCTACATCCTCGACGAGGCGCACCAGATCACGAAGGACGCCTGGAACGCGCTGCTGAAGTCGCTCGAGGAGCCGCCCGACTTCGTCGTCTTCATGTTCGCCTCGACCGAGCCGTCGGGTTTCCCGCCGGCGATCCTGTCGCGCCTCCAGCGCTACGACGTCCGGCGGCTGACGGTCGCCCGAGATCGAGGGCAAGCTCGCCCGCATCCTGGCCGCCGACGGCCGCGACGCCGATCCGGCCGCGATCCACCTCATCGCCCGGCTCGCGGCCGGCGGGATGCGCGACGCCGAGTCGATGCTCGACCAGCTGCTCTCGGCGGCCCCCGACCGGATCGACGAGGCGAACGTCCGCGACCTGCTCGGTCTCGCCGACGCCGAGGCCGTCGACGCCTTCGTCGACCACCTGGTCGCGCGGCGACGGTGCCGCGGGGGTCGCGCTCCTCGACGCGCTCGAGGAAGCGCGGGCGCGACCTCCGGGCGCTTCTCGACCAGGCCGTCGAGGCGATCCGTGCCGAGCTCGTCGGATCGGCTCGACGGCGCCGGGGGCCGCTCGCCACGATCCCGCGGCGCTGGCCGCCGCGGGCCGCCGGCTGGCCGCGATCGACCCGAACCGGGCGGGCATCGGCGGCCTGCGCTTCCAGCTCGAGCTCGCGATGTTCGCCCCGCCCGCCGGCGCCGCGGTCGCAGGCGCGGGCGCCGGCTCGTCGCACCGGCTCCCGGGCGCTCGACCACCGACAGCCCCGACCGACCGAGGACGGCGCCGCGCCCCGAGCGCGCCCCGTCCGCGCGTCGCCGGCGTCCGCGCCCACGAGCGCGCGCGCCAGCCGCGGCGCCCACGCGAGCCGCGACCGACGCGCGACCCCGGCCGAGCCCACGCGCCGTCGGCGCCGCCCGACCGCCGCGGCCGCCCGCGCGACCGCGACCGAGCCGTCGCCGCCCGACGCCCGCCGTGCCGCCCACGCCGCGCCCGCCACGACGCCGAGCCCGACGCCCGGCACGACCGCCGACGGCGCCCGCCGCAGCCGGCGCCCGCCATGCCGAGCCCGCAGCCACGGCCGAGGCCCGCGGCATCGCCCCCGAACGCCGCGCTGGACCAGCTCATCGCGGCCTGGCCGGCGATCGTCGCCCAGCTCAGCACGAACCCGCCGACGAAGCCGCTCATCGTCGCCTGCCGGCCGGTCGCGGTCGACGGCAACGTCGTCACCCTCGGCTTCCCGGAGGAGCAGGCGTTCCTCAAGGACGCAGCCGAGCGGCGCCGGCCGGCGCATCGAGGCCGGCATCGCCGACGTCCTCGGGCGCCCCGTCGCCGTCCGCTGCGTCGTCGCGAACGTCGAGATCCCGACGGTCGACGCGCCGTCGGCGGACGCTTCCTACGTCCTGGCCGAGGCGCGGCGCATCTTCGCCGACGACCTCGCCGACGTCGGCGAGATCAGCTGATCCCGGGCCCGCTGCAGGGCACCCCGCGGTTCCGCCAGACTGACCGACACGACGAAACGGACGAGAGGAGAGATCCGATGGGGATGGGCAACCTGCAGCGGATGGCGCAGCAGATGCAGCAGGAGATGCTGCGGATCCAGTCCGAGCTCGAGACGACCATCGTCGATGGCTCGGCCGGCGGCGGCGTCGTCAGCGCCACGGTGACCGGCAAGCAGGAGCTCGTCAGCGTCACGATCGACCCGTCGGCGGTCGACCCCGACGACGTCGAGATGCTCCAGGACCTCGTCGTCGCGGCCGTCAACGACGCCCTGCGCGCGTCGCGCGACGTCGCCGAGCAGAAGATGGCGGCCGTGACCGGCGGCCTCCGGATCCCGGGGCTGTAGTCCCGTCCGGATGGCCACTCCCGTCATCGAGCCGGTCGCCCGCCTCATCGAGGCCTTCGCGCGCCTGCCGGGGATCGGCCCGAAGACCGCCCAGCGGCTCACCTACCACCTGCTGCGTGCGCCGACGCCGAGGCCCGGACGCTCGCCGCGGCGCTCGTCGCCGTCCGCGACCAGGTCGTCTTCTGCGACCGCTGCTTCAACATCAGCGACCAGCCGCTCTGCCCGATCTGCCGGGACCCGGACGCGACGCGACGCGCCTGTGCGTCGTCGAGGAGCCGCTCGACGTCCTGGCCCTCGAGCGGACCGGCGAGTTCAAGGGCCTCTACCACGTCCTCCACGGCGCGATCTCGCCGATCGACGGCATCGGCCCGGATCGCCTGCGGATCCGCGAGCTGCTCGAGCGTGCGGACGCCGCGGCTCGGGACGGAACGCCGTTCGTCGAGGTCATCATGGCCACCAACCCGACGCTCGAGGGCGAGGCGACCGCGATGTACCTCGCCGAGCGCCTCGAGTCCGTGGTCGGCGTGGTCAGCCGGATCGCCCGCGGCCTGCCGGTCGGCGGCGACCTCGAGTATGCCGATGAGGTGACCCTCATCCGAGCGCTCCAGGGCCGTCGGGCGGTCTGACGCGACGATGAGCAACCTGGTCTTCGAGATCCTGCTCCGGCTCGCCAAGGCCGGCGTCGCCGCGTTGCTCGGCCTGATCCTCTACGGCGTCCTGGTCGGCCTCGTTCGCCGTCCGCCGGGACCGCGGAGCTCGCGCTGCTGTGCTGGCTCAGCGGCGCCGCCTTCATCCTGCTCGTGGAGACGAGCCCGATCTGACGACGGTGGGCGGCGAAACCTGCCGAATACGAGCCTCGCTCGTGTTGTGCGAGTCCACCGTCCCCATGCGAGACGAAGCCTTGCCACCTACGAATGACCCTCGTCGTTGCGGACTCTCGAGGCCCGCTCGGACCTCGCCACGACGTGACCCTCGTACCGGCCTCGCGAGGGTGGCCGATCGGGCGCCTCGCCCAACACGAGCCACAGTGCTAGATGGCGAAGATCCGCCAAGTCGACGGAGCGACGGCAGCGCGCAACAGACGTCATCGACCACGACGACTTCACGTGGGGACCGCCAGCCCGGGGCGTTTGACACCACTCGCCCACCGCCCATACCATTCGCCCTCGCCACGCCTCCTCGGAGGTCGTTGCGGGGGACCCGGGTCACCGGGACCACGCGGTCGGCGGGTTTGACACCGCGGCCGCCAAGCCCCATCATCTGTGGTCTGCGCCGCGGGCCGTCGCGCCTCGGCCGCTGCACCTTAACAACTGAAGAGTGACAGGAAATCCGTGATAAGGATGTGCGAGTGGTCAAACCCTCGGACAAAAGTCGCGGCCGCAAGGTCGTGCATCTTTTTGGAGAGTTTGATCCTGGCTCAGGATAAACGCTGGCGGCGTGCATGAGACATGCAAGTCGAACGGACGATCAGGGCTTGCCCTGATCGTTAGTGGCGGACGGCTGAGTAACGCGTAGGTGACCTGCCCCGAAGTGGGGAATAACTGCCCGAAAGGGTGGCTAATACCGCATGTGGTGGTGTGTTCGATCACACCAGTAAAGCCGCAAGGCGCTTCGGGAGGGGCCTGCGTCCGATTAGCTCGTTGGTGGGGTAACGGCTCACCAAGGCGACGATCGGTAGGTGGTCTGAGAGGACGATCACCCAGACTGGGACTGAGACACGGCCCAGACTCCTACGGGAGGCAGCAGTCGGGAATTTTGCGCAATGGACGAAAGTCTGACGCAGCAACGCCGCGTGAGGGATGACGGCCTTCGGGTTGTAAACCTCTTTTGTCAGGGAAGATGATGACGGTACCTGATGAATAAGTCACGGCTAACTACGTGCCAGCAGCCGCGGTAATACGTAGGTGACAAGCGTTGTCCGGATTTACTGGGCGTAAAGAGCGCGCAGGCGGTCGTTCAAGTCGAGTGTGAAAGCCCCCGGCTCAACTGGGGAGGGTCACTCGATACTGATCGACTCGAAGGCAGGAGAGGGAAGTGGAATTCCCGGTGTAGTGGTGAAATGCGTAGATATCGGGAGGAACACCAGTGGCGAAGGCGACTTCCTGGCCTGTTCTTGACGCTGAGGCGCGAAAGCTAGGGGAGCAAACGGGATTAGATACCCCGGTAGTCCTAGCCGTAAACGATGGACACTAGGTGTTGGTGGTATCAACCCCGCCAGTGCCGAAGCTAACGCATTAAGTGTCCCGCCTGGGGAGTACGGCCGCAAGGCTAAAACTCAAAGGAATTGACGGGGGCCCGCACAAGCAGCGGAGCGTGGGGTTTAATTCGACGCAACGCGAAGAACCTTACCAGGGCTTGACATGACCAGGATCCCGGCGGAAACGTCGGTTCCCCGCAAGGGGCCTGGCCACAGGTGTTGCATGGCTGTCGTCAGCTCGTGTCGTGAGATGTTGGGTTAAGTCCCGCAACGAGCGCAACCCCTACTGTGTGTTGTATCACTCACACGGGACTGCCGAGAGAAACTCGGAGGAAGGTGGGGATGACGTCAAGTCAGCATGGCCCTTACGTCCTGGGCTACACCCACGCTACAATGGCCGGTACAACGGGCTGCGAAACCGCGAGGTGGAGCTAATCCCTTAAAGCCGGTCTCAGTTCGGATTGTAGGCTGCAACTCGCCTACATGAAGCCGGAGTTGCTAGTAACCGCCGGTCAGCATACGGCGGTGAATATGTTCCCGGGCCTTGTACACACCGCCCGTCACGTCATGAAAGCTGGCAACACCCGAAGCCGGTGGGCCAACCGCAAGGAGGCAGCCGTCGAAGGTGGGGTCGGTGATTGGGACGAAGTCGTAACAAGGTAGCCGTACCGGAAGGTGCGGCTGGATCACCTCCTTTCTAGGGAGATCCGAGTCTCGACTCTTGGTGGGGTCGAGGCGTTGATGGCTCCTAGGGTTGATCGCACGGTCGCTCGAGTCTCCCCGCCAGGTGGAGCTCGCCGGCGCCGGTCCGCAAGGATCGGGACCGGAGGCCGAAACGCGACCTGGAAAGAACACCGAACCCATTCGACCATCCGAGTCGTCGGTATTTCCTGTCACTCTTCAAGGGTCAAGGTGCAGCCGTCCGCGGCGACGACCGTGTCGTCAACCAGGCACGGCCATCCCACCCGCGGCGGGCGATTAGCTCAGCTGGTTAGAGCGCTGCCCTGATAAGGCAGAGGTCTCTGGTTCGAGTCCAGAATCGCCCACCATCCCCACCCTGGCGCGGGGACGTAGCTCAGTCGGCAGAGCATCTCCTTTGCAAGGAGAGGGTCAGGAGTTCGAGTCTCCTCGTCTCCACCACCATCGTCCGAGCACGGGCGCCACAGCAACTGAACAGATCGGGTCCAATCCCCGAAGACCATCGCCACCTCCACGGGACCATGCGTCCCGCATCGAACCCCTGATCCGTGTCCTTTCCGCCATGGCGGCAGGCCACGGACCAGCGGATCGCTGGGCGGCGGGACGGCGTCGAGCCGGCTCGTCGAGAGGCCAGTCCTTCGGGGCGGGCCGCACCTTAACAACTGGATATGTTTCGGCAGATTGAAGAATCTTCGATTTCGCCGAGTAGTCAAGGAAATGATCCCGATCGATCCCGTCACAGCGACTGACCGCCTGGTCAGAGGCTGGAGGGGGTCAAGCTACAAAGGGCACGGGGTGGATGCCTTGGCGCCAAGAGCCGATGAAGGACGTGGCAGGCTGCGAAAAGCTCCGGGGAGTCGCGAGGAGACTGTGATCCGGAGATGTCCGAATGGGGAAACCCGGCTGGGGTCATGCCCAGTCACTCCTGGTTGAATCAAATAGGCCAGGAAGAGGTAAGCCAGCGAACTGAAACATCTCAGTAGCTGGAGGAAAAGAGATGATTCCCTGAGTAGTGGCGAGCGAAAAGGGAACAGCCCAAACCCACTCAGCGCGATAGGTTGCCGCCGTTTCTGAGTGGGGGTTGTAGGAGTCGATCATCGGGACCCGGCAAGGTCCCGGCGGAGTTACCAAGTCGATCGCTAGTCGAGCTGCCCTGGAAAGGCAGGCCAGTAGAGGGTGATAGCCCCGTAGGCGAAAGCGACCGACCTCCGTGATCGGCCACCTGAGTACCACGTGGAAGGTCTCTCATGTGGGAAGCTGGGCGGACCACCGTCCAAGGCTAAATACTCTTGGCGACCGATAGTGAACTAGTACCGTGAGGGAAAGGTGAAAAGCACCCCGGAAGGGGAGTGAAATAGTACCTGAAACCACGTGC
>CAVYZQ010000019.1:0-95000 GCA_963772995.1 uncultured Chloroflexia bacterium | reverse complement strand
ACCGCGAGCCGGAGCCAGTACGGCGCCCGCCCGAGAGCCACCGCAGGCATCGCCGCCGAGCCCGTTCCGGCACCCGCCAATGGGACCGCCGAGCCGACTCGCGGAGCAGCCGACGACGCGTCCTCCGAACAGGCCCCGGCCGCGGAGGCGCGCCTGCCGCCGAGCGCGACGAGGACGCGCCCGCCGCCCAGGCGCGTCCTGAGTGACGACGACACCGCCCACGCTCCCGCGGCCAGCGACGAGGACGAGGAGCCCGCGCCCGCGCGCGAGCTCGGTCCGGAGCCGACGACCATGGCCGAGCTGCTCGCCGAGCAGGACTCGGACATCAAGAGCTTCAAGCACGGTGACGTGGTCGAGGGCCAGGTCGTCCGCATCGACAAGGACGAGATCCTCGTCGATATCGGGGCCAAGAGCGAAGGCGTCGTCAGCAACCGCGAGCTGTTCGGCCGCCATGGCGAAGGCCAGCCGGAGCTGAACATCGGCGACACGGTGCTCGTCTACGTCCTGCAGCCGGAGTCGCCCGAGGGCCACGTCGTCCTCTCGCTCCGCCGCGCCGGGCTCGAGCGCAAGTGGCGCGCCATGCAGGAGCAGTTCGAGGCGGGCGTCATCATCGAGGCGCCGGTCATCGACCACAACAAGGGCGGCCTCATCGTCGACTGCGGCATCCGCGGCTTCGTCCCGATCAGCCAGATCGTGGACTTCCCGCGCCGCCCCCAGAACGACCAGCCGCGCGACGCGGCCCAGGAGATCGCCGAGAAGCTCCAGCCGTTCGTCGGCCGCAAGCTCCGGCTCAAGATCCTCGAGGTCAACCGCAAGGCCAACCGCCTGATCCTGTCGGAGAAGGTCGCCCTCTACGAGGAGCGCCGCGAGAAGCGGGACGAGCTGTTCAGCAGCCTCCAGGTCGGACAGAAGGTCACCGGCACCGTCCGCTCGATCGCGCCGTTCGGCGTGTTCATCGATCTCGGCGGCATCGACGGCCTCGTCCACAAGAGCGAGCTGTCGTGGAACAAGGTCAACAACCCCGAGGCCGGCTACCGCGTCGGCGAGGAGGTCGAGGCCGAGGTCATCGACATCAACCACGAGCGTGGCCGGATCAGCCTGTCGATCCGCCGCCTCCAGCCGGACCCGTGGCACTCCACGGTGGCGGACTTCAAGGTCGGCGACATCATCGACGGCACGGTCACGAAGCTCGTCAACTTCGGGGCGTTCGTCCGGGTGCGCGACGGTCTCGAGGGCCTGATCCACATCAGCGAGCTGTCCCACCAGCGCGTCGCCCATCCGGGCGACGTGGTCCACGAGGGCCAGACGCTCAAGCTCAAGATCATCTCGCTCGACTCCGAGCGCCATCGCCTGGGCCTCAGCCTCAAGCAGGCCGAGGAGCCGCCGGCCCGTCCGGCTCCCGAACCGGGCATCCCCGCCGCCGGGACGCCCAGCGGTCCGCGCCCCGAGCGCCGGCCGCGCCCCGAGCGCAGCTACTCGATGTCGGATGCCGTCCAGGAACCCGAAGGCGGCATCGACAACACCCTCGCTTCGGCCTTCGCCCAGGTTCGCCAGCAACTCGCGGCGGCCGAGGTGGACGACGTCGTCGAGCAGGTGGCCGAGGACGAGGCGTCCGAGGAGGCTGTCGCCAACGCGGAGATCGCGTCGATCGTCGACGATGTCGCGGCCGACGAGGTCGCCGAGGAGATCGCCGCGGCAAGCCTGGTCGACACGATCGGCGAGGTCGTCGCAGAGGACGAGGCCGCCGAGGAGGCCGTCTGCCGGTGCCGAGATCGAGGCGCTGGTCGACACGGTCCGTGCCGACGAGACAGAGGCCGAGACGGCCGCTGCGGTCGAGATCGGATCGATCGCGGACGCCGTGGCCGCCGACGAGGGCGCCATGGAGGCGGCCGCGGCCGGTGAGATCGCGAGCCTCGAGGACGCCGCTGCGGCCAACGAGGCGAACGAGCCGGCAGCGACCGAGGCGATCGTCGAAGTCGTCGAGGCGGTCGCCGCCGCCGAGGAGAACGAGGAGGCCGCGGCCGCCGCCGAGATCGAGGAGATCGTCGACGAGGTCAACGCCGCCGAGTTCACCGAGGAGACGACCGCCGAGGCGTCGGTCGAGAGCATCGTCGACGACGTCAGCGCGGACGAGTACGCCGAAGAGACGGCCGCCGCGGCCGTCGTCGAGGAGATCGCCGAGACCGTGGCCGCCGACGAGGCGTCCGAGGAAGCCGCTGCCGATTCTGCGATCGAGGAGATCGTCGAGAAGGTCGCCGCCCACGAGGCAGCCGAGGAAACGCTCGCCGCGGAGGCGATCACCGAGATCGCCGACGAGACGATGGAGGCCAACACGAAGGGTTGACGGCTCGCACCGCCATTCCGACGACCCGCCGCGAACCGGCGGGTCGTTTCGATTCCTTACCCTCGCGGAAGGCATCCGGAAGGCCGTCCCCGACGTTCATATGGACAGGACACCCACCATTGGTCACATGGCGTGCCGGCAGGGGGTGTCGTGCTAGCATGGCCAGAGCGGCACGCTGTGGCGCTCGTATGGAACAGGCGTTCGACTGAATGGATCGCTTCGACAAATTCACCGACCGCGCCCGCAAAGTCCTGACACTCGCGCAGGACGAGGCGCAGCGGTTCAACCACAACTACATCGGGACGGAGCACCTGCTCCTGGGCCTCGTCCGCGAGGGCGAGGGCGTCGCGGCGCGCGTGCTCGAGAACATGAACGTCGAGCTGCCGAAGGTGCGCACGGCGGTCGAGTTCATCATCGGTCGCGGCGATCGCCCGGTCGTGGGCGAGGTCGGCCTGACCCCGCGCGCCAAGCGCGTCATCGAGCTCGCGATCGACGAGGCCCGGCGGCTCGGGCACAACTACATCGGTACCGAGCACCTGCTCCTCGGGCTCGTCCGCGAGGGCGAGGGGATCGCCGCCGGCGTCCTCGAGTCGCTCGGCGTCAACCTCGACAAGGTGCGCCACGAGGTCATCCGGGTCCTGTCGCAGAGCTCGTCCGCCGGCCCGACGCCCGAGACGAAGCGCGCCAGCAAGACCCCGACCGTCGACCAGCTCGGCATCAACCTGACCGACGCGGCACGTGCAGGAAAGCTGGATCCCGTCATCGGCAGAGACAAGGAGATCGAACGCGTCATCCAGATCCTGTCTCGAGACGGACGAAGAACAACCCTGCCCTGATCGGGGAGCCGGGCGTCGGCAAGACGGCCATCGCGGAGGGCCTGGCCCACCGGATCATCGCCGGCGACGTCCCGGAGACCCTGCTCAACAAGCGCGTCCTGACCCTGGACATCGGCTCCCTCGTGGCCGGCACCAAGTACCGCGGCGAGTTCGAGGAGCGGCTCAAGAAGATCATCGAGGAGCTCCGCAACACCAACGACGCGGTGCTCTTCATCGACGAGCTCCACACGCTCGTCGGGGCGGGCGCCGCCGAGGGCGCGATCGACGCCGCGAACATCCTCAAGCCGCCGCTCGCCCGGGGCGAGCTCCAGTGCATCGGCGCCACGACGCTCGACGAGTACCGCAAGTACATCGAGCGCGACGCCGCACTCGAGCGCCGGTTCCAGCCGGTCATGGTCGAGGAGCCGACCCTCGAGCAGACGATCGAGATCCTGCTCGGCATCCGCGAGCGGTACGAGCAGCATCACAAGGTCACGATCACCGACGAGGCGGTCCGCGCGGCGGCCGACCTGTCGATCCGCTACATCACGGACCGCCACCTTCCGGACAAGGCGATCGACCTCATCGACGAGGCCGCCTCGCGCGTCCGCCTGCGTCATGCCTCCGCGCCGCCCGCGCTGCGCGAGGCGCAGAAGGACCTCGAGCGGATCACCAAGGAGAAGGACGCGGCGATCAACAACCAGGAGTACGAGGAGGCCGCCACGCTCCGGGAGGCCGAGGCGACCGCTCGCGAGTCCGTCGACACGCTCCGGGCGGAGTGGCAGACGCAGGTCGCGGGCGACCAGCCGTCGGTCGACGAGGAGGAGATCGCCCAGGTCGTGGCGATGTGGACCGGCATCCCGGTCACACGCATCGCCCAGGAGGAATCGCAGCGGCTGCTGCACATGGAGGAGGCCCTCCATGGCCGCGTCATCGGCCAGGAAGAGGCCATCGGGATCGTCTCCCGGGCGGTCCGTCGCGCGCGGGCCGGGCTCAAGGACCCGAAGCGGCCGATCGGCTCGTTCATCTTCCTCGGTCCGACCGGCGTCGGGAAGTCGGAGCTCGCCAAGGCGCTCGCGGAATTCATGTTCGGCAGCGAGGACGCGCTCATCAAGATCGACATGAGCGAGTTCATGGAGCGCCACAACGTCAGCCGGCTCGTCGGCGCCCCTCCGGGCTACGTCGGGTTCGACGAGGGCGGCCAGCTGACCGAGGCCGTCCGGCGCAAGAGCTACGCGGTCGTGCTCCTCGACGAGGTCGAGAAGGCCCACCCCGAGGTCTTCAACATCCTCCTCCAGGTCCTCGAGGACGGCCACCTGTCCGACGCCAAGGGACGGCGGGTCGACTTCCGCAACTGCATCATCATCATGACCTCGAACCTCGGTGCGAAGCAGCTCCAGACGAATTCGAGCCTCGGCTTCCGGGTCCAGGGCGACACCGACGCGGCCCGTGCCGAGAGCTCCTACGAGCTCATGAAGGAGAAGGTCGCAGCCGAGCTCAAGCAGAACTTCCGGCCGGAGTTCCTCAACCGGATCGACGCCACGGTGGTCTTCCGGTCGCTGACGGTCGACGAGATCGCCCAGATCGTGGACCTGAAGCTGTCGCGCGTCCGCGACCAGCTTCGCGCCCAGCAGATGACGCTCGTCGTGACGCAGGCCGCCAAGGAGCACATCATCAAGCTCGGCTACGACGTCGCCTACGGCGCCCGCCCGCTGCTGCGGGTGATCCAGAACATGGTCGAGGACGTCCTCGCCGAGCACCTGCTCCTTGGGAAGTACGAGCCGGGGTCCACGATCATCGTGGACAAGGACCCTGAGGCCGGTCTCGACATCCGCCAGGCCGAACCCGAGCCACTGACGCCGGTCGAGGCGCTGTGAGCGTCGCCGCCCGGCAGGCGGCCTGATCGTGGCGCGGCCCCACAGCCTGTACGTCTGTCAAACGTGCGCGGAGTCGTTCCCACGCTGGGAGGGCCAGTGCCCCTCGTGCGGTGCCTGGAACACCCTGGTCGAGACGGTCGTCCGCGACCAGGCCCGTCGGCAGCGAACGGCGGGTCGGGGGCCGGCGCCGGCCGGCGCCCGTGCCGTGGGCCTCGCGGCGATCGCCGACGCAGACCTGCCTCGCCTCAGCGTCGGGATGGACGAGCTGGATCGCGTCCTCGGCGGCGGCCTGGTGCCCGGTTCTCTCGTGCTCGTCGGTGGTGAGCCCGGCATCGGCAAGTCCACGCTGCTGCTGCAGGCCGCGGCCGGCCTGACCCGCACGACGGGCGGGAGGGGCCGAGTGCTCTATGCCGCGGGGGAGGAGTCGCCGGGCCAGGTCCGGCTGCGGGCCGGGCGCCTGGGCCTCCTGGCCGGTCCGTCCGCCGAGGGCGTCCGCGTGATCGCGGAGCACGAGGTCGGGCGGATCGTGGACGTCGCCCGTGCCGAGCGTCCTGTGCTGGTCGTCGTCGACTCCATCCAGACGGCCACCGTCGACGAGCTGGAGGGGCCGGCGGGGAGCGTCGGCCAGGTCCGCGAAGCCACCCTCCGGCTCATGGACCTCGCCAAGGGGGACGGCATCGCCGTGATGCTGGTCGGTCACGTCACGAAGGACGGCTCGATCGCCGGCCCCAAGACGCTCGAGCATCTCGTCGATGCCGTGGTGAACCTCGAGGGTGAGCGCTATGCGGCCCTCAGGCTCATTCGCGCGACCAAGAACCGGTTCGGCTCCACCGACGAGCTGGGCGTCTTCGAGATGGCCGAGAGCGGCCTTCGCGAGGTCGCGGACCCCGCCCGCGCCTTCCTCGTCGACCACGGCGGGTCGGCTCCCGGCAGCGTCGTGGCGCCCACCCTGGAGGGCAGCCGGCCGCTGCTCGTCGAGGTCCAGGCCCTCGTCAGCCCGTCGGGCTACGGCAACCCGACCCGGAAGGCGAGCGGCATCGACCCGAACCGCTTGAGTCTCCTGCTCGCGGTGCTGGGGCGGCGGGCCGGCATCGCCCTGACGAACCAGGACGTGTACGCGAACCTCGCCGGCGGTCTGTCCGTCATCGAGCCGGCCCTCGACCTGCCTATCGCGCTGGCCCTCGCCTCGTCCGTCCGCGATCGGCCCATCCCGGCGGGCACGGTGGCGGTCGGCGAGGTCGGGCTGCTCGGCGAGCTCCGCGGAGTGGCCGGCCTCGAGCGGCGGCTGCGCGAAGCCGCGCGCCTGGGCTTCGACCGGGCGATCGTCCCGGCCGGGGGCGGGTCCGCGTCGCCGGCCGTGGACGGGATCGAGGTCGTCGCGGTCGGGAGCGTCCGGGCGGCCATCGAGGCGGCGCTCGGCGATCGGCCGGGGGCTCGTGGCGAGCCTCTCCCGGCGATGCTAGGCTGACCCTCCTCCCCAAGCACGCGGGGTGGCCGGCAGACTGCCGAGGAGATCCTTGATCCGTTTCATTCGCATCCTTGGGGCCGTCCTGGGGGGAGCCGTCGGCCTCGCTCTCGCCACGACCGGCGGAGGGCTGTTCCACGGCGACTACGCCGGGGCGCAGCTCGCCGTCTGGTTCGTCGCGTGGGTCGTCGTTGGCTTCGCGATCCTGCCGTACCTGACGGTCGTTCCGGCCGCCTGGCTCATCCGCCAGGTCGAGGCCCTCTCGACCGACGAGTTCGTCACCGCGGTCATCGGGCTGCTCCTCGGGTTGCTGATGGGCCTCCTCCTCGGCTTCCCGCTGTCCGGTCTGGCCGATCCATGGGGCGCCCTGTTGCCGCTCGGCGTCTCGATCTTCCTCGGGTTCGGGATGCTCGGGCTGACGGTCGCCAAGCGCCAGGACCTGCTGACCGCCGCGGAAGCGGTCGGTCTGTTCCGCCGGCAGAAGGATGAGGGAACCGGCGGTCAGCGCCAGGGCGATCCGCGGATCGTCGTCGACACGAGCGCGATCATCGATGGGCGGATCGCCGAGATCGTCGAATCGGGCTTCATCTACGGCACGCTCGTCATCCCGCGCTTCGTGCTCGATGAGCTCCAGCACATCGCCGACAGCTCCGATGCGCTGCGGCGCAACCGCGGTCGGCGCGGCCTGGACATCCTCAACCGGATGCAGAAGGAGCCGGGGACCCCGGTCGAGATCGTCGAGGACGACGTCCCCGACGTCCCGGAGGTCGATGCCAAGCTGGTCGCCCTCGCCCGTGCGCGGAGCAAGGTCATCCTGACCAACGACTTCAACCTGAACCGGGTGGCCGAGCTCCAGGGCGTTCGGGTCATGAACATCAACTCCCTGGCGAACGCGGTCAAGCCCGCGGTCCTGCCGGGCGAGGAGCTGCGCGTCCGGGTCATCCAGGAGGGCAAGGAACCCGGCCAGGGCGTCGGCTTCCTCGACGACGGGACGATGATCGTGGTCGAGGGCGGGGCTCGCCACATCGACCGCGACCTCGACGTGGCGGTGACCCGGGTCCTCCAGACCGTCGCCGGCCGGATGATCTTCGCCCAGCCCCGGCTCGATTGAGCGGTAGCACCCCCGCGGGGACTGCCGACGTGATCGTGGTCGCCGCGGGGCGCTCGGCCCGCATGGGTGGCGCGGACAAGCTGGCGATCGAGGTCGGCGGACGGCCGCTCCTGGCCTGGACGCTGGCCGCGCTCGGAGCCACGCCCGTCGTCGGGCGCATGGTCGTCGTCACCGCCGGAGAGCGGATCGCCGAGGTGGCTGCCGCGGACTGGCTGCCGGGAAGCGTCGTCGACGTGGTGGCCGGTGGAAGCCGGCGCCAGGAGTCGGTCGCGGCGGGGTTCGCGGCGCTCGATCGGCAGGGCTCCGAGGATCCGGGGGTCGTCCTGGTCCACGACGCGGCGCGGCCGCTCGTGACGTCTGCGCTCGTGACGGCCGTGGCCGACGCGACCGCCCGACATGGCGCCGCCATCCCGGTCGTGCCCGTCACCGAGACCCTCAAGCGGGTCGACGACGGCGTCGTGAAGGAGACCGTCGACAGGGTCGGCCTCGCGTCGGCACAGACGCCCCAGGGCGTGCGACGTGGCCTGCTGCGCGAGGCTTACCGGCGGTTCCCACCAGACGGCCCCGAGACGTGGACCGACGAAGCCTCGCTCCTCGAAGCCTGTAGCATCCACGTTCATGTGGTCCCAGGGCGATCCAGGAAACCTCAAGGTGACGGTCCCGGGCGACCTCCCGCGGGCGATGGCCGCCCTGTCTGCCTTGCCCGGCCTGTCTGCCCCGTCTGCCCCGTCTGCCGGCTCGGGGCCGACGGCAGGAAGGCCGCCGGCGGCAGTCGCGTCACGGCCGGCCAGGACGGGGATCGGGCAGGACAGCCATCCGTTCGGGCCCGGGAGCCCGCTCATGCTGGCGGGTCTCGAGGTCCCTGGCGCGCCGCGGCTGCATGGCCATTCCGACGGCGACGTCGCGCTCCATGCGGTCGCCGACGCCATCCTCGGAGCCGCCGGACTCGGTGATCTCGGGCGCCTCTTCCCGTCGGACGCGCGCACGCCGCGAGGCGTCGCCAGCAGCGATCTCGTCCTCGAAGTGCGACGGCGGATCGAGGCCGCCGGGTGGAGGGCGACCTCGGTGGACCTGACGATCGTGGCGGCGCGGCCTCGCCTGGCCGACTACCTCGACGGCATGGCCGCGGCCATCGCCGACCTGCTCGGCCTCGATCGAGGGGCGGTGAACGTCAAGGCCTCGAGCGGCAACCTCGACGGCCCCGACGGCGCCGGTCGCTCGATCTCGGCCCTGGCGGTGGCGACGCTCGGAGAGGCTCCGTGACCGTCCGCCTCCACGACACGCTCTCGGGCGAGACACGGCCGGTCGTCCCGCTGCAGCCAGGCCGTCTCGGCGTGTACTCGTGCGGCCCGACCGTGTACGGACCCGCCCACATCGGGAACTTCCGCACGTTCCTGTTCTCGGACCTCCTCGTCCGGCACCTGCGCTGGCGGGGCTTCGCGGTGACCTGGGTGATGAACATCACTGATATCGACGACAAGATCATCCGCGGCGCGGCCGCGTCCGGCGAGGGGATCGACGTCGTCGCCGAGCGCTGGCTCGATCGATTCCTGGCCGATGCGGCCGCGCTCCGCATGACGCCGCCGGACGTCCTGCCGCGCGCGACCGAGCACATCACCGAGATCGTCGCCCTCATCCAGACGCTGCTGGAGCGCGGCCACGCCTACCGGACCGACGACGGGTCGATCTTCTTCCGCATCGCCTCGTGGCCCGCCTACGGGCGGCTCGCTCGCCTCGATCCGGAAGGCCAGCGCGTCGGAGAGCGGGTCGAGAGCGACGAGTACGACAAGGACGACGTCCGCGACTTCGCGCTGTGGAAAGGCCCAAAGCCCGGCGAGCCGTCCTGGGAGACGGCGATCGGCCCCGGCCGGCCGGGCTGGCACGTCGAATGCTCGGCGATGAGCATGGCCCACCTTGGGTCGTCGTTCGACATCCACACCGGCGGCGTCGACCTGGTGTTTCCGCATCACGAGGACGAGATCGCCCAGAGCGAGGCGGCGACCGGCCGGACATTCGTCCAGACCTGGCTGCACAGCGCTCATCTCCAGATGGGCGGCGAGAAGATGGCGAAGCGGGTCGGCAACATCGCGCGGGTCAGCGAGCTGCTCGACGCCGGCGTGTCGGCCCGGGCGCTGCGCTACTCGCTCATCGCCGTCCACTACCGGGCGCCGCTCAACCACTCCGAGGCGTCACTGGCCGCCGCCGCCGCCGCGATCGAACGGCTCGACGCGGTCGTCGCCGCCCTCGGGGCGTACCGTGAATTGGGTCCTGACGACGCCGAGCTGCCGAGCGTGCTCGAGGCGGCCCGCGACGCTTTCGGGTCGGCGCTCGACGACGACCTCAACGTGTCGGCGGCACTGGCCGCGCTGTTCGACCTCGTCCGCGACCTCAACCGCCGGATCGAGGGCAGGACGATGTCGACCGCCGATGCCGGACGAGCCCTGGAGGCTCTCCGCGATCTCGACACGGTGCTCGCGATCCTTCCGGACGCGAGCCCTGACCTGGAGCCTGTCGCCGCGGCCCTGCTCGAGGCCCGCTCGGCCGCCCGAGCGTCGCGCGATTGGTCCGCCTCGGATCGGTTGCGCGACGAGCTCGCCGAGCTGGGCGTGATCGTCGAGGACACCCGCGACGGCCAGCGATGGCGACGCGTCGAAGAGGTGACGCGTGGCTGACCGGCCGCCACGCGAGCGAGGCGGGCACTCCGGGGGCGGTCACCGTGCGGATCGAGCGGCTGGACCCGGGAAGGGCTCGGGCTCCGGCGGCCGTCCCCAGGCTCGCCGCGGACCTCCGCCCGACCGGGGCACACATGGTCCCGAGCGCGGGGCAGGGCGGCACGGCGGCGCCCGGGACGACGCAGGTCATGGGGCCGGGCAGAGCTGGGCGCGGGGCGGCACCGCTCCCGACGGCGGACACGACCCCGGGCAGGGCGACGTGCCGCGAGCGCCCGATTCCCGGCGTTCGGGCGGTGCGGGATCGTCGAGTGGAGATCCCGGACGGCGAGGACCCGGGCACGGCTCCGGATACCGTCCAGACGAGGGCCGTGACGACCGATCATGGGGCGGACGGCACGACGGCCTCCCCGCAGGGCCGGGCCCCCACCGGCGGCCGGGACCTCCCGACGGGCGCCGGCCGGGCACGGGGTCGATGCGCCCGCGATCGTTCGGTCCGGTTCGAGGCCCGATCCCGCGTGGACCGGGTGGCCCGTGGCCGCGGCAGATCCGGTCGACCGACCCCTTCCCGCCGTCGCGGCCCCCCCGGCCCCCGGGGCCGCCCGGCCGTCCCGAGGGCGACGACCCGGGCCGCCCTCCGTCTCCGCAGTGGCGCGGCCCATCCGAACGTTCCGCGGCTCCCAGACCCCGGCGCGGCCCGCCTGGGTCCGCCTATGGGCGGCCTGGTCCGGGACAGCCAACCGCACCGGGACGGCCATTCGGACCGGGACGGCCCCCCGGCCAGGGACGGCCACAGGGATCGGGATGGCCACCCGGACCGGGACCGCGATCTCACGGGACTCCGCCGCCATGGCAGCGGCAGCCGGCCGGACCTCCGTCATGGCCCCGGCCGCCAGAAGCGTTGCCGGCCCCGGACTTGCTCGGACCAGATGAAGAGCTGGTCGCCGGGCGCCGCCCCGTCGAGGAGGCCTTCGCCGCCGGGCGGACTGCCCACCGGCTCGTCGTCGTGCCCCAGAGGAGGGGAGCGCTCGAGCAGCTGGTGCTCCACGCCACGCGGCTGCGCATCCCGATCGTGGAGGTCGAGGGTGGGTCGCTCACGGCGCTGGCCGGCTTCGACGGCCACCAGGGGATCGCCCTCGTCGTCGACCCGCGCCGCTACGCCTCGCCGGAGGAGATCCTGGCCCGTGCCGCCGAGCGTGGCGAACCCCCGTTCGTGCTCGTCCTCGATTCGCTCGAGGATCCGCAGAACGTCGGCACGTTGCTCCGGAGCGCCGAGGCGGCCGGGGTCCACGGCGTCATCTTCCCGACCCGTCGCCAGGCGCCCTTGACGCCCGCCGCGGTCAAGGCCTCCGCCGGAGCGGTCGAGCATCTCCTGCTGTGCCCCGTCGATGACCTGCCGGGCACCCTGACCGACCTTCACGCCCACGGCATCCGGATCGCCGGCTCCGAAGCCGACGCGCCCTTGACCGCGCGCCAGACCGACCTTCGAGGTCCGCTGGCGATCGTGGTCGGCAGCGAAGGCCAGGGCCTCGGTCCGAACGTGCGGCGACGGTGCGATCTCCTGATGCGCATCCCGATGCGCGGCGCCGTCGACTCGCTCAACGCCGCGGTGGCGGGTTCGATCCTTCTCTTCGAGGCCGTTGCGCAGCGGGACCCAGACGGCCGGAGCCGGCCGCGCGATGACCGTCGCCCCCGACCGGCCCCGTCCGCCTCGGAGGAGGCGTCCGCCGTTCCTGCAGACCGATCCACGAACCTCGACGTCGAAACCGGCGACGGAGAGACCGAGGCCGCGGCGCCCGAAGCCGGCCATCCCGAGCCCGGAATGGATGACGCCACGACCGGGGCACCTGAACCCGCGCCCGCAGGACTTGAAGCCGGTTCGATCGACGACGTCGGACCGGGCCTGGTCGACGACCTCCTGCCGGACGGTCCGCCGCCGGAGGCCCCGCCAGACCTGCCCAAAACCACCAGACCGCGCAAGCCGAGAGCGGCCCGGACACCCCCGGTCGAAGGCTGACACACAGGCGCCGAACCGCCACGCCGACGGGCCGCGAGGCCGGTCCCGGCCGGCGACATTGCACGCACCATACAAACGGCCCCGTCTTCTTGACTGTCACTGGGGGCGACTCGTAGCCTCGCGAGATCGGAGGCCCGGGCCGACTCCCGGCGCGGCGCGGCGGCTTCGGCGCTCGCTCGTCGGTTGTCACACGCTCCTGGCTGTCCGCGACGGCGCCTTCCGTCACAGTTGCGGCCAGACGGACCTCGACGACGAGACCCTCGGCATATGCCCTGCCTGCGGCGGGAGGGACATCCTGCATATGGGCGGCGACGATCTGATCCTCGAATCGATCGAATACCGCGCCACTGCGCAATCCGTCATCTGAGGGCTGGAGCGATGTGTCTTGGGATCCCCGGCCAGGTCGTGGAGCTCCGATCCGACCACCCCGATCTCGCCCGCGTCGACGTCGAGGGTGTGATTCGCGACGTCAACCTCGGGCTGCTGGCGGACGACCCGGCCCTCCCGGGGGACTGGATCCTCATCCACCTCGGGTTTGCTCTCCAGAAGATGACGAAGGCCGAGGTCGACGAGGCTCGGTCGACGCTGATGATCCTGGGTGAAGGCGGCCCTGATGTCGACCTCTTCGGCGGGCTCACGGTCGACGATGACGAGTTCGCGCCGGTCGCCCGCGGAGGGGCGCTGCCATGAACCCGCTCAGCGACGTGCCCACCCAGCCGATCGCGACCGCGGACCTACCCTGGCCCGACGACAGCCCGGAGGCACTCACGAGCGGTGCCATCCTGTTCGCGCGCTACGCATACCCGCCGAACGAGCTCGGCTACTGCGGTCCGGCGGATCACCAGGCGCTGCTCGACTACGGCGCCGCGGGGACGGTGGACCGCGGCCTCCTCCAGCTCGCACAGGGCTTCGCCGGGGCATGGCCGTACCTCGAGTTCATCGCCGGGGCGACCGGCATCGACTCGCCGCTCGATCGTCGGGTCGTCGAGGCGTACTGGCTGGGAACCGACCTGCTCGACCGGATCGACATGGCGAGGTTCGGCAACGCGCTGACCGATCGATTCCGCAAGCGCGCCGGCAAGGGTTGGGGCTATCTCGCGGAGGCGATCCCGGCCGGCGCCGTCCCCAACCACGCGTTCCACGTCTTCGGGATCTATCCGTGGGTCGGCCTGCTCCAGACAGGCCGCGCCGACACGCCCCTCGAGCAGCTCGAGAAGTGCCGGATCCGGTGGGGCCAGGTCGTCTCGACCGACGGCGACCAGGTGACCGTCCTGTCGCGGCCGGTGACCTACGACGGCACCGACATCGGCCTCGGCGAGCGACGCCTCGAGACTGTTCGACGGTCGGTCGATGGGCTCGGCTTCCTCGACGCCTTCAGGCAGGGCGACTGGGTCTCGATGCATTGGGGCTGGGTCTGCGACCGCCTGAGCCGGCGCCAGCTCCGCCTTCTCCAGCGCTACACGATGCGCCAGTTCGAGATCACCAACCGGCGGGTCGTCCACAGCGGCCCGCGCAACGCGATCGGCTGAGGCCGAGGAGGCACCCCTCCGAACACAGGAACGTCACCCGCTGGCGCAAAGCGCTGGAAAGCCGGGACCGGTCCGGTCCCGATGTCGTCCGCTTCGCCACAGGAGCGCACCATGGCCACAGCTCTCTCCGCGTCCCTTCGCGGTCGCCGGTCCCGCCTGCTCGGGCTCGGCTCGCTGATCGGCGCCGTCGCCCTGGTGACGTCGTGCACGTCGTCGGGCGCCTTGTCCGCGCCATCCGGGGCCGGCTCGGCGTCGTCATCGGCGTTCCGCGGCGCCTCCGTCATCGGCCGCGGCGTCGCTTGCCGCTTCGGCAGCAGCGGCCGCCACCTCTCCGGCCCCGACGACCGCACAGGCGGGCACGATCACCCTCTACACCTCGGTCACCCAGGCCACCGTCGATGGCGTCGTGGCGGCGTACAAGGCCGCCAACCCCGACGTCACGGTCAACGTCTTTCGCGCGCCGACCGGCGAGCTCGCAGGCAAGATCGCGACGGAGCTGAGGTCCGGGGGGCTCAAGGCCGATGTCCTGTGGCTGACGGATCCGCTGTCGATCCAGGCGTACGACGACCAGGGCCTGCTCAAGGCCTGGCAGCCGGCCGGTGCCGCTGGCATCGACGCCCCGCTACCGGAGCGACACCTTCTGGGGAACGCGCTTCCTCAACATGGTGATGATCGCCGGTGCGGACGTGGATCCCGGCCCCGTCGAATGGCATGACCTCACGAACGCCGCCTACAAGGACGCCGTCGCGATCCCCGATCCCGGATTCGCCGGGTCGGCGTTCGGCGCCCTCGGCTATTTCGAGCATGCCGACGGCTTCGGGATCGACTTCTACAAGCAACTCAAGGCCAACGGGGCGACCCAGGTGAAAGCCCCCGACGACGTCACGACCGGCGTCGCCGAGGGCCGCTTCAAGGTCGGGATGACCCTCGACAACTCGGCCAGGACCGCCATCGCGAAGGGGTCGCCGATCGAGCTGGTCTGGCCGTCGGACGGCGCGATCGCGATGTACAGCCCGATCGGTGTCGTCGACACCACGGCCAACGAGCCGGCGGCCGAAGGTTTCGTGGAGCTCGTCCTGTCCGACGAGGGCCAGCAGGCCATCGCCGACACCGGCTGGCAGCCGATCCGCGCAGGCGCGGGTGGCCCGGCGGCCGAGGGACCGCAGGTCTATCCGGATTGGAAGGCCGCAGCCGGCCGTCAGACGGACCTGTTGTCGGAGTACCGCGCGATCTTCGGTGGCTGAGCAGCCGGTGGCCCGAACGGCGGCAGCTCGACCGGCGGTGGCCGAAAGGGACCTGCTTCGCGGGGGAGCAACGGTGGCAGCCGCGCTCGTCGCCGGCGTGGTCATCGCGTGGCCGCTCTTGCGGCTGGCCGGCGTGGCCCTTGAGGATGGCCTCGCGGCGGTCCTCAACACCCTTACCAGCCCGCTGGTGACCGTGGCGATCTGGAACAGCCTGTGGACGAGCGCCATCGTCGCGATGCTCGCCCTCTGCCTGGGCACGGCGGCCGCCATCGTCACCGAGCGCGTGTCGGTGCCGGCGCGGAGCTGGCTCCGGACGGGCATGTTCCTGCCGCTGCTCATCCCGCCGTTCGTCGGCGCCTTCGGCTGGGCGCGCGCATACGGCCCGCGCGGCCTGCTCGATCAGGTGGTCGGGTCCGACCTGCCGGGCCTGTACGGCCCGCTCGGAGTCGTCCTCGTGCTGACCGTTGCGGCCACGCCGCTCGTCTGGCTGATCGTGGCGGGGGCGCTCGCAACCCGCGTCGAACCCGATGTCGAGCGCGCGGCCCGCGTCAGCGGAGCAGGCCCCGTGGCGACCCTGCGGACGGTGACCCTGCCCCTCCTGCGGCCCGCGCTCGGGTCGTCCGCGGTCGTCGCCTTCGTGTTCGCCGTGAACGCGTTCGGCGTGCCGGCCGTGCTGGGGACTCCGGCAGGGTTCGCCACCATCACGACGCGCATCTACCAGGACCTTGCCCTGTCGGCCGAACCTGCCGCTTTCGTCCGTGTCACGACGATGGCCGTCACCCTGGCCGTCCTCGCGTTCGTCGTGGTGGGCTCGGCCGACGCCCTCCTCTCGCGCCGCGACGCGACGCGAACCGCCCTCCCGGCCGGCGGCGTCAGCCATGGTCCGGGTGGCGTCGCCATCGCGCTGGTGATGGGAATGGCTGATCGGGCTGACCACGATCGTGCCGTTCGTCGCCATCGTGCTGACGGCCCTGACCCGGGCCACCGGTCTCGCTCCTGTGCCGGCCAACTGGACGCTGGCCAACTTCGGAGACGCGATCGACAGCCGGTTCGTCGGCGGCCTGGTCAACAGCCTGGTCCTTGCGACCGCTGCCGCGTCGATCGTGTCCGTCCTCGCGGGGCTGCTGGCCGCCCTGCGGGGGCGCTCGAGGGTCGTCGGGACCGGCGTGACCCTGGGCTTCGCGCTGCCCGGGAGCGCCCTCGCGATCGCGGTCCTGCTCGCGTACGGGCGCCCGCTGGGAGACACGCTGGCGATCATCCTGCTGGCGTACGTCGCGAAGTTCTGGGCACTGGGTCATCGCCAGCTCGCAGGGTCGGTCGACCGATTGCCGCCGGAGCACGTCCGGGCCGCCCGGGCGAGTGGGGCCGGCCCGTCCGATGCCCTGCTGTCGGTGGTCGTACCGTTCCTCCGGCCGTCGATCGTCGCGGGCTGGCTGGTCGTCTTCCTGTTCGCCGTCCACGAGCTGACGATGTCCAGCCTCCTGTACGGCCCCACGACCGCCACCCTCGCGGTCATCGTGCTCGACGTCCAGCAGCTCGGCGACCCGACCGTCACCGCGGCACTGGCGGTCCTGCTCACGGGACTGGTCCTCCTCGCGGCGGCACCGCTGGCCGTCGTCCGTGGGCGGCGCCGGACCGGCGGCCGCCCGGCGATCGCCTCGTGACCCGCCTCGTGATCGCAGCCGAAACGGCAGTGCCCGCAGCGGCAGCCGCCGAGGCAGCGGCCGTCGCGTGCCGAGGCGTCAGCGTCGCCTATGGTTCTGCCACCGTCGTCCACGATCTCGACCTCGAGGTCAGGCGTGGCGAGATGGTCGCCCTGCTCGGCCCGTCAGGCTCCGGCAAGTCGACCCTGCTCGGGGCCATCGCCGGCTTCCTGCCGATCCGGTCCGGCGAGATCGACATCGGCGGTCGATCCGTCGCCTCGCACGGCCGCTCCGAGCCTCCGGAGCGGCGCGACGTGGCTGTCGTGTTCCAGGGCTATGCGCTGTGGCCTCATCTGTCGGCTCTCGAGACCGTGGCCTATCCGATGCGCCGGCGCGGGGTCGCCGCGAGCGAGGCCCGACGTCGGGCGGCGGAGATCCTCGACCAGCTGGGCATCTCCGCGTTGGCGGCACGGCGGCCGGCCGAGCTGTCCGGAGGAGAGCAGCAGCGCGTCGGGCTCGGGCGGGCTCTCGCGCGGGACGCGGGCCTCTATCTCTTCGACGAGCCGACCGCACATCTCGACGCCGCGCTGCGCGAGCTGATCGGGGCCGAGATCGCCGAACAACGCCGTCGGTCCGGGCTGGCGGCGATCTATGCCACGCATGACACGGCCGAGGCCCTCGGCCTCGCCGATCGGGTCGCGCTCCTCCGCGCCGGCCGGATCATCCAGGACGCCACCCCTTCGACGGTCTACGAGCAGCCCGTCAGCGTCTGGGCGGCGCGTCTGACCGGGCCCGTGTCGACCATCCGGGCTCGGGTATCCGACGTCCGCGACGGACATGGCCGGATCGAGGTCGCCGGCGTGAGCCAGCCGGTCGCGATCGCATCGGCAGGACCGGCGGCCGGCGAGGTGGTCGCCCTGATCCGGCCCGACTGGGCCCATCTCGGCGGCGACATCCCCGCACGTGTGGACACCGTGGCCTTTCGCGGGACGCACACGGACTACCAGGCGAGCACGGGCGCCGGAGCGATCCGGATCAGGGCGGCAGGCCCGCCGACCGTGGGCCCGGGTGAGGCGATCGGCCTCGGCCTCGACCGTGTGTGGATCCCAGCCGAGCCCGCCGGCAGCGACGACCAGGGCGGCACGGATCCGTAACGCGGACGACACCCGCGACAGCGTCCGGAGCGAGCCCCGGCAACGGCCCCCGATGTGTGCTTGCGTCGAGTCGAGCCCGAGCCCTCCGCTCGCGCCCCATGCCGGAGAGACAGCCATGAGCGAGCGCCAGACGCAACCAGCCGACGACGGGACGCCCCATCACGAGCATCGGTCGCCGCGCCGAGGAGATCGCCAGCAACGAGAGCGAGGCGGGCCGGAAGCACACCGGCACCAAGGGCGAGACGGAGCGTCCGACCGGAGAGTCCAGCGCTCGCTATCACTCGGGCGTCGATCCCAAGGAACCGATGACCCAGGACCGCCCGTCGAAGTAAGTCCGCCGACAGAGCCGCTCGACCGTCGGTTCTCGAGAGTGACGGGAGATCCAAGCCACATCAAGGCGTCACACACATCAAGGCGCCGCGCTTGACCCATCTGCCCGGGCGGCCCTATCATTCCACGGCGCCGGAACGGGTCATCTGCGGTATGGCCCTGCCCGTCGTGCCGACGTAGCTCAATTGGTAGAGCAGCGGTTTTGTAAACCGCCGGTTCCGGGTTCGAGTCCCGTCGTCGGCTCCAAGCGTCGTCCATCGGTCGGCGGGCCCACCACGAGACCGCAGCCTCGGCCCGTCACCGCCGCCGCACATGGGTAGGTTGAGCAGGTGGTGAGCTCCGCTGACTGTAGATCAGCCGTCTTCGACTGTGGGGGTTCAATTCCCTCCCTGCCCACCACATAGCAACGATCGGTCCCGGGCCCACATAGCTCAGCTGGCAGAGCACTTCCTTGGTAAGGAAGAGGTCATCGGTTCGAGTCCGATTGTGGGCTCCACGCCCACGCGGCATCGGGTCCCGTCAGTCGTGAATGCAGCGGCGAAGCCGCGCCTGTAAGGAGTGAGAACGGTCTCGTGGCCAAGAAGAAGTTCGAGCGCACCAAGCCGCACGTCAATATCGGGACGATCGGCCACATCGACCACGGCAAGACGAGCCTGACCGCGGCCATCTCCAAGTACCTCGCGTTGAAGGGCAACGCCGAGTACCGCGCCTTCAATTCGATCGACAACGCGCCCGAGGAGCGCGAGCGCGGGATCACCATCGCCATCGCCCACGTCGAGTACGAGACCGACGCCCGCCACTACGCCCACGTCGACTGCCCGGGCCACGCCGACTACATCAAGAACATGATCACCGGGGCCGCCCAGATGGACGGCGCCATCCTGGTCGTGGCCGCCACCGACGGCCCGATGCCCCAGACCCGCGAGCACATCCTGCTGGCCCGCCAGGTCGAGGTCCCGTACATGGTCGTGTTCCTCAACAAGGTCGACATGGTCGACGACGAGGAGCTGCTCGACCTGGTCGAGCTCGAGGTCCGCGAGCTCCTGACCAAGAACAACTTCCCGGGTGACGACATCCCGGTCATCCGCGGCTCGGCGCTGAAGGCGCTCGAGGCCAAGGACGACCCGTCCGACCCGGCCTATGCCTGCATCCAGGAGCTGATGGATGCGGTCGATTCGTACATCCCGACCCCCGAGCGGCCGGTCGACAAGCCGTTCCTGATGCCGGTCGAGGACGTGTTCGGGATCAAGGGCCGGGGGACCGTCGCCACAGGGCGGATCGAGCGCGGCGTGGTCAAGGTCGGCGACGAGGTCGAGCTGATCGGCATCAGGCCGACCCGCAAGATCGTGGTCACCGGGGTCGAGATGTTCAAGAAGCTGCTCGACCAGGGTCAGGCCGGCGACAACGTCGGCTGTCTCATCCGGGGCCTCGAGCGCGACGAGATCGAGCGCGGCCAGGTCCTGGCCAAGACCGGCTCGGTCAAGCCCCACACCAGGTTCACCGCCCAGGTCTACGTCCTGACCAAGGAGGAGGGCGGCCGCCATACCCCGTTCTACAACGGCTACCGGCCGCAGTTCTACCTGCGCACCACCGACGTGACCGGGGCCATCGGGCTGCCCGACGGGGCCGAGATGATCATGCCCGGCGACAACGTCGAGATGAGCGTCGAGCTGATCACCCCGATCGCCATCGAGATCGGCCAGCGCTTCGCCATCCGCGAGGGTGGCCGGACCGTCGGCGCCGGCGCCATCGTCAGCATCGTCGAGTAGGCAGACCATGGCCAGAGTCGAAGCCCGTCCCACGATCCAGCTCGCGTGCACGGAGTGCAAGGAGCGGACGTACACGACGCGCAAGAACAAGAAGAACGATCCGAACCGGCTGGAGCTGCAGAAGTACTGTCCGCGCTGCCGGCGGCATACACTTCACCGTGAGGCGAAGTAGGCGCCGATCCGCAGGGGTGTAGCTCAATTGGCAGAGCACTGGTCTCCAAAACCAGCGGTTGTAGGTTCGAGTCCTATCGCCCCTGCCAATCCTCAGGCTGATGGCTCGCATAGCGTCGCCTCAGCCTTCGGAGCGGCCAGACGCAGTGACGCAACCACAGAGAGAGATGAACGAACTGATTTGACCCGACTCCGACGCTATTTCGACGAGGTGTGGTCCGAGCTCCGCAAGGTCTCGTGGCCGACGCGCGAACACGTCCGCGACCTGACGGTGCTCGTCTTCGCGATCAGCCTCGTCGTCGGCATCTACATCACGTTCTGGGACACGGTGTTCCAGAGCGCGATCGGGTTCCTGGCAGGGCTGGGATAGTGATGACTGAGACGACCACCGAAACCAAGGCGCCCGAGAAGCGCTGGTACGTCATCCACACCTATTCCGGATACGAGAACAAGGTCAAGGCGAACCTCGAACACCGGATCGAGTCGATGGGCATGGAGGACAAGATCTTCCAGGTCCTCGTCCCGATGGAGGACGAGATCGAGATCCGCCAGGGCCAGCGCCACACCGTGCAGAAGAAGGTCTATCCGGGCTATGTCCTCGTCGAGATGATCCTCGACCCTGACAGCTGGTTCGTCGTCCGCAACACGCCGGGCGTCACGAGCTTCGTCGGCGGGGCGAACATCCCCGGCGTCCGGAGCGAGCCCATCCCGCTCGACGAGACCGAGGTCAAGCAGATCCTCCGGCACATGGGCGTCGAGACGCCCAAGTTCCGCGTCGCGTTCACCAAGGGCCAGAGCGTCCGGGTCACCGACGGGCCGTTCGCCGAGTTCATCGGCACGGTCGACGAGGTCAACCCGGAGCGCAACAAGGTCAAGGTCCTCGTGAGCATCTTCGGCCGCGAGACACCCGTCGAGCTCGACTTCCTGCAAGTCGAAAAGCTCTAAGAAAGGAACCCGACCCTCGTGGCCAAGAAGATCCGCATCGTCCTGACCCTGCAGCTGCCGGCCGGCAAGGCAACGCCTGCGCCGCCCGTCGGCACGGCTCTCGGGCCTCATGGCATCAACATCGTCGAGTTCACCAAGACCTACAACGAGCGGACCGCCGACAAGGCCGGTCAGGTCATCCCTGCCCAGATCACGATCTTCGAGGATCGCTCGTTCACCTTCGTTCTCAAGACCCCGCCGGCGGCGGACCTGCTCCGCAAGGCGGCGGGAGTCGATGCCGGCGCCGCGACTGCCGGCCCGAGAGACCGTCGGACGCGTGACGCGCGACCAGGTCCGCGAGATCGCCGGCATCAAGATGGCCGACCTCAACGCAAACGACGTCGACGCAGCGATGCGCCAGATCGAAGGGACCGCCCGCAGCATGGGCATCGAAGTCGTCGGATAGCCGACGGTTGGGCGGCGCATCCTCGGGCGGATGGCTCGCAGGAGCGTCGCCTCCGACCTCGGAGCGGACAGGCTCACTCGGGACTTCGTGTGCGTCCACGCGACCGTCGGCTATAGTTCCGACCTCATAAGGTTCACCATCGCGGCCTGACCCCGGGTCGCGTGGATCGCATCAGATGGGGGAGGTCGGGCAGGCCCGACCGACAGGAGGAACGAACGACATGCCCAAGCACGGCAAGAAATACCTGGACGCCGCCAAGCTCGTCGACCGCGCCGAGGTCTACGCACCGGTCCCCGCCGTCGAGCTCGCCCAGCAGACCAGCACGGTCGCCTTCGACGCGACCGTCGAGGCGCATCTCCGTCTCGGCGTCGATCCGCGCCATGCCGACCAGATGGTCCGCGGCACGGTCGTCCTCCCGCACGGGACCGGCAAGGTCGTCCGCGTGGCGGTGTTCGCCCAGGGCGAGAAGGCGCAGGAAGCCCTCCGCGCCGGCGCCGACGAGGTCGGTGGCGAGGACCTGGTCAAGCGGATCGAGGCCGGCTGGCTCGAGTTCGACGTCGCCCTCGCGACGCCGGACATGATGGGCCAGGTCGGCAAGCTCGGAAAGATCCTCGGCCGGCGCGGCCTCATGCCGAACCCGAAGGCGGGGACCATCACGTTCGACCTCGAGCGCGCGGTCAAGGAGGTCAAGGGCGGTCGCGTCGAGTTCCGCGTCGACAAGGCGGGGATCGTCCACGTCCCGGTCGGCAAGGTGAGCTTCGAGCCCGCCGCCCTCGTCGACAACCTCGCCGCGCTCGTGGACGCGGTCAATCGTGCGAAGCCCGCGGGCGCCAAGGGCCAGTACCTGAAGGCCCTGACGATCGCCAGCTCGATGGGCCCGGGCATCCGGGTCGACGTTCCGGGCGTGCTCGCGGCGGCCGCCGCCTGAGCCCCCGCCGGCGGGTCGCCGGCACACCAAACGCGGTGGCGGTCGAGAGGCGCGCCACCTGACCAAATAGAACGTTCGTCGACGACGAACTACGTTCCGCCGCAGACAGCCTGCGCTTGCGGACCGCGCGCCCTCGCGGCGATGACGGTCGAAGCTTGATCCGTCGCACCGGACCGGCCGCACTGGCCGGGGACGACGACGAGCACGCCGAGGCAGACCGGCGCCGCTCCGCCTTCGGGTGGGCAGCGCTCCTGCGAAGTGGGGTGGTCCTTCCGCGGAAGGACACCAGGGGACGTCGCAGGGGCTCACCGATCGGTCGATCGGGCCCCACCGCCGCACGCCGGCCGCGTGCCGAAGGAACAGGAGGGCCACATGCCCACCGAGGCCAAGCGCGAGACGATCGCCGAGCTTCGCGAGGAGATCGCGGGCGCTCGGACGATGATCGTGTCCGAATATCGCGGCCTCAAGGTCAAGGAGATCGCCGAGATCCGGCGCGCCCTGCGCAAGCAGGACGTGAGCTATCGGGTCGTGAAGAACCGGCTGATGCGCATCGCGGCCGAGGATTCGGTCGGTGCGGCGCTGAGCCCGCTGCTCGTGGGGCCGACGGCCATCGCGTTCGGACAGGACGAGTCAGGGACCGCGAAGGCGGTCCTCGACGCCACCCGGCCGTACGCCAGGATCGTCCGCATCACCGGCGGCGTCCTGGGCGACCGGGGGATCGGCGCCGACGACGTGACCAGGCTCGCATCGCTGCCGCCGCGCGAGGTCCTGCTGGCCAAGCTGGCCGGCGGGATGCAGGCGCCGGTCGGCACGCTGGCCGGACTCTTCGCCGCCCCGCTCCGCAACCTTGGTTACGCCCTGCAACAGGTCGCCGAGCAGAAGGCGAAGGCCGCCGGTTGACGAAGGCGGCACCGGCGCTCCGGCGCCAGCTCCCTGATCGAATCGAACCATCCTCACCCCCCGACACCCCTGAAGGAGTCCACACCATGGCAGTCCTGACGCAGGACGATCTGCTCGAGGCGATCGACAAGATGACCGTTCTCGAGCTGTCCGAGTTCATCAAGCGATTCGAGGAGCGCTACGGCGTGACCGCCGCCGCCCCGGTCGCCGCGGCCGCCGCCGGCCCGGCCGCCGCCGAGGCCGCTCCCGCGGCCGCAGTCGAGGAGCAGACCGAGTTCACCGCGACGCTGACGGAGATCGGGCCCAACAAGATCCCGGTCATCAAGGTCGTTCGCGAGCTGACCGGCCTCGGCCTCAAGGAGGCCAAGGACCTCGTCGACGCGGCTCCCAAGGCCGTCAAGGAAGGCGTTGCCCGGGACGAGGCCGAGAAGATCAAGGCCGCCCTCGAAGAGCAAGGCGCGAAGGTCGAGATCAAGTAGCGCAACGCTGCGACGGCCGAAGAAAGCCCCGTGGACCTTCGGCCGGGCATGCGCCAAGGTCGAGATCAAGTAGCCCCGCCTCGTGGGGACTCGGGCGTGCCACGCACGTCCGGGTCTCCCGAACAGCCCGCACCGGACCGGGGCGTCACGCCCCCATCGACCGAGCCCGCGGCGTCCGACGACGTTCCGGGCTCGGACCGGTTTCCGAAAACGACTGCCGCGCCCGACGCACCGGAGGGACCGGACGACTCGCAGCCCTCCGGCATCGTCGAGTGGATCGCCCGCGCCGCGTGGTGGGTCGGGCTGGTCCTCATCGGGCTCGTCGCGATCGCGGCCGTGGTCGTGACCATCCGCGTCGTGCTCGATCGCGGTCGGCGGTGGCCTCGACCGCGGCGGGTTCCTCTGGATGGGACTCACCGCGGCCCTCGTCGCGGCCGGGGTCGGCGGCCTGTGCGCCGTCGTGCTCATCGCTCGACGTGGGCACGTGGCGCTGTCCGCGTCGATCGGGATCGCGACGATCGTCGTCACCCGGGCCGTCGCCATCGCGACCATCCCGACACCGCTCAGGACCGACTGGGCGGACTACCACAATCGCGCGGTCACCCTGGCCCAGGGTGGCGGCTTCGACTCCGCCCGGCCGCCCGGCTGGCCATACGTCCTGAGCCTTCTCTATCGCGTCGCCGGCCCGAATCCGCTCGCTGGCGAGCTCTTCGCCCTGGCCTGCGCCGTCGGGATCGGCATCGTGATCTACCTCCTGGCCCGGCGATCCCTCGGCGATGTCGCCGCCGCGGCCGGGCTCTTCCTGTGGGCCATCTCGCCGGGCCCGGCTGCGTTCAGCGCCGTGCTTGCAAGCGAGCACCTGCACAACCTGCTGTTCGTCGGTGCCTTCGCACTTGCCGTGCTTGCCCTTCGGCGCCGATGGCTCGCATGGCTCGGCGTCGGTGCGCTCCTGGGGCTGTCACAGTACGTCCGTCCGATCGGACTCGTCCTCATGCCCGCTTTTGCGGTCCTGCCCTTCCTCGCCGGCCTCCCGCGCAGGCGCGCGGCAGCGGCGGCGCTGAGCCTTCTCGTCGCGTTCGGGCTGGTCCTCGTGCCCGCGGTGGCGTGGCAGTACGAGCGCTACGGGCGACTGAGCCTGTCCACCTCGAACTTCGACGGCTTCAACCTGCTCGTCGGTCTCAACGTCAAGAGCGGCGGTCGCTACAGCCAGGACGACATGGCGCTCGTGAACGCCGAAACGCAGACGGTCGAATTCCGCGACCGCTCCTACAAGCTCGCCATCGAACGCCTGACCCAGCATCCGGGGTCGATCGTCGTCCTGGCGGTCCCCAAGTTCGCGACGATGTGGGGCGACAGCACGTACGGGGCCACCTGGACCCTCGGGACCAACCGCCCGGGTCATCCGAGGGCCGCCGCCGCCCTCGGCATCCTCAGCCAGGTCGGATACGCCGCCACCGCCGTGCTGGCGGCCGCCTGGCTGTGGCTCCGCCGCCACCGCCGCGACGCCCTCGGGCCTGCTGACGGTCCTGTGCCTGGAGGCGGTGGCCCTGTCGGCGACCGTCCTGGAAGTGCAGCCGCGGTATCACGCCTTCTTCGAGCCGATCTGGTGTCTCCTGGCGGGAGCCACCGTGGCCTGGCTGGCCGAGCGCGTGCGGCGCCCCGCCACCTCGCCGGCGCCCGCGCCGACGGCGAGTCCTGCGGCCGGCCCAGCGACCGCGAACACGGTGGCCGTGACCGCTGCCCCGCTCCCAACGGTCGGGGGCCAATAGCATGATTCAGGGTATTTGACAAGTCACGAAATCGCGGTATCCTACTCCTTCTGTGAGCGCGGCCTCTCTCTTCCCCTCTGTCCTCCGTCAAGGAGCGGTGCTTCATGCTGTCTACTGCTGATTCCTCGAAGCGTGTCCGAACCCCTTCGGGCCGTATCTCGTACGCCCGCATCGACAAGAAGATCGACGGCGTCAGCTACGAGAAGTTCGAGATCCCCAACCTGATCGAACTCCAGCTCGATTCGTTCGACTGGTTCGTGAAGAACGGGCTTCGCGAACTGTTCGACGAGATCAGTCCGATCAAGGATTTCACCGGCAAGGTCATGGAGCTCCAGTTCCTCGACTACGAGTTCGGCGCGCCCAAGTACTCCGAGGAGGAGTGCCGGACCAAGGACCTGACCTTCAGCAAGCCGCTGTACGTCAACGTCGAGCTCCTCATCAAGGAGACCGGCGAGATCCAGCGCCAGCGGGTCTACATGGGCGACTACCCGTGGATGACCGACCAGGGCACGTTCGTCATCAACGGTGCCGAGCGGGTCGTCGTCAGCCAGCTCGTCCGTTCGCCGGGCGTGTATTACTCGGAGACCGAGGACCCGGCCTCGGGCCGGATGCTCTTCAGCGCCAAGGTCATCCCGAACCGCGGCGCCTGGCTCGAGTTCGAGACCAACAACAAGGACCAGCTGTGGGTCAAGGTCGATCGCAAGCGCAAGATCGCGGCGACGACCCTCCTGCGCGCGGTCGGCTACGAGCAGAACGACGAGATCTCGTCGCTGTTCACCGCGGTCGACATCGACCCGGAGCACCCGTACGTCGCGGCGACGCTCGACAAGGACCTGACCCACACCACGGGTGAGGCGCTCATCGAGGTCTACAAGAAGCTGCGCCCGGGCGACCCGCCCACCGGCGACAACGCCCGCCAGCTCGTCGAGAGCCTGTTCTTCAACTTCCGCCGCTACGACCTCGGTCGGGTCGGGCGCTACAAGTTCAACAAGAAGCTCGACCCGGTCGCGGCGCGTCTCGGCGTGGAGCTTCCGCGCGACGGACGGACGATCACCCGCGAGGACATCGCGGCGATCGTCGGCCACCTCATCGAGTGCAACCGCGGGCTGCATCCCAAGGACGACATCGACCACCTCGGCAACCGCCGGATCCGGGCCAACGGCGAGCTGATCCAGAACGCCTTCCGGATCGGCCTCCTGCGCATGGAGCGCGTCGTGCGCGAGCGCATGACGATCCAGGAGCTTGACAAGGCGACCCCGAACGCCCTCATCAACATCCGCCCGGTCGTGGCGGCGATGAAGGAGTTCTTCGGCGGCAGCCAGCTCAGCCAGTTCATGGACCAGACCAACCCGCTCGCCGAGCTGACCAGCAAGCGCCGCCTGTCGGCGCTCGGCCCGGGCGGCCTGTCGCGCGAGCGTGCCGGGTTCGACGTCCGCGACGTCCACCACAGCCACTACGGCCGGATCTGCCCGATCGAGACGCCGGAAGGGCCGAACATCGGCCTGATCGGCTCGCTCGCGACGTACGGCCGGATCAACAGCTACGGCTTCATCGAGACCCCCTACCGCAAGGTCAAGCGGACCGTGGCCTGGGACGATCCGGACCTGTCGTCCTTCGAGGCCGGGTCGGATCTCTCGACCAAGGGCGGCGAGGTGGTCCTGGCCGCCGGCCAGCCATTCGACGCCGCCGCCGCGGCCGAGCTCAAGAAGCAGAAGGCGTATGCGTTCCCGATCCGGCCGGTCGTGACCGACGAGATCGAGTACCTGCCGGCCGACGAGGAGGAGCAGCACGTCGTCGCCCAGGCGAACGCGCCCCTCGACGAGGCCGGCCACTTCACCGCCGAGCGGATCCCGTCGCGCTATCGCGACACCTTCCCCGAGGCGCGCGCCAACCAGATCGAATACATGGACGTCTCGCCCAAGCAGGTCGTCTCGGTCGCCACGGCGCTCATCCCGTTCCTCGAGCACGACGACGCGAACCGCGCGCTCATGGGCTCGAACATGCAGCGCCAGGCCGTGCCCCTGCTCGAGCCGGAATCGCCGATCGTGGGCACCGGCATGGAGGAGCGCGCCGCGCGCGACTCCGGCCAGGTCCTCGTCGCCCGGCGGGGCGGCCTCGTCACGAGCGTGACCGCCGAGCGCATCCACGTCGAGACCGACGCCGGCGAGCTCGATGAGTACAAGCTCCTGAAGTTCGTCCGCAGCAACCAGGGCACCTGCATCAACCAGCGGCCGATCGTCAACGTCGGCGACCGGATCGGAGATGGCCAGCCGCTGGCCGACTCGAGCTCGACCCAGCTCGGCGAGCTGGCCCTCGGCCGGAACGTCCTCGTGGCGTTCATGAGCTGGGAGGGCGGCAACTACGAGGACGCGATCGTCATCAGCGACCGCCTCGTGCGCGACGACCTGTTCACCAGCATCCACATCGAGAAGCACGAGATGGAGTCGCGCGACACCAAGCTCGGGCCCGAGGAGATCACCCGCGATATCCCGAACGTCGGCGAGGAGTCCCTGAAGGACCTCGACGAGGAGGGCATCGTCTACATCGGCGCGGAGGTCCGCCCCGGCGACATCCTGGTCGGCAAGATCACCCCCAAGGGCGAGACCGAGCTGACCGCGGAGGAGCGCCTCCTGCGGGCGATCTTCGGCGAGAAGGCCCGCGAGGTGAAGGACAGCTCGCTGCGCCTGCCCCACGGCGAGCGCGGCAAGGTGGTCGAGGTCCGCGAGTTCCGTCGCGAGCTCAACGACGACCTCCAGCCGGGCGTCAATCGCCTGGTCCGGGTGTCGGTCGCCCAGAAGCGCAAGATCAGCGTCGGCGACAAGATGGCCGGCCGCCACGGCAACAAGGGCGTCATCGCCAAGATCCTGCCGGCCGAGGACATGCCGTTCCTCCCGGACGGCACTCCCGTCGACATCATCCTCAATCCGCTCGGCGTCCCGAGCCGGATGAACATCGGCCAGATCCTGGAGACCCATCTCGGGTGGGCGCTCCACGCGAAGGGCCTGAAGGCCGCCACCGCCGTGTTCGACGGGGCGACCGAGGACGACATCAAGCGCGAGCTGACCGAGGCCGGCCTTCCCGACGATGGCAAGACCGAGCTTCGCGACGGGCGGACCGGTGAGGCGTTCGACCGGCGCATCACCGTCGGCTACATCTACATGCTCAAGCTCCACCACCTGGTGGAGGACAAGATCCACGCCCGGTCCACCGGTCCGTACAGCCTGATCACCCAGCAGCCGCTCGGCGGCAAGGCGCAGTTCGGTGGCCAGCGGTTCGGCGAGATGGAGGTCTGGGCGCTCGAGGCCTACGGCGCCGCGAACATCCTGCAGGAGCTCCTGACGGTGAAGTCGGACGACGTCCTCGGACGCGTCCAGACATACGAGGCCATCGTGAAGGGGGAGGAGATCCAGCCGCCCCGCGTGCCGGAATCCTTCAAGGTCCTCATCAAGGAGCTGCGCAGCCTCGGCCTCAACGCCGAGATCCTCGACCCCAACGAGGAGGAGATCCCGTTGGCCGAGGACGACGCCTCCGGATACCTCTTGCCCGATCTCGGCGGGATCAACCTCGCCGGGTTCGAGGACTGATCGTCTGCCACTGAACCCGTACCCGACCCGATTCCCGCAGCGGCGCGCCCCGGCCGGCGCGTCCCTGCTCGCTCACGGTCCGCATCGCGTCGCCGAGCCAGGCGGCGACGCGGAGGAGAACCATGCTCGAAGTCAATAACTTCAGCGCGATCCGCATCTCGCTCGCCAGCCCGGACCAGATCCGGGAATGGTCGAAGGGTGAAGTCACCAAGCCCGAGACCATCAACTACCGGACGCTCAAGCCCGAGAAGGACGGCCTGTTCGACGAGCGCATCTTCGGTCCGACCAAGGACTGGGAGTGCTACTGCGGCAAGTACAAGCGCATCCGCTACAAGGGCATCATCTGCGACAAGTGCGGCGTCGAGGTCACCCGCTCGAAGGTCCGCCGCGAGCGGATGGGCCACATCCAGCTGGCGAGCCCGGTCAGCCACATCTGGTACTTCAAGGGGACGCCGAGCCGGCTCGGGATCCTGCTCGACATCAGCCCGCGCAACCTCGAGCGGATCCTGTACTTCGCGCTGTACATCGTCACCCACGTCGACGAGGATGCCCGCCGGCGCGCCCTGGCCGCCATCGAGGACGAGGCCGAGGGCCGTGGCGGTGAGGCCAAGGAGGGCCTTGCCGCCCTCGAGGACCGGCTCCGCGCCGATTTCAACCGCCAGAAAGACGAGCTGAACGCGACGCTGGCCGACACCCGCGCCCGCCTCGAATCCGACCGTGCCAGCAAGACCGAGGAGATCGCCTCCGCGGCCAAGGACGCCGAGACCGCGCTCACCGCGCTCAAGTCGGGCGTGGCCGAGGAGGCCATCGCGTTCGCGCCGACCGGCGAGGTCATCGTGGCCGCCGGCGACAAGGGCGGCAGGGAGGCCACGGCCCGCCTGCGCAAGATCGCCAGCGCCGAGTCCGAGCGGGTCGACGCCGAGTCTCAAGCAGCGCGAGGCCGACGAGGCCCGCGCGGTCGAGCAGAAGATCGCCGACCTGCAGGCCGGCATGGACGATGCGCTCTCGCACGAGCGCGCGGGCCTGGCCGAGCAGGCGCAGGGGCGCAAGGACGAGTTGCGCAAGCTGCGCGACGAGCTCGAATCGCTCAAGCCGATGCAGACTCTCGGCGAGACCGAGTACCGCGCGCTCGACGAGCGCTACGGTGCGGGCGCCAAGGGCGGCCGCGTGTTCGGGGCCGGGATGGGCGCCGAGGCGGTCCGCGAGATCATCAGCCGGATGGACCTCGAGGAGCTGGCTCGCTCGCTCCACGTCGAGGTCCGCACCAGCTCCGGCCAGCGCCGCAAGAAGGCCATCAAGCGACTGCGGCTCATCGAGGCCTTCCGGCGCTCCGGGACCCGGCCCGACTGGATGATCCTGTCGGTGCTGCCGGTCATCCCGCCGGATCTGCGCCCGATGGTGCAGCTCGACGGCGGCCGCTTCGCGACCTCCGACCTCAACGACCTGTACCGCCGCGTCATCAACCGCAACAACCGGCTCAAGCGACTGCTCGAGCTGGGCGCGCCCGAGATCATCATCCGCAACGAGAAGCGGATGCTCCAGGAGGCGTGCGACGCCCTGATCGACAACGGCCGGCGCGGCCGCGCGATCGCCGGCACCGGCAACCACCGCCTCAAGAGCCTGTCCGACATGCTCAAGGGCAAGCAGGGCCGGTTCCGCCAGAACCTGCTCGGCAAGCGTGTCGACTACTCCGGCCGCTCGGTCATCGTCGTCGGTCCGGAGCTCAAGCTCCACCAGTGCGGCCTGCCAAAGAAGATGGCGCTCGAGCTGTTCAAGCCGTTCGTCATGCGCCAGCTCGTCGAGAAGGGCTTCGCCCACAACATCAAGAGCGCCAAGCGCATCGTCGAGCGGGTCCGGCCCGAGGTGCTGGGACGTCCTCGAGGACGTCATCAAGGACCATCCGGTCCTGCTCAACCGCGCCCCGACGCTCCACCGCCTCGGCATCCAGGCGTTCATGCCGGTCCTCGTCGAGGGCTCGGCCATCCAGATCCACCCGCTCGTCTGCACCGCGTTCAACGCCGACTTCGACGGCGACCAGATGGCGGTCCACGTGCCGCTGTCGTCGGCCGCCCAGGAAGAGGCGCGGACGATGATGCTGTCGACGGCGAACCTGCTGTCGCCCGCGGACGGCAGCCCGGTCGTGGCGCCCACCCAGGACATGGTCCTCGGCTGCTACTACCTGACGATGGACGCCCAGGACGTCAAGCCCAAGAAGGGCGCGACTCCCACGACGCCGCGCCGGTTCGCCTCGGAGGACCAGGCGATCCTGGGCTATCACCTGCGCGAGAAGACCGGAGCGACACTCCACGAGCCCGTCGACCTCGACGTCCAGGCATGGGACGCCGAGGCAGGCGAGCTCCGGACAGAACGCCGCCGGACCACGATCGGGCGCGTCATCTTCAACCAGATCCTTCCGGAGCCGCTCCGGTTCCGTGACGCCGTCATGCGCCGGGCCGACCTCAAGGAGCTCGTCGACGAGTGCTACCGCACTCTCGGGCCGGAGGAGACCGCCCACCTCGTGGACGGCATCAAGAGCGTCGGCTTCGAGTTCGCGACCCGCGGCGGGATGACCATCGGCCTGTTCGACATCGAGGTCCCGAAGGACAAGCCGGCGCGCCTCGCGCGCGGCCGACGACTCGGTCGCCGCCATCGATCGCCAGTTCCAGCGCGGCCTCATCACCGAGGACGAGCGCTACGAGCAGGTCGTCGGCGTGTGGCAGGAGACCTCGTCGGCGATGTCCGACGAGATGATGCGCTCGCTCGACCCGACCGGGCCGGTCACGATGATGACCGCCTCGGGCGCCCGAGGGAACAAGGGCAACATCGGCCAGCTCGGCGCGATGCGCGGCCTGATGGCCGACCCGTCGGGCCGGATCATCGACGTCCCCGTGCGGAGCAACTTCCGCGAGGGGATGACCGTCCTCGAGTACTTCATCTCGACCCACGGCGCCCGCAAGGGCCTCGCCGATACCGCCCTGCGGACCGCCGACTCCGGGTACCTCACCCGGCGCCTGGTCGACGTCGCCCAGGACGTGATCACCCGCGAGGAGGACTGCGGCACCGAGGAGGGCAGCTGGATCATCCGCTCGGAGTCGAGCGACGAGAAGGGCGCCTACCAGAAGCGTCTCGTCGGCCGGCTCGCGGCGGCACCGCTGCCCGATCCGCGAAACGCCGCGCAAGAAGGGCAAGGAGCCGGTCCTGCTCGTCGAGCGGAACGAGCTCATCACCGAAGACATCGCGGCTCGCATCGACGAGGCGGGTGTGGACGAGGTCCTCGTCCGCTCACCGCTCACGTGCGAGGCGCGCCACGGCGTCTGCCGGGCGTGCTACGGCCGCAACCTCGCCACCGGCGACATGGTCGGCTCGGGTGAGGCGGTGGGCATCATCGCCGCCCAGTCGATCGGCGAGCCCGGCACGCAGCTGACGATGCGGACGTTCCACACCGGCGGCGTCGCCGCGGGCGTGGACATCACCGCCGGCCTGCCGCGCGTCGAGGAGCTGTTCGAGGCCCGGATCCCCAAGGGCAAGGCCGAGATCAGCCACATCGACGGCATCGTCGAGATCATCCGCGGCGAGGGCCCGACGAAGGTCAAGGTCATCTCGACCGAGGTCTACGACACGTCCCTCGCCCTGCCCGACGGCGCCGAGATGCTCGCCGCCCCGGGCGACCTCGTCGAGAGCGGCCAGGTCCTCGCACGGGCCGAGGCCGACGGCACCACGTCCGACATCGCGGCCCCGGTGCGGGGCTTCCTCGTCAAGAGCGACAACGGCCTCGTCGTCCGCGCCGAGGACGTCGTCGAGCGCGAGTACCTCATCCCGCACAACGCCAAGATCCTCGTCGAGAACGGCGCGGAGATCCGCGCCGGCGACGCCATCACCGATGGCCCGATCAACCCGCAGGAGTTCCTCGACACCCGGGGCAAGGACGCCGTCCAGCGCTACCTGGTCAAGGAAGTCCAGAAGGTCTACAAGAGCCAGGGCGTCACGATCAACGACAAGCACATCGAGATCATCGTCCGGCAGATGCTCCGCAAGGTCCGCATCGACCAGCCGGGCGACGTCGACCTGCTCCCGACGGAGCTCGTCGACCGGCTCGAGTTCGAGGAGCACAACAATCGCGTCCTCGCGGAAGGCGGCGAGCCGGCGACGGCCCAGACCGTCCTCCTCGGGGTGACGAAGGCGTCCCTCAACACCTCGAGCTTCCTCGCCGCGGCGTCCTTCCAGGAGACGACCCGGGTGCTCACCGAGGCCGCCATCAACGGCGCCAAGGACCACCTGATCGGGCTCAAGGAGAACGTCATCATCGGCAAGCTCATCCCGGCCGGGACGGGCGCGCCGGCGAACGTGGCGGCCCGCAAGGAGCGCGAGCGCCGGGCGGCCCTCGAGGCCCTGGCCGGCGAGGCGCTCGAGGATCTCGGCCCCGACTACAACCCGTTCCTCGAGGACGGGGAGGCTCGGATCGAGGACGACGATGCCGCCGCACGGCTTGCCCTCGCGGCGTCCATCGACGGGGCAGGGGAGAGCGAGGACGACTCGCTCAACCCGTTCGCGTCGGACGGCGCGCCGGCCGACGACGCCGAGGAGCCGAACCCCTTCCTGGCCGAGGCGGCAGCCCTCGCCGACAGCCTCGGACGAGGGCTGATCCGACCCGTCCGGACCACGATCTGCGGCCCGTGGCGTGTTTGACACACGCTTCGGGCCGCTGCTACACTCCGCGTTCGTGGCCTCGGGAGGGGTCCGCCTTCGGCGCGGGTCGCCGAGGACCATCTACCAGCCATCTGCAACCCGGTCCGTCGCTCGCCGGCTCCCAGTCCGACGACCCACGCCGACCGGCCCCCGGTCGGTGACGACCGCCTGAATCTGACCGACCGAAAGGAGCAGCGTCTTCGTGCCGACGATCAGCCAGCTCGTGCGACATGGGCGCGAGCGCAAGATCTCCAAGATCAAGGCGCCGGCCATGCGCAAGAACTGGAACAGCCTTCGACAGCGACAGGTCTCGATCCCGGGCGCCCCGCAGAAGCGCGGCGTCTGTCTCCAGGTGCGGACCATGACGCCGAAGAAGCCGAACTCGGCGCTGCGCAAGATCGCCCGCGTGCGGCTGACCAACCAGATGGAGGTCACCGCCTACATCCCGGGCATCGGTCACAACCTCCAGGAGCACTCGGTCGTCCTCGTCCGGGGCGGCAAGGTCAAGGACCTTCCCTCGGTCAAGTACCACATCATCCGCGGCACGCTTGACGCCGCGGGCGTGCGCGACCGCAAGCAGGGCCGCAGCAAGTACGGCGCCAAGGCGTCGGGCAAGCCGGGAGCCCGCTAGACATGCCGCGTCGCACGAGCATCCCGCGCAAGACGAAGTACGAGACGGTCCCGTCGAACCGGATGACCGCGCGGTTCTCGGCCAAGCTCATGAAGGGCGGCAAGCAGAACCTCGCCGAGCGCATCCTGCGCCAGGCGCTCGCCCGCGCCGAGGCTCAGGCGGGCCGGCCCGGGCTCGAGATCCTCGAGGCCGCGATGCGCAACGCGACGCCGATCATCGAAGTCAAGCCGCGCCGCGTCGGCGGCGCCACCTACCAGGTCCCGGTCGAGATCCGGGGCGATCGCCGCATGTCGCTCGGCGTCCGCTGGCTCGTCCAGTCGGCCCGCCGGCGCAACGGCAAGAGCATGAGCGAGAAGCTGGCCGCTGAGCTCGTCGATGCCATGAACGGCCTCGGCGCGGCGGTCAAGCGACGAGAAGACACGCACAAGATGGCCGAGGCGAACCGCGCCTTCAGCCATTTCAAGTGGTAGATCGGGGAGCGTAGACACACCGTGGCACGACAGGTTCCGCTCGCACGAACGCGGAACATCGGCATCATCGCGCACATCGACGCGGGCAAGACGACCGTGACCGAGCGGATCCTCTTCTACACGAAGAAGATCTACAAGATCGGCGAGGTCCATGAGGGCGCGGCGACGATGGACTGGATGCCCCAGGAACAGGAACGGGGCATCACCATCACGGCCGCGGCAACGACCGCGTTCTGGGGCGACCATCGCATCAACATCATCGATACGCCCGGGCACGTGGACTTCACGGTCGAGGTCGAGCGGAGCCTCCGGGTGCTCGACGGGGCGGTGGTCGTGTTCGATGGCGTGGCCGGCGTCGAGCCGCAGTCCGAGACGGTCTGGCGGCAGGCCGACCGCTACGGCGTGCCGCGCTTCTGCTTCATCAACAAGCTCGACCGGACCGGCGCCGACTTCTGGCGCTGCGTCGAGTCGATCAAGGACCGGCTTGGTGCGAAGGCAGTGCCGATCCAGATCCCGATCGGGCGCGAGGACCAGTTCAAGGGCGTCATCGACCTCGTCGAGATGAAGGCGATCTACTACCGCGACGACCTCGGCAACAACATCGACGTCGTCGACATCCCGACCGACCTCATCGCCGAGGCCGAGAAGCATCGGCACGCCATGGTCGAGGCCGTCGCCGAGATGGACGACGAGCTGACCCACAAGTACCTCGAGGGCGAGGAGCTGACGATCCCCGAGATCAAGCGCGGCCTGCGCCTCGGGACGCTCACGACCCGGATCATCCCGGTCCTCACCGGCTCGGCCCTTCGCAACAAGGGCATCCAGAAGATGCTCGATGCGGTGATCGACTACCTGCCCTCGCCGCTCGACGTCCCCCCGATGATCGGCATCGATCCGGCGACCGGTTCGGACATCCTGCGCACGCCCGACGACAAGGAACCGTTCAGCGCGCTGGCCTTCAAGATCGCCGCGGACCCGTTCGTCGGCAAGCTCGCCTTCTTCCGGGTCTACTCCGGGACGCTCAAGGCCGGTTCGTACGTCTTCAACCCGACCAAGGGCAAGCGCGAGCGGATCGGTCGCATCCTCCAGATGCATGCCAACCACCGCGAGGAGATCGAAGAGGTCTACGCGGGCGACATCGCCGCTGCGGTCGGGCTCAAGGAGACGTTCACCGGCGACACCCTGACCGACCCCGACCACCCCGTGATCCTCGAATCGATGACCTTCCCGGAGCCCGTCATCGAGGTCAAGATCGAGCCCAAGACGAAGGCCGACCAGGACAAGCTCGCCCTCGCCCTGCAGCGGCTCGCCGAGGAGGATCCGACCTTCCGCGTCCACACCGACCCCGAATTGGCCGAGACCCTGATCGCCGGCATGGGCGAGCTCCACCTCGACGTCCTCGTCGACCGGATGATCCGCGAGTTTCGCGTCGCCGCGAACATCGGCAAGCCCCAGGTCTCGTATCGGGAGACGATCCGCCGCGCCGCCGAGGGCAACGGCCGCTTCATTCGCCAGACCGGCGGCAGGGGTCAGTACGGTCACGCGGTCATCAGGCTGGAGCCGCAGGAGAAGGGTGCGGGCTACGAGTTCGTCGACAAGATCGTCGGCGGCACGATCCCGCGCGAATACATCAAGTCGGTCGATGCCGGGATCCGCGAGGCGCTCGCGACCGGGATCTACGCCGGGTTCCCCGTGGTCGACGTCAAGGCCACCCTCCACGACGGGTCGTACCACGAGGTCGACTCCTCCGAGATGGCGTTCAAGATCGCGGGCTCGATGGCCGTCAAGGACGCCTTCGGCAAGGCCGATCCGGCCATCCTCGAGCCGATCATGCGTGTCGAGGTGACGATGCCCGAGGAGTTCATGGGCGACGTCATCGGCGACCTCAACAGCCGCCGCGGCCAGATCGAGGGCATGGAATCGCGCGGGACGACCCAGGTCGTGCGGGCCTTCGTCCCGCTGTCGCAGATGTTCGGCTACGTGACCGACCTGCGGAGCATGACCCAGGGCCGCGCCACCTCATCGATGGAATTCAGCCACTACGCCGAGGTCCCGGGCAACCTGGCCTCAGAACTCGTCCAGAAGTCCAAGGTCTAGCAGGAAGCCCAGGAGCAGCCACGATGGCCAAGAAGAAGTTCGAGCGCACCAAGCCGCACGTCAATATCGGGACGATCGGCCACATCGACCACGGCAAGACGAGCCTGACCGCGGCCATCTCCAAGTACCTCGCGTTGAAGGGCAACGCCGAGTACCGCGCCTTCGATTCGATCGACAACGCGCCCGAGGAGCGCGAGCGCGGGATCACCATCGCCATCGCCCACGTCGAGTACGAGACCGACGCCCGCCACTACGCCCACGTCGACTGCCCGGGCCACGCCGACTACATCAAGAACATGATCACCGGGGCCGCCCAGATGGACGGCGCCATCCTGGTCGTGGCCGCCACCGACGGGCCGATGCCCCAGACCCGCGAGCACATCCTGCTGGCCCGCCAGGTCGAGGTCCCGTACATGGTCGTGTTCCTCAACAAGGTCGACATGGTCGACGACGAGGAGCTGCTCGACCTGGTCGAGCTCGAGGTCCGCGAGCTCCTGACCAAGAACAACTTCCCGGGTGACGACATCCCGGTCATCCGCGGCTCGGCGCTGAAGGCGCTCGAGGCCAAGGACGACCCGTCCGACCCGGCCTACGCCTGCATCCAGGAGCTGATGGATGCGGTCGATTCGCTACATCCCGACCCCCGAGCGGCCGGTCGACAAGCCGTTCCTGATGCCGGTCGAGGACGTGTTCGGGATCAAGGGCCGGGGGACCGTCGCCACAGGGCGGATCGAGCGCGGCGTGGTCAAGGTCGGCGACGAGGTCGAGCTGATCGGCATCAGGCCGACCCGCAAGATCGTGGTCACCGGGGTCGAGATGTTCAAGAAGCTGCTCGACCAGGGTCAGGCCGGCGACAACGTCGGCTGTCTCATCCGGGGCCTCGAGCGCGACGAGATCGAGCGCGGCCAGGTCCTGGCCAAGACCGGCTCGGTCAAGCCCCACACCAGGTTCACCGCCCAGGTCTACGTCCTGACCAAGGAGGAGGGCGGCCGCCATACCCCGTTCTACAACGGCTACCGGCCGCAGTTCTACCTGCGCACCACCGACGTGACCGGGGCCATCGGGCTGCCCGACGGGGCCGAGATGATCATGCCCGGCGACAACGTCGAGATGAGCGTCGAGCTGATCACCCCGATCGCCATCGAGATCGGCCAGCGCTTCGCCATCCGCGAGGGTGGCCGGACCGTCGGCGCCGGCGCCATCGTCAGCATCGTCGAGTAGGCAGACCATGGCGAAGCAGCGGATCAGGATCCGCCTCAAGGCCTACGACCACCGACTGCTGGACCAGTCGGCGGCTCAGATCGTGGAGACGGCCCAGCGCACGGGTGCCGATGTGGTCGGTCCCGTGCCGCTCCCGACCCGTATCGAGAAGTTCACCGTCCTGCGTTCGCCATTCATCGACAAGGACAGCCGGGAGCAGTTCGAGATCCGCACCCACAAGCGGCTCGTCGACATCCTCGACCCTTCGTCGAAGACGGTGGATGCCCTCATGCGGTTGTCGTTGGCGGCCGGTGTGGACATCGAGATCAAGATGTGATGAACGATCGCACGCTGATCCGGCCCATGGCGGCGTTGTCGCCTGCGCTTCCTCGCTCACGCAATCCTCGGGCGGATGGCTCGCAGGAGCGTCGCCTCCGACCTCGGAGCGACCATGCTCGGCTCCGCCTTGCCCTGGGCTCGGCTGAGCGTGCGATCGGGGGAGGGACCCGATGAGCATTGGTTTGATCGGCCGGAAGGTCGGGATGACGCAGGTGTTCCAGGACGACGGGACGATGGTCGCGGTGTCTGTGGTCGCCATCGAGCCCAATACCGTCACGCGCCTGCGCACCGCGGAGCGCGATGGGTATACCGCGGTCCAGCTCGGCACGGACGTGGCCAAGAAGCTGTCGAAGCCCGAGGCCGGCCAGCTCAAGGACCTGCCCCGGACGGCCACCATCCGCGAGTTCCGCGTCGACAGCGTCGATGACGTGAAGGTCGGCCAGACGCTCGCGATCGACGACCTGTTCGCCGCGGGCGACTTCGTCGACGTGACCGGGGTCTCCAAGGGCAAGGGCACGGCGGGCGTCATCAAGCGCCACAACTTCCGCCGCGGTCCCAAGACCCACGGCTCCGACCACCACCGTGCCCCGGGCTCGATCGGCCCCGGCACGACGCCCGGCCGCGTCTATCGCGGGCTGCGGATGGCGGGCCACATGGGCGATGAGACCGTGACCATCAAGAAGGTGCGCGTCGTGCGCACCGACACGGATCGGAACCTGCTGCTCGTGAAGGGGACGCTCCCCGGCGCGCGCGGCGGCCTGATCCTCGTGAAGAAGGTCTGACCGATGCCGCAGACGAACGTCTACGACCGGACCGGCGCGACCGTCGGCAGCGTGGAGCTCAGCGATGAGCTGTTCGCCGCCCCGGTCAACGCCGCGGTCCTCCACCAGGTCGTGACGGCCCAGCTCGCCGGGCGGCGGACGGGCACACACGACACCAAGACCCGTGGCGAGATCCGCGGCGGCGGCAAGAAGCCGTACCGCCAGAAGGGGACCGGCCGGGCGCGCCAGGGCTCGACCAACGCGCCGCACTACCGCGGCGGGGGCACCGTGTTCGGGCCGCATCCGCGCTCATACGAGCAACGCCTTCCCCGCAAGATGAAGCGGCTGGCTCTCCGTGGTGCGCTGACCGCCAAGTTCGGTGACGAGGCGATCAAGGTCATCGACACGTTCGGACTGTCCGAGATCCGGACCCGCGAGCTCGTCGGGGTCCTCGCGGCCCTCGAGGCCACCGGGCGGATCCTCGTGGTCGCCCCGGGCCGGGACCAGAATCTGGAGCTGTCGGCGCGCAACCTGCCGACGGTCGACATCATCCTCGCCGACTCGCTCAACGTCGTCGACCTGCTCAAGGCCGACGTCGTCCTGATCGAGCAGCCGTCGCTCGCCCGCATGCAGGAGGTGTACGCGTGAGCGCGCTGACGCCGCCCGAGATCGTCGTGCGCCCGGTCATCAGCGAGAAGTCGATCGATGAATCGAGTCGCGGCAAATACACGTTCGCCGTGCACCAGCGGGCCAACAAGATCCAGATCAAGGCCGCGGTCGAGGCGCTCTACAAGAAGGAGAACGTCACCGTCGTGTCGGTGAACGTCATGACCATGAAGGCCAAGGAGAAGAAGCGCGGCAACCGGCGCGGCCAGACCATCGGCCACACCTCGCCGTGGCGCAAGGCGATCGTCACCCTGGCCCCCGGCCAGAAGATCGAATTCTTCGAGGGGGTCTGACGATGCCGCTGCGCAGTTACAAGGCGACCTCGCCGGGCCTTCGGCAGATGACCCGCTCGACCTTCGAGGAGATCACGACCCGGGAGCCGTACAAGCCGCTGCTCGAGCCGCAGACTCGCGGGTCCGGGCGAAACAACGCCGGCCGGATGACGGTCCGTCACCGGGGTGGCGGCGAGAAGCAGCACTACCGGAAGATCGACTTCAAGCGCGACAAGATCGGCGTGCCCGCCCGCCTCGCCACGATCGAGTACGACCCGAACCGCTCGGCCCGGATCGGCCTTCTGCACTACCGTGACGGCGAGAAGCGCTACATGCTCCTGCCGCACGGCCTGAAGGTGGGCGACGTGGTCGTCGCCGGCCCGGACGCCGAGGCGCGCGTCGGCAACGCGCTGCCCCTCTCGAGCATCCCGCTGGGCACCACCATCCACAACATCGAGCTGATCCCCGGCAAGGGCGGCCAGATCGTCCGCTCGGCCGGCGTGTCGGCCCAGCTCCTCGCCCGCGAGGGTGCCTTCGCGACCGTTCGGCTGCCGTCGGGCGAGATGCGCCGGGTGCCGATCGGCTGCATGGCGACCATCGGCCAGGTCAGCAACCTCGACCACGAGAATCAGAACCTCGGCAAGGCCGGCCGTGCCCGGCATCTCGGGCAGCGGCCCGAGGTCCGCGGTGTCGTCATGAATCCACGCGACCATCCGCACGGCGGAGGCGAAGGCAAGTCCCCGACCGGGATGCCGCCCAAGACCCCGTGGGGCAAGCCCGCCATGGGCTATCGCACCCGACGGGCCAAGACGACCGGACGGCTCATCGTCCGGTCCCGGCATCGCAAGTAGCGGGGAGGTAGGAGTCGATGTCCCGTTCGATCAAGAAGGGCCCCTTCGTTGAGGCCCGCCTCCTCGGCCGGATCGAGGAGATGAACAAGCGCAACGAGAAGCGCCTCGTCAAGTCGTGGTCGCGCGCGTCGGTGATCTTTCCGACGTTCATCGGCCACACGATCGCGGTCTACAACGGCAAGAAGCACATCCCGGTCTACGTGACCGAGAACATGGTCGGCCATCGCCTCGGTGAGTTCAGCCCGACCCGCAACTACCGCGGGCACGGCAAGCACACCGAGCGCTCGACCGCGTTGAAGTAGAGGCCCGAATTGTGCGCGTCACCGCCACCGCCAAGTACCTCAGGGCCTCGACCCGCAAGACCCGGCTCGTCACCCAGGCGATCAAGGGCAAGCCGGTCGAGGAGGCCGCCGCGCTCCTGCGGTTCATGCCGCAGAAGGCCGCCTCGGACGTCGCGCGCGTCCTCAAGAGTGCCACCGCCAACGCCGAGAACAACCACAACCTGGCGGCCGAGGACCTCGTGGTCTTCGATGCCGTCGCCAACGAGGGCCCGACGATCAAGCGCTTCCAGCCACGGGCGCAGGGTCGGGCGTTCCCGATCCACAAGCCAATGACCCACATCACGATCGTCGTCGCGGACCAGGAGGCCTGACATGGGACACAAGGTCCATCCGTACGGCTTCCGCCTGGGTGTCTCGCGCACCTGGACCGCGAAGTGGTACGCGGACAACAAGGAATACACGGCCTCCCTCCAGGAGGACATCAAGATCCGCCAGCTCATCGAGAAGCGGCTGGCCAACGCCAGTGTCAGCGGCGTGGAGATCGAGCGCGGCATCAACCACGTGACGGTGACCATCCACACGGCCAAGCCGGGGATCGTCATCGGCAAGGGCGGCGCCAACGTCGAGGTCCTGCGCCAGCAGATCGGCGCCCTGACGGCTCGCAAGGTCAAGCTCGAGATCAAGGAGATCCGCCAGCCGGAGCTCGACGCCTACCTCGTGGCGATGAACATCGCCGGCCAGCTGACCCGCCGCATCGCCTTCAAGAAGGCGATGAAGCAGGCGATCCAGCGGTCGATGAAGGCGGGTGCCAAGGGCGTGAAGATCGCGGTCGCCGGTCGCCTCGGCGGCTCCGAGATGGGCCGCCGGGAGTGGGACAAGGAAGGCCGTATCCCGCTCGGGACGCTGCGTGCCGACATCAGCTACGGGCAGGTCCACGCTCACACGACCTACGGCCGGATCGGCGTCAAGGTCTGGATCTATCGCGGCGACATCAGCCCGGAGCGCGCGGCGCGCGACGCCGGGGTCCCGACCCAGGTCGGGGCGGGGGTCTGACCGATGTTGATGCCCAAGCGAGTCAAGCACCGCAAGGTCATGCGCGGTCGCATGTCCGGCCTGGCCAAGGGCGGCCACAGCGTGGCGTTCGGCGAATACGGCCTGGCCACCCAGGAGCCGGCCTGGATCACGAGCCGCCAGATCGAGGCTGCCCGACGCGCCATGACCCGCTCGGTCAAGCGCGGCGGCAAGATCTGGATCCGGGTGTTCCCGGACAAGCCGGCGACCAAGAAGCCCGCCGAGACCCGGATGGGCTCGGGCAAGGGCGCACCGGACCACTGGGTCGCGGTGGTCAAGCCCGGCCGGATCCTGTTCGAGATGGCAGGCGTGGACCACGAGTCAGCCGTCGAGGCCATGCGCCTGGCCGGCCACAAGCTGCCGGTCGCCACGCGCCTGGTCGTCCGTGACTCGGTGAAGGAGGCGGGCTGATGGATATCGCCCAGGTTCGCCAGCTCTCCGACGCCGAGCTCGAGACAGCCCTCAAGGATGCCAAGCAGGACCTCTGGGGAGCGCGCTTCGCGCTCTCGACCCGCCAGCTCAAGGACTACAGCACGATCCCGCAGACGCGGCGAACGATCGCGCGGATCCTGACCGTCCAGCGCGAGCGCAAGCTCGGCAAGACCGCTTAGGACATCACGCGATGACAGGAGCAGACACACACGTGCAAGGCAAGCGAAAGACCAAGGTGGGACGGGTCGTGAGCGACCGGATGGACAAGACGATCGTCGTGTCCGTCGAGCGTCTCGCGCGCCACCCGCTCTACAAGCGGGTCATCCGCTTGAGCACGAAGTTCAAGGCCCACGACGAGGACAACGAAGCCCGCATCGGCGACACGGTCCTCATCGAGGAGTCGCGGCCGCTGTCGGCCACCAAGCGTTGGCGTCTCGTCCAGGTCATGCACCGCGGTGGCGAGGCGGCTCTCCCGGGCGAGGTCGTCAGAGGAGGCCGAGGTGTCCGAGGCGATCCACGCTGCCGCCCATCCGGGTCGGACGCGTGACGCCGACGAAGGCACGGTCGGGGCGACCGAGGAGGCGGCCCCGTGATCCAGTCCCAGACGCGGCTGAAGGTGGCCGACAACACGGGCGCCCGGACCATCCAGTGCATCCGGGTCATGGGCCGTTCGCTCAAGACCGATGCCGGTGTGGGCGACGTCATCATCGCCAGCGTCAAGCAGGCCATCCCGAACGCCGCCGTCAAGAAGGGCGACGTGGTTCGCGCGGTCATCGTCCGGACGGCCAAGGAGTACGGCCGTCCCGATGGCTCGTACATCCGCTTCGACGAGAACGCCGCGGTCCTCATCAACAACCAGGGGAACCCGCGGGGCACGCGCATCTTCGGCCCGGTGGCCCGCGAGCTGCGCGACCGCAACTACATGAAGATCGTGTCCCTCGCGCCGGAGGTGCTGTGATGGCCGTCCACCAGGTGAAGCCGCGCAGCCCCAAGGTGCCCGAGATCCGCAAGGGCGACGTCGTCGTCATCCTCGCGGGCAAGGACGCCGGCAAGAGCGGCACCGTCGAGCGCGTCGTCCGGCGCCTGGCCGCGCCCAGCGCGGCGCGCAGCGTCTTCCGCCGCACCTCGCCGGCGGGCGGCACCAGCGTCGTGATCGAAGGCCTGAACATCGCCAAGCGGCACACCAAGCCGCGCCAGTCGACGAGCACGAACGACCGCGTGCCGCGCATGCAGCAGGGCGGCATCCTCGAGATCGCCCAGCCGATCCCGATCGGCCGGGTCATGCTCGTGTGCTCCAACTGCAAGCGCCCGACCCGGATCGTGCATGCCACGCTCGACACCGGCCGGCGGGTCCGGATCTGCCGCCACTGCGGCGAGCAGATGGAGGCGCGGCCGTGACCACACGACTCCAGGAGCGCTACAAGGCCGAGATCGTGCCCGCGCTCCAGAAGCAGTTCGAGTACGGGAACCCGATGGAGGTCCCGGGCCTGACCAAGATCGTCGTCAACATCGGGCTCGGCGAGGCGCTCACGAACGCGAAGGCGATCGACGCGGCACTCGGCGACATGAGCCTCATCACCGGTCAGCGTCCGGTGGTCACCAAGGCCAAGCGGTCGATCGCCCAGTTCCGCGTGCGGACCGGCAACTCGATCGGAGCGAAGGTGACCCTTCGCGGCGATCGGATGTGGGACTTCATGGACCGCCTCACGACGCTGGCCCTGCCACGCATCCGCGACTTCCGGGGCATTCCCGGCAAGTCGTTCGACGGCCGGGGCAACTATTCGCTCGGGATGCGGGAGCAACTCGCGTTCCCGGAGATCGACTACGACAGGGTGGACCGTCTCCGCGGGCTGGAGATCAGCATCGTGACGACGGCGAAGACCGACGAAGAGTCCAAGAAGCTTCTTGAACTCCTCGGCATGCCCTTCGCCTCGTAGGCGCGGGGAGGAGACAGATGGCCAAGAAATCGATGATCGCCAAGGCGAACCGGACCCCGAAGCACAAGGTGCAGGGGTATCACCGCTGCACTGTCTGCGGCCGGCCGCGCGCCTTCATCCGGCGGTTCGCCCTGTGCCGCATCTGCTTCCGGGAGCGTGCGCTCCTGGGCGAGCTGCCCGGCGTCACCAAGTCGAGCTGGTAGGGAACCGATGAACATCTCCGACCCGATCGCGGACATGCTCACGCGCGTCCGGAACGCGTCCCGGGCACGACACACCGAGGTGGTCGTCCCGGCGTCGCGGACCAAGCGCGAGATCGCCCGCATCCTGAAGGACGAGGGCTTCATCGCCGACGTCCGCGAGGAGCAGGACGGCCCGACGGCCGTGCTGCGCCTGACCCTCAAGTACGTCGATGGGAAGGTCCCCGTGGTCTCCGGGCTCAAGCGGATCAGCAAGCCCGGCCTGCGCGTGTACGCGCGCAAGACGGACATCCCGCGGGTGCTCGGCGGCCTCGGCATCGTCATCGTCAGCACGAGCCAGGGGATCATGACCGGCCAGCAGGCGCGCCAGGCGCAGCTGGGCGGCGAAGTCCTCGCGTTCGTCTGGTAGGCGGTACGACATGTCGCGCATCGGACGCATGCCCATCACCGTCCCGGCGGGTGTCGACGTGACGATCGACGGGCGGAACGTCACCGTGAAGGGACCCAAGGGGACGCTGTCGCGGTCGCTCCACCCGGACATCACGGTCAGCCGTGAGGACGGCTCGATCGTGGTGACCCGCCCGACCGAGCAGAAGACCCACAAGCAGCTCCACGGCCTGACCCGGACCCTGGTGAACAACATGGTCGTCGGGGTGACCGATGGCTACCGCAAGGGGATCGAGATCACCGGCGTCGGCTATCGTGCCGCTCTCAGTGGCCGCAAGCTCACCCTCAACCTGGGCTACAGCCACCCGGTCGAGATCGAGCCGCCCGACGGCATCACTTTCGAGGTCGAGACCCCGACCCGTCTGGCGGTCGTCGGCATCGACAAGGAGCTCGTCGGCGAGATCGCCGCCAAGGTCCGCTCGACCCGCAAGCCGGAGCCCTACAAGGGCAAGGGCGTGCGCTACGCCGGCGAGTACGTCCGCCGCAAGGCCGGCAAGGCCGGGAAGATCGGCGGCAAGAAGTAGCCGCTGCTGAGCGAATGAACGAGGAACGAACACGATGACCCAGGTCGCCAGTCGCGGCGCCGCACGAACGAAGCGCCACGCCCGGATCCGCCTTCACCTGGCGGGGACGGAGGCGCGGCCGCGTCTCGCGGTGTTCCGCAGCATCAACCACATCTACGCGCAGGTGATCGACGATGCGTCCGGACGGACGCTCGCCGCCGCCTCCACGGTCGACCGTGAGCTCAAGGGCTCGACGGCGACCAAGACCGAGGAGGCAGCGCAGGTCGGTCGCCTGATCGCCGGACGGGCAAAAGCCGCCGGCGTCGAGCGCGTCGTCTTCGATCGAGCCGGGTTCCGGTACCACGGGCGGATCAAGTCGCTCGCCGATGCCGCCCGCGAAGCCGGCCTCGACTTCTGATCGAAAGGAGCCACCGTGGCACGGATCGACCCTAACAAGCTCGCGCTCGAAGAGCGCGTCGTCCAGATCAACCGCGTCGCCAAGGTCGTCAAGGGCGGCCGGCGGTTCAGCTTCAGCGCGGTCGTCGTCGTCGGCGACGGCGCGGGGCACGTCGGCGTCGGCCTGGGCAAGGCAGGCGAGGTGCCGGAGTCCATCCGGAAGGGCGTCGAGGACGCCAAGAAGAACCTCATCCGGATCCCGATGGTCGGCACCACGATCCCCCACGAGGTCCAGGTCGTGTTCGGCGCGAGCAGCGTGCTCCTGAAGCCTGCCTCGCAGGGCACCGGCGTCATCGCCGGCGGCTCGGTCCGGGCCGTGCTCGAGTCGGCCGGCGTGCGCGACATCCTCTCGAAGATCCACGGATCGACGAACCCGGTCAACGTGACCCGCGCCACGATCGAGGCGCTCCGGAGCCTGCACTCGGCCGAGGAGCTGAGCGAACGGCGCGGCGTGCGCCTGGTCAGCCGGATCGCCGGGCAGCCGGCGCCGGCTGCCGCCGGGGAGGTGTCCGGTGGCCGCTAAGCTCAAGGTGACCCAGGTCAAGAGCACCATCAGCCACATCGAGCGCAATCGCGCCACGATCCGGGCCCTGGGCCTGCACGGGATCGGCAGCACGAGCGTCGTGACCGACAACCCGGCCACGCGCGGGATGGTCCGCCAGGTGCGATTCCTCGTCCGCGTCGAGGAGATCTCCGAGACCGACGCCCGGGAGACGACATGAAACTCCACGACCTGCAGCCCGCCGAGGGCTCGCACAAGCCGCGCACTCGCGTGGGACGCGGGATCGCGGCCGGCAAGGGCAAGACCGCCGGCCGCGGCACCAAGGGCCAGAAGGCGCGAGCCGGAGGCTCCATCCCGCCGTGGTTCGAGGGCGGCCAGACGCCTCTCCACCGGCGGATCCCGAAGCTGCGCGGCTTCAAGAACCGGTTCAAGGTCGAGTACGAGGTCGTCAACGTGGGCGCCATCGGGGCGCTCGCCGAGCGCGGCGCATTCGAGACCGACCAGACGACCGGGAAGGCCGGCAAGGCCTCCCCGGTCACGATCAACCAGGACATCCTTCGGGCGGTCGGGCTCGTCCGGACCCTGAAGAAGCCGCTCAAGATCCTGGGTGCGGGCGACCTGTCCGTGCCGCTGTTCGTTGTCGCCGACGCCTTCACCGCATCGGCCCGGGAGAAGATCGAGGGAGCCGGGGGGACGGTCAACGTCCTCGAGGTCCCCACGGCGGCGATGCCGGCCCTGGGCCTCGAGCCCGAGTCGGACACGCCTGCCCAGGGGCCGGTCGCGTCAGCTGACGAGCCCACGTCCGAGGAGCCCGAGGGCGCGGAGTCCGTCGCGGTGATCGCAGCCGATGAAGCGGACGACCTCGAGGGCGGCCAGGCGACCGACGACCAGGAGGGATCGGCGGAGGCCGACGCGACCGACGCACCATCCGGCGACGCCTGACCCGTGTTCGAATCGCTCCTCAATGCCTTCCGGGCGCCCGACATCCGGCGCCGGATCCTCTACGTCCTTGCGCTGCTGATCGTCTTCCGGCTGCTGGCTTCTGTCCCGGTCCCCGGGATCGACCGCGCGCAGCTCGCTGACTTCGTCGCCGGCAGCGCGCTCGTCGGCCTGCTCGACCTGTTCTCTGGCGGCGGGCTGTCGCACTTTTCGATCGTCGCGCTGGGCATGAACCCGTACATCAACGCCTCGATCATCATGCAGCTGATGCAGGGCGTGGTGCCCTCGCTCCAGGCGCTGAGCCGGGAAGGTGAGTACGGCCGCAACAAGATCAACCAGTACACCCGCTACCTCACGGTCCCGATGGCGATGCTCCAGGCGTACGGCTTCCTTGCGCTCCTCAACTCGCAGGGCGTCCTGACCGGGAAGTTCGACCTCGCGAGCTTCGAGACCGTCACCCAGATCGTCACCCTCACGGCAGGGGCGGTCGTGCTGATGTGGATCGGCGAGCTCATCACCGAGCGCGGTATCGGTAACGGCATCAGCTTCATCATCTTCGCGGGCATCGTCAGCCGGGCGCCCGGCGCGATCAATGCGTTCCGGATCAACCCGAACCTGCCTCTGCTGATCGGCTTCGCGCTCGTGGCGATCGCCGCGGTCGGGGTCATCATCTACATCCAGGAAGGCCAGCGCCGGATCCCGATCCAGTACGCCAGCCGAGTCCGGGGCCGTCGGATGTACTCGGGCGGTCAGACGTTCCTGCCGCTGCGGGTCAACCAGGCCGGCGTCATCCCGATCATCTTCGCGGTGAGCATCCTGCTCTTCCCCGAGCAGCTGGCGCTCTACTTCTCGACCTCGGAGATCCCCATCGTCAAGAGCATCGCCGAGGCGGTCGCCGCGTTCTTCAATCCACGCTCGGTCGTGTACGTCGTCATGTACTTCTTCCTGACGATCGGCTTCACGTATTTCTACACGGCCTTCACGTTCAAGCCGGACGAGACCGCCGAGCAGCTGCGCAAGAACGGCGGCTTCATCCCGGGCATCCGTCCGGGGCGCCCGACCCAGGACTACCTGGCGCGAGTCGTCTCCCGGATCACGTTCGCCGGCGCGCTCTTCCTCGCGATCGTGGCCGTGTCCCCGGCGGTGATGGCGCTGGCCGTGCCGGACCTGGCCACGCTCGGCCTGGGCGGCACCAGCCTGCTCATCGTGGTGTCGGTGGTCGTCGAGACGATGAAGCAGATCGAGGCGCAGCTGATGATGCGCAACTACGAAGGCTTCATCCGATGAACGTGGCGGTCAATTCGGCGGCGCACCTGGCGGCGCATTCGTGCGTTGCCGCCTCCGCGCGTTCGCTCACGCACCTTCAGGTGCGCTCGCTCACGTGCTCGTCGGCGCCTTCGACTGCGCTCGCCATCTGCGCCGATTCTCGGTTCGCGGCGGCGCACTTGGCGGCGGCGCCTTCGACTGCGCTCGCCACCTGCGCCGATTTCATCTCGGCGCTTCGCTGGAACTGATGACCGTCGTCGTGCTCCTGGGGGGACCGGGGGCCGGGAAGGGCACCCAGGCGCAGGTCCTGACGGAGCGGCTCGGGGTCCCGCACGTGTCGACCGGCGAGCTGTTCCGGGCGGCGGTCCGTGACGGCTCCCCGATCGGGCTCGAGGCGCGGCGCTACATGGAGCGCGGTCAGCTCGTCCCCGACGACATCACGATCCGGATGCTGCTCGCCCGGCTCGCGGCGCAGGACGCCAAGGCCGGAGCGATCCTCGACGGATTTCCGCGGAACGTGGCCCAGGCGGCCGTCCTCGACTCCGCCCTTGCCGAGCGTGCCGTGCGGGTGGACCGGGCGCTCTACATCGAGGTCCCGGCCGACGACCTCGCCCATCGCCTGTCCGGCCGCTGGGTCTGCTCCGAGGCCGGGCACGTCTACAACGAGAACACCAACCCGCCGCTCGTGCCCGGCCGGTGCGACGTCGACGGGTCCCCGCTGATCCAGCGGTCGGACGACCAGACCGATGCGATCCGGACTCGGCTCGCCGTGCAGCTCGCGGCCCTCGCCGAGGTCGTCGAGCACTACCGCCGGACGGGCGTCCTTCGGACCGTGGACGGCCGCGGCTCCATCGGCGAGGTCGCGGACGACCTCCTGGCCGCCGTCACCGACGACCCGGTGGGGGCCGCCTGAGGTGGTCACCCGCAAGTCGCGCGCCGAGATCGAGCGGATGCGCCGAGCCGGCCGGCTCGTCGCCGAGGTCCTGGACCTCATCGAGGCCGAGATCAAGGCTGGGGTCTCCACCGCCCACCTCGACGCGATCGCCGAGGCACACATCCGTGCCGCCGGCGCCATCCCGTCGTTCAAGGGCTATCCCGGCATCAACCCCGACCGGCCGTTCCCGGCGAGCGTCTGCATCTCGATCGACGACGAGATCGTCCACGGCATCCCGGGCGACCGGACCCTTCGGGCCGGCCAGATCGTGTCGGTGGACGCTGGCGCGATCGTCGACGGCTGGCACGGCGACTCGGCCCGCACGTTCTTTGTCGGTGAGCCGCCCGCGCCGGTGGCCGATCTGATCGAGCGAACCGAGCGGGCGATGCTGGCGGGCATTGCGGCGGCGGTGCCGGGCAACCACATCGAGGACATCTCGCTTGCGGTCGAAGCGGTCGCCATCGAAGGTGGCCTGGGCGTGATCCGCCAGTTCGTCGGCCACGGCATCGGCACGGCCATGCACGAGGAGCCGCAGGTCCCGAACTTCCGGACCGGGCGTGCGGGCCGCAAGCTCGAGACAGGGATCTGCCTCGCCATCGAGCCGATGTTCACCCTCGGCGGCTACGACACGCGGATCCTCCCCGACGACTGGACGGTCGTGACCAAGGATGGGTCGCTGGCGGCCCATTTCGAGCACTCGATCGCCGTGACGGAGGCAGGACCGGAGATCCTGACGGTGGCCTGATGGAGCGGCTGCGGTGGACACGCCCCGGCACCCGCCACACCACGGACCGAAGCGAGCTCCGGCGGACCTTCGGGTCCGAGGCCTCCGCAGCTCCCGACGGTCCCTGGGCCGATGGTGAGGGTTGCCGGAAAGGCCCGACTTTGATATGCTGCGCGTTCGTGTGTCGGCCCTCCGCGGGCCGACGCTGTGCGTGAGAAAGGGAAGCACGAGCACCAGTGGCGAAGCGAGACGCGATCGAAGTCGAGGGAACGGTCATCGAGCCGCTCCCCAACACCATGTTCGCGGTCGAGCTGGAGAACGGCCACCGGGTGCTCGCCCATATCAGCGGGAAGCTGCGGATGAACTTCATCCGGATCCTGCCCGGTGATCGCGTTCGCGTCGAACTGTCGCCCTACGACCTGACGCGCGGCCGGATCACCTACCGACTGAGATAACCAGCCCAACAAGCACACGATCGAGGATCCGTTGAAAGTCCGAGCCTCCGTCAAGGCGCGCTGCGACAACTGCAAGGTCATCCGTCGCCACGGCACCGTGATGGTCATCTGCACCAATCCCAAGCACAAGCAACGGCAGGGGTAACCGATGGCCCGAATCGCCGGCGTCGACATCCCGCGCGAGAAGCGCGTCGAGGTCGCCCTCACCTACGTCTTCGGGATCGGGCTGCCGACCAGCCAGAAGATCCTCGTCCAGACGAACATCAATCCCGACACCCGCGTCCGGGACCTGACCGAAGACCAGGTCAACCGGCTCCGCGAGGTGATCGATCGGCGCTACAAGGTGGAGGGCGACCTCCGCCGCGAGGTGGCGCTCAACATCAAAAGACTGATCGAGATCGGCTCGTATCGCGGCGTTCGCCACCGGCGCAACCTGCCGGTGCGAGGCCAGCGCACCAAGACGAACGCTCGCCAGCGGCGCGGACCGAAGAAGACGGTCGGCGTCCGGCGCAAGAAGTGACGAGGGACTGACCAGGCATGGCGGAACGCAAGCGAGCGGTCAAGACACGTCGGCGTGAGAAGAAGAACGTGCCGCAGGGGCACGTCCACATCCAGGCCACGTTCAACAACACGATCATCACGATCACGGACCTCAACGGCGCGGTCATCAGCTGGGGCTCGGCGGGCGTCGCCGGCTTCAAGGGTTCGCGCAAGAGCACGCCCTACGCGGCGGCCCTCTCCGCGGACGGCGCGGCCAAGCGCGCGATGGAGCACGGCATGCGCCAGGTCGAGGTCTACGTGAAGGGTCCGGGCGCCGGCCGTGAGCAGGCGATCCGTTCGCTCCAGGCGGCCGGCCTCGAGGTCAGCGCCATCACCGACGTCACGCCCATCCCGCACAACGGTTGCCGCCCTCCCAAGCGGCGGCGCGTCTAGGAACACCGAGGACCCATGGCCCGTTACACCGAATCCGTCTGCCGTCTCTGCCGGCGGGAGGGCGCCAAGCTCTTCCTCAAGGGGACGCGCTGCTACTCCAAGAAGTGCGCCTTCGAGCGCAGGCCCACGCCTCCCGGCCAGCACGGCGTCCGCCGCCGCAAGGTCGGTGAGTACGGCCTCCAGCTGCGCGAGAAGCAGAAAGTGCGCCGCACCTATGGCGTGCTCGAGCGCCAGTTCCGCAACTACTTCGTCGCCGCCGAGAACCGCCCCGGCGTGACCGGCGAGAACCTGCTCCGCTCGCTGGAGCTGCGGCTCGACAACGTCGTCTACCGGATGGGCATCGCGAGCTCGCGCGCCCAGGCGCGCCATTTCGTCGCGCACGGCCACTTCTCGGTGAACGGCCGCCCGACCAACATCGCCTCGTACCAGATGAAGCCGGGCGACCGCGTCGAGGTCCGCGAGACGCATCGCGCCCGCGAGCCGTTCAAGATCGCGAAGGAGACCCTTCGCTCCCACCAGACGCCCGAATGGCTCACGGTGGATCCCGCCAGCCTGACCGGGTCGATCGTCGCGCCGCCATCCCGCGACCAGATGCCGCTCGATCTCAACGAGCAGCTCGTGGTCGAGTACTACTCGAGGTAAGCCACCCACATGATCGAACTCGAGAGCCCGCAGATCGAGCCTGTCGAGGAAGCCGGCACGTACGCCAAGTACGAAGCGGGCCCCCTCCAGGCCGGCTACGGCGTCACCCTCGGCAACGCCCTCCGGCGCGTCCTCCTCTCGTCGCTCGAGGGGGCGGCGGTGACGAGCATCCAGATCCGCGACGTCTACCAGGAGTTCTCGACGATCCCCGGCGTCAAGGAGGACGTCACCCAGATCGTCCTGAACGTCAAGAAGCTCCGCCTCAAGAGCTACGCCGGCCACCCCGTTCAGCTCCGGCTCATCAAGAGCGGCGCCGGCTCGGTGACGGCGGCGGACATCGCCGAATTGGCCGACGTCGAGATCGTCAATCCGGACCTCGTCCTGATGACCCTCGACACCGACGACGTCACGATCGAGATGGACCTGACGGTCGAGCGGGGCATCGGCTACCTCGGTGCCGAGCGCGCCGAGGCGCTGCCGATCGGGGTCATCGCGGTCGACGCGATCTTCACCCCGGTCCGCAAGATCAACTACTGGGTCGAGAGCATGCGCGTCGGTCAGATGACCAACTACGACAAGCTCACGATCGAGATCGAGACCGACGGCACGATCTCTCCGGAAGAGGCCTTGAGCCGGTCGGCCGACATCCTGGTCAACCAGTTCCGCCCGTTCGTCACGATCGGCATGGCGGCGACGCCCGCGGCTGCGGTCACCGGCGCTGCCGCGCTGCCCGCCAACATGCTCGACATGCCGATCGAGGAGCTCGACCTCCCGATGCGGGCGTACAACTCGCTCAAGCGCAACAACATCGTCAAGGTCGGCCAGCTCCTCCAGCTCAAGGACGACGACCTGCTGCGGATGCGCAACTTCGGCAAGAAGTCGCTCGACGAGATGAAGGAACGACTCCGCATGCGCGGCTTCATCGTTCCCGAGACCGAATTGGATGGCCTGGTCGACGTCGACGACGAGGATGTCGACGACGACGAGCCGTTCGAGGACGAGGCGGAGGGCTGATCGATGGCCCACCGCATCGGCGGGCGCAAGCTCAGCCGCAAGCAGGGACCGCGGATCAGCCTGTTCAAGAACCTGACCGTGTCGGTCCTGCGGTACGAGCGGGTCAAGACGACCGAGGCCAAGGCCAAGGAGATCAGCGGCCGGGTCGAGAAGGTCATCACGCTCGCCAAGCGCGGTGACCTGACGGCGCGCCGGGCGGTCGTCGCCCAGTTCCCGAACGAGCCGCTCGTGGTCAACAAGCTGTTCGACGAGATCGCACCCAAGTATGCCGACCGGACTTCGGGCTTCACCCGGATCGTCCATCTCGGTCAGCGCAGGGGCGACGCCGCAGAGATCGTCCAAATCGAACTCTTGATGCTGAAGCGACGCGACGTCTCGAGAGGGCGTCGCCGGTGCGCTATCGCGCAACGGTCGAATATGACGGGACCGAGTTTGCCGGGTTCCAGGTCAATCCTGGGAAACGGACGGTCCAGGGGGTCCTGGAGACCGCCCTCGCCCGCCTCGACGGCGGGGTCGCGGAGCGGATCGACGGGGCCGGCCGGACAGATGCCGGCGTGCATGCCAGCGGACAGGTGATCGCATTCACCTACCGGGGCCGGCTCGCCGGGCCTGAGCTGGAGCGGGCGCTCGAAGCGCTCCTTCCAGCCGATGTCGCGGTCCGCGATCTTCGGGTCGCCCCGGCCGGGTTCGATCCCCGATATGCGGCGCGGTACCGGGATACCGCTACACCGTCTGGAACGGGCCGCGAAGCCCGCTTCGCGAGCGCACGGCGCTCGGGGTGCGGGACCCACTCGATACCGCCGCGATGGCGCGGGCCGGGTCGGCCTTCATCGGCCGGCACGACTTCAGCTCCTTCGGGGCGGCGGGCCGAACGTCGGTCCGGACCGTCAGCGCGGTCCGGGTCGGGCGGGAGGGACGGACCGTGACGATCGACGTCCGGGCCGACGCCTTCCTGCGTGGGATGGTCCGCCGGATGGTGGCTGCCCTCCTGGAGGTCGGCCTCGGCAGGATCGACGAGACAGCGGTCCGGACGGCGCTCGCCGGTCCCGGACCGGCCTTCGATGGGGCAGCCGCCCCGGCGAAGGGCCTATGTCTCCGGCACGTGGCCCTTGGGCGACGGTCCGGAGGACGGAACGGAGAACACGACGAACGATGAACGCGAAGACCTATTCGGTCCGTGAGGGCGAGATCGAGCGACGCTGGTACGTCGTCGATGCGACGGACGAGACGCTCGGCAGGCTCGCCTCGCGTATCGCGCGTGTCCTCGAGGGCAAGCACAAGCCGACCTACCAGCCCAGCCTCGACACCGGCGACCACGTGATCGTCCTGAACGCCTCGCGCATCGCGGTGACCCGCGACAAGCTCGAGAGCAAGCTCTACAGCCGCCACAGCGGCTATCCCCAGGGCTTCAAGCAGGAGACGCTCGGTCACCTGCTCGAACGACGGCCGGAGGAGGTCATCCGCCGGGCCGTCAAGGGGATGCTGCCGCATAACCGCCTCGGCGCCCAGCAGCTGCGCAAGCTGAAGATCTACGCCGGGAGTGACCATCCGCATCAGGCCCAGCGGCCTGAGCCGCTCGCCTGACGAGGAGCTCGACCACCATGACCACCCAGGCCTTCTACTCCGGGACCGGACGTCGCAAGACGGCCATCGCCCGCGTCCGGCTCCTGCCGGGCGACGGCGACATCATCGTCAACGGCCGCACCATCGAGGAGCACTTCGGCAACGCGGTCCACGAGTCCGAGCTGCGCATGCCCTTCCGCGTGACCGGGACCGAGGGTCGGTTCAACGCGATGATCAAGGTCGAGGGCGGCGGCGTGACCGGTCAGGCGGGAGCGATCCGCCATGGCATCTCCCGGGCGCTGCTCGAGCTCGATCCCGACGGACATCGCCTGCCGCTCAGGCAGGCGGGGCTTCTGACGCGCGATCCGCGGATGAAGGAACGCAAGAAGTACGGCCTCAAGCGAGCGCGCAAGGCACCCCAGTACACCAAGCGCTAATGACGGCGCCGCGCTGGAACGCCCATGCGTGCGTTGCCGGACTCGCTCGGTCGCTCACGCAATCCTCGCGCGGATGCAGCTCGCTCCCTCGCTTGCCGCGCGCCTTCGCCTGAACGCCCCAGCGCGGCGCGAGGCATGACCCTGCCTGCCGCGGGGCTTCGGCCGGCGGCTCGCCGCTGACGTCGCGTGACGCGTGTCGTCGCTGGTCGGGCGGGATCTGCTGAGCGTGGCGGATCTGACGGCCGATGAGGTCGGCTTCATCTTCGATTTGGCGGGGTCGTTGAAGGCGGAGTACCGCGAGGCGAGGCGGCATGCCGCGATGCCGCTCGTCGGGCGGACGCTGGCGATGCTGTTCCAGAAGCCCAGCCTGCGGACGCGCGTCACCTTCGAAGCCGGGATGGCGCAGCTCGGCGGGCATGCCCTGTACCTGACCAACGATGTCGTCCTGGGCGCCCGCGAGACCGTGCGCGACGTGGCCCGCAATCTCGAGCGCTTCGTCGATGCCATCGTGGTCCGCACCGGACCGCACGAGGTCGCCGTCGAGCTCGCCGCGCAGGCCGCGTCCCGGTCATCAACGGACTGACGCTCCGCGAGCATCCATGCCAGGCCCTGGCCGACGTGTTCACGATGCAGGAACGGTTTGGCGACGTGCGCGGCCTGACCGTCGCCTTCGTCGGGGACGGCAACAACGTGTACCACTCTCTCGCGCTCCTCGGGGCGGCGCTCGGGATGGAGGTGCGTCTTGCGCATCCGGCCGGATATGCGCCGAACCCGCGCATCGTCGCGCGGGCCACGGAGCTCGCGGCCGCGTCGGGCGCCCGGCTGACGTTCGGGAACGAACCTATCGAGGCCGTGCGCGGGGCCGCAGTGGTCTACACCGATGCCTGGACTTCGATGGGCCAGGAAGCGGAGGCCGAGGCGCGTCGCGACGCCTTCGCCGGGTTCCAGGTGGATGACGCGTTGCTGGACGCCGCGGGCGGAGACGTCGTGGCGATGCACTGCCTGCCCGCCCATCGAGGCGAGGAGATCACCTCGGCCGTCATGGACGGACCGCGCAGCCTCATCTGGGAGCAGTCGGAGAATCGCCTCCACGTCCAGAAGGCGCTGCTGGTCGCGCTGCTCGATGGAACGGGGGCCCGATGACCGAGCAGCTGTACGAGCAGTACAAGGATGCGCTCCGTCGCGGCCACCTGGCCGCTCTTCGCGGGCCTCTCGAGGAGGCGGTCGCGGCCTATCGGGAGGCAGCCGCGATCGCGCCCGATCGAGCGCTGCCCCACGTCGGGCTCGGCGGTGTGCTCGCCCGGCTCGGCCAGACCGACGAGGTCCCCTCTCTCTCTCCCTTTCCCTTCCTCCTCTCCCTCCCACTCCTCCTCACCCTCCCTGTTCTTGCTCTCCTCGCTCCCCTGCCGCGCCCCTCCCCTGCGCTCCGTGCTCGCTGTCCGCTCCCCGCTCTCGCGCGCTCGCGCTCTCGCCGGGCAGTCTCCACGCGCGCGCTCCCTCCTCTCTCCCGCCCCCGCCCGCCCCTCGGCCGGCGGCCCGCCCCCCCCGCCCGCCCCGCCCGCCCCCGCTCGCCCCGTCGCCCTCTCGCGCGCGCCCCCCGGCGCGCCCCCGGCCCCGCCCCCCCCCCCCCCCCCCGCTGGCCGCCTATGACGCGGCGCTCGAACGTACCTCGACCGACGAGGCCGCCCTGCGAGGCCGGGCCGACGTCCTGGCCGGGGCGGGTCGCCGGGCCGAGGCCGCCGAGACCCTCGATCGGCTCGCGGCGATCCTTGAACGCGACGGGCGGCTGGCCGACGCGAGCGATGCCGCCCGACGGGCGCTGGAGCTCGCCGAATCGCGCGGGCGGCGGCGCGGCCTTGAGAGCCTCGTTGCCCGGCTGCGGACGGCGACCGGAGAATTGGCCGCGGCCGAAGCGCTCGGACGGGCGCTCGGCGTGCTCGAGGCCGTCCCCGGCAGGGCGATCGCGGGACCGGCCGACGCCGAGACCCCGGCGACGCCGACAGACGGAGACGAAGCGATCGACGCGGCCGCCGACGAGGTCCCGGCCCCGCCGCTCGATCCGGCCATCCTGACACTGGCGGTCGAGACTGCGCTCGAAGCCGGGGAACTCGACGAGGCTCGGCGACGGGCGCTCGTCGCCGCGGCCGCGCATCGCGCGGTCGGCGAGTACCACGCCGCGATGGACGTCTGCTACCAGGGCCTCGCCATCGCTCCGGCCGACCCGGACATCCACCTCGCGCTCGCGGAGCTGTATCTCGATCGCGGCTGGCGTGGACCGGCCGCCGACAAGCTGGTCCTCCTCGGGCGCCTGGCCATCCTCAGCGGCGACGATTCGACGCGAACCCGGCTGTGCTCCCTGGCTGCGGCGCGATTCCCGGACGAGCCGCGCCTCGCCGCGCTCTGCGCCTGAGAGCTGCGAATCATCGGCCGGGCGCGCCTGGTTCACGGCCTCTGAGCCGTCGGGTCCGCGGGCCGGTGCCGCGGCTGCTATGCGCCGTGCACGGTCCATGTTCATCCGGGCGCTCCGAGGCCCCGATGAACCGCGCCGCGCCGGCGCCACTGGTCGGTGTCGGGCGTGACGAACATCGGTCGAGCAACAGGGTCCACATCGGCGCCCGCGGGCGAGGAAACGGGCGAGGCGGCGCGTCTGACGGTCCGGATGACCAACGGATGAACACGTGGCGTGCACCGGGGAGCGGAGCGATGTCGAACGAGCGTCAGCTGGGACGATGCCCGGGGCCGAAGGCGTTCGAGGACGCCGATCGTTCCATCTGGTCGCCTGGGGCGACTCGGGTCGCATGAGGCGCGCCACGGTCGCAACGACGCTTGCGAGGCGCCGGGTCGGGCAGGGAGGCGATGCTACACTCGTCAAAGGATGTCCCAGCTCCTCGGCTCGATCCTCGACCAGGTCCACCTGACGACGATCGTCGACATCGGGATCACCGCGCTGCTGATCTACTGGCTGTTCAGCCTGATCCGCGGGACGCGCGCAGTCCGCCTGGTGATCGGCGTGAGCGTGCTCGTCGTGGTGTACGCGCTCGCGGTCGCATTCGACCTCCGTCTGCTGACCCAGATCCTCCAGGCGGGTGCCGTCGTCGGGCTTGTTCGCGCTCGTCGTGATCTTCCAGCCGGAGCTTCGCCGGGCACTCGAACGCATCGGCCGGGTCGGGTCGTTCGGCTGGCTCCTGTCGCCCGCGGAGGCCCGCGCCGCCGTCCACGTCTCGACCGAGGTCGCCCGGGCCGCCGCCGGGCTCTCCGCCGACGGCCACGGGGCGCTCATCGTCCTCGAACGGGAGACGGGCCTCGAGGAAGTCGCCGAGACCGGCGTCATGATCCATGGCGATGTTTCCGCCGACCTCCTCCGAACGATCTTCATGCCACGTGCGGCGCTGCACGATGGCGCCGTCATCATCCGAGACGACCGGATCGTCGCCGCCGGAGCCCTGCTGCCACTCGCCGAGACCTCGATCCACACGGAGCGGTTCGGCACGCGCCACCGGGCGGCGCTCGGCATCACCGAGCAGACAGACGCGGTGGTCGTGGTCGTGTCCGAGGAGAACGGCCAGATCAGCCTCGTCGAACGGGCGAGGATCGTCCGCAACCTGACCGAGGGCGGGCTGGCGAGGGCCATCCAGGGGCTGCTGGATCCCGCGGGCGGCCGGCGCACGGCGTGGACCTGGCGCGGCGACCGCGAGAGCGGACAGGGCGGCCGATCGCCAAGCATCCGCGAGCTCGGGCGGTTCGTCGGCCGGTCGCCGGCGGCGGCCGCGGCGACTCCGGCCGCGGTCCCGATCGCCGGTCCGGCCGTGATCGGCCCGACGACCGACTCCGGGTCAGGCGGCAGCCAGGACGGCACCGCGGGCCGCGGGACTTCGAACCGGCGCCCAGGCTCCGGCGGCCCCCGGGCCCCGACCGACGGCGGATGCTCCGAGCCATCGCGCACCCGCATCCGCCGACAGGCCGGCGAACGCGGTCCGCGCCGACCGATCCGGCAGCTCCGGCCGAGCTCGACGCGAGCGAGCGGTCCCAGCGGGCCGACGGCACCTCCGCCCGTCCCGCGGTCGCGAAGGCGCACGGCCGCACCCCCGCCGGTGGTCGACGGTGAGGCCGTCAGCGCCGCCGGTCTCCAGGCCCCGCGGTGAGGCGGCTTTTCGGCCGGATCGTCCACAACTGGCCCCTCAAGCTCGCAGCCGTCGGGCTGGCCACGCTGATGTACGGTGGCCTGGCCGTCTCGCAGAACACGCAGGCGTTCACGGGCGTCATCCCGGTCCGGGTCGAGAACAAGCCTTCCGACACGGTCCTGCTCAGCCGTCCCGAGCCGGTCACCCAGATCCGCTACTACGCTCCCCCCGACGTACCCGTCGCCTCCAGCACGTTCCGGGCGACCGTCGACCTGAGCGACGTCCCGCCGACCGGGGATGCCACGAGCGTCCGCATCGAGGTCGATTCGCCGGACGGCCGGGTGCGCGTCCTCAGCTTCGAGCCTGCCTTCGCGACGGTCCAGCTCGACAAGCTCATCACCAAGCAGGTGCCCGTCAAGGTGGAACATGGCGCCGTCCCGGGCAACCTTGAGCTCGGCCCGATGACGATCGTTCCGACCGAGGTCACCGCGTCGGGCGCGGCGTCCGTTGTCGCCCAGGTCGTGTGGGCGCGTGCCGACGTGCTGATCGGCTCCGACGCCATTGACGTCGACGAGCAGGTGGAGCTCACGCCGATCGACGGCAATGGCAACGCCGTCAGCCCGGTCGATCTCACACCGTCGACGGCGCACGTGACGATGCGCCGTCTTCAATGACAAGCACACCAAGACGCTGCCGGTCAATCCTGTCGTCACCGGGACACCGGCCGCGGGCTTCGAGATCGCCTCGATCACGGCGACGCCGGAAGTCGTCCAGGTCCAGGGGGAGCCTGCGGAGCTGGCCAACCTCGACCGGGTGAACACGGTCGCGGTGCCGGTGACCGGGGCGTCGAGCGACTTCTCCGTCAGCGTCAAGCTCGACCTGCCGGCGGGCATCATCCCGGGCGACACAGAGTCGGTCGACGTCAGCATCAACCTCCGGCCGGTCACGGGCACGCGGACCTTCAACGCGGGAGTCCAACTCGTCGGGACGCGATCGGACCTGACCTACGACGTGTCCGTCAAGACCGTCCTTCTGACCGTCGGCGGCTCGACGGCGTTCCTCGATGGGCTGTCCGGGTCCACGATGGTCGCGGACCTCGACGTCACGGGCCTGGGTCCGGGCGTCCACGACGTCCTGGTGACGGCGCATCTGCCGACCGGGACCGACCCTCGTCGACGCGAGTCCCCCGCAGGTGAAGGTGACCATCACCGGACCTCCCGGCGCGTCCGCCAGTCCCGGCCCCTCCGCGAGCGGCGCACCGGCGGCCAGCCCGGCATCCTCCGCCACGCCGCAGCGCTGACCGATGCCCCGCCTGTTCGGCACCGACGGTATCCGCGGCATCGCCAACGTCGACCTGAAGCCCACCGTGGCGTATGCCCTCGGTCGCGCGGTGGCCCATCGGCTCGCCGGTCGAGGCGGTTCGATCGTGGTCGGACAGGACACCCGGCGTTCGGGCGACATGTTCGTGGCGGCGATCGCGGCCGGCGCCACGAGCCTTGGCGTCGACGTCCACGTCGTCGGCGTCGTCCCGACGCCCGCCCTCGCCTACCTGGCCGGAAACGGGCCGTTCGCCGCCGGGATCATGGTGTCCGCCTCGCACAATCCGGCCGACGACAACGGGCTCAAGGTCCTCGACGGCGACGGGCTGAAGCTCGACGACTCGGTCGAGGATGAGCTCGAGCAGCTGATCTGGCGGACGGAGGAGCTGTCCGGGCCACCGAACGCCGAGCTTGGCCGGATGGTCGATGCGACGGCGCGGCTCGACGACTACCTCGCCCACCGAATCGGACTCGCGGCCTCGATCGACGCCGCCCACCTGCGTCTGGTCCTCGACGGAGCGAATGGCTCGGGGTACGCGGTCGGGCCGAAGATCCTGGGCGCGACGGGCGCCCGGCTCGAGGTCATCCACGCCGAGCCCGACGGCACGAACATCAACGTCCGCTCCGGAGCGACCGCGCCCGCGCGTGCTCGCCGAAGCCGTGCTCGCGGCGCGGGGCGGACGTCGGGTTCGCGCTCGACGGCGACGCCGACCGGCTCATCGCCGTGGACGCCGAGGGCCATGTCGTCGACGGCGACCAGGTGCTCGGGATCCTCGCCCTGGACCGCCTGGAGCGGGGCGAGCTGACCGGCGGAGGCCTCGTCGTGTCGGTCCTCTCGAACGGCGGCCTCGGGACCGTGGTCGAGGCCGCCGGCGGCCACCTGGTCCGGACCCCGGTCGGCGACAAGTACATCCTCGAGGGCATGCAGGTGACCGGAGCGGTCCTCGGTGGCGAGAAGAGCGGCCACGTCATCGTGCTCGAGCACACGACGTCAGGCGACGGCATCGTGACGGCGCTCGAGGTCCTGCGCGTCATGTGCCGGCGCGGTTCGGGCCTCGCCGCGCTGGCCGCGGCGATCCCGATGCTTCCGCAGCAGCAGCGGGCCGTGAAGGCCCGGCACAAGGACCAGTGGGAGAGCGACCCGACCCTCCAGCGCGCGATCGCGGCGGCGACGGCGCGTCTCGGAGGCACCGGCAGGGTCCTCGTCCGCCCGTCGGGCACGGAACCCGCGCTGCGGGTGATGGTCGAAGGCCCGGACGAAGGGCTCGTCCTCGAGCTGGCCGACTCGCTCGCGGTCCTCGCCGGGGAGCGTCTAAACTAGCCCCGGTGAATCCTCGGGCGGATGGCTCGCAGGAGCGTCACCTCCGCCCTCGGAGAGGCCGTGCCCACTCGGCCCCGCCGCGCACTGAACGGAGAGTCGACCCAGATGTGCGGCATCGTCGGATACACGGGGCCCCGGGAGGCCGGGCCCATCCTCATCGAAGGCCTGAAACGGCTCGAATACCGCGGCTACGACTCGGCCGGGATCGCGCTCGTGGACGACGCCGGCGACCTGTTCGTCGAGAAACGGGCGGGCAAGCTGGCCAACCTCCAGACGGCGATCGCGGACCGGACCCCGCACGCGGCGATCGGGCTCGCCCACACGCGCTGGGCCACCCACGGCCGGCCGAACGACCTGAACGCCCATCCCCACCAGGACTGCACCGGTGAGATCACCGTCATCCACAACGGGATCATCGAGAACTTCCGCGAGCTGCGCGACGGGCTCGAGGCTCGCGGGCACACCCTGACGTCGGAGACCGACACCGAGGCGATCGCCCACCTCGTCGAGGAGGCCTACGCGGGCGACCTGGCCGACGCGGTCCGCGACGCGCTTCGCCGGATCGAGGGGGCCTACGCCATCGTCGTCATGCATCGCGGCGAGGGCGACCGGCTGGTCGGCGCGCGCAAGGACGTGCCGCTGGTCGTCGGGCTGGCCGACGGCGAGAGCTTCCTCGCCTCGGACGTGGCCGCGATCCTCGCCCATACGGACCAGATCGTCTTCCTCGAGGAGGGCGACGTCGCCGACCTGCGACCGTGGGGCGTCACGATCACCGGCGTGGACGGCACGCCCCGGGAACGCCCGGTGACGACCATCGACTGGTCGCCCGAGGCCGCCGAGAAGGGCGGCTACGCGCATTTCATGCTCAAGGAGATCCACGAGCAGCCCGAATCGCTCAGCCAGTCGATCACCGGACGAGTCAACAAGGCAGGCCGGATCTGGGTCGAGGAGCTGGCCGGCCTCGAGGACGTGCTTCGGACCGTCACCCGCATCGAGCTCGTCGCGTGCGGCACCGCCTACTACGCGGCGCTCATCGGCGCCGCGGCGCTCCAGGCCTGGACCGGGATACCGGCTCGCGCAAACATCGGCTCCGAGTTCCGGTACAGCCCGCCGCCGCTCGACGAGAAGACCCTCGTCATCGCGGTGACCCAGTCGGGCGAGACCGCCGACACGATCGCCCCGACGCGGCTGGCACGCGAGCGCGGCTGTCCGGTCGTCGCCGTGACCAACACGGTCGGCTCGGCGATCACCCGCGAGGCGGACGCCGTGCTGTTCCTGCAGGCCGGCCCGGAGATCGCGGTCGCCGCATCCAAGACGTTCGTGACCCAGGTGACGACGCTGGTGATCCTGGCCGCGGCCATCGCGAAGGCGCGCGGAACGCATGTCCGAAGACGAGGAGATCGCGCTCGGAGTCTCGCTCCGGGCGCTGCCCGCGGCCGCAGCGCGAGCCCTCGCCACCGCCGCGGCGCAAACGCCCGACCTGGCTCGCCGCTACGTCAACTCGCGCGGGTTCATGTTCGTCGGACGCGGCGCGAGCTACCCGGCCGCTCTCGAAGGCGCGCTCAAGCTCAAGGAGGTGAGCTACGTCCATGCCGAGGGCTACGCCGCGGGCGAGCTCAAGCACGGGCCGATCTCGCTTCTCGACGCCGAATGCCCGCTCGTCGCCGTGGCCACCCGCTCGTCGGTCTACGACAAGCTGATCAGCAACGTGATGGAGGGCCGAGCCCGGGACGCGCGGGTCATCGCCGTGGCGACCGAGGGCGATCCGCAGATCGAGCGCTTTGCCGACGACGTCTGCTGGGTGCCCGACACCCACGAGGCGCTGAGCGCGGTCCTTGCGATCATCCCGCTCCAGCTGTTCGCCTACCACGTCGCCCTCGCGCGCGGGACGGACGTCGACCAGCCACGCAACCTGGCCAAGTCCGTCACGGTCGAGTAGGCACGCATGGGCGTGGCCGCCGCCCAGGGGTCCGGCTTGAGCCCCCCGAGGCCGGAGGGTGAGCTCGTGACCCCGCCGCCCGAGGGTACGACGGAGCTCGGGATCGACATCATCAAGGTCGACAGGATCCGGGCGGCCCTGGACCGCTTCGGGCCGCGGTTCTCCCGGCGCGTCCTGACCGAGGGCGAGCGGCGCTACGTCCGCGACCGCCCCGAGACGATGGCCGGCCGCTGGGCGGCCAAGGAGGCGGTCTCCAAGGTGCTCGGCCTGGGCGTTCGCGGGATCGGCTGGCGGGACATCGAGATCGAGCGGCTGCCGACCGGTCAGCCGGCCGTCCGCCTCCACGGCCGGGCCGCCGCACGGGCGGAGCAGCTCGGGATGGAACGGATCGCGGTCTCGATCACGCACGAATCGGACTATGCGGTGGCCATCGCCTTCGGGGTCCGGACGGCCGGCGGCCGGTTCCTCTTCCCGCCCGACATCGAGGAGCGGCTCGACGACCGCGAGCGCCGGATCCTTGCCCGCATCGAGCGGCTGCGGGCGATGGCCGAGGCAGGCGGTGCGGCGCGCTCGCCTCGGACGCGCCGGGCGCCCGGCCCGACCGCGTGCGACGCCGGACCGCGAGCCTGACCGCGACGCAGGGCCGGTGGAGCCGACCCGTGCCTGATCGGCGGCCAGTCGGCTTCGGGCGCCGGAGCACCGACCACGCGCCCGCGACGACCCCGGGCGAGACGCCCTTCCCGAGGGAGCCACGCGCCTCGACGACGATCTCGCGGCGGCCCTGCTCCCCGACGCGACCGGCGCGCGGGCACAAGGGCTCGTTCGGGCGGCTGCTCGTCATCGCCGGCTCGCTCGACTACGCGGGGGCCGCCCTGCTGGTCTGCCGGGCCGCGGGTCGCGCGGGCGCGGGGCTGGTGACGCTCGCGGTGCCGGAGTCGCTCCAGCCGCTGTTCGCCGCGAAGGTCGTCGAGGCGACCACGCTCGGGCTGCCCGAGGATGACGTCGAGGAGATCGACCCCGAAGCCGGCGATGGCCCGCATCCTCGACCACGAGCACGACGCGCTCGTCGTCGGGCCCGGGCTTGCGGCCCGGACTCGCCACCGCCGAGCTCGTGCGGCTGCTTCTGCCCACGTCGGGCGAAGGCGAAACGCCACCGGTCGTGCTTCGACGCCGAGGCGCTCCGCTCGCTGGCGACGATGGACGACTGGTGGCTGGGTGAACGGCGACCCGCGGTCCTGACCCCGCACGCGGGCGAGTTCGCGCGGCTCCGGGCGGGGAGCGGCCGGACGCCCGACGACGACGGCGATCTCGCGGACGACGACACGGCACGGCTCGCGGCCACGGTCGACGCCGCGGCGACGTGGGGCAGCGTCGTCGTCCTCAAGGGCGCCCGGACCGTCATCGCCGCAGCCGGACGGCGCCGCGTCGATCGCGCCGTTCGAGAACCCGGCCCTCGCCACCGGCGGGACAGGGGACGTCCTGGCCGGCGCCATCGGCTCGCTGCTCGCCCAGGGCCTGTCGCCCGTACACGGCCGCTCGGCTGGGCGTGTATCTGCATGGCGTCGCAGGAGACTCCGGCCGCGAGCGATTCGGGGACGCGGGTCTGCTCGCCTCCGACCTGCCCGAGGGCCTCGCGATCGCGCGCAAGCGCCTGGCCGCTTCGGCCGAACGCCGGACGCCGGTCGGCGCCTGGGGTTCACGACCCGCGAGAGCGCTGCGCCCGCGTCGCCGACGAGCCCGTGGCGCCGACTCCGCCCTGACCCCCGCCCGCCGGTAGCGCCGTCCGCACCCGAGCGGCCCGACGACGTTCCCGCCGAGCCGGCCGCGGGTGAACCGGTCCCGGACGACGGACCCCGCTCGGGCCGACCCCGGCGGACCTGTCGACTGCGATCCTCAGACGACCGACCGGTCGTCGACCCCCGGGCCCAGCCGGCGCCCGGCGACGAGGCGCCCGCGATGCTCTCCAGCCCGACGCCGGCTGACCGGTCGCGCGATGACGGAGCCCGCGCCGCGGCCCCCATCGAGGACCGCCTGGCCGCGGCCGGCCTGCCCGGCCTGCCGCGGACCGCCTGGCTCGAGATCGACCTCGACGCGATCTGCCACAACCTCGCGCTGCTCCGCGACCTGGCCGGACCCGGCATACCCGTCCGGCCCGTCGTCAAGGCGATGCGTACGGCCACGGCGCCGATCCCGGTCGCCCCGCGCTCGTCGCCGCCGGCGCCGAGGGCTTCTGCGTCGCCACCGTCGACGAGGCGATCGAGCTTCGCGCCGGCCGGCATCCGGGCGCCGATCCTCGTCCTCTATCCGCCGCCGCTCGGCTGGGCGGCCGAGCTGGCCCGCAGCGGCGTAGCCGTCGCCGCCGGCGATCTCGATGCTCTCGAGGGGCTGATCCGCGAGGCATCCGGCGCGGCATCGCCCGGCCCGCCGCTGGCGATCGAGCTCGAGGTCGAGACCGGGCTCGGACGCGGCGGGTTCGTCGAGCGATCGCGATCTCGTCGCGGCCGCGACCGCTGGTGGCGGCTCGCCGGCGGTCCGCCTGGCCGGCCTGTGGACCCACTTCCAGGCGGTCGAGGACCCCGGCTCACGGACCGGCGCAGCTCGGCCGCTTCGAGGCGGCCGTCGCGTCCGTCGCGGCGGCCGGGATCGACCTGCCGCCTCGCCACGCGGCGGCCAGCGCGGCGCTCATCGCCGACGGCGTCGTCGCCTATGACGGCGTCCGACCCGGCCTGGCGATCTACGGGATCGTGCCCGACGAGCTCGGGCCAGGCAGGGCACCCGAGCCGCATGCCCCGGCATTCCGGCCGGCGATGGCGCTCGTACGCGCGCCCGGTCCGGGTCGCCGACCCTGCCCGAGGGCTGGGGCATCAGCTACGGCCCGACCTTCCGGACCGCCCGCGTCAGCCGGATCGCGACGCTGCCTCTCGGCTACGGCGACGGCTGGTCGCGCTCGCTGTCGAACCGGGCCAGCGGCCATCGTCCGCGGCCGGCGCGTGCCGCTCGTCGGCAACGTGGCGATGGACGCCGTCATGGCCGACGTGACCGACGTGCCCGGGCAGACCGGTCGACGTCTCCGACGAGTTCGTCCTGCTCGGCGATGATGGCGACGAACGGATCACTGCCGCTCGACCTGGCGCAGGCACGCACCACGAACACGTGGGAGGTCGTGACCGGGATGGCTCGGCGCGCTACCCCGGGTGTACCATGCGGCGGCCGGCCCGGTCGGTCTGCGGACCCTTACCGAGGGGAGGGGTTAGTTGGCATCCATCGAACTCTGGAACGGGGACATCTGCGACCTGGAGGTCGACGCGATCGTGAACCCGGCCAATCTCTCGCTGTGGATGGCGACCGGGGTCGGCGGCGCCCTCAAGCGCGCCGGCGGCGATGCCATCGAGTTCGCGGCCGTGCGCCAGGCGCCCGTCCCGCTCGGGCGGCGCCATCGTGACGACCGCCGGCACGCTCGCGGCGCGCGCCGTCATCCACGCCGTGTCGCTCGACCGCGAGCGCCGGACGAGCGGGCCAGTCATCGAATCCGCCGTGCGCAGCTCGATGGCCCGGGCGCGCGAGATCGGCGCCACCAGCATCGCCTTTCCGGCCCTCGGCACAGGCGTCGGGGGCTTCCCGCTCGAGGAGGCGGCCCGCATCACCGTGCGCACCGTCCGCGACGAGCTGCTGCCAGCCCGGCCATCGGCCACGTCGTCTTCGCCCTGCGCGGCGCCGCGGCCTACCAGGCCTTCGCGGACGCCCTCAACGAATCGCCCGAGCCGATCGGCGGCGGGGCCGCGTGAACACGCCGTACGAAGCGACCGAAGAGCAGCGTGACGAGCTCGTCGAGCAGGTCGCCCGCGAGATCCAGCTGCGCGGGCCTGACCGGTCCGGCCGTCCATTTCCTCGAGGCCAGCCGGCCGTACCGGGCGCTCGGCGCCAACGCCATGCTGTTCTTCGACCCGGTCCTGCGCGGGGTCTTCGGTGGCGACCTCGCGTCGGCGAGCGAGATCCTCGCCGACGACACCGGGATCGAGCTGCTCATCGCCCGGCTCGAAGAGCAGGACGACGAGATCGCCTGGGACGCCTGACCGACCAGCTCGACCGCGCCGACCTGGGCCGGCGACCCCGGAGCACCGTCCCGGGTAGCATGGCCGGGTGACGAGCGAGCCCAGCGCGTTCCTGACCCTCGACGCCGGGGCCGCCTCGATCGCCGCCGCGCTCATCGGCCGCGTCGCGTGGTCGCTGGCGGCTCGTCGGGTCGCTCGTGCTGCCGTCGGGCGCCGACCCGGACGCGGTCGTCGCCGTCCTCGCCGAACGTGCGGTCCGCGCCGACCCGGAGCTCGCCGACGCGCTCGGGATCTGCGGCCGGCGCCGCGTCGGCGACCTGCCGCGGCTCGCGGTCGCGCAGCCACCCGCCGCGGCGTCTGGCGGTCGTCGCCGCCTCCGAACGTTCGCTCGCGAGCCGCTCGTGGCGACCGCCGCGCGGCGCCGGCTGGCGAGACCGTCGCCGGCGAGCACCGAGATCGATGGACCCGCTGGCGATGTCGGCGCTGCTGCTCGACCCGACGTCGCCGCGATCCTGGTCGGCGCGGGCGAGCCGCCGGCGGCCGACGAGCGGCGCGGGATCGGCGAGCTGGCGGCGCGTCGTCGCGGCCGCCGCGTCGCGCCGGCCCGACCTGACGGTCGTCCTGGCCGGGGCGATGGCCGACCAGATCGGCGTCTTCGGCGACCCGGCCGACCGCGCCGGCGAGGTCGCTGCTCGGCCCGGCCGCGGCGAGCGTGGCGACCCAGGCGGCGCCGCTGCGCCGACCTCCTGCTCGAGCTGGCGCTGCCGCCAGACGACGCCCGGCGGGCGCTGGGCGCGAGCGCCCTGACCCTGGCCGAGGTCCTCGACCGCCGCGTGGACGTGGTCGAGATCGGCTACGACGCGGGGAGCCGCGATTGCCGCCTGGCCGGCGGCCGGGAACGGCGCCGCCGGCGTCGGACATCGCGGTCGTCCCGGCCGCAGCGCTCGCGCCCGCCGAGCCCGACGACGCGGTCGATCGACCGCGTCGGGCGCTGGTCGCACTGGGGCGCCGACCGCCATCGCCTGCGCGACCGGATGCGCGAGCTGCGGATCGCGCCGTGGGCCGACGCGACCGGCGACGGCGTGGGCCTGCGGATGGCGGCGGCGCGGGCGGCGCTCGGCCGGCTGGCCGACGCAACGCCGGGCTGGGCCGATCGGCCACCGGCCGACCTCGTCGTCGCGACCGGCGGCGCCTGGGCCGTCGCGCCCGGCGCCGTCGTGACCCTCGCCCTCGTCGACGTCCTGCGCCGGCCCGGTGCCGCCCAGTACGCGCTCGACCACGCCCGGTTCCTGGCGCCGCTCGGGGCGATCCCCGATCCGAGCGAACGGCGGGCGATGATCGCCGACCTCGCCGACGACCTCCTGGCGCCCGCTCGGCACGGTCGTCACGCCGGCCGGGATGCGCGCCGGGCGCGGCCGGCGGGCTCGCTCGTCGTCCACGGCGCGGACGGGCCCACCCGCTCGATCTGCGATGCCGGGTGGGCTTCGCGTCGATCGACCTGCCACCGGGCACCGCCGCCGTCGCCGAGTTCCAGTTCCGCGACACCGTCCGCCTCGGCGGGCGCGGGCCGCCACTTCGCGATCGACGTCACCGGCGGCCTCGGTGGCCTGCTGCTCGACCTGCGCGACGTGCCGCTCGAGCTGCCGGATCGGGCCGACCTGCGCGGCGAGCTGCTCGAGTCGTGGCGGCTGGCCGTCGGCGGGAGCGGGCGACTGATGGCGCCCCGGCCGCGACCTCCGCCTCGTCCCGGCGCGCCGGCTCGATCACCGCGCCGGTCGACGCGATCTTCCGGCTCGCGCCCGGGCGACCGGCCGCTGGTCGTCGGCCGGCGATTCGGTCGTCGTCGGGGCGCCGATCGCGGAGCGGCTGCGCGACCCGCGCCTCGACGAGCATCGGCGTCCCGGCGACCGCCGAGCCGCGCCCGGGCCGCCGCTGGACCGGACCGCGCGCCGCGGCGGCGACGCCGCGCTGCCGGCCGGCGAATACGTGTTCGAGTGGCGCGGCCGCTGGCGGATCGCCACGGGCGACGTCGCCGACCCGCTCGAGACGCCGTTCGCGGGCATCGTCCGCGAGGTCCGCCCGGGACCGGCGATCACCATCCGCGCCGCCGGCCGCGGCATCCGCGGCATCGTGGCGCTCGGCGGCCCGACCCGCGGCCGCCTCCAGGCCGGCGACCGACAGCGAGCTGCGCGCCGGCGGCCTCGACGTCGGGTCCGCCGGGACGATCCTCGTGGTCGGCTCGCGCGTCGACGCGGAGACGCTGACCCGCGCCCGGGCGATGGGCATCCGCGGCATCGTGGTCGCCGGGCCTGTCGAGCAAGGAGCGGCGCGACTTCCTCGCGTCCGAGGCGCGCCAGCGCTCCGCCCTCCACCGACTGCCACCGTTCGCGGTGCTCATCCTCGACGGGCGCCGTGCGGCGGCCGCTGGCCGGCGCGGTCCAGGCCGTGCTCGGGGCGCTGGCCGGTCACGAGGTCGCGATCGTGACCGACCCGCCGATGCTCGTCTTCGACCGTCCCGACCTGGCCATCCCGGACGCCGCCGGCCGACCTCGTGCGCATCCGGTCGCGGCTCGCTGGCCGGCCGCGAGGGCCGCTTCGTCGAGGCGATCGGGCCGCGCCGCTTCGCCGGCCGCGTCCACCTCGAGGCCGGGCTCGTCCGACTGCCCGATGGCACGATCGCCGCCGTCCCGCTCGGCGACCTGGAGCGCTACCTGAGCGGCGCGCGAGCCCGGCGCACCGGGCGAGCACGCCGCGCCTTCGGCTACGCTCGGGGTCGATGCCCGCCGCGACCGCGCTCGAACGCCATCGACTGCCCCGATCCCGCCGCGACGTCCGCGCTCGGCCGGGCGCTGGCCGCGGCCGCCCGACCCGGCGACCTGATCTGCCTGTGGGGCGAGCTCGGGCGCCGGCAAGACCCACCTGGCCAAGGCGTTCGGGGCCGGGCTCGGCGTGACCGACACCATCACCTCGCCGAGCTTCATCCTGATGGCCGAGTACGCCGGCCGGCTGCCGCTCTTCCACCTCGACCTGTACCGCCTCGCCGACGCGACCGACGCGCTGGCCGGCGGGCTGATCGACGACCGCCAGTCGGCCGGGGTCACGCTCGTCGAGTGGCCCGATCGCCTCGGGCCGGCGCTGCCGCCGAGCGGCTCGACGTCGTCATCGACGGGACCGGCGACGACCCGCGCGCGATCACGTGCGGGCGGGCGCGGGCGATCTGCGCCGGTACCTCGAGGCGATCGGATGAGCCTGCGAGGGGCTCGCCCGACCCGCGACGGCGGCGAGGCCGCGTGGGCCGATCCTCGCCATCGATACGCGACCACGCCGGATCGTCGTCGCCGCCGGCGACCTCGACGGGCGGCGCCGATCGACGAGCCATGGACTGGCCCGCCGGCTACCGCCACGGCGAGACGCTGCTGCCGTCGATCGACGCGTTCCTGGCGCGCCGGCGATCGCGCCGCTCGCGCTCGCGGCGATCGCGGTGGGCACCGGGTCCGGGCGCGTTCACCGGCCTGCGCGTCGGGATCGCCACGGCCAAGGGCCTCGCCCACGGCCTGGGCCTGCCGATCGTCGGCGTCTCGACCGGCGGACGCGCTGCTGGCCGCCTCGCCCGCCGCGCTCGCGTCCTGCTCCTGCCGGCCGGACCGGCGCGACCGGCTCTGGTCCGCTCGGACGGCGACGCCGGCGCGCGCTGCTGCCGGCCGGCCTGGAGCCGGACCTGGCGCCCGACGAGATCGCTCGTCGCCGTCGACCTGCCCGACCGCGCGCCCGCCGACGGCGCTGGCCCGCGGCGAGGCCGCCCGGGCGAGGCTCGGCGAGACGCATGGTCCGGATCGGGCGCTGCCCGGCTGGCCGCCGGCGACGTGGACGACCTGGCGGCGGCTCGTGCCCGAGTACGTGACCCTGCCGCGCGGCGTCCGGGCGGAGGGCGGGGAGGTGTCGTGGTCGCGCGACCCCCGCTGAGGCTCCGCATCGAGCCGATGCAGATCGACGACCTGCCGGCCGTCCACGCCATCGAGCGGGCGAGCTTCGACGCGCCGTGGCCGCCGGACGCCTATCGCAACGAGCTCGAGACGAACCGCCTGGCGAAGTACCTCGTGGCGAGGGTCGGCGACGAGATCGCGGCCTTCGGCGGGATGTGGCTGATGGTCGACGAGGGCCACATCATCACCTTCGCCGTCCACCCGGACTGGCGTCGCCAGCGCATCGGCGAGCGGCTGCTCCTCGCGTTCCTGGACCTTGCGACCGAACGGCGGCGCGCACGAGGCGACGCTCGAGGTCCGCCTGTCCAACCTGCCGGCCCGCCGGCTGTACGAGAAGTTCGGCTTCCGGCCCGTCGGGCTCCGGCCGCGCTACTACAGCGACAACGGCGAGGACGCCCTGATCATGACCACCGACCCGCTGCGCGAGCCGCCGATGCGCGAGCGGACTCGCCCGGCTGCGGGCCGCGATCGACGCGGCGCCGGCCCCGCACGCTCCGACCGCCGACGGCGAGCCGCGACGTGAGCCGCCGCCGATGAGCGGCCCGCTCGTCCTCGCCGATCGAGTCGTCGTGCGACGAGACCGGCATCGCGATCGTCGACGGCGAACAGCGGATCCTCGCGAACGTCGTCGCGTCGCAGGTCGCGCTCCACGCCCCATCGGGGGGCATCGTCCCCGAGGTCGCGGCGCGTGCGCACCTGCGCTGGATCGTGCCCGTCCTCGACGAGGCCTGGGCCGACGCCGGCGCCTCGTGGGACGACATCGGGGCGGTGGCGGTCACCTACGGGCCCGGGTCTGGCCGGACTCGCTCCTCGTCGGGATCAACTTCGCCAAGGCGCTCGCCTGGGTCCACGACCGGCCGCTGATCGGGGTCAACCACCTCGAGGGCCACGTCTATGCGGCCTGGCTGCGCGACCCGGGCGGGCCCGACGAGCCCGAGCCCGGTCTTCCCGCTGGTCGCGCTGGTCGTGTCGGGCGGCCACACGTTCCTCGCCGAGATGCGCGACCACCTGACCTACCGGCTGCTGGGCTCGACCGTCGACGACGCCGCCGGCGAGGCCTTCGACAAGGTCGGCCGGCTGCTGGGGCTCGGCTACCCGGGCGGTCCGGCGATCGGGCGCGCCGCCGAGGCGGCATCCGCCCGCGACCGGGTCTTCCCGCGGGCGTGGCTGGGCGATTCGTTCGACCTCAGCTTCTCCGGCCTCAAGACCGCCGCCCGACGGATCATCACCGAGGCGCGCGCCGACGAGGGCCTGGCGGACGCCCCCGAGGCGCCGCTGCCGGAGCCCGTCGTGGCCGAGCTCGCGTGGGGATTCCAGGACGCGGTCGTCGACGTGCTCGCACCAAGACGATCCGCGCGGCCCGGACGATCGGGCGCGCGGTCCATCGTGCTCGGTGGAGGCGTGGCGGCCAACACGGCCCTGCGGCGGTGCCTGGCCGGGCGAGGCAGACGCGCTGGGCATCCCGCTGATCGTCCCGCGGCCCGGCGCTGTGCACCGACAACGGGGCGATGATCGGCGCCGCCGGCGCTGCGCCGGTTCGCGGCGGGCGACGCGGTCCGGGCTGGACCTCGACGCGCGGCCGTCGCTGCCGCTGGCCGCCCGATGAGCCGCTCGACGGCGCCCCGGGTCGACCCGGCCGACCGTCCGGGCCACCCTGCGCGCGGCCGGCCTGCGGGCCCGCCACTCGCTCTCGCAGAACTTCCTGGCGGACACGGACGTGCTCGACGCCATCCTCGCCGAGGCCGACCCGCGGCCGGGCCGCCGGATGCTGGAGATCGGCCCCGGCCTGGGCCTGCTGACCGGCGGGCTGCTCGAAGCCGGTGCGCGGGTCACCGCGGTCGAGCTCGATCAGCGGCCTGGCGGCCTTCCTGCGCGATCGGTTCGAGGGTGTCGACGCCCTCCGCCTGATCGAGGGCGACGCGCTCGACCAGGACCTCGTCCACCTGCGTCGAGCCGCCGTACGACGTCGTGGCGAACCTGCCGTACCACATCACCAGCCCGATCCTCCACGCGCTCCTCGGCCGAGCCGCCGCGACCGGAGCGCCTGGTGCTGATGGTCCAGCGCGAGGTCGCGGAGCGGATCGCCGCCCCGCCCGGCCGGATGAGCTACCTGTCCGTCTTCGTCCAGTACCACGCCCGCGTCCGGATCGCGCTCGCGCGTGCCGCCGACCGCCTTCGAACCGGAGCCCGCCGTCCAGTCGGCGGTCATCGTGGCCGAGCCGTTCGACGCCGACGACCGCCTCGACCCGGTGGCCGAGGACGAGCTGTGGCGCCTCGTCCAGGCGGCCTTCCGCGAGCGGCGCAAGATGATCCACAACGTGCTGGCGCGGCAGCTCCCGCTCGACGCCGGCCGCGTCGCCGCCGGGCTGACGGCGGCCGGCATCGACCCGGACCGGCGGCCGCAGACCCTCGCGGTCGGCGAGTGGCTCGCCCTCCGCGAGGCGCTCGGCCCGATCGGCCGGGATACGCGTGGGTGGGCGGCCGCACCGTGACCGGGTCTCGGGGAGGGCCCGGCGGCGACGGGAGCCCGCGGATGGCGCCCGGCCGCGAGGCGGCCCCGCGGCCGGCGCCCGGCGGCGAGGCGGCGACGGCGACGCGCCTCGCGCCCGTCGTCCGCCTGGCCCCGGCCAAGCTCAACCTGACCCTCGCGATCATCGGCGTCCGGCCCGACGGCTATCACGCGCTCCACTCCGTGTTCGTGCCGCTCGCGCTCGCCGACCGGCTGAGCCTGGCCCCGGCCGCCGGCGGCCAGGACACCCTGCACGTGACCGGGTTCGATGCGGGCCCAGCGGCCGACAACCTCGTGTTCCGCGCCCTGGCCGCGACCCGGGCCCGGTCGGCGGTGGCTGGCCGGGCGGTCCCGGACCCGCGCCGGCGCTCGCCGCGCGGCTCGACAAGCGGATCCCCGTCGCGGCAGGCCTCGCCGGCGGGTCGTCGGACGCGGCCGCCGCGCTCGACGGCGCGCTCGAGGCGTGGGGCGCAGAGCTCGACGGAGCCGCTCGCCTGGCCGTCGCCCTCCGCCTCGGATCGGACGTCCCGTTCTTCCTCGCAGCCGGGGGACCGGCGCTCGTCGAGGGTCGCGGGGAGCACGTCGCGCCGCTCCAGGGCCTGCACGGGAGCCCGGGCGTGCTGCTGGTGACGCCGGCGATCGCGGTGCCCACGCGCCGAGGTGTTCGCCGCGTTCGATGCCATCAGGCCGCACGGCGACCCCTCGGTCCGGCTGTCGTCGACGCACCTGGCCGAGGAGCTGCGGTCGAAGCTCTCCGCCTCGGACCTCGTCGCCCGCGCCGGCGCCCTGGCGATGGCGAACGACCTGCTCCCGGCGACCGCCCTCGTCGTCCCCGCCCTGGTCCCCTTCCGTCGCGCCCTGAGCCGGCTCCTGGGCCGTCCGATCGGCCTGTCGGGCTCGGGCCCGACCCTGTGGGCGCTCTATGCTTCGACGACCGAGGCCGAGGCCGCCGCGGAGAGCGTCGCGAGACGCGCTCCGGTCGGGCACTCTGACACCTCCGGGCGAGGGCACCCCGACCGTCATCGCCACCACCATCGTCCAGCATCACGATCCGCAAGGATCAGGGAGGCAGCCATGACCCGCCGCGCCGTCTCGACCGCCGGAGCGCCGGCGGCCATCGGCCCGTACAGCCAGGCGATCGCCGTCGACGGGTTCCTGTTCGCGGCCGGCCAGGCCGGACTCGATCCGGCGACAGCCAACCTCGTCGAGGGCGGCATCGGCCCCGAGACCGAGCGCGTGATGGCCAACCTGTCGGCTGTCCTCGATGCCGCGGGCTGCACCTGGGCCGACGTCGTCAAGACGTCGATCTTCCTCACCGACATGGGCGACTTCGCGGCGGTCAACGCGATCTACGGGCGATTCGTCACCGACCCGCCGCCCGCCCGCTCGACCGTCGGCGTCGCGGCCCTGCCGAAGGGCGCTCGCGTGGAGATCGACGTGGTCGCGCGGCTCGGTTGACACCCTTCGCAGGGCGCCCATACGATGCCCCGACTCACTGATGACTGCTGACATTCTCGCGCCGGCCCCGGATCTGGCCGGCGGCGTCGCCCGAACCGCGCCCGCCACCCACCGGCGCGACCCCTCGTGAACCCTCCAGGTACGGACCCGCTCCACCGGCACGGTCGCCGTCGTGCTGGCGGCCGGTCTCGGCACCCGCATGCGCTCGTCGCTGCCCAAGGTCCTGCATCCGATGTGCGGCCGGCCGATGATCGCCTACGTCCTCGACGCGTGGGCCTCGACCGCCGACGGAGCGGCCGGAGCCGCGGCCGGTCGTCGTCTACTCCCCGCCGGTCGCAGCCGTGGCCGAGGCGGTCGCCGAGCGCGCAGCGCCCGCACTCCAGGAGGAGCCGCGCGGCACAGGCGACGCGGTCCGTGCCGGCCTCACCGCCGTCCCCGACGACGCGCGCGAGATCCTCGTGCTGTCGGGCGACGTCCCGCTCGTGACCGGGGCGGACCTCGACGCCATCCTCGGCGCCCGGCGCGAGGACGATGCCGCGATCGCCCTGGCCAGCGTGTACGCCGCCGATCCGGCCCAGCTCGGCCGGGTCGTGCGAGGCGAGTTCGGGACGGTCGAGTCGATCGTCGAGGCCAAGGACGCCACGCCCGACGAGCTCCTCGGGAACGAGGTGAACGCCGGCCTGTACGCGTTCGATGCGGCGTGGCTGCGCCGCCGGATCGGGTCGCTCGCGCCGTCGGCCACGACCGGCGAGCTGTACCTCACCCACCTCGTCCGGCTGGCCCGCGAGGACGGCCGGATCGTCAGCGCGGTCGGGTTCGAGGACGACGGCCGGTTCGACGGCATCAACGATCGCTCGCAGCTGGCCGCGGCGGAATGGAGCCTGCGGGTCCGCCTCAACGAGGCCCACATGCGGGCCGGGGTGACGATGCGCGACCCGTCCACGGTCTACCTCGACTGGGACGTCCACCTGGCGCCGGACGTCACCCTCGAGCCGAACGTCATCCTGCGGGGCGCGACCTCGGTCGGCGAGGGGAGCGTCATCGGTCGCCGGGAGCCAGCTCTTCGACTCGACAGGTCGGCAGCGGCGTGCGAGTCTGGGCGAGCGTGATCGAGTCGTCGACGGTCGAGGACGGCGCGTCGATCGGCCCGTTCAGCCATCTCCGCCCGGGCACGGTCGTCGGTGCCGGCGCGTCGGTGGGCAACTTCGCGGAGCTCAAGAACACCCACCTGGGACCCGGCTCCAAGCAGCATCACATGAGCTACCTCGGCGACGCGGCGATCGGGGAGAGGGTGAACATCGGCGCGGGCACGATCACCGCCAACTACGACGGGACGCGCAAGCACGAGACGACCATCGGAGCCGGCGCGTTCATCGGCGTCGACACGATGCTCGTGGCGCCGATCGAGGTCGGCGAGGGCGCCAAGACCGGCGCCGGGGCCGTCGTCACCCGGAGCATCCCGGCCGGGGCGCTCGCCTACGGCGTGCCCGCGCGCGTCCATGAGCCGCGGCCCGGACCGCGCGCCGCAGGAGCCGCCCACCTAGTGGACACCATCGTCCCGCTCCTCGTCATCGTCGTCCTGACGCTGTTCGAGGGGGTCTTCGTCGCCGCCGAGATCGCGCTGGTGACGATGCGCCGCACCCGGATCGACCAGCTCGTCGACGAAGGCGATCGAAGCGCCCGTCGTGTCAAGTCGCTGATCAGCCAGCCGGGCCGGTTCCTGGCGGTCACCCAGATCGGCCTGACGTTCATCGGCTTCCTGGCCTCTGCCTACGCGGCGGTCAACCTGACCGCGCAGCCTGCAGTCGACGCTCGAGGGCACCGGGCTCGGCTTCCTCGTCAGCTCGGGCGAGGCGCTGGCCCTCATCATCGTGACGCTCGCTGCTCAGCCTGTTCACGATCGTGTTCGGCGAGCTCGTGCCCAAGAGCCTCGCCCTCGCCCACGCGGAGCACTTCGCGCTGCGCCTGTCGTGGTTCATCACGTTCATGCTGCGGGTCCTCGGGCCGCTCGTCCGGGCCCTCACCGCGGTCACCAACAGCGTCGCGCGGCTGCTCGGCGCCGGCGACCCGAATCCCGGGGTGATGAGCACCGAGGAGCTCAAGATCCTCGTCGAGCGCGGCGGCGAGCAGGGCATCCTCGAGGCCGAGGAGGAGCAGATGATCCACGCGGTCATCGAGCTCGGCGACCAGCGCATCCACGAGGTCATGGTCCCGCGCATCGCGATGATCAGCCTCGCCGCCGATGCGACGCTCGAGGAGGCGATCGACACGGTCATCGAGCAGGGCCACAGCCGGATCCCGGTCTACGAGGAGACGATCGACGAGATCGTCGGGATCCTGTACGCGAAGGACCTGCTGCCGTTCCTGAAGCCGTCGGTCGGCGAGCGGCCGGCGCTCCGGTCCATCCTGCGCACGCCGGTCTTCGTGCCCGAGTCGATGAGCGTGGACGACCTGCTCCACGAGTTCCAGCGCCGCAAGGTGCACATCGCCATCGTCCTCGACGAGTACGGCGGGACCGCCGGCCTCGTCACCATCGAGGACCTGCTCGAGGAGATCGTCGGCGAGATCCAGGACGAGTACGACGAGGAGGAGCCGCTGGTCGTCGCGCCTGTCAGACGACGAGGTGCGGATGGACGGCCGCGCCGACATCGACGACCTCGAGCGAGCTCTTCGACATGGACTTCCGCCTCGACGACGAGTACGAATACGACACCGTGGGCGGGCTGATCTACCACCGGATCGGCGGCGTCCCGAAGCCCGGCGACCAGGTGGCGGTCAACGGGCTCACGCTGACCGTCGAGTCGACCGACGGCCGGCGCGTGGGCAAGGTCCTGGTCGTCCGCGAACGGCGGCCCGACCAACCCGAGGACGACGAAGCCGATCGGTAGGCGGCCCGCCGGACGCGAGCGCGCGATCCGGCTCGACGAGGGCCCTTCGATCGGGCTCATCGACATGCCGCCGGTGGCTGGGAGTCAGCACCAGGCCATCGAACCGCGTCTCGGACGCGATTTACGACCGAAACGGTGCGTGGCAAGCACCAAAGCGCGCCGAACGGACATGGCGAGACCCGCGCCGACGTCTCGACCACCCGGTGCTGACTGACAGCCACATCCTGGGCCGGGTCGCCGCGTTCACAGGGTGCCGGGACGCGGTGGAGATCCGAGGCCCTTGACGACGAGGGCCAACGTGGTCGTCAGCCCGTGATCACCGAGGTGATGATCTCCTCGAAGCCTGGCTCGAACCTCGGGCCGCACGACCCCGGCGGCGTCGAGCTCCGCCAGCGCCTCGTCGCGGTATCGGCGCGCCTGGTCGCGAGTGTATTCGCGGGCGCCCGTCCGTTCGAGGATCGTCACGATCTCGGCGAGCTCGTCCGCTGTCGGCTTCGTCGTGGCGTACAGGGAGGTCAGTCGGTCGCGATCCTCCGGACCCGCGTGCTCGAGGGCGTAGATGACGGGCAGGGTCTTCTTGTGATGGGCCACGTCCGAGGCCTCCTTGCCGGTCGCCTGCTCCGCGCCCCAGATCCCGAGCAGATCGTCGTTGAGCTGGAAGGCGAGCCCCAGCGCCCAGCCGAACGCGCGGTAGCGGGCGATGACGTTCTCGTCGGTCGTGGCCAGGACCGCACCGGCCTCGATGGAGGCGGCGATCAGCGCCGCAGTCTTGCGGCCGATCATGTCGAAGTACTGGTCGACCGTCGTCCGCTCATCCGAGGCGCTCATCGCGATGTCGAGGTACTGGCCTTCGCACAGCGCCAGGCATGTCTCGTCGAACAGGCGCATCAGTCGCAGGACCGTCGAATTCGGGAAAGCCGAGGTCGGTCAGCCGGTGGAGGGCGATCCGCGACAGGCTGAACAGCGCGTCCCCGGTGTTGATGGCCTGCGGGATCCCGTGGATCGTCCAGAGCGTGGGGCGGTGACGGCGCTCGGTGTCGCCGTCCTCGATGTCGTCGTGGACCAGGCTGAAGTTGTGGCCGAGCTCGACGGCCGCCGCGCCGGGCAGTGCCCGTGTGTGCTCGCCGGTGATGCTCTGATAGGCGAGCAGACCGAGCAGCGGCCGCATGCGCTTGCCACCCGACGCTCCCGAGCCGTCCAGGGCGAGGTGGTAGCGGACCATCTCGTACAGACCGTGGGTGGAAGGGTCCCGGTCGCGCACGAGCCGCACGATCTCGGCCTCGGTGTCGGCGATGAGGACGGCGAGATCGACGTCCGGCGGCGCTGTCGTCATCGCGGCGGAGTGTACATGAAACGTGTTCGGCGCAGGTAGCCTGATTGGGTCGGGCGGCCGGCCGCCCCGGGGCCGGCGATCGCCGGCTCTGACACCATCCGGCGGGACGAACGGGCCGGGGGAGCGCCGGTCGGCCCGCCGGACAGACGATGCCGGCGCGGGGACGCGACCGCACCGGCATCTGCCGGTGATACGTCGGCCGTGGCCGAATGGATCAGGTGGTACCGTCGTGGCGTGCCCATCCCTCGCCGCTATACGACCGAAGCCATCGTCCTGTCCCGGTTCGACCTGGGCGAGGCCGACCGCGTCCTGACCCTGATCACCCCGACCGGCGGCAAGCTCAAGGCGATCGCCAAGGGCGATCCGGCGGCCCACGTCGCGCCTGGGCGGCAGCCTCGAGCCCTTCGCCGAGCTGACCGTGGCGCTCGCCCGCGGCCGGACGTTCGACGTGGTCACCCAGGTCGTCGTCGGTCACGCCTGGCTCAACCTTCGCGATTCGCTCGAGGCCACGGCGACCGCCTGGTACCTCGCCGAGCTCGCCGACCGATCGCTCGAGGAGCGCCACGCCGCCGAGCCCCTCTACCTGCTGCTGCGGCGTGCCTACGAGCTGCTCGATGCCGCCATGGCGCCCGGGCGCGTCGCGCGCTGGTACGAGATGCACCTCCTCGACGAGCTCGGCCAGCGGCCCGAGGTCGACCGCTGCGTCGAATGCGACCGGGTCCTCGAGGCCGACGAGCGGTTCCGCTGGATGCCGCTGCTCGGCGGTGTCCTGTGCCAGCGCTGTCCGGGTCCCCCGCACGAGCGGGCGGGGATCTCGCTCGACGCCGTCAAGCTGCTCAAGGCGTACCAGCGGCTCGACATCGAGGCGCATCGCCGACGCTCCGCCTCGCGCCCGAGGTCGAACGCGAGACCGAGGCCGCGCTGCGCGACTTCGTCCGCGACGCGCTCGAGCGCGATGCCCGCTCGCTCGCCTTCCTCGACGAGGTCCGGAGCAGCCACGCGTTGCGGATCGCGCCACGTGACCCGGATGACGGCTCGCCTCGGGCGTGCGGCCGCGGTCGGCGCGCTCGGCGCGGCCGCGGCCGCGGCGGCCGTCGGGGCCAGGCTCGGTGGCCCGCTGATGGTCGGCCGCACCGAGGCGCGCCTGTGCGTCACGACGGCCGCCCGCCCGCCCTACGCGCTTCCGATCGGGCCCGGGCGCTCCACGCCGCGCCTGTGGGTCGCCGACCTGCACGCCGACTCGCTGCTGTGGGGCCGCGACCTGCTCCGGCGGTCGGAAGTCGTGGCCACGTCGACGTCCCGCGGCTCATCGAAGGCAACGTGGCGCTCCAGGTGTTCGCCGCCTCGACCAAGTCGCCCCGCCACCTGAACATCGAGCGCAACGACGACCGGAGCGACGATGTCGTGCTCCTCGCGCTGGCGCTCGGCTGGCCACCGCGCCACCTGGCGGCGGCTGCTGCCGCGCGCGTTGCATCTCGCGGCGCGGGCGGACTCGATGGCGGCCCGCTCGGCCGGTCGCCTGGACATCATCCGGTCGAGGTCGGACCTCGCCGCCTACGAGGCCGTTCGGCGCGAGCGGCCCGGGATCACCGCCGGGCTGCTCGCGATCGAGGGCGCCCACGCGCTCGACGACGACCCGGCCAACGTCGAGGTCGTGGCCGACGCCGGCTTCCGGATGATGTCGCCGAGCCATTTCTTCGACAACGCGTTCGGCGGCTCGGCTCACGGGATCGCCAAGGGCGGCCTGACCGAGCGCGGGCGCGAGATGGTCGAGCGGATGGAGGCGCGCGGCATGCTCGTCGACGTGGCGCACGCATCGGCCGCCACCATCGACGACGTCATTGCGATGGCCGCACGGCCGGTCGTCGCCTCGCACACCGGCGTCCGTGGCATCGCCGACAACCCCCGCAATCTGTCGGATGCGCACGCTCCGCGGGATCGCCGATAGCGGGGGGATCGTCGGGATCGGCTTTTGGCCGACCGCCTGCGGTGGCGACGGTGTCGACGTCGATCGCCCGATCGATCCGCTACGCGGTCGGGGTCGCCGGCGTCGAGCATGTCGGGCTGGGCTCGGACTTCGACGGGGCGGTCCCAGAGCCGTTCGACGCGACCGGCATGGCGCAGCTGACCGACGGCCTCCTCGACGCCGGCTTCGACGATGGCGAGGTCGCGAAGATCATGGGCGGCAACGTGCGACGGCTGCTCGCCGACGTGCTCCCGGACGGCGGCGGCGATCCCGCCACCAGTCAGATCAGCGGGGCGATGAGCGCCGCGGCCCGTGCGGCGCCGTCGGAGGCGACCGGGAGGTAGTCCACCGGGCGATCCAACTCGGCGACGATCGCCTCGGCGATGACCTCCGGCGGCGAGGCGTCGTAGTCCATGTAGCGGCCCGCGCCGTACCGCTCCAACCGATGGCGGACGTGGCGGTTCTGCTCGAAGTGATCGCGCAGCGGGAAGTAGAGGAATGGCCGGCGCGACGCGGCGAGCTCCATCGTGGTCGTCAGGCCGCCCTGCACCACGGCCAGGTCGCACGCGGCCAGGAGCCTGTACAACTCCGGAACGAAAGCGCGGACCTCCACGCCGGCCGGGGCGTCGAGGACGGCCGGGTCGATCCGCGGCCCGGCGACCGCGATCATCCGCAGCCCGTTGACCCGTCGTGCGGCATCGGGATAGCTGGCGATGACCCGGCGCAGCAGTGCCTCACCGACGCCCGATCCCCCGACGGTGACGATGACCACCCGTTCGTCCGGGCGAAAGCCGAGCTCCCGACGGAGCTCCTCGCGGCGCCCGATGAGCGACGCTGGATGGAATCCCGTCACATACCCGCTGAACGCGTAGTGACGCTCGGTCCAGTCGCGGATCGAGGGCAGCCCGGGGCCGAAGTCGTCGGGCACGATGTCGTCGGGTTCGCCGACGAAGATCGCCCGGTCGCGGATGCGCGGGTAGCGTTCGACGTGCTCGATCATCTCGGCGTTGTAGTCGGCCGTCACGAGGGCCTCGCGATCGCCGCCCGACGGCATCGGCAGCCAGCCGACGAAGTCGGTCATCCAGACGAACGCGGTGCGTTTCAGCTCCGGGTTCTCGTGGAGGTAGTAGTCGACATCCCACGCCTCGTCCCCGATGACGAGGTCGTACTCGCCGGTCGCCGACCGCGTCGTGAAAGACCATGAAGTTGGCGATGAGGATCTCGTCCATACGGCGGATGGCCTGGAAGGCGTTCAGGTCGTGGTCGGAGGATTCGGCGGCGATGTGGGCCGACTCCGATGCGAGCTCCGCGCTCAACGGGTGGACTCGCTCGCCGCGGGTCTCCAGGACCGCGGTGACCGGGTGCTGGGCGAGCCAGTCGATCTCGAGGTCGGGGTGGAGCACCCGCAGCTCGTCCGCGATCGACACGTCACGCTGGGCGTGTCCGAGGCCGATGGGCGACGAGATGTAGAGAGCGCGCCGACGGCGGGCAACCGACCGGGTCCAGCTCCGTGGTGGCGGGGCCGGTCTGACGAGGTCCCGGAGCAGCAGGTTTACTTTGACCGGGTCGCGGGCATGGGGCAGATGGCCCGACCCGGCGAGCAGCCTGAGCTCAGCGTCGGCGAGCTCGGCGAGCCGGGCACCGGATTCCCACGGACGCACGGCGTCGTCGCTTCCGTGGATCACGAGGATCGGACATTCGATCCGCGACAGGAGCGCACGCACCCCCTCCTCGTCCTGGAGCCGGGGCGCCAGCTGGGAGGCGATCAATGTCTCTGCGTCCGTGTCGAGCCCCCATCCGACGGTGTCCTCCCGTGGCTTCGTCGAGTGCGGCTCGGTCAGGCACTGCGAGAAGAAGAACTCGAGGAAGTCCTCGTACTCCTCGACCCAGTAGTGACGGTTCCACTTCCCCCAGCCGACGTATTTGTCGCGCGGCTCGCGAAACTCCCGCATCGCCTCGATGCGCGGCGTAGCCGGGTGCAACGGGAGGGCTGGAGCGATGAACGCCATCTTCTGGACCCGCTTCGGATGTCGTGCCGCAAGCAGCAGCGATCGCTCGGCACCCCGTGACAGCGAGACCAGCACCGCGCGCTCGGTGGCGGTGGCGTCCATCACCGCGAGCGCGTCGTCGGCGAATTCCTCCTCGCGATAGGCCTCGGGGTCAGTTGGCCGGTCCGAGCGGCCGTTACCGCGTCCGTCGAACGTGACTACACGGCAAGAGCGGGCGAGATAGGGGATCTGCATCTTCCACTGGCGCGAGTGGATGATCGACCACGTGGGCATGAGCAGGATCGTCGGCTCACCGTTGCCACAGACCTCATAAAAGCTTCGCACGCCGTCGCGTTCGACATACCCGGTCGCGTCCGGGTAGCGGGCACGCGACTGCTCCCGCGCTGCACCGCGGGCATCGGGAGTGGATGGCGGCCGAGCCGCGGGTTCAGTCCCCTGGATCGCGACCATCGGCGTACCGCCACAGGGCGTTGATGATCCGCCAGCCACCGGGGGTGTCGACCAGGTGCAGGTACTCGACGTAGTCGTATGAGTGGACCACGACGGTAGCGATCCCACCGGACACCTCCACCACGTCGATCTCCAGGACGCGGCGTGCCGGGTCGACGGTGCGTCCGGCGCCGGCGGCCGTCCAGGCCGCCATCTGTTCGGCCGACACGCTGGCGACGGCGGGCGTCCGTGCGCGGTCCTGGCCCCACGATCGCTTGGCCAGGCCGGGATGGAGCGCACGTCGCATCCGCTCCGGGTCGGCGTCATACCAGCCCTCGAAGTAGTCGAGGACGGTCTTCCGGAGGGCGGCCAGGTCGTCGGCTGTCGTATCGGCCGTCGGCGGCGCGACCCTCGACTCGATCCGGGTATCGGTCATCTCAGTCTCCCCTCGAGTCGGATCCGAGGTCGCGGAGCAGGACCCCGATCTTGCGCAGGGCCGACCGCGTCGGCACCTCCGACTCCGGCATCCCCAGCAGGATGGTGGCCTCGGCACCCATGAACGGGAGGCCCATCAGTGCCGCGACCTCCTCTGGCGTGAATGGCCCCAGGCTCCCGGTCCGCCGCTCCTCGCGACGCGCGACATCGGCCAGCAGCCGGAACCAGCCCCTCAGCTGCTCCCGGACCGACGCCGCCAGCGTGGGGTCGGACCAGCCCGCGGCGATCATCTCCTGAAGGATCCGGACGTAGCCCGACTCGAGGTCGATCTCGAGGAAGTCGCACGCCTGCTCCCATTGACGCCAGAGCGGCTCCGTCCCGGAGTACATCTCGGCCTGGCGTGCCAGCAGGCGCTCGTTCTGTGCGGCAAGGACCGCCAGGATGAGCTCCTGCTTGGAGCCGAAGTAGTAGTGGATCTGGCTGAGCGGGACATCGGCCGCCTCCGCGACGCGTCGGGTCGAAAGGCTCGCGTAGCCGTCCGCCAGCAGGCACGCGCGGGCGGACTCGAGGATCCGGGCTCGCGTTTCGGCGCTGGCCCGGTCGCGGCGCTCGGCACGGGTACCGGTCTGCGGTTCGGTGGCCATTCGCGAAGCATACGGTGGCCTACCAGCCATCGACGACCGACAGGCCGGCCAGGAGCAGGACGACGCCGAGCGGGCGCGCCACCCGCCGGCCCCACGGGGCGTTCTTCTCGATCGCCGTGACGGCGCCGAGGGCGAGCATCCAGACCATGCTGCCGAGGCCGACCGCGAACATCACCAGCATCAGCGACCAGCAACACCCGACGCAGAACAGGCCGTGTGCGACTCCCATCCGGAACGCCTCGCGCCGCTCGGATCGGCCCTGCCATCGGTTCATGACGAACCCGAGCGGCGAGCGGCACTCGTCGAGGCAGCGGTACTTCAGGGAGCTGAACTGGTACAGCCCGGCGACCACGAACGTCGCCGCCAGGACATACTGCGAGTTGGCCGACAACCACGGGACGGCGTCGACCGCTGCGTGGACACCGCGGTCGCCGATCCACGCGACCAGGCCGACCGCCGTCCACGTCGCGACATACCCGACGATCACCAGACCGACGAGCTGGCGCGGCCGACGGCGGCGTCCGACGAGCGCGCCGAACGTCGCCACGAGCGGGATGCTCGTCGGCAGCATCATCGCCACGATCATCAGCGCCCAGCCGACCGAGAACAGCCCGAGGTCGACCGGCGTGCCGAGCCCGCTCGGGGCCTCGTGGTGGAGGTAGCGACCATAGGGCGAGGCGTCCCAGGCCCACAGCACCAGCCAGGCGGTCGCGGCGAGCAGTGCAAGGATCGCGATGAGGACCGTCCGATCGCGAGCCCGGACGCGAAGGTGGGACGCGGTGAACATGGTCGGCTCCCAGGACTCGAGGCTCAGGCGGCGAACCGGAAATGGCCCTGCAGGGCGTTGTGGTCCTTGAGGTCCACGCTCGGGATGCCGTGCGGACTCCCATCCTTCGTGAACTGGCTCGCCTTGCTGGCGTAGACAGGCGATCCCGGGATCGTGCTGAACACCGTCTCGGCGAGCGTCGTCGGATTGCCGGTCGCGCCCATGAACGGTGCCATCTCGGCCTCGACCAGCTTCCCGATGACCAGCCGCCCCTTGCCACCTTCGACGCTGAACGTGATCGGGGAGCGTTCGACCGCGACGACCTCGCCGATCAGCCCGGCGAGATCGGCGACCGCGCCTCCAAGCTGCCCGGTGAACAGGCGGATCATCGCACCCTCCTGCTCGGCGGTCGCCCGGTCGTCGACGAAGACGACGGCCTTCCACGACTTCGGGATCAGGATGTTCTTCGGGATGTGGGCGGACACCGCCATCGTCAGACCGCCGACGTCGACGCCCTCGATCGATCCCTTCTCGATCCCCCAGGCGATGACGGTGTCGCAGGTCTTGTTGTCCGGGTCCTCGCCGACCCAGCACGGGCACAGCACGTTGCAGGTGCAAACCTCGAGCAGCCTGCCCTCGATCTCATACGCCATCGTGACCCTTCCTTTCACGCAGGACGCTGGGATATCGGTCGAGTGACCGATATCGGTCGGTCGACCGAAATGTACACGAACGTCGACGGCTGTCAAGACCCGAAGCGAAGGGGCGGGTCGGATCAGCGGCCTGATCAGCCCGAAGTCTGCCGACGTGGTTGCTGCTCCCACCAGCAGTTCCGTGGCATGCGGCCCGACAGGGTGCCGCCACGTTCCGATCGCCGCCGTCCGATCGATCGCTCACGCTTGGACGGGGGAGGTGCGACTGGACGAGCGCCGATCAGCGGCCCCGCATGGAGCGCCACTCGCCCGGATATGCTGGTCTCACCAGCAACGGCCCCGGGAGGCGGTCAACAGGGCGCCTGTGTCGCGCTCTGCTAGCATCGAAAACCCCGAGAAGCCCTCACCGGAGTCCCCGTGACCCAGACCAGCGTGCCCGATCCAGACGCCGTCGCGCCTGCCGTCGCCGAGCTCGACACGATCGTGTCGCTTTCGAAGCGTCGCGGGTTCATCTTCCCGTCGAGCGAGATCTACGGCGGCATCAACGCCGTCTGGGACTACGGGCCCCTCGGCGTCGAGCTGAAGAACAACGTCAAGCGCGGCCTGGTGGCGGTCGATGGTCCAGGAGCGCGACGACATCGTCGGGCTCGACGCCGGGATCCTGATGCACCCGCAGGTGTGGGTGACGTCCGGCCACGTCGGCTCGTTCAGCGACCCGCTGGTCGAGTGCGCGACCGACCACCGGCGCTTCCGGCTCGACGAGCTGCCCGGCGCCGAGCACCTGTCCGCGACCGAGCTCCAGGACCCGACGATCGTCGAGCGGCTCGGGCTGCGCTGCCCGGTCGACGGCGGCCCGCTGTCCGCGCCGCGCCGGTTCAACCTGATGTTCAAGACGTTCATGGGCCCGGTCGAGGAGGACGCCTCGGTCATCTACCTGCGGCCCGAGACCGCCCAGGGCTCGTACGTCAACTTCAAGAACGTCCAGCAGGCGTCGCGCAAGAAGCTCCCGTTCGGGATCGCCCAGATCGGCAAGTCGTTCCGCAACGAGATCAGCCCGGGCAACTTCGTCTTCCGGATGCGCGAGTTCGAGCAGATGGAGATGCAGTACTTCGTCCGCCCCGAGGCCGAGGCGCGCGGCCGCGTTCGAGGAGTGGCTGCCGGCGCCGCCGCGCCTGGTACGAGCGCTTCGGCGTGACCCCGGCGCGGCTGCGCCTGCGCGAGCACGCCCCCGACGAGCTGGCCCACTACGCCAAGAAGGCGATCGACGTCGAATACCGCTTCCCGTTCGGCTGGAAGGAGCTCGAGGGGGTCCACAACCGCGGCGACTTCGACCTGTCGCGCCACTCGGAGGCGTCGGGCGAGAGCCTCGAGTACTTCGACCAGGCGACCAACGAGCACGTCATCCCGTGGATCGTCGAGACCGCCGCCGGCGCGGACCGGGCCGCGTTCACGTTCCTCATCGACGCCTATCGCGAGGAGGAGGTCCGCGGCGAGACCCGCGTCTCGCTGGCCCTCCACCCGGACCTCGCGCCGTACAAGGTCGCCGTCCTGCCGCTGCTCAAGAAGCGGCCCGAGATCGTCGAGCTGTGCCACCGCATCAAGGACGACCTCAAGCGCCACATGATGGCGGTCTACGACGACACCGCGGCGATCGGCAAGCTCTACCGGCGCCAGGACGAGATCGGCACGCCGTGGTGCGTGACGGTCGACGTCGACTCGCTCGAGGACGGCGCGGTCACGGTCCGCGACCGCGACTCGATGGCCCAGGAGCGGGTCCCGGTCGAAGGCGTCACCCGGCTCATCCTCGACCGGCTGGAGGCGGCGCGCGCCGGCTGAGGCCGCGTCCATGAGGCGCCGGGCTCCGGTGACCGGTGTCGACCGGGCGATCCCGGCTTGGTGCGCCTGCCTCGTGCTGCTCGGCTGTCATCGTCGGCGGCGGCGGCCTGTCGCGCCTCGACGGCGCTGAGCAGGCGTGCTTCTTCGACTACCCGATCCGGCAGTGCCTCGGGGCCGAGGTCACGGCGGTCACATCGGCTCACGGTCGCGTCGTCGGATCACGCCGATCGGTTCGTCGGGATGGCGCCACGTACGCCGCTCGCGGGCTTCGTGCATCGGCGGGACGGAGCCGTGGCGCCCGTAACGCGACCGCGACGCACGGTGGAACCTTTTGCACGACGCGACGCGACATACTCCCCGAGCGCGACGCGACCGCCGCGCCGTCACCCGAGGGTCGACGTGGACCAGCGAGAGCTCGTCGAGCGAGCGCAGCGAGGCGATCATGACGCCTTCGCGGTGCTTGCCGGCATGTTCGTCGCGCGGCTGGACGCGGCGGCCCGGCTGATCCTCCGGGACCACGAGCTCGCGCGAGACGCGGTCCAGGAGGGGTTCCTGCGAGCCTGGAGGAATCTGCCGACGCTGCGCGATCCGGATCGCTTCGAAGCCTGGCTGCGCAGCCTCGTCTCACGTTCCTGTATCGACGTCCTGCGCCGCCGCGGGCGCCGGCCGATGGAAGTCGAGCTCGTGGAGATCGACGGCCCGCCGGTCGCCGACATCGCCTCCGTCATCGCCGACCGCGACCTGCTCGACCTGGCGCTCCGGCGCCTCGGACCCGAGCAGCGCGCCGTCATCGTCCTGCATTACTACCTCGGGATGCCGTTGCCGGACGTGGCCGCGGCGCTCCGGATCCCCATCGGGACCGCGAAATCGCGACACCATCGGTCGCTCGCGCTGATGCGCGCCGCGATCGACGCCGACACCGATCGCCCGTCTCGCCGGTCGCAGGAGGGCAGTACGCATGACCGCCTTCGACCGCATCGAACGCGCGTCTGCCCGAGCTCATCGACGAGCTCGGCGCGGCCGGCGTCCCCGACTACTTCGACGACATGCTCCAGCCGACGGCGCAGGCCCGCCAGCGCCCAGCATGGAGCAGCCTTGAAAGGTGGCTTCCCATGGGCGTCATCGCCCGCCCGCTTCCGATCCGGCCGATGCCCTGGCGCCTGATCGCGGTCGCCGCGATCCTCGTCCTTCTCGTCGCGGCCACGCTCGTCTACGTCGGCTCGCGACGAGTCGTCCCACCGCCGTTCGGGCTCGCCGGCAACGGCGCGATCCCCATCGGGACAGCCGACGGCGACATCGTGACGGTCGATCCAGCGACCGGCCGGGCGGCCCCGGTCATCGGCGGGCCGACCTTCGACGATGGGCCGTTCTTCCCGCGCGACGGACAGCGGTTCGTGCTTCAACCGGGGACGTCGGCGACCGACGCCGTCGACCGCGCTCTGGATCGCGGATGCCGACGGCTCGGACGCCCGCGAGCTCTTCGCGGCCGGCGACCGACGTCGGCTGGCTCGAGTGGTCGCCGGCCGGCGACCGGGTCCTCGATCGACCCCGACCGTCGACGGGAAGGGGACGATCGTGCTCGTCAACCTCGCCGACGGCACGCGGACGCCGTCCCGACCGACCTGGACGTCGCCGACGCGTCGTGGCGGCCGAACCATGACCAGTTCGTCGTGACTGCCAAGGCCGGCGGCAACCGACCTACTGGTCGTCAACGCCGATGGCTCTGGCAAGCGCCAGATCCCGGCCGCGCCGTACGCGATCAACGAACCGACCCTGTCGCCCGACGGCACGAAGCTCGCCTATGCGACCTGGGAGCCCGACGGCGTGAGGGCCGGATCCGGATGGTCGACATCGACACGGGCGGTGATCACACGCTCACGCCGGCGTCTTCGACGGGTACGTCTGGCAGACCCCGTGGTTCTCGCCGGACGGCACGCACCTCCTGCTCTACCGGTTCGCGACAGGGCGGCATCGACGTCGCAGGTGGCGATCCTCGCCACCGACGGCAGCGGCGCGTCGACCGTCATGGGCCCGACGACGGAGAACCCGCTGCCCGAGGCGCTCTACTCGCCCGACGGCGACGCACGATCCTCGCCACGTACAGCACTGCCAAGAAGACGCTGGACGTTCGATGCCGACGGCTCCGAGGGCGGCAGGCACCGTACGTCGCGACGCGCGGACAGACCTGGCAACGCCGTCGGCCGCTAGGGTCGACGCCGCCGCACGATCAGACGGCGGCCCGGCGGTCTCGGCGGTCTCGGCGGTGCGTCGTCGGGGCCGCCACCTCGGCGGCCGAGCCCGTCGTCAGCCAGCGGTCGATCGCCGCGGCGGCGCGCTTGCCATCGCCCATCGCCAGGATGACGGTCGCGGCGCCGCGGACGATGTCGCCGCCCGCGAAGACGCCCGGGCATGCTGGTCATGCCGTGCTCGTCGGTCGCGATGTAGCCCCACTCGTTGACCGCGAGGTCGGGTGCCGTCGCGGTCAGGAGCGGGTTCGAGCGCGTCCCGATCGCCACGACGACCATGTCGCACGTCGATGACGAACTCCGAGCCGGGGATCGGCGTCCGGCCGGCGGCGCCCGGAGGCGTCCGGCTCGCCGAGCTCCATCCGCTGGCAGCGCAGGCCGCGGACCCAGCCGCTCTCGTCGCCGAGGACCTCGAGCGGCGCCACCTGGAGCTCGAACCGGATGCCCTCCTGCTCGGCGTGGTGGACCTCCTCGCCGCGGGCCGGGAGCTCGTCGCGACCGCGCCGGTAGACGATGGAGGCCTCGGCGGCCCCGAGCCGGCGGGCGGTCCGGACCGCATCCATCGCGACGTTCCCGCCACCGACCACGACGACGCGCTGGCCGTGCAGGACCGGCGTGTCGGTGTCGGGGCCCCAGGCGCCCATCAGGTTGACGCGGGTCAGGTACTCGTTGGCGGAGTAGACGCCCTTGAGGTTCTCGCCGGGCACGTCCATGAAGACCGGCAGCCCGGCGCCGACGGCGAGGAAGACCGCGTCGAACTGCGTCGCGCAGCTCAGTCAGCGTGTAGGTCTTGCCGATGATCGCGTTCGGGACGATCTTGACGCCGCTCGTCGACGAGGCGGTCGACCTCGGCCTGGACGATGTCCTTGGGCAGGCGGAACTCGGGGATGCCGTAGATGAGGACGCCGCCGGCGGCGTGGAACGCCTCGAAGATCGTCACCTCGTAGCCGACCTTCGCGAGCTCGCCGGCCGCGGTCAGCCCGGCCGGTCCCGAGCCGACGATCGCGACGCGCCGGCCGGTCGGCGCCGGCGCGCGTGGGTCAGAGCCGTCCGGATGCGCCTGCGCCCAGTCGGCGACGAACCGCTCGAGGTGGCCGATCGGCGACCGCGTTGCCCTTCTTGGCGCGCAGGCAGACGCCCTCGCACTGGGTCTCCTGCGGGCAGACCCGCCCGGTGACGCACGGCAGGGCGTTGTCGTCGAGCAGCGAGTCGGCGGCGCCGGCCAGGTCGCCCTCGCGCAGGTGCTCGATGAAGCGCGGGATGTTGACGCGGACCGGGCAGCCGTCGATGCAGTGGGCTTCGGGCACTGGAGGCACCGCTCGGCCTCGAGCATCGGCGAGCTGGTGGGTGAAGCCGAGGTTGACCTCGCGGAAGTTGTGCGCCCGGACCGTCGGCGTCCTGCTCGGGCATCGCGACCCGCTCGATGCGCCATCCGCTCGCTTGGCTTGAGTCGACGGCTCGCCGTCGAGGACGCGCGTGCCAGCTCCTCGGCCGTACGGGCGGCCGGTCTGGCGGGACGCTCGCGCTCGCTCGTCGCACGGCTGCCGCCGTCCGCCGGCTTGCCGCAGCGCCGGCATCAGGCAGGCCTCGCGTCGTGCCAGCGCCTCCTGCTCGAAGGTCGCGATACGTCGTCGAGCCGGTCGGCGAGCACCACGAAGTCGACCGTGTGGCCGTCGAACTCGGGGCCGTCGACGCAGGCGTAGCGGGTCTCGCCGTCGATCGCTGACGCGACAGCCGCCGCACATCCCGGTGCCGTCGACCATGATCGCGTTGAGCGAGACCGTGGTCGTGACCCCGAACGGCGCGGTCAGCTCGCGACGGCGCGCATCATCGGGACCGGGCCCGACCGCGTAGACCTCGTCGACGCCGCCCGCCGCGAGGACGTCCGCGAGCGCCTCGGTCACGAAGCCCGGGCGGCCGTAGCTGCCGTCGTCGGTGCAGGTGACGACCTCGCCGGCCGCGCGCCAGCTCCTCCTCGAGGATGACCCATTCGCGCGAGCGGCCGCCGATGACGCTCGTCACCGCGACGCCGCGTCGGCTGAGCTCCTGGGCGATCGGCAGGATGACGGCGGTCCCGACCCCGCCGCCGACGCAGACGGCGTGACCGGATCGATCAGGTCGGTCGGGCTGCCCGAGCGGCCCTGCGACGTCGGTGATCGCGTCGCCGGGCCGGAGCGCCGACGAGGTCCGTGGTGCTCTTGCCGATGGCCTGGATGATGAGCGTGATCGTGCCGGCCTCCGGGTCCGCGTCGGCGATGGTCAGCGGGATCCGTTCGGCGCCTGGTCCGAGCCGGACGATGACGAACTGGCCGGGCTGACGGATCTGCGCGATGCGGGGCGCCTCGACGACGAGTCGGGTGACGTTCGGTGACAGCTGGTCGGTGGCGACGATGGGATGCATGGACGTCCGTGGCTACGGATCGACCAAGTCGGCCGTGATCTCGATGCTACCGGCGCCCCGCCCGCGACCTATGCGTCAGGCGGCCCGTTCCATCGCGGGCCGAAGGTCACAGGGCGGCGGACCACCGACGGTGCCACGGGGAGCCCGGCGCCCGGCGTGCTCCGGCGACCGCCCCGGGGCCGGCCCGCCCGGCGCCGGCGACCTTTCAGCCCGCGACGGCCGGAACCTCCTTGCCCTTCGGCCAGTCCGATGTGCGGGTAGATCACTGCGCGCTCATCTTGTGTCAGATCGAACTGGGACCAGGCTGGGAAGGTCGACCCGGCTCCCGGCGTGAGTGGAGTCAGCTGACCCCACAGAGCCCCAGCCACGGCGGAGAAGCCACCGCGCCGCTGGATCCATCGATCATGGCGAAGGGCATCCGTCGGCCGTGCCGACGGCCGTCGACCGGCGCACTGTCAAACGGACGGGGCGTCTCCACTCGCCGCCCAACGTCAGCACACGACTGGAACTTGATCGACGGTTGAAGGAACCTGACTCTCAAGAAAGTTAGGGGTGCCCGCGTCACTCTCTCGTAGGCTAGGAGAGCGGGCCCCATCGGATCGGTAGTAAGGCTCTGGCTCAATGGGCTGTGCGGGCATGTTCCCGCCCCGGTCGGTCTTCGCGATCGTCGACCTATGAATCAGAACCAAGGCAGGGGAGTGATGATCAATATCGCCGCGGGGATCGGTCTCCTGTTGTGCCAGGGTTCGGACTGCTTGCGCCGGCCGCTGCGGTCGACACGGTGTAAAGCGCAGC
>CAVYZQ010000018.1:0-102579 GCA_963772995.1 uncultured Chloroflexia bacterium | reverse complement strand
GGCCCTCGGGGAGACGCGGACCACTGACGCCGACGCGAGTGCAGCCAGTAACATCCAGGACCACGCAGACCGTGTAGGAGCATCTCTTGGCAAGGTCTTGGGCTAAGGCTGTGCCGGGCAACACCGGCGGAGATGACCGAGGTAGTTGGCGATCCAGTTCCGGCCGTCGCCGTGGCCAACCCCCGGCCCGACCGGGACGTGGTGCTCTAGTCGCGGCGTCCCCGCAAGCAAACATGCTCTATAACGGCGACAACCTTGTTTGTGCTCCGGCTCCACATCCCGTCGGAGTCCGTCGATCGCGTCTACCTCGACCCACCGTTCGACTCGAACGCCGACTACAGCGTCCTGTTCGCCGAGAAGGACGGAACGGCCTCTGCCGCCCAGATGGAGCGAACAGAGGGAGTCGGGTCGCCGAAGGGTGCGGATGCGCCGGCAGGCGAGCGGTACCTGCTGCTCGCCGACATCTCCGGCTACACGGGCTTCATGGCCGGCGTCGAGCAGGAGCACGGGCTCGACTTCAGCGGGGGCATCCCGGCCGCCTACCCCATGCTCGCGGCCCTCCTCGGCACCATCATCGCGGGCGTGGAGCCCGACTTCGCCGTGGTCAAGCTCGAGGGCGACGCCGTCTTCGCGGCGGCACCGGCGGCGAGCCTCGATGGCCAGGGCGACCGGGTCCTCGAGAAGCTCGGGACGATGTACCGCGCGTTCATCGAGAGTCGCACGCGAGCCATCCCCTCGAGCGACCATGTCTGCACCGCCTGCCCCGCAGTGGCGTACCTCGACCTCAAGGCGGTGCTCCATCGGGGGCCCGCGGTCCGCCAGACGGTCGGGTCCGGCAGCGACCTGCTCGGCCCGGCAGTGACGGTCGCGCACCGCTTGCTCAAGAACACCGTCCGCGAGCGGATCGGCTTCCGCCCCTACCTGTTCCTGACCGACGCCGCGGCGACCGCGCTCGGACTGGCTCAGGTCGGCCTCGCGCACGCCGAGGAGTACCCGGACGCGGGACGGATCAGGGCCGCATCGTGGAGCTCGAAGGACGGTAAGAACCGGGGGCGCTGCCACAGGTGCGAGCGACTGGAGCGCTCCGCGCGGCGCGCGGGACGTCGTGGGCGTACACCCGCGCCTTGAGCGACGGTGTCGTGATGCCCGAGCTGTCGAAGGAGGACATCATGACTCTAATGACCACCGCCGCGGCGGTCGGTGCACGATGACCGCCCCCGCCTCGATCACCATCACCCCTGTCCAGGTTGCCGACCTGCTCGCCGAGGGCGAGCGGATGCCGGTCTATGTGCACGTCATCGACCATCCCGATGCACGCATGCTGGTCGACACCGGCATGACCGAGCTGCACCCGCTGGTGGCCGACATGGATCCGCGCCTGACCCCGCTCAGCGAGCAGGACTTCGACCTCGCCGGCATCGATATCGTCGTCAACACCCACCTGCACTTCGACCACTGTGGCGGCAACCACCTCTTCACGGGCAAGCCGATCTACGTCCAGCGCCAGGAGCTTGAGGACGCGCGCAGCGAGGAGGACTACACCATTCGCGAGTGGGTCGATGCGCCCGGCGTGCGGTACGTGCCGGTCGACGGCGAGCTCGAGCTGTTTCCTGGGCTCCGACTCGTTCCGGCGCTGGCCACACATGCGGCACGCAGGTGGTCGTCGTCGAGACCGGCCGGCGTCCGGTCGTCATCGCCGGCGACGTGGCGGTCTGGTTCGGCGAGCTCGATGAGCCGCACACGGAGGGCCAGCGGCGGGTGCGCGCGCTCGACCCCGAGCTGGTCTGGCTCGCGCACGCGCAGGAGCCGTGGCGACCCCGCACCGTCTAGTGCATCACGCCGGCGCTCTCTGACCAGAAACACCGACGCTCCACTAATGGGTGCAGACCTGGTAGATCATCAGCGGCTCCTCGATGCCCCTGAGTTGCATCGGAGTCGAAGTGACCTGACAGTCCGATTCGTGGATGAGCTCGGCGACGCCGTCGGACGCGAACGCGTCTTCCGTGAGGAGCAGTTCGCCGCCACCTGCGCTGCCCTGGACGCGGGAGGCCATGTTCACGGTATGCCCGAAGTAGTCGATCCGATCGTTGAGCGCAACAGAGATCGCCGCACCACGGTGGATGCCGACCTTGAGCACCAGGTCGCCATGCACCGACGACTGGTTCATCCTGGGCAGGTCGCGGAGCATGTCGAGGCCGGCTGCCACGGCGTCCACGGGTCGATCGAAGGTCGCCATGATCGCGTCGCCGATCGTCTTGACGACCGCCCCGTGGTGGTTCGACACGGCGTCATGCAGGATGCCGTAATGCTCCCGCACCAGGGCGTAGGCGTTCAGGTCTCCTTCCCGTTGATAGAGCTGGGTGGACCCCTTCAGGTCCGTGAACATGATCGTCACGTCCTTTACGCCGAAGCCTTCGGCTTCGCGGAAGACCTCCGATCGAAAGAGATCGTGAAACGTCTGCGTCGCGAACAGCCGCTTGGCCGTCAGTCGCGGCGAAGTGAATGCGATCGTCCGGTGACGACGCGGCATCGAGACCCTCGAGGGTGATGCCCGAAGCCGACCGATAACCCGACGGCACGCCGAAGATCGGAAAGAAGAACACCGCAAGGGCTGCCTGTGTGCTGGAGCCTTGCACGAACTCGATCTCGACTTGCCCGGGCCGGATCGGATAGAACGTTCCCGCGTAGGACAGCTCGCCAACATTGAACTCACCCGGCTCCAGCTCGGGCAACGGCACTTCGAAACCATGGTCGGTGAGGGTGACCGTCAGGCGCTTCGTCTCCGGATCGGCATCCCCTCGTGCGAGCAGCGCAAAACTCTGCTGACCGAACAGGTTCGTGCAGCTCAGGATCCCCACCTGCGCGTCCGTCTCGATGGTCAGCCGCTCGCCGGGCTCGAAGAGCGACAGATGTCTTCCGAATAGCCGCATGGCATCCCGGGTGGAAAGGATGCCGGCCAGCATGGCACTCGGCTCATAGAGATAGGTGAAGCAGTACTCGTCGAGCGTCAGGGTCTCGGGACGTAGATACCGGATGGGCCGCACCGAGGGCGAGATCGGTGAACGTGACCTGGACGTAGTCGTCGAGCGTGGATCGATCCTTGCGGAAGCAGACCGTGCAGGAGTTCTGCGACTGGAGATCGTGTAGCTCGCGGAACCGGTGCATGACCCTTCCGCAACAGGGACAGATGACATTCCAGTCCATGTCGACGAGGCCGGCCTTCGCGCTGTGCAGGAACAGGTCCACGGCTTCGTACTCGTCAACGCCGCGATCCGTCGCCCATTGCAGAGGATTCATGCGGAAGAGGTCTGCATCTTCCGCAGAGCGGATGTGGTGCTCCAACCTGGAGACGACCCTGGGGCTCCAACCGCGGGCGCGCTCGAGCTTGGCCAGCCCGTCTTCAAGGGCGTCCTCGTTGACCTTGGGATCCATGCGTCACCTCGAATCCCCCGACGGCGGTCAGGCTCGCGCCTGCGTCAACTCGTCGCGTTGACGAACGCGAGCCCGCCGAGGATACCGTTCCGGGCACGAAGCGCGAAGCACGTGGTCCACCGAGCTACGCGGCGTACCAACCGAGCGGGCGGTCCTGGGCCGCCGTGCCCCCGAATCAGTCTGGGGTCGCTAGCTTCGGTCGGCCCATCCGCTCCGCAATGCGGATCAAGGACTCCGGCGTTCCTTGCGTGGCGTTGAGCAACTCAACGCTGATTAGCCGTCCAACTTTCGATTCTCTCCGATGGCCCAAGCCACGATCGAAGCCCCCGGCTGCTAACTCCAACGTGCGGCGCGCCTGGCCTCATGCTTCGTCCCGTGGCAACGACGAAGGAAAAGCCCAAGCGAGCGAAGCTCGCGGCGCCCGCGCCCGACTCGCTCAGCGACGAGGAGCGCACCGCCCTCCGCGCCGGGTGTGACCGGTGGCTCCAGGGCCACGGCTTCCGGACGGTCCCGGACCTCCTCACCGAGCTCGGCGGGCTGGCCGCGCACGAACTCACCGCCGACCTCTACGGCGACGGCGGCACGGTCGCGACGCTCGAACGGGAAGTCTCGCGACCTGCTCGGCAAGCCCGCCGCCGCGTTCATGCCCAGCGGGACCATGGCGCAGCAGATCGCGCTCCGCATCCACGCCGACCGGCGGGGCCGCCAGGTCGTCGCCTTCCACCCGACGTGCCATCTCGAGCTGCATGAGGACAAGGCCTATCAGCGACTGCACGGCCTGGTCGGCAGGACGGTCGGCGACGCCCGCGGGCTCATGACCCTCGGTGACCTTGAGGCGGTGAAGGAGCCACTCGCGGCTCTCCTCATCGAGCTCCCCCAGCGCGAGATCGGCGGCCGCCTGCCGGCGTGGGATGATCTCATGGCGCAGGTCGCGCACACCCGCGACCGCGGCGCGGCCGTCCACCTCGACGGAGCACGCCTCTGGGAGGCGCAGCCGTTCTACGGGCGTCCGCTCGCGGAGATCGCCGCGCTCTTCGACACGGTCTACGTCTCGTTCTACAAGGGCCTTGGCGCGCCGGCCGGCAGCATGCTGCTGGGCGAGGCCGACGTGATCGCCGAGGCGCGTCTCTGGCGCAAGCGTCATGGCGGCACGCTGTTCGGGCTCTGGCCGTACGCCGCGGCGGGACTCGCCGGGCTCCGGTCGCGCCTGCCCAGAATGGGCGAGTACGTCGACCACGCCCGGGCGATCGGGGCCGCCCTGGCACGGATCGAGGGCGTCGACGTCGTCCCCGACCCGCCCCAGACGAACATGATGCACCTCCATCTGCGCACGACCGACGCGGCCGTGATCGCGGGCATCCGCCGCCTCGCGACCGAGCGCAGGCTCTGGGCGTTCAGCGGCTCCCGGTCGATCGACACGCCCGGGCTGCGCGGGTTGGAGCTGACGGTCGGCGACGCGACGCTCGCGTTCACTCCCGACGACGTCGCGAATCTCGTTCGCGTGTTCCTGCCGCCCGCCTGACCCGACGACTGCGCTGTCGAACTCGACGACGCGGCCACCCGCATCGACGGATTGCAGCCGGCTCAGGCAGGTGGGTGCTTCGGCACACCGGCCTCGACCTCGATGACATAGCCATCGGGGTCGTGACACTTGAACACTTCGAACGCGGGCTCCGAGTAGGCCTCGATGATCGGGATGCCCGCCCCTGAGATCCGCTCGCGAAGGCGGCGCGCGTCATGTGGCGAGTCGAGCAGGAAGCCGAAGTGGAGACCCCGTGGCCAGGCAGGCGGTTCGGGGTCGGGTGCGAGCGCCAGGGAGAAGCCCTCGCTGTTCCTGATGACGAACGTCTCGCCCTGCCACTCCGACGGACCGTCGAATGCGAAGAGGTCGCGGTAGAAGGCGACCGAACGCTCGACGTCCCGCACCAGCAGGTACGGATGGTTCAGGTTCATCCTCGCCCGATCCTCATACAGGAGACGCTCGAGGGGTTCAGCGCTGCTCCGTCATCGGGCCGCACTCGACATGTCACGGTCGGCAAGACGACGGGCTGACTGGGCACAGCGATGCCACGCCTCGCGACCGACGGTCGCCGCCTCGCCGAGGTCGACGACGCGGCTCCGGCCGCGCTGGCGCTCGGCCGTCCAGGCCTCGGCATGGTCGACGGAACACAGGAGTACCGTCGGCGCGCAGACGTCGGTCCGCAGAGCGGCGCCACCGTCGGCCAGCCATAGGCGCGGAGCGGTCCGTCGGCGGGCGTCCAGCCTCGATGGCGATCGAGATGCCGACGCCGCATACAGGGCAGGCAGTCGTGACAGTGGCGTCGGCCTCGAGCGCGGCCCCGATCCCAAGTGAGTCATACGCACACCAGTTCCGAAACTCGGCCGCCCCGAGGGTGAGGCGGTGCGGCCCGTCGGTGAGGCTCAGCCCGGCTGCTCGGGTGATCGCGCCGTCGTCATCGCGATCGATCCAGCCGTTGGCCCCGAGGTCGACGAGGATCGGGTCGGGCGTCGGACCCGGGATCGTCAGGGCCGCGGCGATCGCCGCCGGCGCGACCGGCCGCCGGCCGGCGAGAAGCAACGCGAATGCGGTCTCCCGAACGGCTCCTGCAGGACCCTCGCTGATCACCAGCCGGCGCCCGGATTTGGTCACGGCTCGTCTCGGGAACTACGTGGTCGACCTGTTGTGGTTCGACGACTGTCGCAACCATGAGGATGTACTTGCCGCGCCGATGAGAGCATCGTATCCCCTGAACCCGAGCAGATCGTTCTTGGCATCGACCGCCTGGCGGGTCGAGCGATCCTCGCATTGACTGATTGCCAGGCCCGATACATCAGTTCACTCTTTGGCCGGCGAAGTGTGGAGGAGATCGATCATGGCGAGCATGGACGAGATGAGGGCTGCGTACGAGGAAGCGGCCCAGTCGGGCGACTTCGAGCACATGGGTTACCAACTCCAGCAGTATGCGAGCGATGACTTCGTCGATGAGTGGCCGCAATCCGGCGAGCGCCTGAATATGGCCGCCCTGCAGAAGATGGGCGAGGCGTATCCGAACGCCACCGGCACCCGCCCCTCGTTCAAGTACAAGCGGATGCTCACCGGCGAAGACGTGTTCGTCATCGAGGGCACCGTCGATTACGGCGACGGCGTGCCGGTGCGGTACGTGGGCGTCGGCGAGGTGCGTGATGGCAAGGTCGCGCGGATGACCGAGTACTTCGCCAACCCATTCGAGGCGCCGGCCTGGCGAGCCCCCTTCGTGGAGCGCTACGAGCCCTGACGTCGGTCGCTCACACGCAGACCGGGCCAGCTGAGACTGAGTCGTGGCGTCCCTGGCGATCCTGCCGGCGGTCGATGCCCCGGGAGGCGCCGATACCGGTCAGAGGATCGGTCACCAGATCTGTCGGATACCCATCGAAGAGGTTGATCCATGACTGCAGAGACGATGACGGACGAGGCTCGAGGCGCGATGGCGTGCCCGAAGGACGGAACGTCGATGGCACCTCTCGGACGACGGGGCCGGGGGGTTGCCTACCGCTGTCCTGAGTGCAAGAGCATCTTCATCGACGTTGAGGCGACGCGACGCGGGAGGGCCGGTCAGCCGCCGATGTGGGCTCCCGTGATCATGAGCGTCCTCATGACCGTGGCCATGACGCTCGTGGTCCGCCGACTCCGGCGGCGTCCGAAGGAATAGGACGCGCGGGCCACATATCGCTCTAACGGTCGTCTGGACGGTGGTTCGAACCCAGTCCGCCCGGCCCGACCAGATCAACTTGCGAGCAGGCCGATCATCCTTCTCCTGCTGTTCGCCGGGAGCGTCGCCGGCGCTCTCGCCATCGTGGTGGGCGTGCTCCCGTTCGTCCGTCTGATCACAAGCCTCGCGGAGACCCGCTTCGAGCAGCGCACGGAGGACGACGCCGGGACGGTCGAGCCGCTCGCTTGCACCGGCATTCCGATCGGCTCCCGCAGCCGCGACCTTTGACCCTATCGCGGTCTCGACGTGATTCCTCACGCTCGCCCCGAGTGTCGATGACATTCGAACCCGCTCAGGAGGTCTGAGGAAGACCCCGTGGATCGCATCGTGGCGCATGTCGGCGCCCCGAGGATGCTCGCCCAGGATCGGGTGGCGACCCCGCACGACCGCGGGGCGCGAACCGAGCTGGTCGCGCTGCTCGTCCTGCTCCTCGGCACCCTGGCCGTCTCATTCGTGAAGGGTCAGGACGTGTTCGTCTTCGCCTACATCATGACGGTCGTCGTCGCCGTCGGCGGACCGCGCCGCCACCATCGTCCGTGGAGCGAGCTCGGGGTGAAGGGCGGCTTCGTCGGGGACCTTCGCCGCGCCTGGCCCCTTGTGTTGCTTGTTGCGGTCGTATTCCAGGTGCTCCCGCCGACACTCGTTGTCGCGTCCGGTCTCGGCTACGCGGACGAGGTGGTGCGGCACATAACGGGCCGGCTTGCGGTGGACTTCGGCTCGTCGGCAGGCCTGCTCGCGGTGGCGGCCGCGCTCGTGCTCGTCGAGGAGATCGTCTACCGGGTCACGATCCAGGAACGACTCAGCTGGTTCATCGGGACACCGGCGGCGATCCTCGTCGGGGCGACCCTGTTCGGCCTGGCGCATGCGGTCGGGACGGCGGGGAGTCCGCTGGTCGTCGTCACCGACGTGTCGGGCGTCGTCCTCGATGGCGTGTTCTTCGGGATCATCTACGCCAGGACCCACAACCTCGCTGTGACCTGGGTAGCGCACTACGCGGCCGACGTCGTCGGGTTGATCGCACTGGCGCTGATCTTCTGAGGGCTGGCCGTATGCGCCTGGGCGCCGCCCTCGCGATGACCTGTGGCGAGTCGCGCCGCGACCGACTTGATGCACGACCTTCGGTCCTTGACATCGATGCACTCGAGTTCATACACTCGAGTGCATTCTTGGCAGCCGCTCTTCTCCCCGTGGTCAGGACGGGGGCCGAGGCCGCGTACCCGACCTCCGCATCAGCCCCGAAGAAGGACGGCAGCCCGAGGTTGCTGCTGGATCCGGACGATCGAGGAGCCCTGCGTCGAAGGAGCTTGATGACTTCACACCGCTGATCGGCGTCGAGATCGTGCCGATCGGCGACGGGGCGACGATGGCCGATAGCGGGAAGGAGCTGCGCTGGGACCGAGCGATATCACCAGCAAGCCCGGCGTCCCTGGGGTCGCGGGCGAATGACGTGCGGCGGTCGAGCCCCAGGGAAAGCGGCGCCGCACACGGATGACGGCTGCCGCCGTCAACAACCACAGGTCTCGGGAGAGGATCCCGGGCTCATCAATGGACGTGAGGAGGCTCCCATGCGAATGAGTGGGGTTCGCGCTCGACACCGATTGCCTGTGTTGGCTGTGGCCGCCCTGATGGTGGTTTCGGCCTGTACCTCGTCGAGCAGCCCGTCGCCGGCCGCCAGTGCGAGCGCGGGGGCAGGCGCGGCGTCGTCCTCAGGGCAGTTCTGCTCCGGCATGAAGATCATCTTCTTCCCGGGCGGGACGACGGGCGGCGGCTTCGAAACGGTGGTCTACAACGGCGCGAAGGCGGCCCAGGCGGCATTCGGACCGATGTCACGTACCAGTGGTCCGACTGGGACCCCAGAAGATGATCACCCAGTTCCAGCGAGGCGGTGGCGACGAAGCCGGACGGGATCGCGATCATGGGCCATCCCGGCGATGACGCTTTCGACCCGCTGATCAAGCAGGCGCGGGATCAGGGCATCCTGGTCACCGCCATGAACACGGAGTTGCCCGAACGCGCAGGGGACCTATGCCACGGCTGGCTTCGGCTACGTCGGCGCGGTGCTCCACGACGCCGGTGCCGCCCTGGCCAACGAAGCGATCAGTGCGCGGCGGCCTCAAGTCCGGCGATCGGGCGTTCGTGTGGGGTCTCAAGGCCCAGCCGGGTCGCGGCGAGCGGACCCAGGGCATCCTCGACGCCCTCCAGAAGGCCGGCCTCACGGTCGACTACCTCGAGATCGATGACGCCACCAACAAGGATCCGGCCAACGGCACCGGCGTGTTCACCGGGTACGTGTCGGCCCATCCCGATGTGAAGGCCATGTTCATCGACCATGGCAACCTGACCTCCACCATCCCGACCTACATGAAGGCCGCCAACCTGGCTGCCGGGAAGGTCTACGCGGCGGGCTTCGATGCCTCGGCCTCGACCGTCCAGGGCATCAAGGACGGCTTCATCAGCCTGGTCATCGACCAGCAGCAGTACCTCCAGGGCTTCCTCGCGGTCGAGCAACTGTGCCTGACCAAGAAGTACGGCTTCAGCGGGCTGTTCGTGAACACCGGTGGAGGGTTCATCGACAAGTCGAATGTCGACGTGATCGCGCCGCTCGTGGAGAAGCAGATCAGGTGATCCCGGAGACGCCCGGCCCTGACAGGGCCAGGTGGCTGGCGGGCGCGATCGCGCCCGCCGAGCCCACGGTCCCGCCGCCGGCCCGCACAGGACCGACCGGTCAGGCGACGGCCGCCCAGCCGCCGCCCGGTCATCGGCTCGAGCTGCGGCACATCTCGAAGTCGTTCGGTGGCGTTCACGTCCTCCACGACGTCAACTTCCGGCTGGGTCGCGGCGAGGTGGTCGGGCTGCTCGGCGACAACGGGGCCGGCAAGTCCACCCTGATCAAGATCGTCACCGGCTACCACCGCCCCGACTCCGGGGAACTGCTGTTCAACGACGTCCGGTCGAGGGGCTGACCGTCGAACGTGCGCGCGGCCTGGGCGTCGAGACCGTCTACCAGGAGCGGGCCCTGGCCGAACAGCTGCCGCTGTGGCGCAACATCTTCATGGGCCGGCCCCTCACGAACCGGCTCGGCTTCCTCCACGTCGCCGAGATGCGCCGCATCACCGGCGAGTTGATGGGCGAGTCGATGGGCTTCACCTCGGCGGCCCTCACGGCCGACACGAGCGTGACCGGGCTGTCGGGCGGCGAGCGCCAGGGGCTGGCCATCGTTCGAGCGCTCCACTTCCAGGCCGACATCATCATCCTGGACGAGCCCACGATGGGCCTGTCCATCAAGGAGACGGAGAAGCTCCTCCACTTCGTCGAGGGGATCCGGGCCGCCGGCAAGTCGGCGATCTTCATCGACCACAACATCTTCCACGTCTACTCGGTCGCCGACCGGATCGTGGTCCTCGATCGCGGCCGCGTCGCCGGCGAGTTCCCGACGTCACGGTACTCGCTCGAGGAGCTCATGGACATCATGCGCGAGGTCGCATCGACGCGGCGCCTACACCGAGGCCGAGCGCTACCGCCGGAGACCGGGGTGGACGAGCTGGCGCCGGCGAGCGGCGGAGGCGCGGCATGACCGTTCAGACCGCCGAGGTCGCGGCCCGTCGCAGCAACGTCACCGCCTTTCTGTCCACCTGGGCGTCGCAGATCGGCATCACGTCGCCTTCGCGCTGCTCTGGCTGGTCTTCGTCGTCCTGGCGCCACGACGTTCCTGGACACGCCCATCTACTCGTCGTTCGCCCAGACGACGCCGTTCTTCGCGATCATGGCGATGCCGCTCACGATGGTCATCGTGGCCGGGGACATCGACCTGTCGTTCCCGTCGATCATGTCGCTCGGGATGGTCGGCTTCGTCGCGGCATGGAAGGCGACGGGCAGCGTCGAGCTCGGGATCGCGGCTGCGCTCGCCGTCGGCGCCCTGTGCGGTGTGTTCAACGGCGCCATCGTCACGTACATCGGGATCCCGTCGCTCGTCGTGACGATCGGCACCCAGTTCCTCTTCCGCGGGCTCGCGCTCGCGCTCGTCAGCGGCAAGCAGTACCCGCTCATCGCGACCACCTCAGTCGCCGGTGTACGACGTCCTGGTCGGGCAAGCTGTTCGGGATCCCGATGGAGTTCGTGTGGCTGGTATGATCACCATCGCGACGTGGCTGCTGCTCAACCGGCATCGGCTCGGGCAGAACGCGTATGTCGTCGGTGACAACGCCCAGGCGGCCGGCCTGATGGGGATCCCGATCCGGCGAACGCGGATCATGCTGTTCACCTGACCGGGCTGGCGGCCGCCTTCGCCGGCATCCTCAACAGCCTCCAGGTCGTCAACTACTACCCGGCCGTCGGCGACGGCTACCTGTTGCCGACGCTGGCCGCCGTGTTCGTCGGCGGGACATCGGTCTTCGGCGGCCGCGGGAGCGTCTGGGGGACAGCCCTCGGCGCGTTCATGATCGGCGGCATCAGTGCCGGCCTCGTCGCGATCGGGCTGAGTGACTACTACCCCAGCTCTTCTACGGGGCCGTCATCCTGATCTCCGTCTCGATCCATGCGCTGCTCCGGAAGCGCTTCGAGTAGCCGATGGCCAAGCGGAACAGCGGCGTCGATGACTGGGGACGGGCGATGAGAGCAGACCGTCGATCCCGCGAACCCGGCATGTGACGATGAAGGACATCGCGGCCGCCACCGGCGTGTCCCGAAGCACGGTGTCCCGGATCCTGAACGATGTCCCGGTGCCGGTCGCCGCCGCGACGCGGAGCCGGGTGCTGGCGACCGCCCAGGGCCTCGGCTACCGGCCCAACCCGCTCGCACGGGCGCTCCACGGGGCGCCGACGATGCTCCTCGGCGCCATCGTTCGCGATATCACCGACCCGTTCTTCGCGGGCGCGGTCGAGGCCGTTTCGGTGGCCGCTCGCTTGCGCGGATACAACATCGTCCTCGGTCATGCGCACTCCGAGGCGAGCGAAGCGTTCGCCCTGGCGGCGGTCCTGGAGGCGCGCCACGTCGACGCCATCCTGCTGCTCGGGGACATGCGCGACCAGCCACGCCTCCTCGACGACTTGCGAGGCACCCACGTGCCGGTGGTCGCCCTGTGGCAGGGATCCGCGCCGGACCTGATCCCGAGCGTGAATGTCGACAACAGGCGCGGCATCGCCACCGCGATCGACCACCTTCGGGGGCTGGGGCACCGGCGCATCGCGTTCGTCGGTGGTCGGCCGCTGGGCGACATCCGGGAGCGCCAGGAGGCCTACGTCCAGGCGGTCGAGCCGCTGCTTGGCGCCATCCCGCCCGGCTACATCCAGCACGTGGCGAACACCCCGGCGGATGGGGAAGCCGCCCTGCGCGCGCTGGCGCGCCTCACGCCGCGCCCCACCGCGATCGTGGTCGCCACGGACATCCGTGGCTGTCGGCGTCCTCCGAGCCGCGCTCGTGGCCGGTATCCACGTGCCGAGCGAGCTTTCCGTGGTGGGCTTCGACGACATCGCCATCTCCGCCTACACGGTGCCTTCGCTCACGACGTTGCGGATGCCCGTCCAGCAGATGGCGAGCGCTGCGGTCGAGGCCGCCATCCAGGCCGTCTCGCGCGGGTCGAAGGCGGCGGCCGACCGCACCGCAAGGTCCACCAGACCTGGCAGGCGTCCCGGTCCAGCTCTTCCGGCCGACCCTCGTCGTGCGCGAATCCACGGCAGCCTGCCCGAAATCCTCCGACGTCGTCTCCGAGCCGACGACCGAACGGACGGAGGCTCCGCCGGGCGTGGCGGCAGCCAATCGATAGCGGGGAGGGGATGGACCCGGGCGGCCACCGCGACGAGGATCGCGATCCCGTCGCCATCACATCCAGGACTGGCCGCCGCGAGGTCGGCGGCCCACCAGGAGGAAGAGTGGGCAGGTACTCGATCGGCGTGGACTTCGGGACCGAGTCCGGACGAGCGGTCCTCGTGGACGTCGCCGACGGCCGCCAGCTGGCGACCGCCGTCTACCCCTACTCGCAACGGCGTCATCGACGAGCGACTGCCGCTCGCCGACCGGGACGTCATGCTGCCGCCCGACTGGGCGCTGCAGGACCCGGACGACTACCTCCGCACGTTCCAGGTGACCATCCCGGCGGTGCTTCGCGGACAGCGGCGTCGACCCGGCCGACGTCATCGGCCTGGGCATCGACTTCACCGCCTGCACGATGCTGCCGGCCAAGGCTGACGGCACGCCGCTCGCGCTGCCTGCCCGAGTTGCGCGCCAACCCGCACGCCTGGGTCAAGCTGTGGAAGCACCACGCCGCCCAGCCCGAGGCGGACCGGATCAACGACGACGGCCCGCGCGACCGGGCAGGCCTGGCTCCCGAGGTACGGCGGCAAGATCAGCTCCGAGTGGTTCTTCTCCAAGGCGCTCCAGATCCTCGACGAGGCGCCCGAGGTCTACGCCGCGCGCCGACCGCCTGATCGAGGCCGCCGACTGGGTCGTCTGGCGGCTCACCGGCGTCGAGACGCGCAACCCGACCACCGCCGGCTACAAGGCGATCTGGTCCAAGCGCGACGGCTTCCCCGACCGCGAGCCTACTTCGCGGCGCTGGACCCGCGCCTCGCGGACGTCGTCGACACGAAGATGTCGCCGCGACATCGCGCGGACCGGGCGACCGCGCCGGCGGGCTGACCGCCGAGGCCGCGGCCTGGACCGGCCTGCGCGCGGGCACCGCCGTCGCGGTCGCCAACGTCGACGCCCACGTCGCCGTCCCCGCGGCCACGGTCACCGAGCCCGGTCGGATGGTCGCGATCATGGGCACCAGCACCTGCCACATGGTGCTCGGCGCCGGACGAGCACCTCGTGCCCGGGCATCTGCGGATACGTCGAGGACGGCATCATGCCGGGCTTCTTCGGCTACGAGGCCGGGCAGTGCTGCGTCGGCGACCACTTCGCGTGGTTCGTCGAGCACGCCGTCCCCGAGCGCTACCACGCCGAGGCGCGCGAGCGCGGCATCGACATCCACGTGCTGCTCCAGGAGCAGGCCGCGGCGCTCGCGCCCGGGCGAGTCCGGCCTGCTGGCGCTCGACTGGTGGAACGGCAACCGCAGCGTGCTGGTCGACGCCGAGCTCGGCGGCCTGCTGGTCGGGGCCACGCTCGCGACCACGGCGCCCGAGATCTACCGCGGCGCTCGATCGAGGCGACCGCCTTCGGCACGCGGGTGATCATCGAGGCCCTCGAGGCCAACGGCGTGCCGGTCAACGAGATCGTCGCCTGCGGCGGCCTGGCCGAGAAGAGCCCGCTGATCATGCAGATCTACGCGGACGTGACCGGCAAGACCGTACAGGCTCCCGGCCTCCGACCAGACGCCGGCGCTCGGCTCCGCGATGTTCGGGGCCGTCGCCGCCGGGCCCGGCGGCGGGCGGCTACGCGACGATCGAGGACGCGCGCCGGGCGATGGCCCGCCTTAGGATCGCGTCTACGAGCCGATCCCGGCCAACGCGCGGTGTACGACGCGCTGTACCGCGAGTACGTCCGCCTGCACGACTACTTCGGGCGCGGCGAGAACGACGTGATGAAGACGCTCCGCGGCCTGCGCGCGCGGGCGAAGGCGGAGGTGGCCTGATGCGGCTGGCGGCGCTGCGCGACGCAGCTCGTCGCGCTCCACGCGGAGCTGCCGGCGAACGACCTCGTGGTCTGGACGGGCGGCAACGTGTCCGCCCGCGACCCGGAGACCGGGCTCGTGGCGATCAAGCCGTCCGGCGTCCGCTACGAGGACCTGACCGCGGAGTCGATGGTCGTCGTGGACCCCGACGGGAACGTCGTCGAGGGCGACGTCTCGCCCAGCTCGGACACCGCGAGCCACCTGCTACATCTACCGCCACCGGCCGGACGTCAACGGCGTCGTGCACACCCACTCGCGCTACGCGACGGCGTTCGCCGCCGTCGGCCGGCCGATCCCGGTCTACCTCACCGCCCAGGCCGACGAGTTCGGCGGCGAGATCCCGTGCGCGGGCTTCACGCTCATCGGCGACGAGGGGATCGGGCAGGCTGGTGGTCGAGGGGATCGGGTCGTCGCCCGCGATCCTGCTCAAGAACCACGGCGTGTTCACGATCGGCCCGACGGCGCGAGGCGGCGGTCAAGGCCGCGGTCATGACCGAGGACGTCGCCGCGACCGTCTTCATGGCGCTCCAGCTCGGGCACGCCCGGACGAGATCCCGGCCGATGCCGTCGCCAAGCTCCACGACCGCTACATGAACGTCTACGGCCAGCGCTGAGCGCCGGCCGCCACAGCCCAGGGAGTCACTCCGTGCTGAACCTTGCGGCGTCCGAGGTCTGGTTCGTCACCGGCAGCCAGCACCTGTACGGTCCCGAGACGCTGGACCACGGTCGCCGAGCACTCGCGCGCGATCGCGGCCGCCCTGGACGAGGCGCCGTCGATCCCGGTCCGCGTGGTCGCCAAGCCCGTCCTGACCGGCTCGGACGGCATCCGCGCGCTGGTCGCGCGAGGCCAACGCGGACCCGGCGTGCGTGGGCCTGATCACGTGGATGCACACGTTCAGCCCGGCCAAGATGTGGATCGCCGGCCTCGAGGCTGCTCGCCAAGCCGTTCCTGCACCTCCACACGCAGTACAACCGCGAGATCCCGTGGGCCGACATCGACATGGACTTCATGAACCTCAACCAGGCCGCCCACGGCGACCGGGAGTTCGGGTTCATCGCCGCCCGCCTGCGCCTCGAGCGCAAGGTGGTCGTCGGCCACTGGGGCGACGCGTCCGTCCAGGAGCAGATCGGGACGTGGGCGCGCGCCGCGTGCGCCAAGGCCGACTGGCAGACGGGCAGGATCGCCCGCTTCGGCGACAACATGCGCGAGGTCGCCGTCACCGAGGGCGACAAGGTGGAGGCCCAGCGCCGGCTCGGCTTCTCGCATCAACACGTGGGGCGTGGGCGACCTCGTCGAGGTCGTCGACGAGGCCATCGGACGCGGACGTGGACGCGCTGGTCGCGCGATACCTCGACGAGTACGACGTCGTCGCCGGAGCTCCGGCCGGGCGGCGACCGCGCGCAGAGCCTGCGCGACGGCGCGCGGATCGAGCTCGGCCTGCGCCGGTTCCTCGCCGACGGCGGCTTCATCGCCTTCACCGACACGTTCGAGGACCTCCACGGCCTCAAGCAGCTCCCCGGACTCGCCGTCCAGCGCCTGATGGCCGACGGCTACGGCTTCGGCGGGAAGGGCGACTGGAAGACCGCGGCGATGGTCCGCGCCATGAAGGTCATGTCCGCCGGCCTCCCCGGCGGCGCCTCGTTCATGGAGGACTACACCTACCACCTCACGGGCGACGACGACCTCGATCCTCGGCGCCCACATGCTCGAGGTCTGCCCGTCCATCGCGGGCGACCGCCCCCGCCTCGAGGTCCACCCCCTGTCCATCGGCGGCAAGGAGGACCCGGTCCGGCTCGTCTTCGACGCGCACCCCGGGCCCGCCATCGCCGCCTGCATCACCGACATGGGGCAGCGCTTCCGCATGGTCGCGACCGTCGTCGACGTCGTGCCCGCCGAGCAGCCCCTCCCGAAGCTGCCCGGTCGCCCGCGCCGTCTGGCGCCCGCGACCCGACCTCCGGACCGGCGCCGCCGCCTGGATCTACGCCGGCGGCTCGCACCACACCAGCCTCGGCTTCAGCGTGACGGCGGAGCACCTGCGAGACTTCGCCGCGATGTCCGGGGTAGAGCTCCTCGTCATCGACGAGCGACACGACGCTCGACGGCTTCCGCGACCAGCTCCGGTGGAACGATCTCTACTGGCTGCTGGCCAGGAGCCTGGCGTAGCCCACCCGAACCGCGACTCGAGGAAACTGGCGGCGGCTCGCCGGGATAGAGGAGCAGGTCGGCCCTTCCTCGTCGACCATCACGTACGATCGAAGTCCCCGTCGGGCGTCAGGACGGGCGATCAGGGAGGCACGCAGATCCAGGCTCTTCGTCTCCATGGCCCTCGTGACCTTCGTCTCCATGACGAGGCCGAGCCGACGCCCGGCCCCGACGAAGAGCTCGTGCGGGTCACGGCGGTCGGGATCTGCGGGTCGGACCTCCACTGGTTCACCGAGGGGTCGATCGGTGACAGCCGAGTTTCGTCGCCGCTCGTGCTCGGGCATGAGGCTGCCGGGGTCATCGCGAGCGGTGACCGGGCCGGGCAGCTCGTGGCCATCGACCCTGCGATCCCGTGCTACTCGTGTCGCCAGTGTCGCCTCGGTCGAGAGCACCTGTGCGACAACCTCCGCTTTGCCGGCCATGGCGGTACCGACGGGGCGATGCGGACCCTCATGGCCTGGCCGATGCGGCAGCTCGTCCCGATGCCGCCCGACGTCGACGACCTCGGGGCGCTCATGCTCGAGCCGATCGGTGTCGCCATCCACGCGTTCGATCTCGCGCGGACGCAGATCGGAGCGTCCGTGGGCGTCTACGGTTGCGGGCCGATCGGCCTGCTGCTGGTCCGGCTGGCTCGCCTCGGCGGGGCGGGTCGCATCGTCGCGACGGACACGCTGCCCCATCGGATCGAGGCCGCACTGCAGGCCGGCGCGACCGAGGTCGCGCTCGTGGACCGGGGGCACGAGCGCGAGGCCCTGCGGCGGGTCGTTCCCGATGGGACCGACAGCGCGTTCGAGGTGGCCGGCGAGGACGATGCCGTCGAGACGGCGGTGGCGCTCGCCGCACCTGCCACCCGGGTCGTGCTGGTCGGCATCCCTGCGGGCGACCGGACCTCGTTCCCGGCGAGCCTGGCGCGTCGCAAGGGGATCACCTTCCTGGTGTCGCGCCGGATGAACCACACGTATCCGACGGCGATCGACCTCGTGAGCTCCGGCCTGATCGATGTCGGATCGATCGTCACCGACGTCTTTCCGTTCGCGGACTACGCCCTTGCCGTGGCGGCTGCGATCGAGCGTCGCGGTCTCAAGGTCGTCGTCCGGCCGGCGCTCGATCCGGCTTGGTGACTCCACGCAAGATGCGGTGGCGACGGCCCGATGGGCGCCATCTGCAGATCCATCCGCGGCTCAGGCAGGTGGATGCTTCGGCACACCGGCCTCGACCTCGATGACGTAGCCATCGGGGTCGTGACACTTGAACACTTCGAACGCGGGCTCCGAGTAGGCCTCGATGATCGTGATGCCCGCCCCAGATCCGCTCGCGAAGGCGGCGCGCGTCATGTGGCGAGTCGAGCAGGAAGCCGAAGTGGAGACCCCGTGGCCAGGCAGGCGGTTCGGGGTCGGGCGTGAGCGCCAGGGAGAAGCCCTCGCTGTTCCTGATGACGAACGTCTCGCCCTGCCACTCCGACGGACCGTCGAATGCGAAGAGGTCGCGGTAGAAGGCGACCGAACGCTCGACGTCCCGCACCAGCAGGTACGGATGGTTCAGGTTCATCCTCGCCCGATCCTCATACAGGAGACGCTCGAGGGGTTCAGCGCTGCTCCGTCATCGGGCCGCACTCGACATGCCACGGTCGGCAAGACGACGGGCTGACTGGGCACAGCCGCGCCACCCCTCGCGACCGACGGTCGCCGCCTCGCCGAGGTCGACGACGCGGCTCCGGCCACCCTGGCGCTCGGCCCAGGTCCAGGCCTCGGCATGGTCGACGGAACACAGGAGTACCGTCGGCGCGCAGACGTCGGTCCGCAGAGCGGCGCCACCGTCGGCCAGCCATAGGCGCGGAGCGGTCCGTCGGCGGGGCGTCCAGCCTCGATGGCGATCGAGATGCCGGCGCCGCATACAGGGCAGGCAGTCGTGACAGTGGCGTCGGCCTCGAGCGCGACCCCGATCCCAAGAGTCGAGCCCTCGCACCCTGATACCTCCAGGGCCGCGCGGTAACACGCGCATACTCCGCGCGTCTTCCCGCGGACAACTCGCACGAAGGGACGACCGTGAGCATCGGAGGGGAGCCCACCTTGGATCCAACGGCCCGCGCCGGGGATGGTGACCGGACGTTGGCGGCACGGATTGTCGGGCGCCACTTCATGTCCTGGACGTTCGGACTCGGGCGAGGCGTCTGGCTCCTGCCGCTCGACCTCACGTTCAGGTTCGTCGGCATCCGATACCGCTGGCTGAAGTGGCTGTTCGAGACGGTGCCGCCACCGGTCCTTGCCATCACCGGCCAGCTCCGGGCAGAGCGCGCCGCGTGGCGGGCGATCCGGCGGGTTCCGGCCTATCGCGACTACCTCGAGCGCAACCTCATCGACCCCGACGGGCTCCCACCGGCCGGGATCCTGCGAGCCGTGCCGGAGACCGACAAGGCGAGCTACATCGATCCGTACCCGATCGACAGGCGGTGCATCGACGGGCGGATCGCATTCAAGGGCGTCACGATCGACGAGTCGAGCGGCTCGACCGGGACGCCGTACAACTGGATCCGCGGGGCCGCCGAACGATCCGTCGCCCAGCGCAACATCGCGTTCTTCGCACGCTACGCATTCGGCGCCGGGGACCTGGTCACGCTCAACGCGTTCTCGATGGGCGCCTGGGCGACCGGCTTCAACATGTCGCTGGGGATGAATCGCCACGGGCTCGTGAAGTCGATCGGGCCGGACATCCCGAAGATCCTTTCCTCGCTCACGGTCCTCGGACCGTCGCGCCGCTACCTGATCAGCGGCTATCCGCCGTTCATCAAGCACCTGCTCGACGAGGGCGATCGGCAGGGCTTTCCATGGGCGTCGTACCGGATGTGCGCGCTCGTCGGCGGGGAGGGCATGGCGGAGGAACTCCGCGATCGGCTCCTCGAGCGGTTCGAGGTCGTCTACTCAGGCTACGGCGCGACGGACCTCGAGATCGGCATGGCCGGAGAGTCTCCGGTCAGCGTCGCCCTTCGGCGCCTGGCTCGGGCGCGACCCGACATCCGAGCCGCGTTGTTCGGCGGCGACCCGCGACTGCCCATGGTCTTCCAGTACAACCCGCTCGTGCACTTCCTCGAGGTCAACGCGCTCGGAGAGGTTCTGTGCACCGTCAGCCGGCTCGATCTCATGGCTCCGCGCATCCGCTACAACGTGCACGACTCGGGCGGCCTGCTCGACTTCGCGACGGCGCGGCGCGTGTTGGCCGAGGCGGGGATCGACATCGGCCGGCTTGGCGCCATGGCCGAGGTGGCCGGTCCGCGGGGTCGACTGCCCTGGTCGTCGCCGATCCCGCTGCCATTCGTGTACGTCTATGGCCGCCGGGACGCCACGATCAGCGTGATGGGCGCCAACATCTACCCCGAGGATATCGAGACCATCGTGTACGGCGACCCCGACCTATCCCGGCGCCTCGAGTCGTTCCTGCTGACGACGGTCACCGACGAGACCGGCACGCCCCGCCCGGCGATCGAGCTCGAGCTCGCTGCCGCCGAAACGCCCGACGACGACTGGGCGGCGACACTTGTCGCCGAATTCCGCGACGGACTCCGCGACCTCAATGCCGACTACCGGGAGGCCCTGGGCGAGTTCTCGGCGGCGATGCAGCCGGTGGTCCGGATCCATCCCCTCGGTGCCGGCCCGTTCGCGGCCAATGCCGGGCGGATCAAGCCGAGGCGCCTGCTGCCGCCAACCTGACGACTGGCCTCGCCGGGCGAACGTCATCGCTTCGTGCACCGACGGTCCCTTCGTGCTGGCCCCACGACGGATCCCCTCGAACGCCGCTCTGGCTCAGCCGAGCAGGTAGAACACCTGCACCTCGAGTGTTGCCGGATCATCGCCCGGATCGCCGTAGATCTCCCACGAGACGCCGGCCAGCGACCGGTCATGGGCTTCGCACCATTCCTCGATGGCGAAATTCGCGCTGGCCAGCCGATCGGGCGGTCCGTGGTGCACGGTCGACGCGACGTGCCCGGCAGGCGTATGCGTGAACACGATGTCGCCCTCGGTCGCGAACGCGCGGCTGATCTCGACGCCGAAATCGACCTCCAGCGGCGCCCCGGGCGTCAGGGGGTGGCGGTAGACGAAGATGTTGTGGCCGTCGGTTCGGAGGCCATCGTGCGTGCGGAGGAACGCCCAGACCTTGTCGAGGGCCGGCCGCCAGGCCGCGGCGACGTGACCGACGGGAACGCTCGCGTGCACGGCCGCGATCGGGCGCGACGCCACTTCGCTGACGACGATGTCGTAACTCACGTGCTGACGCGCAATGTGGTCACGCCCTCACCGCCAGGTCGGACGACGAGATCATCGACGTCCGGGCGTTCGACGACGCTTCGCCTCATTGGCGCCGCGCACCCTTCAGACCGTGGCCGCGGCGGACTCGAGCGTCGACGGCGCCCCGATGACGTTCGGCACGCCACAGTCGATCAGCATCTGCCGGGCCTTGTCGCGGAACAGGTCGCGGACGTCCCGGGTCGGCGGGCGGTTACGGCTCGACGGCAGGCCGACAAGCTCCATGCACAGCTTGTCGAGATAACCGTCGCCGCCGGTGTAGCCCTCGGTCTCGACCCACAAGTCCATGAACGGCATGCACACCCGGACCATCTCGCGCTGCGCTTCGACATAGCGTCCGCCTTCGAGCATCTGCCAGAGCCCGACCGCGAACTGGGGCCAGTAATTGCCCTGGTGGATCTCGATCGCGCGGGCGCCCAGGATGTGGCTCGTGACATACCGCATCTGGTTGTCGATGATCGAGAAGCGCCGCGAGAACCTCGACACGACGCCCTCGAACGTCATCATCGCCGTGTCCGGCGTCGACCACTTCAGGCTCACGACGTTGGGCACGTCGACCAGACGCTCGATGAGCGCACTCGACAGCCCGAGGCTGGTCCAGAACGTGTTGTAGACGATGAAGCCGATATCCGCGGCGTCGGCGCCCGCGAGAACGTGATCGAGGAAGTCGCCCTCGGTGTGGGCATGGTAGAAGGGCGGCGAGACCTGGACGTAGTCGGCACCGATCGACGCGGCGGCCTTGACGAGCCGGATCAGCTCGAGGGTGCTCGTCGTCTGGCCACCGACCGCGATCGGCACGCGACCAGCCCCGGCCGCGACCGCGGTCTCCCATACCGCCACACGCTCGTCGAACGTCATCGTCGAGAAGTCACCGGCAGCACCGCCCGCGAGGAGCACGGCGTCGCCCGTCACGCAGCCACCTTCGATGAGGAACTCCACGTGCCGGGCGATCGCATCGAGATCGACCGAGAGCTCCGCATCGTCGCGGAACATCGTCGGGATCGTGATGTAGCAGCCGGTCAGGCGGTCACGGGACTTCGTTGCGTCCATCTTTGCGGCTCCGCGTCAAGGTGACGGTGGTGGGGATGCCGACAGTACACGGCCGATCGCGCCGACGCCGTGCACCGGCAGGGGCATCTGCGTCCGATCCCGAGCCCCCTCAGCCGATCACGGCTCGGAGCGCCCAGCCGAGATCGACCCACAGGTCCTCGATGTTCTCGATGCCGACTGACCGGCGGCAAAGCGTGGGGCCTCCCACCGAGCCAGGTCACATGTTCAGCCGGCAGTTTCACGGCGCGAACGTCGGGTTGAGCGCCGGCTGCATCAGTGCGGGATCGCCTTGGTGCGGCCGTCCGGCTGCGACCGAGGCCGGAGCGAACATGACGAGCAGCAGCCCGAGCGCGATGACTACGGTGCCTGTCAATGTCCAACCTCCTGATCATCCCTGCCTCATGGTGCAGGCGCTGATACGACGCGCCCGGAAGGGAAAACGCTCAGTCCCACCTGCATCGGCCGATCAACTTTTGGCGACGCCTCGTCGGGCGCACGGACCGAGCGGTCAGCCTCACGCGCGCGATCACCAGTTCAAGGGGCATCGGGCGTCCTCTGGATAGCGCATCTCTGAGCGAGGCCCGGCGGAGCTCCCACCTGCCGGCGACCGCGTCTTGCTCTTTGCGAACCGGCCCGCTACGCTCCACCGACCTTGGCGTCCCCCCGCCTCAACTCGCCTGCCAGCAACTTGCCAGTCGAGCTGACGAGCTTCGTGGGGCGGCGCGACGAGATCGCGGAGCTCAGCCGGATGTCCCCGAGCAGCCGCTTGCTGACACTCACGGGCCCGGGCGGTGTCGGCAAGACGAAGCTCGCGCTGCGCGTCGCCCGCGAGACCGCGCGGCTCTACCCGCAGGGAACCTGGTTCATCGAGCTCGCGCCCGTGTATGACCCCGCGCTCGTGACCCAGGCTGCATTCGCAGCGCTGGGCCTGCAGGACCGCGCGGGGACGCTTTCGGTGTCTCGCCTGACCGACTATCTCGCCGGGAAGCGCTGCTTCCTCATCCTCGACAACTGCGAGCACGTCCTCGCATCGGCCGCCCTCCTCGCCGCCGATATCCTCCGCGCCGCTCCGGGCGTTCGCATCCTCGCGACCAGCCGGCAGGCACTCGGCGTGACCGGCGAGATCGTCGTCGACGTCCCGACGCTGTCGCTGCCCGACGCGGCCCGGCCACGTCTCGCCGAGGCGTTGCTGTCCGACGCCGTGACGCTGTTCGTCGAGCGGGCCCGGGCGGTCGATCGCGACTTCCATCTGGATGACGGCAACGCGGCCGCCGTCGCGAGCGTCTGCACGAAGCTCGACGGCATGGCCCTCGCGATCGAGCTCGCCGCAGTGCGACTTCATGCCCTCGGTCTGGAGAGCCTCGACGAGAGCCTCAGCGCGCGTCTCGGGGTTCTCGGAACGGGCGATCCCACCCGTCCACACCGCCAGCAGACCCTCGATGCGACGATCGACTGGAGCTATCGGCTTCTGGATGATGCAGAGCGCCTCCTCTGGCGGCGCCTTTCCGTCTTCGCCGGTGGCTTCGAAGGCGGCTCGGCCGCCGACGTGTGCGCCGATGATGGCCTGCCGGCCGCGCAAATCCGGGAGCTCATGGTCCGGCTCGTCGAGCGATCGATCCTGAAGCGCAGGGACGGCCCGCGAGGTGGCCGTTTCCGGATCCTCGAGCCGCTTCGCCAGTTCGGACGGGTTCGTCTCGAGGAGTCCGGGGAGCTCGATGCGGTCCTCAGGCGCCATCGGGACTGGATCGGATCACTTGCCGTCGTCGCCGCCGCAGGCAATTCGCGCCAACTGGCGCGATCGAGCGGATCCGCAGCGAGAGGGCGAACGTGTGGGCCGCGCTCGAGTTCTGCCGCAGAAGCCCGAGCGAGGCTGAGGCCGGTGCCGAGATCGCTTGCGACCTGTGGATCTACTGGCTGTCACAGGGTCCCGCCACGGACGTGGAGCGGCTGATCGATCATCTCCTCGAGGTCGTCCCGCGCGGCAGCCGCGCGCACGGAAGACTCCTGTGGGTAGGCAGCCTTCTCCAGTCCCAGCTGGGCGACAAGGGTCGCGCCGGGCAGATGGGCACCGATGGGATCGCGCTCGGTCGAGCGATCGGCGATCCAGCGATCGTCTTCTGGTCGATGCAAGCGCTCGCCGTCGCCGCCTACCTCGATGGGCGGTCGGACGAGGTCATCGCGATCGGGGTCGAGTCGATGGGCCTCGCGACCGCGATGGGCTGGCCGTTCGCCCGATTGTCAGCCACGGTGTGCGCCGCGATGGGTCACAGCGCCGCGGGAGGCGATCGACTCATCGCGGTGGCTCGCGAGGGCATCGCGTTGAGCGAAGCGCTTGGGGAGACGTGGGAGCGCGCGTCGCTTTACCAGTTCCTGGCGGTAGGGCTGCTGCGACAGGGGGACCTTGCGGAGGCACTGCTCGACGGGCGCCGGTCGCTGGAGCTACGCCGAGACCTGGACGATCTCGCAGGGATGGCCCTTGCCCTCGAGACGCTCGCCCTCATCGCGAGCGCGACCGGAGCGGCCGATCGGGCCGCGAGGACCATCGGTATCGCCGCCGCAGTCTGGGAATCGATCCCGGCACCCATCCTCGAGCCGCTCCGCGCCGGCCACGAACGGGTCGAGCTGGAGGCACGCGCGGCACTCGGCGCCGGCGCGTTCTCCGCCGCGTTCAACGCTGGAAAGGCCATGTCCCGGACCGACGGGATCGACTACGCGCTCGACACGACCCCGCCCGTCGCGCACACGAAGCAAGAAGCCACCCGCGCCGCAATGGGCGGCGATGCCCTGTCCCGGCGGGAGCGGGAGGTCGCGACGCTCGTCGCCGGCGGGTCAACGAACGCGCAGGTCGCGGGCAGTCTCTTCATCTCGGAACGTACGGTGGAGAGCCACCTCGCCAGCATCTTCAACAAGCTCGGCATCGACAACCGGATGCAGCTCGCGCGCTGGATCATCGCGACCGAGGCGACCCCCGGGAGCTGAGACGACGCCCATCTGCGAACTTGGTTGGACGTGTCTGGGATTGCTCGACCTTGACCCACGATTTCGACACGATCGGATCCAGGCCGAGCTGGTGCAGGGGTGCGGGATCGTCGCCGGGGAGGACGACGGATCGGACGTCATGACCCGCAAGGACGGCGGCCTCCGCGACATGGCTGCCGATGAACCCGGCGGCCCCGGTCACCAAGATCTGCAACGCCCACCGCTTTCGGGACAGAGATCAGGTTGCCGAGACTACGGGTCGGCCCGAGCCTGTAGGTCTCCGGTCGGCCGATGGTATGGGGGACCCTTCCGCCGGACAAGCGGTAGGCCATCGATTGCGGTGCGGTGAGTCACCGGCCGCAGCCGAGGAGGTCGGACAGCTCACCTCGGTGTCGAGGCGGCCGAGCCGTTGTCCGGATATCTGCGACGGGGCAAGTCCCGGGTCTACGTCTTCGCCCGGCCGCTGCCGGGATGCTGCAACCGACGGCGTCCCGCTCTGCATGGTCCGGCCGATGACCCGGCGACCCGCTGCCGTCGATGATCAGGCGGACTCGTCGAGCGCCTTCCCGCGTCGAGACCCTCAGGAGAAGCGCAGCACCCATGGCACCGAACAACTGGCCGATCAGCGCCAGAGACCGAGCACACGACCCCGAGGACCCGATGAACGGTGGCCGCTACCACACCGGTCGGGTGTGCATCGAGCAACGCTGCCCCGAGCCAGCCGGCACGGCGTGGGGACCGCACTTCTGTCAGCGCCACAATGCCGAGCGACTCGATCGCTTTAGCCGCTCGCTGGCCGAACTCGGTGCCCTGATCGAGGTGACCGAGCGTTCAGCTACGTGACGGGCCGCGCGGAGCGATCTTGCCGAAATCGACGCAACCGATCGCTCGCCGGACTGCCCGGTCGCACCATAGCCCGCCGCGTTCGGCCGACGGACACTGATTGTGTAATCACACTCGATTTTGGAGACTTCTCATGGTTCAGACTCGCTTCGCCCGCAAGACCACCAGGCAGGACAGGGTCATCGTCGGGCACACGTTCGATGGCATGCCTGTCAACGCCGCCGGCGAGATCGTTCTCACGCCGATGATGCGGCTCGAGGGTTATTACCTCGTGGCCGATGGTTCGATCGCGAAGAAGACGCCCAATGGGCTACCTCATCGCGCTCATCAGGGAGCGTGAGCCCAACGTCGTTTGCGAGAGGCCAACCCGCGTCTGCGGGGGCGGCCTTCGAGACGATGACCAGGACCGGTAGCTTCGCCTCTTCCTCCACCTCTTCGGCCAGTCGGGCCGCGAGCACGGGCAAACGCCACGACGCCAGCAGGCGGTCGTCGACGGGTCTGAGCTCGCGGTAGCGACGAAGGTAACTGCGGTCGAAGCGTCGCCGGAGCAGCCCGATCAGGCTTCGTTGGACCCGTGAGACGGCCGGGCTCCTGCGCGCGAGATCGACGCGAATCTGGCGCGATCCTGAACCTGTCGATCATGTCCAGTCCTCGGCTGCCATGATCCACGCCCCGCTCCCTCGGCGATGCGGTGAGGCCCGCCTCCGCGCTCGGGCGGCCACCCCGCGCTCCGGCGACCGCCGCACCGCGCACAATGCGCAGATGTCGGACGGTCGCGGGGACGGCGCAGCCTACCGCGTCATCGGGGTCTCTCGACCGCGCGCCGACTCGCTCGCCAAGGTGACGGGCACCTCCCGCTTCGCCGCAGACCAGTCGGCGCCTGCCGGGCTCCTCCACGCGCGGATCGTCCCGTCGGTGTACGCGCACGCGCGAATCCGGTCCATCGACGCCTCCGCCGCCCTCGCGGTGCCCGGCGTCGTGGCGGTCCTCACGGCGAACGACTTCCGCGTCGTCGCGGGCGGCGATGGGCGGCGCGCCGTGCCGCTGGCACGGGACGTTGCCGTGTTCGCGGGCCAGCCGGTCGCCCTGGTCGTCGCACGCACGGAAGCCGCGGCGACGGACGGCGCCGAGGCCGTCCTCGTCGATGCCGAGCCTCTCGAGCCTGTCCTCGACGCGGAGGCCGCCGCCGATGCAGGCGCCGACCAGGTACTCCAGCGGTACCACGTCACCGACGGCGACGCCGCCGCTGCGCTCGCCACCGCAGACGTGGTGGTCCACGGCCGCTTCGTCGCCCCGTGGGTCCACCAGGGCTACATCGAGCCGCACGCTGCGACGGCGTGGATCGATGACGACGGCACCCTCGTGGTCGCATCGAGCACGCAGGGCCTGTTCGACGCCCGCGACGCGCTCGCGACGCTGTTCGACCTCCCGCTGAGCCGAGTCCGCGTCACGGCGCCGCCGATCGGCGGCGCGTTCGGCTCGAAGGAGGTGCTGATCGAGCCACTGGTGGCGGGCGCGGCGATGCGCCTCCGCAGGCCCGTCCGCCTGGTGCTCACCCGTCGCGAGGACCTGGCGGCGACGAACCCCGCTCAGGCGGTGACGACCCGGCTGCGCATCGGCGCCGAACGCGACGGCCGGCTCGCCGGCCTCCAGGCCGACATGGTCTACGACGCGGGAGCGTTTCCCGACGCCTCGTGGGAATGGTTCGCCGCGGGCCTGATCTCGGGCCCGTACCGCTGGCCGGGGATCGACGTGCGCTCGGCGGGCGTCCGGACGAACAGGTTCGGGTCCGGCCACTATCGGGCCCCCTCCGGACCGCAGGGCCTGTTCGCCCTGGAGTCGCTGCTCGACGAGCTTGCGGCGACGCTCGGCATCGATCCGATCGAGCTTCGTCTGCACAACCTGGTCGCGGAGGGCGACCCGATGACCGGCGGGGACCGATGGCCCCGGATCGGTCTCGCCGAGTGCCTCGAGGCGGTCCGTGGCCACCCGCTGTGGGTGGAGCGCGACGCGCTCCCTGCAGGCGAGGGCGTCGGCGTGGCGGTCGGCGTGTGGCGCAATTCGATGCAGCCGGCGGCGGCGACCTGCCGGCTCGAGCCCGACGGCACGCTCACGGTCGTCACTGGCGTCGTCGACCTCGCCGGCAGCCTGACGATCCTCGGCGCCATCGCCGCGGAGGAGTTCGGCGTCCCGTTCGAGGCCGTGCGCGTCGTGGTCCCGTCCACCGACAGCGCGCCGCCCACGCCCGCCACGAGCGCGAGCGCGATCACCTACGCGGTCGGGCCTGCCGTCCGCGCGGCCGCCAAGGATGCCCGGGACCGGCTGCTTGCGATCGCCGCTGAGGACCTGGAGATCGACCCGCACGACCTGGAGCTCGTCGATGGGGTGATCCGGCCACGCGATGGCTCGTGGTCGGGGATCGTCGTGGCGGATCTGGCGCACGAACTGGCCACGACCTGGGCGTCGCCGCACCCGCCGGTCGAGGGCCACGGCGCCACCTCTCACACCGAGCTGGCCCCCACCGCGACTGCGCACCTCGCCCATGTCCGCGTGGACCCGGAGACCGGCAGGGTCACGCTGCTGAACTACGTTGCCGTGCAGGACGTCGGCCGGGCGCTCAACCCGGCGCTCGTCGAGGGCCAGATGGCCGGCGGCGCCGTCCAGGGCATCGGCCGGGCGCTGGTCGAGGCGCTGGTGCACGACGACGCCGGTCAGCTCCTCACCGGGACGCTGATGGACTACGCGCTGCCGCGGGCGTCGATGCTCCCGCCCATCGAGACCCACTGGCTGGAGATCCCGGCGCCGGAAGGCCCGTTCGGCGCGCGCGGCATGGCCGAGGCTCCGGTCCTGCCAGCGCCGGCGGCCATCGCCAATGCGATCGCAGCGGCCACGGGCGTGCGCCTCCGCGAGCTCCCGATGACCTCGGGGCGGGTGTGGGCGGCGCTCCGGGACGACTCGTCCGCCTGATGCGGCCGTCCCGGCGGCGGTTCCGGTCTGCGTGAGCGCCCTGTCTATCTCTGCCGCGCCCTCGGGGCCGTCCGGGAGCGCCAGTTCCCGCCCACTCTCGGAGCAGCGGCGTGCCCCGTCGGCTGTCTGGCCCCGAGGACGTCAGCGGCGTCCCCACCTCGGACGGCTCAGGCAGTGCCATCGGACCGGCGCCAGTGAGGGAGCGGCGAGTCGGCGGCCGCGCATATGCTGGAAGTCGAGCGCGCCAGCGTCGTGCATGGCGCCGCGTTCCGGGAGTCGCTCATGAAGGTCGGATACGTCGTGCTGTACGTGAATGACGCGGAGGCCTGCCGCAGGTTCTGGGTCGAGCAGATCGGCATGGTCGAGAAGCGGCGGTCCGAGGCGGGAAACTTCACGATCGCGCAGGTCGGGTTCGCCGACCAGCCGTTCGCGTTCGAGCTCGTGCCGATGGAGCTGATGAAGGACAACCCGGACGGCCTCGACCTCGCGACACCGTCGATCGCCTTCACCGTCGACGACCTCGAGGCCACGCACGCGGCCCTCGTCGGACGCGGGGTCCAGGCGACGGACGTGGGCGATCACCAGGGCGCGGCAAGCTTCGCCTTCTCGGATCCCGAGGGCCGCTGGTTCGCGGTGACGCAGTGACGACGGCGACCGGACACCGGATCTTCTCGACGACCGTGGCCTCGGTCTACCCGCTCTACCTCGCGAAGGTGGAGAAGAAGGGCCGCACGCAGGACGAGCTCGACGCCGTGATCCGCTGGCTCACGGGATTCGACGAGGCCGAGCTCGAGCGGCACCTCGCCGCCGGCACGAGCTTCGAGGACTTCTTCGCGGTGGCGCGACTGAACCCGAACGCAGGACTGATCACAGGCGCGATCTGCGGAGTGCGCGTCGAGACGATCGAGGACCCGCTCATGCAGCAGATCCGCTACCTCGACAAGCTCGTGGACGAGCTCGCGAAGGGCCGCCCGATGGCGAAGGTGCTACGCACCTGACGACAGGTAGCCTGTGTGATCCGGCCATCGGTCCCTCCGGGGGCCGCCAACGTCCCTCCAGTCGGGCCGAGGAGTCAAAACGATGACCCACTACCTCATCTCGTTCAATGACGGCGACATGACCTTCCCCGAGGAGGATCTGCCGGACGTCTCCGATGCGTCGCACGCAGTGGTCCGGTCGGCCAAGGACGCGGGCGTCTGGGTATTCGGTGGCGGCCTGCTGGAGCCCAGCGAGGCGCGCGTCGTGTCCACCGACGGGACCGTTACTGAGGGCCTGCCGCAGCACCGAACGCAGACCATCGGGGGGTTCTCGATCATCGACGTGCTCTCGCGCGACGAGGCGCTCGAGTGGGCGGCCAGGATCGCGGTCGCCTGCCGCTGCGCGCAGGAGGTCCGCGAGTTCATGGACGACCCGGACAGCTGATCCAGCGGGGCGACCCGGCCCGGGCGGCAGTCTAGCGGCGAGGCGCGACGGCCAGCAGCCGAAGGTACGCGCCGAGGTCGCGGCTGGATCAGGCGCCAACGCCAGCGCGTACCAAGAGAGCGCGTCGACGACTTTGGTTTCCGGGCCCCGGTGTCCGTCCGGGGGCGCCGCTGCCATACCGTCGCCCAGCTTGTCGAAGAACGGCCGCGACGCGCTTCCGATCGCACGACCAGTTCGGCGTCGGCTCACGATTGACAACGGGCGCTCGGCGATACTTGATGGGATGAAGCTGTACTTCGCCGGGCCGCTCTTCTCGGCCGCGGAACGGGCCTGGAATGACGAGTTCGCGGCGGCCCTTCGCGACGGGGGACACGAAGTCTTCCTACCCCAGGACCAGGAACCGGGCAAGGACGCCGCAGGGATCTTCGCCACAGATGTCCGCGGGATCGACTGGGCCGACGCCCTCGTCGCGATCATGGATGGCTCGGATCCCGATTCGGGGACCGCCTGGGAGTGCGGCTACGCCTACGGCAAGAAGCCGATCGTGCTCGTCCGGACCGACATCCGGAGCCAGACCGGCAGCGGCGCTCCCTACAACGCGATGTTGACCCAGTCCGCCACGATCCGGCTGGAATCGCCGTTCGCGCCAATGGCCCGCGTCGTCGCAGAGGTCATCGATGCCCTCCGGCGCTTGGAGAAGGAGTCGCGATGACCCACGCGCTCGTGGCGCAGCCCCGCTTCGCTCGCTCCGGATGGCGGCGGGGTTGGGGAAGGTCCACCGATGGATTCGGGCAAGAACTTCTGGACATCTCGCACGTATCGGAGGGACGCGTCCGTCGTGGCATCGTCCCCAAGCTGGTTCTGCGCGAACTTGACGGCACGGCGAGACCAGGCTGGCGTCAGGTCTTGGTTCCCACCACGAGGACGCCCTTGACCGCTGGATAGTTCGAGTAGTACCGCTTCGTCCAGTGGACTTTGCCGTGGTCGTAGATCGTCACGGTGACGGACACCTTGGCGCCGTCCGCGGGGGCGTTATTGCGGAACGAGTACCCAACGGGCTTGGTCGGATCCCTCACGACCGTGTCGATCGCGCGCGGGCCGTGCTGGATGACCGTATTGGTGACCTTGGCGGTCCGTCCGTTCGGCACGCTCCAGATCTTGAAGGTGAGCCATCGCTTGTTGCCGGCGTTGGTGATGGTCCGCTGGATCAGGATCGGGTACTCGGTGTCGTTCTTGAAGCTCATGGTCTGCTTGGTCTTGCCGATGATCCACACGGTGGCATCAAGGCCCGGCGGATAGCGGTTGATGAACTCGTTGTGGTTCTGGCGGGCGAGCGGCACCATGCCTGCCCGGAACGCCGCGTTGAACAGCGTCGTGGAGGTGGTGCAGATGCCGCCGCCGAACGCGCCGGTGACGGTGATCTTCCCGCCCTCGATCGCGTTGCCCGGGCCTGCGCCGGGGAGCTTGTGCAGGTCGCCGACGACCTTCCAGAAGTCGAAGATCGCGCCTGCCGGCACGACCGTACCGTTGATCTTCGTAGCCGGCGCCTCGATGTTCCCGCCCCAGTGGTTGTTGACGATGACGAAGTAGTAGACGCTGAACGAGCTGATGGGCTTCATCTTGGCGGCCATCGCGGTGGCGTCGGCCGACGACAGCTTCGGGGCGACGGCCTTGACGACGGCCTCGACCGGCGATGCCCCCGCGCCCGCCTGGCGGGCCGCGATCTCGCTGATGACCGCGGCCTTCATGCCGGCCGCGTCGAGCGTTCGGCCCTCGCGGCTGGTGCCAGTGGCGACGACGTGTCCGTTGACCAGCTTGAGGCCCGCTTCCTGCGCGGTCTGGTTGACCTTCGGAGACAGCGTCTTGAGCATCGGGTCGAGGCCCGACTCGTCAAAGACCGGGGTGATGCTCCCGTCGCCCGCGGTCGAGAACGAGATCAGGGGCGCGAGGCTGGTGCCGGAGATCGTCCAGCTGTCCGTGCCCCGGGTGATGACCACGTCGGCGGCCATTCGACCCGCCGCCGCCTTCGCCGCCTCGGCCGAGGCGGTGGTGACGGCGGGTGCCAGGGACACGACCGGCACGGCCATCGCGATCGACCCCGGCGTGCTGGGCGCCGCGAGCTGCTTGTCGAGCGCGGTCAGCAGGGCCGCCTTGTCCACGGCGCGACCGTCCTTCGCCGGGGAGACGCTGACCGTCCCGCCCTGGCCGGCCGACACGGAGGCGTCCACGGGGGTCTGGTCGATCGTCGTTGCGAGGGTCTCGACGGCGGCCGCCAGCTTGGCGCGGTCGTAGGCCACGCCTGGGGGGTCAAGGGTCACCCCATGGATCGCGGCCCGGGGTGCGCCGATCAGGTTCATGACAGGCTCGCCCTGGCGACCTACTGCGAGTGCCGCGTCGAGCAGCGCCGAGGTGTCGGGGCCGCGGCCGACGTCGGCGTAGCCGATGGTCGTCATCTGGCCGTCCGGGCCGGTGAGCGTGATCTGCCCGGTGCCGAGCGAGCCATAGGCGTTCGCGATCGCCTCTCCCGCCTGATCGCGGGTGAGGCCGCCGAGTTCCGTGCTGCCGATGCGGACGCCGGGCATGACTCGGCCGTCGTACTGCTGGCCCCATGCGTACAGGACGCCGGTGCCGATGCCGACGGTGAGCAGGAAGCCCACGACGAACGAGACACCGAAGCGGAGGGCAAACGACCGTCGGCGCTTAGGCCGCGCCGGGGGCTCCCAGTCGGTCGCGGCGGCCGCGAGGGGCAGGACCGGCACGGCATCGAAGACGAGCTCGGTGGCATCCGTCCCGGCCTGGGGCGTGGCATCGCCGGCGGTGCGGGCGGTTTCGGGCGCCTGGGCTGTCCCGTCGGCGCAGGCGCCCCAGCGACGGGCCGCTGCGGGGCACCAGCGGCCGGGCGGCGGGACCGCCATGGACACGGGTCGCCCAGGGCTCACGAGGGCGGCCAGCGATGCGTCGGCGTCGTCCAGCGGTGCGTCGCGCCGGACGAGCGCCGCGAGCTCGGGGTCGCCGGCGGGCGTCTCGCCACCGGGCGTCGACGCGTTGTCAGCCCGGTCGGCTGAGGAGCGGGGCAGGTCGGTCATCAGATACTCATGTGCGGTCGGCCGGCCAAGCCTGGTTCCTGCCAGCCGCTACATCTTCGCGCGTGCACGCGAATCTGTCACGACGTACACGCACGCCTTGCTCCGATAGCCGCTCGACGCGCTCATCCTTCATGTTCACGGTCGTCTCGCCTGCGGGTTCACGGTCAGCGAGCGAGCCCTATCCTCTCGCCGGCGCGACCTTCCAGATCGTTGCCGAGCTCATCGCTTCTTCCCGCCGAAGCCGGGGATGGCCGCTGCCTGTCTCATCCACGACGCGAGTTGGCGTTCGTCGAGGTCGTGCACGGATCCAAGGTCCACGCCGCGCGAGTCCTTGCCCATCCCGATCGGCGCAACTGGCGGTACCGGCGTAAGGCTCGTGCCGCGCCCGAACGTGAGCTTGACGTGGCCGGCGAAGCCACCGCACGCGAAGCACCATCCGTCGCCGACGCCATACCACGCCATGCCCCACTTCACGCTGCGCTGCAGGCCCGGCAGCGTCTCGGCCGCCAGGGCATCGACCCGTTCGGCGATGGAGCGTTGCGGCTGCGGCAGACTGCTGATGTAGGCGAAGACCGGCTTGTCGCCGACCGCGGCCTTCGCCGGGCTTGCCCGCCCAGTCATCGAGGCCGGCAGCGTGGCGAGGACGTCGCCCTGCGTGGCCGTTCGCTTGGCGGGTTTGGCAGCCTTCGGCGTCACGTGGTTTGACGCGCTGACTGAGTCCTTGACGCGCCCTCCGGCGCCGACCGTCGGCTTTCTTGCGTGAGGCGATCGGGCATGCAATCGAGAGTCATCGCATCCACTCGCCGACCGATGGCCATTCGATCATGGATCGTGCGCGTTGCCACCAGGGCCCTCCTCGAACTGCGCGTTTGCGAGTCACTCCGGATACACCATCGGGTCGAAACGCCGCCGCCCTGTCCGGGATCATCTGCCTGGGCAGCACCCGTGTCCGGAGGCCCCGCCCGCGACGGTTCCTATGATGTAACAGAGACCCGGCTCGCACGTTAAGTGATCACCATGATGACTATCGCAACGGACCCAGCGGAGCCGGTCCGAAGACCCCGCCGATGGCGCACCGCGGTCGTGCTCGCGCTCGTTGTGCTGGTGGCAGCCACGGGCGTCTATGTCGCCGGCGGATACCTCGCTTACGAGGAGCTATCCGTGGTCCAGCCCCATTGCGGTGCGCACGCGTTCGCATCGCAGACGCCGGCCGACTTCACGATCAACGACACGTCGATCCCGAACCCGCCGGACGCCGCCCCCTACCGGTTCACGGACTTCGACGATGTCGCGTTCCAGACACGCGGCGGTGGCCTGACCATCCGAGGCTGGTACGCGCCGCCGCGACAGACGGGCGGTCCGGTCGTCCTCCTCGTCCACGGCTACAACGCCTGCCGACGGGACTGGAGCGTCCTCCTCCCGGCCGGGATGCTCCATCGAGCCGGCTTCGGTGTCCTCCTTCCGGACCTCCGCAACCATGGCGACTCCGACATCGACGACGGCCGCTGGGCCGGCGGGGCCAAGGAGTATCTCGACGTGCTCGGCGCCTGGGACTGGCTCCGCGCCCAGGGGGTGCCGGCGGCCCGCATCGGGCTCATCGGCGTGTCGCTCGGGGCGGCGACCGCGACGATCGCCACCGGCGAGGAACCGGGGATCGCGGCGACGTGGGCGGACAGCAGCTATGCGAGCTTCAGCGTCGCGGCCGCGGAGTACGCCGAATCGAAGGGCTACCCTGGCTGGGTCGCCGGCCCGGCGGTCCCCATCGGCCATCTGCTCGGCGATACGGCACTCGCGACGCGCGATCCGGGTGACGAGGTCCTCCGCATCGCCGGGCGCCCGTTCTTCATCGTCCAGGGTCTCGACGACACGACCATCCGGCCGCACAACGCGATCGACCTCTCGGTCGCCGCCGCGCGCGGCGGCACACAGGTCGAGCCTTGGTTGGTCCCGGGCGCCAAGCACATCCGCGCGATGCTGCTCGAAACTGATCGTTACGCGGACCGCCTCGTCGCGTTCTTCGAAGCCTCGGTCGGCAGCCCGTGACCTGGGACGTCCGCGTCCCGTACGCTGGGGACAACGTTGGGATGTATAACGGCCTCGCCATTCAGGAGTGGAGTCGTCCAAGTGCCCCGCCAGGTGCGGCTGATCGTCTGCTCAGGCTCAGGGGATCCGCTCGGGGGCCTGCCCGACTTCAGCATCGAGTCACCCTGGTGGTCCGACGTCGAGCCCGTGGCCCAGGGTGCTCGCGCCGCCTTCGGCATCGACGTGGTGATTCTCCGACTGTTGTCTGCCGATAGTCCCACGCCGATGCGCGGAGGCGCCGTCACCTATCTGGCCGAGCTGATCGGCGATCCGCCGCCAGCATCCCTGTTCGACCACGTCGACCCCGGCATCCTCGGCGGAGACGAACCGCTCCGCGCGGCCTGGGCCCGCCCAGGCGGGGTTACGGCGACGCTGTCGTGGGCCGACAACGTGCTTGCTGTCGCGGGTCGCCCGCGAATCGGCCCGGCCGTTCAGGTCAAGTCGTGGAACCTGTCGTCGAGCATGCGCCTGCCCACTGCGTCGGGCGACGTCTGGTGCAAGAGCGTCCCGCCGTTCATGGTGCACGAGGGGACGATCATCGCGATGGTCGCGGCAGAAGACCCGACGCTCGTGCCGCCGCTGCTAGGCTCGAACCCGGCGACGAGAACGGTCCTCCTCGAACATGTCCGGGGAGAGGACCAGTACGACGCTCCCGAGAGTCGGCTCATCGAGATGGTGCTGCGATTGGTGGCGCTCCAGGTCCGGTGGGCCGGCCGCGTCGATGAGCTCCTGGCGGCTGGCCTCGCCGACTATCGCGCGGTCTCCCTGCCCGCCAGACTCGGTGCGCTCCTCGGCCGGCCGGACGTCAGGGCGCTCCTCAGCGGGGCAGAACTGGCGACGCTCGATAGCCTCTTCGCAGATGTCACGAGCCGGCTTGAAGCGCTGGCCGCCTGCGGCTTGCCCGAAACGCTCGTTCGCGGTGACTTCCATCCGGCCAACTGGCGCTACGGTGCGGACGGCCTGGTGCTGCTCGACTGGGGCGACGCCGGGGTGGGCCACCCGTTGTTCGATTTCGCTCACAACTTCCTGCAGCATGTCCCGGAGGCCTTGCGCGGTCGTGTGCGCGCGGCGTGGCTGGATGCGTGGGAGGCCGAGTATCCCGACGCCGACCCGACGCGGGCCGCGGAGCTCATCGAACCGATCGCCCCCCTTCACGCCGCCCTCGTGTACCAGGGATTTCTCGATGGGATCGAGCCGAGTGAGCGTCCGTACCACGAGGCCGACGTCCCGGAATGTCTGCGCCTGGCGGTCCGCGCGGCGAGCGTCAATCAGGCTAGGCCGTCTGCGACTCGAGCCGCTCGTTCGGCCTCGTCCGACCTCGAGCCGGCGGCGCGCTGCGAGGTCGCAGCGGCTGATCCCCATTCACCGCGCTCGACGAGCGTCCGCAGTCACGGCACCGCCCCGATGCGGCCGCAAGACAAGGACGCTTTCTACCGCTCCACCGCGTACTCGATGAATGTCGTACCGAGACTGCCGCACGCCGCGGTTCTCGGTCGAGCGACCTCGTGAAGTCCTCGCAGACGCTTGCCGCCCGAACTACCGGCGCGAGGATGATGTCGAGTTCGTCGATGATGCCGGCGTCGAGCCCCTGTCGGATGACGGCGCCGCCGCCGCCGAGCACGTCCTTGTCGCCGGCGGCTTCCTTCGCTCGGTGGAGAGCGGTCGAAGCATGGAACTCGCCCGTATCGGGCTCCTCTTCGGGCGATGGGTACCACAAGAGGCACGCCGAACGGGTTCTTCTCACCATGTGTTGCGCGTCACCAGGGACGCGAGGCTTGACAAGGGGTAGTCCGCCGATCGATCGCGATACACCGGTGGCGCGCCTGCCAGACGACCGGCAGTGTTCCCGGGCCGGCAGGGCCATCCGGGTCACGACTGGGGCGGTCCGATCTGTTGCTGCAGGTCGATGAGGGGCTGCTGGCTGACCTGGATCAGGCCCTCCCTCGGCCGGTCGAGGTCCACGACGATCGTCAGGACGGCGCCGAGCGCGATGATCAGAACGGCCGCGCTCAGCAAGCTGCGCCGTCTCGTCAGACCGGCACTGTATCCGAGCATCCCCAGGCTCAGGGCCGACCCAACGAACAGGAGGAGGACGACGGTCTCCGGGACTCGCGCACTCCGCGCGGTCACGCGCGATTCATGCAGATCGATCGTCTCGTTGAGCGACTCGACGAACGTCGAGACGAGGTCACCCTGGTTGGTCGTCTTGGCCACGCCCTCGGTGATGGTCCACAACCGCTCGAGGATCGCGACCGACTTCTTGATGTCGGCCTCGATGTCGCCGGAGGCGGTGAGCTGGATGCGGAGCGGCACGTATTCGCGAAGCAGCTCGCGGATCTCGGAAGACGCCGGCTCGGGCAGATAACCCGCGCGGAGGTACGTCGTGCCGATCGAATTCGCCTCCGCCAGCACGATCGCAGCGTCGCGTGTCGAAGCGATCCGAGGCCATGCCCATCGTGACCGCAAGGAGGAACGCGAGGAGCGCGAGCATGGAACCCACGAGGACGCCCGTCGGGCCTTCCTGCTCGCCGGGCTCTCGATTCTGCCACCACCGGCCGAGGCGGAAGCCGCCCTCATAGCAGGCCATCGCAACGATGGCGAACAGGATGAAGACGGCACCGATCGGCAGCGCATCCAGGAGCTGCGTCGAGACCATCGACCCCTCGTGACGGATGGGAAGCTCGCCTCGAGCAGGGTAGCGTGCCGGGTCGCGCGAATCCGGGTTGGCGCGACGCGTGCGCCCTGTCCGAACCCAGTGGCGCCCTCAGGTTCGACGCGGTTCACGACGCCGATCAGGCAGTCGGCGCCGTCGTCGGCCTTCCTGCGTCAGGCGCCGATCCGGCCTCCGATCAGCCGGCTGATCAGGTAGACGATCACGGGCAGCAGCAGCGCTGAGAGGAAGCCGCGGAATAGTTGGGGTTGCCATGGCCAGGTGGGGAGCCGCGCGATGCGCTCCCGGACGGCACCGGCTGCGGCGATCGCCTCGTTGATGACCTTGGTTCCGTCGTACTCGCCGGCATCGATCCGTCGGTACAGCTCCTGGGCGAGCTTGCCCACGCGGTCCTCGACCCCCGCGAACAGAACATCCTTCTCGACGACGAGCCGGCCGTGGATGCCCCAGAGCGGCAGGATGAAGCATGCGGCGCCGAGTGCGATGACGAGTCCCAGCACGACCAGTCCCACGACGTTGCCTGACTGGAATGAGCTGTTGAGAGTGAGCGTGTAGTACGACGACACGAGGAACGCCAGGCCGATCTGCACCGTGAAGAGGGAGAACGCATAGACGGGGCCTCGGTCGAAGGGGTCGATCGCCCGGGCCTCCCGATGGATCCTCGCTACCAGGCGGAGTTGGCGAGACGTGTGCGCGATCGCGAGCACCGTCATGGCATATCCGAAGATCGCGCTCGGCGCGAGCGCAACGACATACGTCAAGCGGCTCAGGTCGTCGGTACCCACGACTGACGCCGGGGCCGACTGGATCGCTGCGATCGTGACGACGATGCCGATGATCAGGCTCGGGAGCCCAAGGCCCGCACGGACCGTCGTGAAGGCCTCCGCCCAGCTCGCTCGGTCGCTGTCCGGCCAGCCGGTCGCCGGCCAGAAGGCGTTCAAGGCCCGCCCTGCCACCAGGTTGAGGTAGGCGAGCACCGCAAGGGCGTAGGGGCCATAGGCAACGCTGACGGTCAGCGTCGGGTCGAAGGTGCCCACCGGCAGCCGGCCGGTCGCCCACAGGATGGCTTGGCCCCAGACGAGCAGGATACCCGCCAAGGCCGGGAACAACCACCAGCCGTGCCACGGCAGTCCGTCACACCACGCGTAGAACCGATCGAGTGCACCGGGCGGTATCCAAGGCGCCGCGGCGTCGCTCGCGGCCTCATCGCTCGTGGCCGCTTCGGTCGTGGCCGTGTCGCTCGCTGCCATGTCGACCACTGCCGCCCTGCCGCTTGCCGCCTCGCTCGCCATGCGGCGCATCCTACGTTGAGGACGAAGGGTTGGCGAGGTCCCGGCGGCACACCAGGCTCGAAGCACCTGGATCGAGTCTCAGCAACGACTCAGCAGGCGACGGCTAGAGTGGAGCCAGATTGAGAATTCTCGTAGTCGAGGACGAACCTGCCATCGCGGCGGGCATCCGCCTCGCTCTGTCCGACGAAGGCCACGGGGTCGACACGGTCATGAGCGGTCGGGAGGCGCTCGATTGGGCCGAATCGGCTCCCTACGGGCTCGTCATCCTCGACATCATCCTCGGCGACATGTCCGGTCTCGACGTCTGTAGGGAGCTTCGTGGCAAGGGATTTACCGGGCCGATCCTGATGCTGACGTCACTCACCGAGGTCGAAGATCGCGTCGCCGGGCTCGACCATGGAGCGGACGACTACCTCGGCAAGCCGTTCGCGATCGCGGAGCTCAAGGCGCGCGTCCGCGCCCTCGCGCGGCGGCCCGCCTCCGATGCGACCCCCACGATCGTCGTCAACGACCTGGAGCTCGACCCGCGGACGCTCCATGTCCGTCACGGCGATCGATCGACCCGCCTGTCCGCGCGGGAGTTCGCGCTCCTCGAGCTGCTTGCGCGGCATCCCGGACAGATCTTCACGCAGGACCATCTCGTCGCTGCGCTGTGGCCGGCCGATGCGGTCCCTGGATCGAACGTGGTGGAGGTCTACATCCACAGCCTCCGGCGCAAGATCGACGACGGCCGACGCGACGGCCCGATCGAGACGATCCGTGGCGCTGGATACCGTTTGCGCCCTCAGGTTGACGGGTCGACGCCCTCCGATGGCGCCCAGCCGCCCGCCGCCCACCGACGACGATTCTCCTTGCCGCGATGATCGTCCGTCGGGCCAGGATCCGCCTGACCCTGCTCTATGTCGCGATGTTCGCGGTCGTCCTCGTCGTCTTCTCCGTCGTTTTCTATGTCGCGTTCGCGCTCGTCCTCCAGCCAGACATCGACGTCGATCCCGTGCTCACCAATGCACAGGCGGCCGAAGCAGCGTATGCGGCCGCGATCGAGCGGATCGGCCTGTCGTTGCTGGTCGCCGACGCCGTTGCCGTCGTCATCGTGGGCGTCGTCGCGTGGATCCTCGCCCGGAGGACGCTCGAGCCGATCCGGGATGCGCACCTCCGACAGCAGCGGTTCGTGGCCGACGCCTCGCACGAGACCCGCAATCCGCTCGCCGCCATCAAGGTGACGACGAGCACCGCGCTCGAGGGCGATCGCCCGCCCGCCGAACTTCGGGCGGCGCTCGTCGTCATCGACCAGAGCGTCGATCGGCTGATCCGGCTGACGGGTGACCTGCTCGTGCTCGCCCGGTCGAACGACCCGCTCGCCCCGACCGCCCGGGACCGATCCGACCTGTCGGTCATCGCGACCGAGGCGATCGAAGGATTTACCCGACCCTACGGCGAGCCCGTCCGCGCCAACCTGAAACCGGACCTTCCGGTCATGGTCGATCCGGCCGACATCGATCGCATCGTCCACAACCTGCTGGACAACGCAGCCCGACACGGCGGCGACGTCGGAGAGATCCGTCTGGCGACGTGGGAGACGGACGGGGCGGCGGTCCTCGAGGTCGCAGATGACGGACCCGGGATCACGGCAAGCGACCTGCCGAGGATCTTCGATCCGTTCTACCGATCGGGCGAGCAGCCGCGCGACAAGAACGGCACAGGGCTCGGCCTCGCGATCGCTCGCGACCTGGCGCGCCGGAACGGTGGGGAGCTATCCGTCTCGAGCGCCCCCGGCAAAGGGGCAACCTTCCGGCTCACGCTCCCACGGCTCAAGTGAGGTCCGGGTCCGGTCGATGGGCCTCCAGCGGACTTCGCTGACCCTGTTCGCACGCGTTGAGGCCCGTCGCCCCATCTACGTCGGGAACGGGAACACGCCGGCCGGAGCCACGTCGATACCGTCCGGGGTCTTCAACGATCCGTCGGCCGGCCCCTGCCGATCCGTGCGGCCGAACTGCCACACGATCCGGTTCAGCGTCGGGTCGACGACGACCACGCGGGCACGGAAGTCGTCGTTGACGGCGAACGTCCCGTCGGCGAGGGGCACGACGAGGCTCGGGTGGTCGAGCATCGCCGATCCGGCCGTCGGCCGGTATCGCCACAGGAGGCGGCCGGCGCTCGAGACATGCAGGATCGCGCCGGGCCGCGAGTAGTCCGCGACAACGACCGAGCCATCCGCGAGGAGCTGGGCATCGGACGGATATCGGCGCGGGAACATGGATGTCGAAGCGGACCCGACCGTCGGGTCCAAGCCGGACGATGCGCGATCCGCGGATCTCGGTGATGAGCAGTCCGCCGTCGGGGAGGGGCGTGTCGCCATTGGGGAGTGCGAACGTCGACGGTGGATGGTGGACGCAGACGCCGGTGCGGCCCCACTGGCGGACGACCTGCTTCGCGGCGTTGATCTCGAGGACACGGCAGTTCCGGATGTCGGCGGCGACGACGTCCCCGTTGGCCAGTGGATATGCGTCGTCGGGCGTGTGCAGCTCGCCGCGGCCGGCCCCGGGCGTGCCGTATCGGCCGTACTGCCAGACCACGCGTCGCGTCGCGATATCGATGCGATCGATGACCTGATGCGCTTCGTCGTTCGCGACGATCGTCTTCCTGTCGGGCGACACGAATGCATCGTCCGCGGAGAACAGCTGACCCGACGGGAGGCTGCCCGGCACCGGGAACCGCCAGACGATCTGGCCTCCGTTCGTGACGACCAGGAGCCGCCCGTTGCCGCGGTCGGCGATCAGCAGACCGCCAGGGAAACGGGCCGGTGGTGGGGCACCGTCGGCGGCGGAGGCGAGGTAGGCCCGGGCGGGGGCCGAGGCGAGGCAGGCGTCGCCACGGGGTCAGGGGACGATGAGGGCACACGCACCGGTTGACCGCGCGGAGGATCCGAGTGGATCCGACGAAGCGGACGGCTCGAGCGGATCCGGCGCCGCGGGCTGCGCGCCCCCGAGGCGCCCGGGATCGGTCACGCCCCGACCGTCTGGCGAGCTGTCGACGCGGGAGGCGACGGGGATCCGATGGGACCGGAGGCGTCGATCGCTCCGACTGGAGGACGATGATCAGCGCGATCGCCATCGCCGCGATCGTTGCCGACACGACGACCCAATTCGGCCCGGACGAGGCCTGATGGGCCATGGACCGTCTTACGGGCATCAGAAGCCGATCAGGTTTCGGGCAGGGTCGGTAAACCGGCGCACGGCAGGTGGGAGGCGGTCGGCCAAGGGTCGTCGGCGGCAACGCTCCACGAACCGATCGTGGGCGCGCCATTCGTCGCGGTCGTCGAGTGGAACGAGGTCGGTGGGCTGGCCGGACCTCCCGAGCGCTGCGACGAGCAGTGCATCCGCTACGTGTGGGTTGCGGGGCAGCAATGGGCCATGAAGATACGTGCCGATCCGGAGGCCTCGCAAGCCCTGCTCGTCAGCTACCGCAAGGATCCCCTCGGTTTCGTCGCAGCCGTTGTTGCCGGCGCCGATCTCGATCCTCGCGAGAGGGACGGCCCCCGGATCGAGGCGGGTTCGTCCGGAATGGTTCTCGAACCCCACGACCGTTTCGCGGCCGCGCGCGATCCGCGGTTCGCCGAGTCGCGCCACGACAGGCCCGACGAAGCGCTCGCCGCCGGCACTCCGTGGTCGCCGCGAAGATCCCGAGGCCGCGGATCGTGCGATCCGCGGCCGTTCGGTACTCGCGCCCAAGGTTCTGGAAGCCGGCGCAGACGGCAAGCAGCGCGGCGCCGTCATCGAGCTCGCGGTGGAGGGCGTCTCCCAGGCGCTGCAGTGCGAGCTCGACGGAGACCTGGTCACGGTCCTGGCCACCGCCGATCACGAAGAGGTCGCCGGAAGGCAGCGATGGCGAGTCGGCGACGACGCGCCGGACATTGACCGCGATGCCTCGCCGCCCTGCGCGGACCACGAGAGTTCGGATATTGCCGGTGTCGCCGTACACGGCAAGGAGGTCTGGAAAGAGGTGAACGATCCGGAGCCTCCGGCCCGACGGGTCCGGACGGGTGGTCGTCCGGCGTCATCGAGGCAGCGCCGGGGCGACCCCTCGTCGCTCGAGGATCTTGCGGATCGCCAGCAACGTCGTGTACGTCCCGAGCACCATCAGCGTCCCGCCGGTGGGATCGCGGCGAGGGCCGCGTCGAGGGCGTGCTCGACGTCGTGGTCGACGACGAGACGAGCGCCGGTGTCATCCGGGTCACGGGCGTCGTCGCGCCCGTACTTGATGCGAAGCGCGAGATCGTCGGCGCGATCGCCAGTGAGCGTCGTCGGTGCAATGTCGGGAAGCCGGTCGAGGGGTGCATCCCAGATCCATGAGATGTCCCGACCGTCCGCGTGCCGATCCCCGAGCCCGAGCAGGAGACCATCGGGCTTTCGAACGGCGACCGCCTTGACGGCTTCCGCGACGCTCGCCGGGTTCTTCGCCAGGGTCAACACGATCCGGCGATCCGCGGCGAGCACCTCCTCGAGGCGCCCGAACGCCGGGGTCGCGCCGTCGAGCGCCATCGATGCGTGCGGCGCTTCGATCCCCAGGGCGATCGCCGCCAGGACTGCTGCCGCAGAGTCGTAGGCGCCGGCGGGACCGCTCAGCTGGACATGGACGTCGGGCAGGCGGGGACTTCCCGGACGACGAGAGGCCGGCCCATCGAACCGGAGAACCATCCAGCCGTCGGGATCGACGCGGTCGATGCGAACCTCGAGATCAAGAGGAGACCTTTCGGTTCCGCAAGAAGGACATGTCCATGGACCCAGGCCGGTCGTCGAGCCGCCGACGACGTCGACGCGTTCGCCGCACTCCGGGCACGGGGCGCGGTCCAGCGTGAGAGACGTGTCCGGATCCTCGCCGGCCGACGGTCGATCGCGGTCCGTCCCGGCAAGCCCGAAACGGAGGACCGGTTGTCGAGCGGCGCGTGCGATCTTCTCGACGCGCGGGTCGTCGGCACAGACCACCAACCGGGTGCTCGTCGGCAGCGTTTCGAGGTCGCGGGTCCAGCGGTCGACGACAGCGTCGATCTCGCCGTACCGATCGAGCTGATCGCGAAGGAGATTTATCATCACGACGACGGCGGGGCGCATCTCGCGTGCGACCCGGGACAGAGTCAGCTCATCGACCTCAAAGACCGCGGCGCGCCCGTCGACGGGCTGGGCGTCGGCGATGATCGACGTGACGATCCCCTGGACCAGGTTCGCGCCGGATCGATTGCTGACCGGCCGGACGCCTGTCGCGCGCTCGACGATCCTCGCGGTCAGCCTGGTCGTCGTTGTCTTGCCGTTGGCACCAACGACGACGACCACATGGCGCAGCTGTCCCGCGAGCGAGCCGAGGACCGCGTCGTCGATCCGCAACGCGACGAGTCCGGGTAGCGCGGTTCCATCACGTCCGACAAGCCGGGAAGCAGTCGCCGTGGCTCTGGCTGCCGTGACGGCCATCGCCCGGCGGCCGAGCCGGTGACGACCGGACCCCAGACTCTGTGCCAGTTGCATCGATCATGGTGTAGCGATTTGCGCTGAATTGAGGATGAAGCGACGGCATACCATCCGGTCAGGAATCCGGACACTGTGCGGCCGATCCATACCAGCGGCGTAACGACTCATGGCACCGTCGAGGCCCGGCTTGCTCGCGACGATCGCGTGGTTCGTGCAGCGCGCCTGAATGCCTCCCGCTGAGCGCTCAGTCGCGAGGGTCGATGGGTCGTGACTCGCGACATACCATCAGAATCGAAGTCGAAGCCCCGTGTCGCCAGGGAGGATGGCCGTGAAGCTGGTCGCAACGATGATGCTGAGCGTGGACGGCGTGTACCAGGGCCCGGGAGGTCCCGACGAGGACCGGCGCGGCGGGTTCGAGCGCGGCGGCTGGACGGCGGCGCACGCTGACGAGGAGTCCTGGCGCTTCCTGGTCTCGATGTTCGAACGTGCCGATGCCCTGCTCCTCGGCCGTCGGACGTGGGAGATCTGGGAGCCGTACTGGCCGCTCCACGACGCTGGCGATCCCGTCTCCCATGGCATCAACGTCCTCCCCAAGTACGTGCCCTCGACCACGCTCACGAACCCGACCTGGCAGAACACCCATGTCATCACGGGCGATGTCGCGGCGGCGGTGCGCGAGCTCAAGGCGATGCCCGGGCGCGAGCTCCAGCTCCACGGCAGCGGCGTCCTGCTCCGATGGCTGCTCGAGCGCGACCTCGTCGACGAGCTCAACCTGCGGATCGTCCCCGTCGTGGTCGGTGACGGCATGCGGCTCTTCCCGGAGCGCGGCAAGTCGCACGACCTGACACTGGTCGAGTCACTCACGACGCCGGCCGGCGTGACGCTCCAGACTTATCGACCGTCGGGACGGGCGACCTTCGCCTACGCGGGCTGACGGCGCGGCCGAGCCGCTCGTCGGGGCGGCTCGTCGGGGGCGGCTCGTGGCGACAGTTCGTCGACGCCATCGGGCCGGTCCGCGAATCCACCGGTCCCGCTATCGTCTCAACGTGGACGAAGTAGCTGAACGCACCGGGGAACAGCCAACACGCCGGCCTCCCTCGCTGCCACGGGCACGCTGTCGTTCCTGTTCACCGACATCGCCGGTAGCACCCGCCTCTGGGAGGACCTGCCGGCGGCGATGACCGCGGCGCTCGCCCGCCACGACGCGATCCTGCGGGAGGCGATCGAGGGGGCCGGCGGCCGGGTCGTGAAGACCACAGGCGACGGCATGATGGCGGTCTTCCCGTCTGCCGCGCGCGCCGTGTCGGCCAGCATCGCGGCGCAGGTGGCCCTTGCGTCCGAACCGTGGCCGTCGACGGGTCCGCTCCGGGTCAGGATGGCGATCCACGCCGGCGAGGCCGAGCGGCGTGGGGACGACTTCTTCGGTTCGACCATCAACCGGACCGCGCGAATCATGTCGGCGGGACACGGCGGCCAGGTCCTCCTGTCCTCGGCGGCGGCGGCCCTCGCGGTTGACGACCTGCCCGAGGGCGCATCCCTCCGAGACCTGGGCGAGTATCGCCTTCGCGACATCGGGCGGCCGGAGCGGGTCTTCCAGCTGCAGCACCCTCGGCTGTCGGCCAGCTTCCCGCCGCTGACCACGCTCGATCTCGGGGCCGCCAGCCTCCCGGCCCAGACGGCGACGTTCGTCGGGCGACGGGGAGAGCGCGACGACCTCGCGCGCCGGCTTGCCGATCCATCGGTCCGTCTCGTGACGCTGACGGGCCCCGGCGGGACCGGCAAGACCAGCCTTGCGGTCCGGGTCGCCGCCGACGCAGCCGGCGGGTACCGCGACGGGGTCGCATTCGTGGACCTGTCCGCTGCGCGCGACGATGGAGCGGTGCTCCTCGCCATCGGCCGGGTCCTGGGCATCGGCGAGTCGCCCGATCGGACCCTCGTTGAGCAACTGGTCGATCGTCTTCGCGACCGCCAGATGCTCCTTGTCCTGGACAACTTCGAGCAGGTGACGCAGGCGGCCGCGATCGTCGCCGAGCTGCTGACCGATTGCCCCGGCGTGACCTTCCTCGTCACCAGCCGTGAGCCGCTCCATGTCCGCGCCGAGCACATCGTCCCGATCGACCCGCTCGGCCTGCCGCCGGTCGTGCGCGAGCCGGTCTCCGCGGATGCGATCGCGGCGTACGACGCGGTCCAGCTGTTCCTCGATCGCGCCCGGTCCGTGCGCCCGGATTTCGCGCTGACCGACGACAACGCGGAAGCCGTCGCGGACATCTGTCGCCGGCTGGACGGCCTCCCCCTCGCCATCGAGCTCGCCGCAAGCCGGCTCCGATTGTTCTCCGCCGATGCGTTGCGCGATCGGCTCGCCCGGCGGCTCGAGCTGTTGCGGAGCTCCGGTCGCGACCTCCCGGCGCGGCACCAGACCCTCCGGGCCACGATCGAGTGGAGCTACCAGCTGCTCGAGGCCGACGAACAGGAACTGTTCGAGATCCTGGCGGTCTTTGCCGACGCGCAGCTCGAAAGCGTCGAGTCGGTCGCGCGCTCGACGGCGGCCACCTCCGAGCTTGACGCCGTCGAGGCGCTCGCGTCCCTGCTCGAGAAGAACCTCGTCCGCCAGGTCGAGGCATCGGGCGACGAGCCGCGGTTCACCATGCTCGAGACCATTCGCGAGTTCGCCACGGAACGGCTCGAGGCGAGCGGGCGAAGCGGCGACGTCCGGCGGGCGCACGCCGTGCACTACACGGAGCTCGCGACCCGGCTCCGGCGCGAGCTGGGCGGCGCGACCCGCGACGCCGCCATGAGCGAGCTGATCGCGGAGGTCGGCAATCTGCGCATCGCCCTGCGAACCTGGGTGGCAGAGAGGGACCTCGGCGAGCTGACCCGGCTGGCCGACACGCTCCTCATGCTCAACGAGGCGCGCGGCTGGTACCACGACACCGTCGAGCTGACGACGACTCTTCTCGCGGTCCTCGCCGACACACCCTCGACCCCGGAGCTCGCCGGCCGCGAGATCGCCCTCCGCATGCGCCTCGCCCGGGCGATGCTCGCCACCCAGGGCTACACGCGCGAGGCCGAGCAGGCCTACGCGAGCGCGCTGGAGCGGTTCGAGGGCGGCCCCGAGCTCGGTCAGCCGTACTCGGTCCTGCGTGGCCTCGCGAACCTGTACGTGCTCCGCGCCGACTTCGCACCCGCACTCGCCCTTGGCGAGCGGATCCTGGCCATCGCCGAGGCCGAGAACGACCCGGCGATGCGGATCGACGGCCATCTCGTGGTGGCTTCGACGACGTTGTTCACCGGCGACGTGCGCGAAGGCCTGGTCCAGGTCGAGGCCGCGATCGCGCTGTTCGATGCCATCCCGCCTGGACGGATCGGGGCCAAGGTCGGCAACGACCCGCGCGTCGCCTGCCTGACGACGTCGGGGTTCCTGCTGTGGCTTCTGGGCTCGCCGGATGTCGCCGCGGCGCGGATGGCCGCCGCGATCGAGCTGGCCCACCGGCTCGACGATCCGTACACGTCGGCGTACGCCCTCTTCCACTCGAGCCTGCTCCACCTCTGGCGGCGCGAGCCCGAGATCGTCCTCGACCGGGCGATCCGCCTGCTCGAGATCGCGGACGAGTACGACCTGCGGATCTGGTCGGCAGTCGGCGCGGTGATCGAGGGCGCCGCCCAGGTCCGGCTCGGCCAGGTGGACCTGGGATCGGCGTCCATCCGATCGGGGATGGCGGCCTACCAGGGCATGATCACGCCGCCGATCTTCTGGCCGATGCTCCTGTTCCTCGACGCGGGCGCCAGCCTTGCGGCGGGGCGGCCGGACGAGGGCTTTGGTCCGATCGAGCAGGGCATCGAGATCTTTGGGCCAGGATCGAATGCGCTGCTGCTCTCCGAGCTGGAGCTCGTGCGGGGCGACCTGCTCTCGGCGTCGGGCCAGGCGGGGGCGGCGGTGGCGGCTCATCGCACGGCGCTCGAAACGGCGCGTCGCGTCGGCGTCCGGATGCCGGAGCTCAAGGCGCTCACACGACTCGCTCGTTCGACGTCGGGCGACGAGCGCGCCGGCTATGTCGCCGCGCTGCGATCGACGCTGCCCCGGATCCGGGATGGCTTCGACACGGCTGATGTGCGCGACGCCGCCGACGCCCTGGCGGCGGCCGACGCGGAGGCCACGAGGCCCTGACCGCGGACTGAACGACGGAGCCGTCGGCCCGACCGACAGGATCCGGGCACGTCAGCGCCAGTCGACGTTCACGACCTCGATCGTCCCCGTCAGGCCCTTCAGCTCCTCACTCCGCGGGTTCGATGTCCGGTGAGAATCTCCGACGGTGGCGACGCTCGCCACGATGTCACCGGCACCACCGAGCGCCGCGATCCGGGCGGCCTCGTGGACGCCCTTGCCGAGGAAGTCGCCGGAAACCCGGGTCGCGTCAGACGCGTGCAGTCCGATGCGGACCTGGGGCGCGAAACCCTGCGAGGAGCGGTGTTCCGCAAGCCGCCGCTGGATCGCGATCGCCGCGGCGACCGCCAGATCCGGGGAGTCGAAGCTGACGAAGAAGCCGTCGCCAGTCGTGGAGATCTCCTCGCCCGTGTGCGCCGCGAAGACCTCCCGAAGCGCCGTGTTGTGCCAACGCAGGATGCCCTCCCAGGCCTCGTCGCCGAGCGCGGCGACGATGGCCGTCGAGCCAACGATGTCGGTGAACATGAAGGTCTTCATGACTCGTCGGGCGGGTCCCGTCTTGCCGCGCAGCTGCCAGGGCAGAAGCTCCGCGACGTCCTCGAGGATGATCGCGGCAGTCGGACACGCGAACACCGCAGCGCGGAGGACCTCTTCGTCGACGCTATCGGGTCCGACGACGTCGGCCTTGCCGTAGTCGCCCGCCAGCCAATCGAACGCCGTCGGGGCGATCGTGATGCAGTTGCCGGCTCCGACACACTTGTGGCGATCGACCCGCGCCCGGATGGCCATCAGCGCGTCGTGCTCGCGGCGATCGTGCGGAACGCAAGCGACGTGGCCTCGGCGCGGCTCGAGGTTCCCAGGCGGGCGAACAGTCGATTGAGATGCCCGACGACCTGCTCCTCGGTGCAGTCGATCTCCGCCGCGATCTCGGCGTTCGTCCGACCCTCGGTCAGGAGCTGGAGTAGCCGGCGCTCGCCCTCGTCGAGAGTGGGCTCCGCGGCCTGCGCCTCGGACCCGGGCGGCGCGGCCGTACCGGAGGGCGCGTCCATGGGGCCCGCCAGCTTCGCCAGCTCGCGCCCGACCGGCCCCCTCAGCCACGCGACGCGGACCTTTTCGTCGGCTGTACCCTGGGCGATCCTCGAGAGCGTCTGCTGGAGGTAGCCACGGACAGCCGCCTGTGTCTCCGACGGCCCGCCGGCGAGCACAGCCCGGGCAGCCGGTATCACGATCTCCAGGCTGACGTCCTCGTGGAGCGTGGCCTGGAGTGTCTCCAGGGCCGCGCCACCCGTCATGGCCGCCGCCTCGATCTCCCCACGCGCGAGTGCGACAGCCGACAACGCTGCGTCCGCCTGGGCGCCCCACGGGGCATGTCCGGGCAGGAGCGGCAGCAGCGCCTTCACCTCGGTCGCCGATCGCTCGACCACCTCGACAAGGCTCGGATCCGGGGAGGTCTCCGCGGCGAGGAGCCGCGCGCCCTCTGTGGCGACGCGGGCGAGAACCTCACAGCGAGCGGACGCCCTGCCACTCTCCGTGGCCATCGCGAGAGCTGTGTCGAGGTGAAGACGCATGCCTGCGACATCGCCCGCAGCGGAGCGGACCATGCCCTTCCACATCTCGAGCTGGATCGCGCGGCTCCGCGACGGCTCGATCGATGCTGCGACGGCCGCCTGTTTGAGCCACTGATCTGCGGCCGGCACGTCGCCCAGCTCGAGCAGGCTGAGCGCCACGCCGCCGGCGGCCAGGAACTCGATCGCGCGGTCGCCCTGCAGCTTCGCGGCCCGATAGGCCTCCTCGCCCCGTGAGACCGCCAGGTCAGGCACGACCTTGGCCCGGGAATACACATGGACGCCGAACAGCATCTGGAGGTCGAGTCGGTCCCGCTCGCTCTCGGTGACGAGCTCGGACAGGCGGCTCGTCACGCGCCGGATCTCCTCGAGGTGCCTCGCCGACGTTGACAGGTGCATCACCGCCGCGTACCGGCTGTAGGCCATGGCGATGACCGTGGACATGACACCGGTTCGGTCGCCGAGGCGTTCGAAGATCCCGAGCGCCCGCTCGAGAGCCTCGCTGAGCTCGATGAAGAGGGGGCCAGCCCCGGACGAGGCCAAGAGGGTCGCCACGTCGGCACCGGCCACGACCGCGGCAACCAACTCATTTGCGCGGCCGGCGAAGACCTCGCCCACGAACCACGAGCGCGCCCTCGAGTAGTCGATCATCGCGAGCTCGCGAAGCGCTGAGGCGAGACGACGATCGTCGTGGAGGCGCTCCGCGAGCTCGATCGCCCTGCGGTAGGCTTCCTCGGCACCGTCGAGGTCGAGCTCCATCGCGGCGCCGCCAAGGGACTCGCCCAATGGACTCCGCAGGAGCGCCTGGCCAAGCTCGAGCGTCGCCCGAAGCTCCATGGCGTCATCGCCCCGCGCGGCAGCCCGATCGCGGACCCGACGAGCCAGCTCCGCGGCGGCGTCCTCGTCATGGCTCATCCGCAACGCCGACGCGCGCCGAAGCTGGACGTCCTGTTCGATCGACGGATCGCGCATCGCCTCGGCGAGCGCCGCCAGCTCGGTGAGGCCGTCGAGCCGCTCGCCAGTCCGGCGGAGGACCGCGTAGGCGTCGTCGCGAGTCGCAAGCAGGACGCGCCGGTCGGCCGGGGACGACACGACCGGCAGCGCCTGCTCGACGAGCCGGAGCGCCTCCTCGGGAGCATTCGAGCCGAGCGCGACCGTCGCGGCATCGATCGAGAAGCGCGCGGCCCGGACCGTGTCGCCGGCCGCGAGCGCGTGCTGGGCCAGCATCGGCACTGCGGCCGGAGCCGGGTCACCGCCTTCCAGCAGCAGATCGACCACCGCGGCGTGCACTTGCCGACGACGTCCGACCGAGAGCAGGTTCGAGGCGAACTGGCGGACCTGCTCGTGCGTGAAGGTGTAGTCCGCGGGCTCGCCCTGGGCCTGCCGGAGCAGAAGCCCGGCAGCGACCGCGGGTTCGAGGTCGTCGGCGATGGGCTCGGCACCGACCTCTGGATCGACCTCGTCACCGCGCCCGGCCGCATCGACCGTCGTCGCACGATCCTTGGACCCCGCATCCGACGAGAGCTCGCCATCGCCGATCCGTGTCCGGATCGCCCGAAGATCCCGAAGGCTGAAGCTGCGACCCAGGATCGCCGCGTCACCGAGAGCCGCGCGCGTCCGGGCCGGCAGTCGGGCGGCGCGACGGTCGATCAGAGTGCGGACCGCGGAGGGCACGAGCCTCGCCGCGTTGCGCCCGAGCCGCCACTCGCCGTCGACCTGCTGGAGCGTCCCGGCCTCGCGATGGGTCCGCGCGAGCTCCTCCACGATGAACGGGACGCCCTCGGACTGGGAGTGCATCGCGGCCGCGGATGCAGCCTCGACCGGGCCGCCGAGGACGCGCTTGAGGAGCTCCGCCGTCTCGAACGTGCCGAACCGACCGGGCCGCAACCGCCGGACGAGGCCCATCCGTTCCATATCGGCGACGAAGTTCACCGCCTCGGTGACCGAGGCGAATTCGTCGGGTCGGATCGTCAGCAACAGGAAGATGGGCTGCTCGGCGTCGCTCCGAACGGCGTACCGAAGGAGCCGGAGGGTGTCATCGTCCGCCCACTGGACGTCGTCGATGAGCAGCGCGAGCGGCCGGATCTCGGCCAGGGTCGCGATCGCGACAGCCCCGAGGTCGAATGCCCGCAAGAGCTTGGCATCGGGCGACATGGTCTCGAAACCCGGCTCGTCCCGGCCCGAGATGGCCTCGACCACGCGCCTTAGGGCACCCTCCGCCGGGGTCCCCGCTGCCGCCTCGCGGATCGCGCCCGAGGCGAACAGGCTGCGCGCGACGAGGAACGGTCCACGGATCTCCTCGTCGGCCGTGACCGCGACGCAGGTGAACCCGTTGGCCGACGCGATCTCGGCGGCTGCGAGCAGGAGGCGTGTCTTGCCGATGCCGGGCTCGCCCTCGAGGGTGACGGCCGCGAGGCGTCGGGACCCCTCGTGCAGCTCCTGCGAGATCGCCTCGAGCTCGGAGCTCCGCCCGATGACCGACCCCGTGGCCCGCCGGAGCTGGACCGCGAGCGAGCACTGTGGGCCAACGAGCGGATCGAGGGCGCTGCCATCGGCAAGCCGAATCGAAGACGCCTGCGCAACCGAGACGTCCGGTCCCGGCATGGCTGGGATCATGACCCCGTCGCGTCCGGGCGGACTTCGTGGATGACCGAAATACCCATCGTCACGAGACTGCCCGGAGCTGGTCGGCGGACTTCTCGAGCGCGCGTGCCACCTTGGCCAGGGGTTCCATCAGGGCGGGCGTGCACATCCGCCCGCAGCGGACGGCGAAGGCCGCCGCGTCGCGCAGCCGCTCTTCCATGAGGACCCAGGCGGCCTCCCGGTGGGGCAGCAGGTAGTCGACCGAGTAGAACAGCTCGAACCCGGGTCCCGCAGTCACCCCGGGAGGTCCCGGACCGATCGGCAACGACGTCACGACGGCCCCGAGGGGCTTGATCGCGGCGTACATCAGCCCGACCGAGACATCGGCCAGGACCTGGAGCTGCTCCGGCGTCTCGTCGGTGTGAGCGAAATAGCGCGACAGAAGCTGGAGGAGGACCTCGTACGTCACGTTGAGGAGGTCCATCGCGCGCGTCGTCCCCGGATCGCTGATGAGCGGCACGAGGACGCCGGTCGGCTGCGGCCGGACGTTGGCGGCGACCACCGGTCGGGCGGGCTCGAAGCTCGGGTCTGCGGCCTTGAGCTCGAGATACTCGTCGAGGATCCCCAGGAGCCGCCCGAAGTGAGCGTCGCGCCACTCGCCGCGGGCCCCTTCGCCCTGCTCGACGATGGTGTCGATGGCGCGTCTGGCCGACTCGAGGTCCGTGACGGCGACCAGCTCCGGCCAACGGAAGTGCTCCTCGGTCGCCTGGGCGCTCTGCGGCCCGATGAACAGGCGCTCCGAGCCGAGCCGCTCGTCGAGGTGCTCAAAACCGGTTTGGATCGAGCGGTACAGCTGTCCGATCGTGTCGAACTCCTGGAGGTGAGGCACGATCTCGTCCGCCTCGTCGTGGGGCAGCGCGACGGCCTGCTCGATCGCCTCGAACCCTTCGGCGTCCTCGATGTCCATCCCCTCGGGGCGCTCGAGGTAGGCGAAGTGACGGAGCGCAGGCTCCCCGAACGGCACGAGCTCGATCCGGACACCGGCGGGGTAGGCGTAGGCGGGCATCGGGAAGTTCGGACGGGCGAGGCGGGGTGCGGCCCCGACGGCCGTCAGGAGGTTCTGGACGAGCGCCAGGTGGAGCATCTCCTGCTGGCTGATCTCGAGAAGCGTCTTGCGCCAGCGCACGACCGCGGCGAGCGCATCGGCGGTCAGCCCCTCCTCGATCCGCTGCTTGAGCGAGAACGCCGCGAACAGGTACTGGAGCATGACCAGGTGTTCGAGCTCGGCGGCCTTGCCGAGCGTGTAGATGAGCGCCTCTCGATGCTCCAGGCCCCCGGTGTGCGGGTCGTCGGGCCCCCAGCGGATGTCCAGGACGCTGGCGAGCGGACCATGTGGGCCCGGCGTCTCGTTCTCGATCATGCGAACCCTCAGATCTTTTCGGCGACCTGTGCTTGGCGTCACGAGCAGGTCACATCGCGGAGCCCTGGTCGACCGACGACCATCGGGCATCGAGGCGTTCTTCCGGCGCGTGCCCCCGCCGGTCATCGTCTCGATCTCCGATCTCGGGTCTCGCGATCCCCGCTCCCGCGGGGCGCTGCGGTGGCAGGCCCCTCGAGGACCTTGATCGGGCCCCTTCGAGCGGACACTACCACCAACCGCGGCGAGACCTCGCGGGCACTGCCCTGACATCGGCCGCGGCGGGCAGGGTCGGGTCTACCGCCAGCCGAGATCCGGGGCGACGTACCTGAGGATGCTCTCGACGGCGTGGGCGTTGTAGTCGACGCCGAGCTGGTTCGGGACCGTCAGGAGGAGGGTGTCCGCGGCCTGGATCGCCGTGTCCTCCGCGAGTTGCTTGACGAGGACGTCGGGCTCGGCGGCGTAGGACCGCCCGAAGATCGCCTTCGTCTGGGCGTCGATGTAGCCCACATGGTCCTCGATCCTGGCTGCCGCGCCCGAAGTACGCGCGGTCACGGTCGTCGACCAGCGCGAAGATGCTCCGGCTGACCGAGACCCGCGGCTCGCGCCGGTGGCCGGCGGCAGCCCACGCCTCGCGGAACAGCCGGATCTGCTCCGCCTGGAGCTCGTGGAACGGCACGCCGGCGTCCTCGGTCATGAGCGTCGAGGACATCATGTTCAGGCCCTGCTTCGCCGCCCACTCGGCGGTCGGCCGCGAACCGGCGCCCCACCAGATCCTGTCGCGCAAGCCCGGCGAATGAGGCTCGGGGCGGAGCAGCCCAGGCGGGTTCGGGAACATCGGATGCGGGTTGGGCTCCGCGAAGCCGGCACCTGAGATGACCTGCAGGAAGGCATCGGTGTGCTGGCGGGCCATGTCGGCGTCCGTCTGACCGTCTGCCGGCTCGTAGCCGAAGTAGCGGAAGCCATCGATGACCTGCTCCGGCGAACCGCGGCTGATCCCGAGCTGGAGCCGACCGCCTGCGATGAGGTCGGCGGCGCCGGCATCCTCGGCCATGTACAGGGGGTTCTCGTAGCGCATGTCGATGACAGCGGTCCCGATCTCGATCCGCTCTGTCCGGGCACCGACCGCGGCGAGGAGAGGGAATGGCGAGGCGAGCTGCTGGGCGAAGTGATGGACGCGGAAGTACGCGCCGTCAGCGCCCAGGTCCTCGACCGCCTCGGCGAGCTCGATCGACTGGATGAGCGCGTCCGACGCCGACCGGACCTGCGAATAGGGCGAGTCCGACCAATGCCCGAACGACAGGAATCCGATCTTCTTCACGCGGCGATTCTAGGGACCTTCAGCGAGGAGGTAGAAGATCCGCACCTCGAGAGTCCTGAACGTCGCCGGGTGCCGTCTCCCCGAGCATCCAGTCCAGCGCGGCTTCGACGTGGACGCCGGTCGAATCGAGGACGGGCACGCCGGCATAGTCGGGCTCTCGGAGGACCAGCGGCAGTTCCGTCCCGCCAAGGATGACCGCGTCGATCCCGGCCTGCGCGTGCATCTTCTCGACGATGGCGATCAGCCGCGATCGGGTCTCGTCGTGGAACGTTCCGCGGACGAGCTCGCCGAAATAGATCCGTGGATCCAGGCTCGATCGGGCTCGTCGGGCCGGACGAGCACGATGCCGGCCGCCTCGAACGGCCGGGCGAAGAAGGCACCTTCGGTCGTCGGTCGGGTGGCGAGAACGCCCGGACGACGGATCGATCGTCGCCTCGCCTCGGCCACCATCGCATCGAGGATGCTGAGCATCGGGATCGGCGCCTGGCGGGCCACAGGTGCGTATGCCATGTGCATCATGACGGAGGCCACGAGCGCGAGGCCCGCACCGGCTCTCGCGAGTCGCTCGACGGAGGTGGTGAAGAGCCTGACCGTCGGCTCGATATCGCCGCCGAGCATCGCTCCGAGGGCGGCGCGGCTGTCGAGGCTGTCGATGAGGACCGATGGGTACGTATCGGTGGACCGCGCTCGCGCCAGCGCGCGACCAGGCGGCGGTAGTAGTCGGCGGTCGATTCCGGGCCGACACCGCCGACGATCCCGAGGAGACGCGGCTCGCGCACTGCGGTCTGCCGGCCCGGACCGCTCAGGCGAACGCGCCGCGGAGGGCCCGGTCGAGATCTGCCCACAGGTCCTCGACATTCTCGATGCCCACCGACAGCCGGCACAGCGTTGGCCCGACCACCGCGGCGTCTCCGGCGTACCGGGCGCGGCGCTCGATGAGCGACTCCACGCCGCCGAGGCTGGTGGCGTGCGTCACCAACCGCAATCCGCCCAGGAATGCATCCGTCTGCTCGACCGTGCCGGCCACCTCGAAGGACAGCATCGGCCCCGAGCCGTTCGGGAGCACGCGCGAGGCTCGCTCGTGGTCGGTGTCGCCGGGCAGGCCCGAGTAGTGCACGGTCGAAACATGAGGGTGCGATGCGAGGCGACCCGCCAACTCAGCCGCCGACGCCTCGGACCGGTCGAGCCGCACGGCGAGCGTGCGCAGGCCGCGAAGAGCCAGGTAGGCCTCGAGGGCGCCCGGGATCGCGCCATGGTCATGGCGGTGTGTGGCGAGGAAGGCGGCGCGGGCGTCGTCCCGGCAGACCGCGGCGCCGAGCAGCAGGTCGGAGTGGCCGCCGATGAACTTGGTCGCGGAGTGCATCACGATGTCGGCGCCGAGGTCCAGCGGTCGCTGGCGCAGCGGCGTCGCGAACGTCGCGTCCACCACGGTGATCGCGCCGTGCTCGCGGGCGGCAGCGGCGACCGCCAGGATGTCGGCGACGACCATCAGCGGGTTCGCGATCGACTCCACCCACACCATGTGAGCCCCGTCGGCGGCCTCCACGATGGCGGCGGTGTCGTCCGCCGCGGCCATGCGCAGGTCGAGGCGACCGTGAGTCGCGAGCCGCTCGAAGATGTTCCGCACGCCGTAGTAGGTCACCGTCGATAGCACCACGGTCCCGCCGGTCGGGACGAGATCGACGATCGCGGTCGCCGCCGCGAGCCCGGATGCGAAGGTCACGGCGCGGCCGCCGTCGAGCGCCCCCAGCGCCTCCTCGAGGGCGCCCCATGCCACGTTCCCGTCCCGGCCGTACTCCAGGCTGGCGTCGTGGGCGTAGGTGGAGCTGAGTACGAGCGGCGGGTTCATCGGGGCACCCGCCACGCGCTGCGGTCTGCCGGCCTGCACGGCGACGGTATCGGGGGACCACTCGGGGTCGAGCGGCAGCGGGGCTGGGTACAGGGGCTCGGTCACGTCGTCGTCCTCAGTTTCGGGGTCGCGGTCGCGATGCGGCCACATCGTATCGGCGATGATCCAGCAGCAGACATCGATCAGCGGCAGGACCGGATCGGCGTAGAGTCGCGCCCCAGACCGTGTCGCGAGGGAGGACGAGGGAATCATGTACGCCGTCAACTTCGACCTGATCGACAGGTTTGGCCTCTCGCGAACGGCATTGGCGGGTCAGGGCGCCCTGGTCACGGGCGGGGCTCGGGGCATCGGCGAGGGGGCCGCCGTGACGATGGCGGCGCTCGGTGCGCGGGTCGCCGTCGTGGACAAGCGTCCGCTCGGACAGGACGTCGCCGACGCGATCAACGCGGCCGGCGGGCAGGCCAAGTTCATCCAGTGCGACCTGAGCGTCGTGGACGACGTCATGGCGATGATCGACAAGGCGATCGACGCCATGGGCCCGATCGACATCGTGCTCAATAACGCGCTCAACGCGCCCGTGGCGCCCGTCGTGGGCCTCGCTCTCGCGGATTGGGAGACGACGTTCGCGATCAACGCCCGGGCGCCGTTCCTGATCATCAAGCACCTTCTCCCGGGGATGCTCGAACGTCAGCACGGCGTCATCGTCAACATGATCGCCTACGAAGGTTCGCCGATGGCCGCCGCCTACTCTGCGACGAAGATGGCTCTCCGTTCACTCGCCTTCACGGTGGCCAGGGAGATCGGCAACGAGTCTGGCGTCTCCGCCTTTTCGTTCGTCCCGGGCATCGTGGACACACCGCTCATCCGGGAGGACATGCTTCCGAAGTTCGTGGCGATGCTGGGCGTGTCCATGGAGCAGGCCGTCGCGGCCGTCGCCCAGAACCCCGGCTACGAGGGGCTGATGCCGGTCGACCATTGCGTGACGGCGCTCGTCCGCGCGATCGTCCACGCGCCCGAGTATCACGGACGGGTCGCCGATCCGTTCGAGCCGCTCGACCGCATCGGCGTGATCGAGATGCCGCGTCTCGATCCGGACGAGGCGCCAGCCCAGCTCGACGTCTCGGGACCCCAGTCGGGCCTGTACATCAATCAGTACCTCGGCGAGATCACGAGCCACGCGAAAGAGCTCGAGGAGCGTGTGGCGCTCCGGACGCGGGAGCTCGAGGTTGCCCGGAAACGCTCGGATACCCTCCTGCTGAACATCCTCCCGGCGCCGATCGCCGAACGGCTGAAGAAGGGCGAGCACATGATCGCCGACCATTTCGGCGATGTGACCGTGCTGTTCGCCGACATCGTCGGCTTCACCGAGATCTCGGCCCAGCTGACGCCGGAGCGCGCGGTCGACGTGCTCGATGCGGTGTTCTCGGAATTCGACCGGATCGCCGGGCACTACGAGCTCGAGAAGATCAAGACGATCGGCGACTGCTACATGGCCGTCGGCGGCCTTCCCGAGCCGCAGGCCGACCATGCCGACCGGGTGGCCAACGCGGCGCTCGAGATGCTGCCGGCCCTGAACCGCGTCGGCAAATGGCTCGACATGTCGTTGTCGGTCCGGATCGGTCTCCATTCCGGCGACGCGGTGGCAGGCGTGATCGGGAGGCAGAAGTTCGTCTACGACCTCTGGGGCGACACCGTGAACACCGCCAGCCGGATGGAGTCGCACGGCGTGGGCGATCGCATCCAGTGCACCGAGCGCTTCTACCGGCTGATGAACGATCGCTTCGCCTTTGCACCGCGCGGCCAGGTCGAGATCAAGGGCAAGGGCGTGATGTCGACCTACTTCCTCGTCGGGACCAGATAGCCGGCCACAGACCGGAATCGGGGGACGGCCGCAGCGCGGAGCGGAGGGTCCTGTTACGCCGGAGGCGTCCCGCGCAAGGTGCCCGCGATGCGGGCGATGCGACGGCCGAGTAGTCTGGTCGCTTAGGTACCATCCGGGTAGGGCTGGCCGCACGTCGACGATCCCATCCCACGAGGTTCCATGACGAACTCGGTGGCAGATACTCCGTTCCGCGACGATTCCGCGTTCCGCGGCTTCTTCGAGAACCTCGCGGTCGGCGGCGTGCAGGTCAGCCCCGACGGCCGGTTCCTGCAGGTCAACGACCGGTTCTGCGCGCTCACCGGGTACGGCCGCGACGAGTTGCTCGCGATGCGCGTCGGCGACCTCGATCACGCCGACGACAGAGCCGCCGACGAGGAGCGCTGGGCCGCGTTCCTGAACGACTCGAATGTCGGCTACGACGTCGAGAAGCGCTATCTCCGCCGCGACGGTGCGGTCATCTGGGTCCACGTCACGGCCGCCCGGATCACGACCGGGACCGACCGGGTGATGATCGCCAAGACCGTCGAGGACATCACCGAGCGCGTGGTCGCAGCATCGGCGTTCCGCGGCTTCTTCGAGAACCTCGCGGTCGGCGGCGTGCAGGTCAGCCCGACGGCCGGTTCCTGCAGGTCAACGACCGTTCTGCGCGCTCACCGGTACGGCCGCGACGAGTTGCTCGCGATGCGCGTCGGCGACCTCGATCACGCCGACGACAGAGCCGCCGACCAGGAGCGCTGGGCCGCGTTCCTGAACGACTCGAATGTCGGCTACGACGTCGAGAAGCGCTATCTCCGCCGCGACGGCGCGGTCATCTGGGTCCACGTCACGGCAGCCCGGATCACGACCGGGACCGACCGGGTGATGATCGCCAAGACCGTCGAGGACATCACCGGGCGGGTGGTCGCGGGGATCTACCTCCGCGAGCGAGAGGAACGCCTGCGCGAGGCACTTGCCGCCAGGGAGGAATTCCTCGGCCTCGTGTCCCACGAACTGAGAACGCCACTGACCGTCATCGTCGGCCTGGCCAACATCATGGCTCGCGGAGGCATGTCGAACGACGCGATGCTGGGCTCCGTCCTCGAGATCCGCGAAAGCGCCGAACACCTCGCCGCGCTCCTGGAGAGCATGCTCGTGCTCGCGCGCGCAAACGCCGATGACGAGCTCTCGACCGAGCCGATGGTGCTGCTGCGGGTCGTGGCCAGGGCCGTCGCGCGTCATCGCCAGGTCTTCCCTCGCCGGAGTGTCGAACTCGAGACCCTGACCGCCGACTCGTTCGTCGAGGGCAACGAGGCGTGGGTCGGGCAGGTGGTCGCCAACATGCTCGGCAACGCCGAGAAGTACTCCCCGGCCAGCGGCCGCATCGAGGTCGAGCTCTCGCGGGACGACCGCGATGTCATCGTGCGGGTCCTGGACGAGGGTGCCGGCATCGACGAGGCCGATCTGCCGATGATCTTCGAGCCCTTCTACCGAGCCCCGCGAGCCCGACACCAATCGGGCGGCCTGGGCCTTGGTCTCGCGGTGTGCAAGCGCCTCATCGAGCTGCAGGGCGGAAAGGTGTGGGCACAGGCCCGCGATGCCGGCGGAGCGGAGTTCGGGTTTTCGCTGCCGGCTCTCGTGGCGGAGCAGGAGGGTCCGGTGGCTGCCGCAGGCGGCGTCGCAGGACAGTGATCGGGCGGGGCGGCTCACGGCCGGTGAGCGTCCCCTGACCGTCGGACTTGCGGTGACGTCCTTGCGGACGCGTCAGGGCGCTCGCGAACGCCGCTCCGCCGAGGACGCCGACGCGGGAACGGGCTCCTCCGGTCGGGTAGCGAGCACCCAGAGGAAGTCGATCGACCCTTCCGGCTCGTTCGTCGCGAGCACCTCGTCGATCAGCAGCCGGAAGCCGGCCGTGGCCAGCAGTCGTCGGTTCGTGTCGGCATCGAATGCGCTGAAGAACATCTGCCGGCCCAGCCAGTCGCCCTCCCAGTCGGGACTGTCGGTCGCGCCGAGGGTCGCGAGGAACAGGCCACCAGGGCGCAGCCACGTGCGGATCCGCCGGAACAGGGCCTCGTGCTCCTCGCGCGGAACGTGCGAGATCGAGTAGAAGGCAGTCACGCCGTCCCAGGATCCCGCCGGGAAGTCGATCTCCGCCAGATCCGCCTGCACGAACGTCGCCTCGGGCACGTTGCGACGCGCGGCCTCGATCTGTGCCGCTGACGCGTCTATGCCGGTGACGCTGAACCGCCGGGCGAGGCGCCTGGTCGGAACGCCGGCGCCGCAACCGAGGTCCAGGACCCGGGAATCCGGGGCGAGACGTGCCTCGAACGCCGCCGTCATGCGGTCCCGCGGATCGTCGACGATCTGCGACGCCCACTCGAGGTAGGCGTCGCCGAGGTCGTCATACCCGGCGGCGACGATCTCCTTGCGCCTGTCGTTCGGCATGGGTCAATGCTACCCACGCTCCGATCTGGTGCCATTTGTCACCGGCCGAACGATTGGGCTATTGGGCCCATCCGGAAGGACGTGCGACAATCCGCGCTCGACTGTCGCGGCGATCCATCGCATGCGCCGGCAACAACGCCTCGGACGACCGGCCCTGGCCGCACGATCAGGCGCGGGCGATCGGTGGTCCAGTGTCAGACCGCGGCCCGGCCTCGGGCCGAAGTTTTCAGAAGGGGACGGGGGATCGGGGGAATGGGGATGTCGATGATGAGGTTCGGCCAGCGCCTGGCGGCAGTCGTCGCCGCGTTCGTCCTGCTCACGGCCATCGGGGCCGGTCCCGCGATCGCGAAAGGGCCGACCTGGAGCCACCGGGACGCAGCCGTCTGCGGCGCGCAGGCGGCGGGCCACGCCCGATGTGCGAGCATCGCCCGGGCCCTCTATGTCGATGGCGACCGATTCCAGGCCAAGTCGAAGTCGGACATCGCGCGTGCGGCCGCCGCAGCACAAACCGCGTATTTCCATGGGCCTGACCTCCGTACCGCGTACGGGATCACCGGCCAGGGTGACCCCTCGCGCGTGATCGCCATCGTCGATGCCTACGACGATCCGAACGCCTACTCAAACCTCACGAGGTTCCGCACCGACCAGGGCCTGCCGGCGATCCAGAGCTGCTCGCTCGCGACCCTCACGTCACTCACCAGCGCAGCCGCCAATCCCTGCTTCACCAAGACGAACCAGACCGGAGGCACGTCGCTGCCGCGGGCGGATGCGGGCTGGGCGAACGAGATCGATCTCGATCTGCAGGCCGCCTCGGCCGTGTGCCCGAAGTGCAGCATCCTCCTGCTCGAAGCGACCTCGAATTCGGTCACGAATCTCGCCGCCGCGGTCACCACTGCCTCCAACACCGCGCACGTGCTGGCGATCTCGAACAGCTACGGCGTCTCGGGCGACTACCCCGCGACCTATGCCCCCGCCTATGACAACGCCGCGAAGAAGGGCATCGCCGTCACCGCGTCCGCGGGCGATGGCGGGTATGGCCTGCTCTTCCCGGCCTCGGCGACGAACGTCATCGGCGTCGGTGGCACGCACCTGAACGTCGACGCCGCCGGCGTCCGGACGACGGAGACCGTGTGGTCCGGCACGGGCAGCGGGTGCTCCATCTACAACGCGGCCCCCGCCTGGCAGACGATCGCGGGCGACCCCTGCGGGACCAAGAAGGCGATCTCCGATCTTTCGGCCGACGCCGACCCCGGCTCGGGGCTTGCCATCTACACGACCTACGGCGGGTCGACCGGCTACTGGGTCTTCGGCGGGACCAGCCTGTCGTCGCCGCTCATCGCCGCGCTCTACACGATGCAGGGCGGCTACGGCGGGGCGACGCTCGCGGGCCAGTTCGCTTGGGCGGCGGCCACGCCGTACTTCGACGTCACGTCGGGGTCGAATGGGTCGTGCAGTCCATCGATCCTGTGCACCGCCGGGACCGGCTGGGACGGGCCGACCGGACGCGGCAGCATCGCCGCCGCCACCATCGATCCGCCCGTCCTGAAGACCGTCAAGGTCACGCCGGCGACCGTCAGCCTGCCGACCGGTGGATCGCAGCAGTTCACGGCGACCGCGTACGACCAGTACGGTGTCGCGCTCGCCTCGCAGCCGACCTTCTCGTGGTCGGTCGATAGCGGCGTTGGCTCGATCGACGCATCGTCCGGTCTCTACGCGGCCGGCCCGACCGAAGGCTCGGCAACGGTCTCGGCATCGAGTGGCAGCGTGTCCGGAACCGCCGGCGTCACCGTGGCGAATGCCGTCGCGGACTTCTCGCTCTCGGTGAGCCCGGCGTCGCGAACGATCAAGCGCGGGGCCACCACGACATTCGCCGTGACGGTCACACCGGCAAACGGCTTCACCGGAGCGGTGACGCTCTCGGTGACGGGCCAGCCGGCGGGTTCGACGGTGACGTTCAGCGCCAATCCCACGACGGGCTCGGCGACGCTGACCATCAAGCCACCGATCAACGCCGCCAGGCAGACCTACCTGCTCTCGATCAAGGGCGTGAGCGGCAGCCTCGTCCATACGGCCGGCGCGTCGCTGACCATCACCAAGTGATGCCAGCCTCGTCCCTGGAGCCGATAGCGAAGGTGAGCGGGGTCGGCGAGACATCGGGAGACCGACCCCCGATCGGAAGGGCTCCGCCTGTCGTCGGAGCCCGACGCGCCGTTCGACGTGCTCAAGGTCCTGGGCGACGGCAACAACGAGTTCAACAAGGCCGTCACGGGCTGGCGCGACTTCCGACAGGTCGCGATCCTCGTCCGCGACGACGACGGCGCCATCCGGGGCGGCATCTGGGGCTGGGTCTGGGCCCAGTGGCTCTATGTCGCCAATCTCTTCGTCGAGGAGACGCTGCGGGGTCGGGGCCTGGGATCGGAGCTTCTCGCGGCTGCCGAGGCGGAGGCCCGCCTCGCAGGAGCCCGCAACGCCTATCTCGAGACGTACAGCTTCCAGGCGCGTCCCGTTCTACGAGGCGCGCGGTTATCGAGTGACCGGCGAGATCCTCGACCTTCCGCCCGGCGGCGCGTACTACCTGATGCGCAAGACCCTCTGACGGGATTCAGAACATGCCGTTGTCGTTCTTCGCCTCGGACGGGTCGGGGATCGTCTGCAGGACGTCCCAATGCTCGACGATCTTGCCGTCGTCGTCGAAGCGAAAGATGTCGATCCCCGCATAGTCGTCGAAACCGGGCCACTGTTGGTAGCAGTGCAGGACGACGTACTCGCCCTCGGCGATGGCGCGTTTGACCTCGACCCGCTTGCCGGGGTACTCGCGCGCCATCCGCTCGAAGTACTCGATGAACGCTTCCTTGCCGTCACCGACGCCCGGGTTGTGCTGCCGGTACTCGGCGCCGCCGTATCGGTCCTGCGCCTCACGTGGCCTGTCCTCGTTGAACATCAGCTCGTAGAACTCGATCGCGGTGCGCTTGTTGGTTTCAGGGTCGCTCACGGCGGGGTCTCCTGAGGGGGCTGCGTTCATCGCATAGGATGCCGCGCTCAGCCGCGGGTATCGTCCGATCATGGCGCGTCCGGATCATCTCGCGACCCCCTCCGTCCCATCCGCGGCGTTGCGGCTCGCCGGCGACGTCGCGACGGGGACGCTCGCGTCCGGGCTGGTGCCCGAGCTTGCCGCCTGGCTGGAGCAGCCTCGGTTCCGCGCGTTCGTCGAAGCCAACCAGCCCAAGGTCCGGCGCAAGCTGCGCGATGCACGTTCCACGGAGGCGATCCACGACGTCAGGGCCGAGTTGCTCGTGGCGCGGATCCTGCTGGCGGATCGGCGGTTCGGGCTCGGCTTCGAGACCTATGGCCGAGGTAACGCCGGGCCCGACTTCACCCTCCGGTTCCGAGCCGGGCGTCCGACCGACCTGGAGGTCACTCGGCGGCGCGCGGCGACAGGGACGGATGGCAATCCGTACGAGGCGCCGCTCCTGGGCAAGCTTCGGCAGCTCCAGCCGAGCGTGCCCAGTGTCCTGCTGATCGTGACGGACGCCGATGCCCCGGGGCCGGACGCGCTCATGACGGCGGCCCGGGGCGTGCTCGATCGCGCCGAGGCAGACGACGAAGCCTGGTTCGTGCGCCGGGGCATCCCGTCCATGCGGGTCTTCTGGGCCGGCTTCCATCGACTTGGAGCCGTGATCGCCTGGCGCGACGGCGGCCCGGATGGGGATCGAGCCGGCACCTGGGTCAATCCGACGGCGCGGATCCGCGTCGAGCCGCGCGTGATCGTCGCCATCGAGGGCTGCCTGCGCGGCGCGCCACGGTGACGGGTCGCGCTGGCGCGCGTGGTCTGGATGCGGCTCAGCGGATCCGGCCGGCCTTCAGGGCCTCGACGGATTTCGCGATCCGGCGCTGGCGCGTCTCGTCGGTCTTGGCACCGGTGACCTGGAGCACGTGCCACGACTTGTTGCTGTACGAGAGGCCATCGAATGTCCGCCGGGCGTCCGGCTCGGCGTCGAGCGCGGCGGCCAGGTCGTCCGGGACGCTGATCTCGCGGGGCGCGGTGTCGAGCTCGAGATCGACGTCGACCTCGTCTCCCCCGGCAACCCCCGCGGCCGCACGATTCTCGGCGCTCACCCCGATCATGAAGGCGCCGCCCATGACAGCAACGGTGCTGCGATAGGTGTGGCCGTTGATCGTGACCCGGACGGGCGGACGCTTTCCGGCGCCGAGGGCGGTGACGACGTCGGGAGGAACCTCGATCCCGGTCGCCGTCGGGCCGCTCTGGAGGATCGTCGTTCGAAAGCGCATGCCTGCCTCCTCAAGATCCGCTTGCCATCCGTCAGACCGGCCCGGCGCCGGCGGGTGCCGCCTGCCCAGCAGGACCATCGTCGCGGCCGTCCTCGGGCGGGACCGGCTCGTCCTCCCAGTCCTGCCATTCGACATCGGGGTGGGCCTCGAGATACGCCCGGACGGCGCTGCCGACCGTCGGATGGAATGACGCCGCGCCGATCCGGTCGTAGATGCCGTAGACCTTGAGCCGATCCTTGACCCGGCCCTTCATCTCCGCGAAGTGGAGCTTCGGCTCCCGCCCGGGCAAGTTCCTCGATCAGGTCGTTGATGACGTCGGCGGCGCTCGTGTCGACGTCCGTGATCGGCTCCGCCGCGACCGCGATCCAGCGCGTCGGTGTCGGCGCTGCCTTGACGACCTCGAGGACGTGCCCCCGGAACAGTTCGGCGTTGGCGAAGAAGAGTGGGGCGTCCCATCGATAGAGGATCAGGCCGGGCACGAGTCGCGCCTCGGGATGGCGCACGATGTCGTGGTAGCCCTTGTAGTTGGCGACCCTGCCCAGCACGGCGTCGTACGGGCGCCACGCGTTGCGCACGAAGATCAGCAGTGACAACGCGATCGCGGCACCGATGCCGGGCAGCGCCCCGAACAGGGTGACGGCAAGGAACGCGACCGCCAGCGGCATCACCTCGGTCCGGCGGACGCGCCAGAGATGCCGGACGCCATCGAAGTCGAAGAGGGTGATCGCCGCCGAGATGACGACCGCCGCCAGGGCGGACACCGGGACGGGTGCCAGCAGCCCCGGGACGAACACCAGGAGGGCGAGGATGGCGACCGCTCCGATCAACCCGGTGACCTGGGTCCGGGCGCCGGCCTGCTCGGCGACGGGCGTTCGAGTCGCGCTGCCGCTCGCCGCGAAACCCCCGAGAAGCGCGGACGAGAGGTCCGTGACCCCGAGGGCCGCCAGTTCGTGGTCGGGGTCGACGCGCTCACCGCGCCGGGTGGCGAACGAGTGCGAGATGACCGACGTGTCTGCGAACGAGATGATCGCCACCGCCACGGCGGTCGGGAAGAGGCCGACGATGTCCGATACCGAGACCGCCGGGATGCCGAGCGCCGGCAGTCCGCGGGGAACCTCGCCGACGACCGGGACGGTCCCTGTGAGTCCCGCCACGGCGACGATGATGCCGGCGACGACGACGGCGACCAGTGGACCCGGGATGGCCCGCGCGAACCTTCGGATGACCAGGATCGCGATGAGGCTGCCGAGACCAAGCGCGAAGGCGGCCGGTACGACCTTCCCGTCGACGATCCCCTGGACCAGGCCCTGAAGCTCGCCGATCACGTCGTTGCTCGGGACCGTGAAGCCCAGCAGCTTGGGCAGCTGGCCGGCCAGGATGATGAGGGCGATGCCGTTCATGTAGCCGATCCGGATCGGTCGCGACAGGAGGTCGGTGAGGAACCCGAGCCTGGCGGCCGCCGCCGCGAGGCACAGGAGCCCGGCCATGATCGTGATCGCCGCCGCCAGATCGATGGCGCGGACCGAGTCCCCTGCGGCGAGCGGGACCACGGCCGCTGCGAACAGCGGGAGGAGCGCCGAGTCGGGGCCGAACACGAGGATCCGCGACGGGCCCACCAGGAAGTAGCCGATCAGTGCCCCGATGCTGGCGTACAGGCCGGCGATGGCCGGCAGCCCGGCCGCCTGTGCGTACCCCATCCCGACCGGGACGAGGACCGCCGTGAGGGCGAGCCCCGCCGTCAGGTCCGCCTGGAGGTCGGCTCGCGCGTAGCCCGAGCGGATGCGCGAGATCGTCGGGAAGGCCGCGAGCAATTCCGTGCCGGTCGGCCGGCGGAGGCGCCATCGACCGCCAACGGGTTCGAGATCGCTCGTGGTGCTCACGGCTCCCTCCGGTGGACGGCGACCGGCTCGTCGCGCGCATCATGGCAGAGCGGCGGCCCGTCCCGGGACGTGATTGCCCGGGCGTGATCAGGCGTAACACCCAGGCCGCGAGGACGTCGATGAGGCGAGATGGCGACCCCCGCGGCGCCAGTCTGCCTCTGCCGGCCTGCGCGAGTGGTGTTGACACCTTTGCGACACCGGCTAGGCTCCCGTCGAGCGGGGCGCATGACAGGGGAGGGAGATCCGAAGGTGGCCTCCATCGGATCCGTACGGGCTGAACCGACCGCCGAGGTGGCGCGGTCTCGGAGATGGCCTCGCTCGCTCGCCGCCTTCCTCGCTGCGTTCGTGGTCGGCTTCGCGCTGTGCATCGGCCTGGCCGGCGTCGCCCTCGTCCGATGGGACGCCGCGTACGAGGGACGCGTCCTGCCGGGGGTCGACGTGGCCGGCGTTGACCTGTCCGGACTCGATCGGGAGGGGGCGAGCGCCGCGCTTCTCACCGCCTTCGGGAGCGACGCCGACGGACGCGTGGTGGTCCGGACCTCAGCCGGCGACATCACCGTCCCATACACCGACTTCTCCCGGCGGCCCGATATCCCCGCGATGGTCGACGAGGCGATGGCGGTCGGTCGGACGGGAACCCCCGCGGAGCGTGCCCTCGGCGAGGTTCGGCTGGCGATGTCGCACCAGTCCCTCGAACGCCGGCTGACCCTGGACGAGGCCGCCCTGACCAGCGCCATCGAGCAAGGCGTGGCGCGGCTCGATCGCTCGCCGATCGACAGCGATCTCTCGATGGACGACGCCGGCATCCATGTGACGCCCTCGCAGGCCGGACGCACGTTCGACGGTGCGACCGCCGCCGCGAGCGCACTTGCCACGGTCCGCAGGCTGGACGCGCCCTCGGAGGTGGTCGTCACCGCGGCGATGACCGAGATCCCGCCCAGGCTGGGCGACGACGCGGCGCTCGCCGCAAAGGCCGCCGCCGAGCGGATGATCGGCGACGTCGTCGTGACCTTCGGCAAGAAGAAGTGGACGATCAGGGCCGCGACCGTCCGGACGTGGCTGCACCTCGAGTCGCGCCCCGATGGGTCTGCCTGGCCGACAGTCGATACCTCGGCGATCCCGGCGACGCTGAAGAACGTCAGGACGGCCGTGGCGGTGTCGCCCGTATCGGCCAGCTACCTGAAGACGAAGGACGCGAAGGTCATCGGCGTCGTGGCGGCCGCCGATGGTCGGGCCCTCGATGAGGACGCCACCGTTGCAGCGATCGCGCGGGCCGTCACCGAGCGGGCCGGCGGGGCGGCGGCGCAACCCGTGGCGGCGCAGACGGCCACGGTCCCACCGAAGGTCACGACCGCACAGGCCCAGAAGAACGGGACGCTGATGGTCATGCTCGGGTCGTGGAAGACCTGGTTCCCGGTCAGCGAACGGAATTTCTACGGCGCCAACATCTGGCAGCCTGCGAAGTTCATCGACGGCACTGTGCTCGCGCCGGGCCAGACATTCGAATGGTGGCACGCCATCGGCCCGGTCACCAGGGCTCGCGGCTTCGGTCTGGGCGGGTTCATCGCCGGCGACCACACCGAGCCGACCGGCGCCATGGGCGGCGGGATGTGCTCGAGCTCGACGACCCTGTTCAACGCGGCGTTGCGTGCCGGCCTTCAGATGGGTGAGCGGTCGAATCACCGCTACTACATCAACCGGTACCCGCTCGGCCTCGACGCCACTGTCTCCGGAGGCGCCCAGACGATGACGTTCACCAACGACATGGCGAACCCGATCATCATCCGGACGTATCGCTACACGGCAGGTGGCAAGGGCTGGGTCCGTTACGAGATCTGGGGGGTTCCGGACGGGCGAACGGTGACCGTCAGCAAGCCGGTCGTCTGGGGCCGGCAGCATGCGACGACGAAGACAGTCCCCGTGTCGACTCTCAAGACCGGCACCCGCAAGCAGACCGAGTTCCCGTCCGATGGGATGAGCGTCAGCGTCAGGCGCGTCGTGCACGGCGCGAACGGTTCAGTGATCCACCGCGAGACGTTCACATCTCACTACACCCTGTGGAACGGCCGCATCGAGGTCGGTCGCTGACGATCCGCTCGGCCCCGTTCAGCCTCCCCAGGTGAGACCCGTCCCATCGCAGATGGACGTGCCCGAGAGGAGCCAACCGCCGGCACCGTCGGGGTCGTAACCGGCGACCGCCACCGTCTTGCCGTCGCGCACCACCCGAACGCTCGGTGCGTCCGCCCGCGGATAGCCCGCGCGTTCGACACGGTCGCCGGCCCGGAGGCCGCCGATCTGACCGCGAGCCACGACGAGCACATCGCCCTTCTGGCCCGCGGTCCCCGCGCCGTAGTCGATGGAGCCACGCGTGGCCGATGGACAGTCGAGCGTGTCGCTGACGTAGTAGCCGGCGGGATCGACGATCTCGACGGCCACCGGGTCCGCGCCCGGCGGGCCGCAGTTGAATCGGGCAGTGCCGGTCGGCACGCGCCAGACCTGGAAGCCTTCGACGCTCGGCGCGCTGTCGCCGCCAACGCCCTCGACATCGAACAGCCGGTCGGCGCCGCTCGTGTTCCGGATGTGGACATGGAGGCCGTCCTGCTGGATCGCGGCGCGAGGGGCGTCGGCCTCCGTCCCGCTGAGCGTGCAGGTCACGGTGAGCACATTCGAAACGGCGCCGGTCGACTGGGAGGGGGATTCAGGCGCCGATGGCGCGACCGAGGGAGTCTCGCTCGACGGGGCCGGGGCTGACGCCGAGGCGGAAGCCGGGGTCGAGGCGGAAGCCGGGGCCGAGGCAGAAACCGCGGCGTTGCACGCGCCCGTGAGGAGCGCAGCCATCAGCAGGCCGGCGGTCCGCGCGGACCGCTTCCGGCCCCCCACGTCAATCGGCCGCGCGGTAGTGCTCGGTGAGCCAGGCCAGCTCCCGCTCCGCACCGGCGTCGTCGCCGAAGTGGCCGAAGTCGCTGGCGAAGACCTCGACTCCCGGGATGTGAGCCGCGAGCCAGTCACCGTGCGCCGCAGGCACGAGCGTGTCGGCCCTGCCATACCACAGCGAGGTCGTCACCCGGATCGAGCCGACGTCGAAGCCCCACGGGGCGACGAACGCGAGGTCGTCGTCCACCCACCCGTCGACTCCGTTGCGCAGCCCGTCGGCGATGACCTGCTCGAAGACCGCGCGATCCTTCGCCTGCTGGACGCGATCCGACTCGGCCAGCTCGTAGTCGTCGGGCAGGGCGCTGTCCTGCTTCGACGCGATCCGCTCGAAGATCTCGAGCCGATCGGGCTCGAGCTTGGACCGGATCGCGGCCTCGCCCTGGAGCGACAGCTGGCCCTCCGCAACGTTGCCCGGCGTCTCGCCGGCGAACCAGTCAAGGCCCTCGGCATCGAACGGCGCGACGCACACGACGGCCGCGCAACAGGCGACGCGGTCCGGGAGCAGGGCGGCACAGGCGAGCGCGTGAGGGCCGCCACCGGATCGACCGGTGACGGCGAATCGCTCGATCCCGAAGGCGTCTGCGATGGCCCGGACGTCCGCGGCGACGTCCGCCACGCGGCGACCGGGATGGCGGGTGGAGTCGCCATAACCGGCGCGATCGAAGCTCAGCCGGCGCACGCCACATCGTGCGTAGACGCCCGTGTCACGCCAGCGAGCGAACCGGCTTCCGGGGGTGCCATGGATGGCGACCACGGGCACGCCACCGGGATCGCCCCACTCGGCGACGGCCAGCGTCCGGCCATCGGGTGTCTGGATGCGATGCTCGACGTGATCAGCCACTGTCGCCCCTCGAAAGACCGGCCTGCCGCGACCGTCATGTTCGTGTCGGCCGGCCGACCACACGGTAGCGCCCGCCGCGGGGTACCGTGCGGCGATGGCCATCCCGTTCGCGGGTCGCATCGCCCGCTTCAACACGCGCTACTCGAACCGGATCCTCGGGCCGATCACGTGGTACCTGCCGGGGTTCGGCCGGATCGAGCACGTGGGCCGACGGACCGGGCGTCGACACGTCGCCCCGATGATGGCGTTTCGGAGCGCAGACAGACGCCGGCTGACGTTCGCGCTGACCTACGGGCGCGAAGCGCACTGGGTGCGGAACGTGCTGGCCGCCGGGGAGTTCAGTTACCGGTCACGGCGCGACGGCCGGCTCCATCTCATCGAGCCGACCCTCGTCCACGACCCGTACGGCACCGCGGTGCCGTGGGCCGTCCGCCAGGTGTTGCGGCTGCTCCGCGTCGACGAGTTCCTCGTCGCCACGATCGACCGTTGAGCCAACGCGGGCAAAAGAGAAGCGGGCGCCGCAGCCGGCACCCGCCTCTCACCAGATCGCCGGCGCCGGAGCGGGCGCCGCTTGCATCCTCGATGGTCCCTAGGCGGCAGCCTCGCCGTCCGGCACGCTCTCGGCGGGAACGCCGATCTCGATCGGGTTGTTGACCGGGTCCGCGCTCCACTCGAACCAGCCGCCGTCGTAGACCGCGATGCGCGGCCAGTCGAGGAGATCGGCGTAGAACCACGTCTCGGCGGCTCGCCAGCCGGTCCCGCAGTAGAACGCGACCCACTTGTCGGCGGTGATGTCGGCCTCGGCCCAGTTGGCCAGGATCTCCGGGTAGGCCCGCATCTTGTTGTCGACGCCGCGGTAGTGCTGCATGTGGTAGGCGTCCGTCCCGCAGTTGCCCCACACGTCGCCCTTGATGCGTCCGGCCGGCCCGATGTAGTTGTAGCCGCTGACGGCGCCGATGTGCTCACGCCACGTGCGGACGCTCACCAACGCCGCGCCATCCTGGTCGGCCAGGATCTCCTTGGCCTCCGGCAGGTCGACGAGGTACTCCGGATGCTGCGGGATGGCGACCCCGAAATCGGTCACCGGCTCCGCCGCGACCGGCGCGGTCTCGAGCGGATGGCCGTCGGTCACCCACCAGTCGTAGCCGCCGTCGAGCAGCCGCACGTCGTCGACTCCTGCGTAGCGAAGGATGAGGGCGGCCCGGGATGCCGCGATCTGACCGGCCCGGCGCCCCGGCCATTTCTCATTGGCGTCGCCGACCGTGTCGCGACCGTAGACGATGACCGTCGTGTCATGGCGGATGCCGAGCCGGAGGAGCGTCTCCTCGATCTCGGCAGCGGATCGGCGGTTCCACGTCGCCGGGTCCTCGATCCAGTTCGTGTCGAGGTAGACGGCAGCGGGCAGGTGGTTCTCCGCGTATTCCTCGGGAACGCCGAAGTTCACGTGGAGGAGCACGAACCGGTCGTTGTCGTACGCCTCCGGTCGGCCGCCGGCCAGGAGCTCGCTGAGCCAGGCGGTGTGGACGAGCCGCTCGAACCTGGGGAGGTGGTCAAGAGGAAGCATCGGGTCGGCGGCCCAGGCCGCGAAGCCCGCTCCGTAGGTGTGGACGTCCTCGTATCCGGAGGCCACGAGCCGCGCCGCGAGCGCGGCCGTCTCCTCCGGGCGGTAGCCGTAGAGGACGATGGTCCTCTCGGGCGTGACGCGCTTCTCGAGGAGCAGGCGGTCGATCTCCTTCGGCTCGATGCTTGCAAGCCACTCCGCGGGGAAGGAGACGGCGCCCGGGATGTGGCCGCCGCGTCCCTCGCCCGCAAGGCGCCAGCCGTTATAGGCGGCGATGGGGCGGACGTCGACGATGGTGACCGAGGGATCGCCGAAACGCTGGCGTATCTCGTCGGTGGTGATGTCGCGGGTCATGGTGCGTCCTCGATGTGGATCGGGAGGGTGCTCGGTCGCGAGGCGCTCAGGAGCGCGTCACGATCTCGATGAGGCGCGGTCGCCGTGTGCTCGATGACATGGGGACGATCGCTGCCGATGACGACGACTCCGCAGGCGTGGGCCCGACCGGTCCCGGCGCGTCGACCCCCGATCGGATCAGCGCGCCCGGCCGCGGACCCCGGCCATCGGATGGCGGGGCCGCCGGCTGGTACACCGATCTCGGGCATTGCGGTGGGCGATCACGGCGAAACCCTACCAGTCCGGTCGGGATCAGGCAAGGCCGATTTCTCGCGGGGTGAGCGCCGCCGTTGGCACAGGGTGGGGGGAGCCGTGGGAGCCGTGGCGGGGGGCCGCCATGGCCGCGGGCGCGGGCACGGCACAGGCCCAGCACCGGGGCGGCTATCGTCTGTCCCACCGAAGAGGCCTCGACGCGCGCAGCGGCGACCCGACCCAGCCGACCAGGATGACGAGCATGACCGACCCCACGAAGCAGCCGTCCACCCGCGCCTCGCACCGCAGCCTGCCGTTCGGGCCCGCGCCGGGCGACGACCCGGAATGGTGGGACGAGATGACCGCGTGGACCGACCAGCGCCTTGCCGAGCGCGGCCTCCGCCGGCGCGGGCCGCTCGTCCCGGTCCGGATGTGGGCCCGCTCGGTCGTCTGCTGGTTCGCAACGGACCGTGGCCGGATGTGGGCGAAGGTCGTGCCGGCGGTCTTCGCGCACGAGATCGCGCTGACCGAGCTGATCGCCGACGTCGATCCAGGACTCGCTCCGCCCGTGGTCGCCAGCGACCGTGCACTCGGCCGCATCGTCACCGACCACGTGGAAGGGCCGATGCTGACCGACGTCGAGGAACCGCTCGCCTGGACCGCGACGCTCGCCCGGATGGCCGAGCTGCAGCGGGTGCTCGCCGCGGACCGGCAGGCGCTGGTTACGGCCGGCGTCACCCCGGCACCGCTCGATCGCCTGGCCGACCAGGTCCCGGCGTTGCTGGCCGACGACGCGCTGCTCGGGCTCGGCCGCCCGTCCGGGCTGTCGGCCGAGGAGATGTCGTCGCTCCGGAAGCGCACCTCGGAGATCGTCGCCGCGTGCCGGACGCTGGCCGCGAGCCCTTTCCCCGAGACCCTCGACCACGGCGACCTCACGCCGGACGAGGTCATCGTCGGGGAGATGGGGCCGGTCATCCTCGATTGGTCGGATGGCTCGATCACCCACCCGTTCCTCGCCGCAGCCTCGTTCCTGGCGGGCGTGGACCGGTCGCCGACGGCGGTGCCCGCGACGCACGATGCCCTGGCCGACGCCTATCTTGGCCCCTGGCTGGCGTCGACGAGCGTGCCACCGGCGGACGCGCGGCGCCTGCTCGACCTCGCACGGACCGTCCACCCGCTCCATGTGGCAGCGCTGTACGCGGAGCGCGTCCTCCCGCGGCTCCAGGCGCCCGACCGACTTGATGATGTCGTCCCTGAACGGCTGCGCTCCTTGCTGTGAGCCGCCAGCGGATCCCCGACGAGGTCCTCGCGGCCGCGCACGAGCGGGCACGAGCACGCGAGGCGCGAGACTGGGCTGAAGCCGACCGGCTGAAGGGCGACATCGAAGCCGCGGGCTGGAAGGTGGTCGATCGCGGGACCGATTTCGCGCTGTCGCCCGCGAATCCGGCCGATGTCCTCGACAGCGGCCGCATCCGCTACGGATCGAGTGCGAGCGTCCCTTCCCGCTTCGAGGATCCGCCGGTCGGGCTCGCGACGGTCGATCCTCGTCGCGAACGAAGACCACGCGGCCGTTGGGCGCACGCACGCGGCGCTCGAGGCGACGGCTCCGGCGGGGACGTCCGTCGTCATCGTCGGCGACGGTCCGACGGCTGCCCAGGATGCCGCTCTCGATTCGATCGAAGCCGCAGCAGCGAGCGCCTCGGGCGCCATCCCGACGGAGGTCATCCGGACGAGCGAGCGGCTTGGTCCGGCGGCCGCCCTGAACGCCGGCATCCGCCGGGCGACAGGACCTGTCGTCATCAGTCTCGACCCGACCACCGAGCCGACCGGCGACATCGTCACGCCGCTCGTTCGTGCACTCGACGATCCGACCGTCGCCGTCGCGGGCGGGTGGGGGAGTGTCACGCGGGATCGCCGCCGGTTCGAGGTTGCGCCGTCCGGAGACGTCGACGTCATCGATGCCGCGCTCCTTGCGTTCCGGCGCGCGGACGCCGCGGAGCGAGCACCCCTCGACGAGCGGTTGCGGACGGACCGCTTCACCGCGATCTGGTGGAGCCTGACCCTGCGCGACGAAGGAGCGGGCGGGCGCCACAGGCGGGCCGTGTCGCTGCCGGATCTGGCGGTCCTCCTGCACGAGCCGGGTGGGCCCACGGGCTCCGATGGCCCCAAGGAGCGCGACCTGAAGCGCGACTTCTATCGCTATCTGGAGCGGTTCGGATCGCGTGCCGATCTGCTGGGCGGGCCGGACTGAGACTCGCTCGTCTCGCTCCGCGATAAGCGGCGGCGGCCCCCTAACGTTTCCGGCGGAGGCTCGTTATTGAGTCAGAGGCCTTGCGATCCGGTTCCATCGTTCCCCCGGCGGTGTGGATCTCGAGGCCTCATTCCATGTCCGCCCGCGCCCACCGAACCGGGCCTGATGTGACGTCGGAGGGCCCCGCGGGCCACCGCCCGTATACTCCGCGCGATGCGCCGGCCGTTGATCCTTGTCATCCTCCTCGCTCTGCTGGTCGGCCTCGTGGGGACAGCGCCGGGGAACGCCGCCGACCGCACCGTCCGGATCCTCACCGGTGAGCCCACGACCCTCGATCCGGCCGCCCAGGGTGACTCGGGCAGCGCCGCGATCACCGCTCAGCTCTTCGAATCGCTGACCACCTTCGATGCCGACCGCCAGGTTCGTCCCGCCCTCGCCGAGTCGTGGCGGTTCGCCGACGGCGCCCGGCGGGTCACGTTCCACCTGCGTGATGGCCTCACCTTCTCCGACGGCAGCCCGCTCCGGCCATCGGACGTGTCACGCAGCTGGATGCGTCTCATCGATCCCGCGCATCCCTCGCCGCTCGCGTCGATCGCCTTCGACATCGTCGGCGCAGAGGCGTACCTGCGCGGCCAGTCGACCGATCCGGCCTCGGTGGGCATCCATGCCGACGACGCCGCGAACGACCTGACCGTCGACCTCGTCCGTCCGGCCGCCGACTTCGTGAACATCGTGGCTGGGCCGACCTTCAGCGTCGTGCCGCCCCTGGTCGGCTCGGATCCCGCCGCCCTTCAGCCGGGGAGCGCGTTCGTCGCCAGCGGCGGCTACGTCCTGACCGGGACGACGTCCAACGGCCTCGCTCTGACTGCCAATCCGCACTATTGGGCCGGCACGCCGGCGGTCGCCAGGATCGAGCTCGTCGGCGACCTCAACGGCCAGAGTCCGGTCGTCGCGTTCGAGGACGACCAGCTCGACTACGCCCCGATCAGCAGCATCGACGCCCCGTGGGTCGCCTACGATTCGGCGCTCGGTCCGCAGCTCATCGAAGTGCCGACGCTGTCGGTCCAATACTACGGCTTCACCACGACCCGCCCGCCGTTCAACGACCCCAAGGTGCGCAAGGCGTTCGGGGAAGCGGTCGACTGGCGTCGCATGGTCCTGCTCGCCGATTCGGGCGGCGACTACGTCGTCGCCAATTCGATGGTCCCGCCCGGCATCCCGGGTCGGAGCACGAACGACTTCCTCCCGAAGCACGACCCGGACGACGCTCGCCGTCTCCTCGCAGAGGCCGGCTTCCCCGGCGGCGCCGGCTTCCCGCAGACGATCATGCTCACCGGCGGCAGCCGCTTCGACGAGGCCATCGTCGACGAGGTCAAGCGCGAGCTCGGGATCACGCTCGCGTCCGAGACCATGGCGGACGGCTATTTCACGCGCCTGGCGTCCGAGCCGCCGCAGATCTGGTCGCTCGGCTGGGTGGCCGACTACCCCGGCCGCAACGACTTCCTGGGCGTGCTGCTCGCGACCGGGGCGACGAACAACTACGGCGGCTGGACCTCGGCGACGTTCGACAAGGCGATCGAGGAGGCCACCTCCGCGACCGATCCGGTGGCCGCAGGCGCCGCGTTCGACCGGGCCGAGGCCGTCGTCCGCGATGAGGTCCCGGTCGTGCCACTCGCCTACGGGACCGGCTGGGCGCTGTCCCGGACCGGGCTGCTCGGTGCCGGTCAGAACGGCCTTGGGATCGTGCGGATGGCGGGCCTCGCGTGGGCCGACTGATGCGCCGCCTTCTGTCCCTCATCGTGGCGGCCGGGCTGCTGGTGGGCGTCGTTCCGGCGGTCTCGCCGGTCTCGGCGGCGACGCTGGGCTCGTTCGGCACGCCATCGGCCACGTCCACGTTCGAGACGGGCGTGACCTTCAGCCAGCCGGTCACGGTGAACGCAGCGCTGGACCGGGTCGAGCTGCTCGTCACGACCGCCGACGCCATCGGCCCCTCGGTCGTGGAGGTTCCCGCGCCCTCGCAGGGTGACACGACGCTGAGCCATGTCCTCGATCCGGCCAAGGACGGCCACATCCTGCCGAACACCAAGATGGTGGCGCGCTGGCGGCTGGTCTCGGCCGCGGACACCACCGTGGTCGAGCTCGGGCCGGAGGTGACGATCACCTATGCCGACGACCGGTTCGACTGGCGCACCGAGGTGGGCTCGCTCGTCCGGGTCCACTGGTACGACGGCAGCGACGCGTTCGGGAAACGAGCCCTCAAGATCGGCGAGGACGCGGTCCGGGAGACGTCGCAACTCCTGGGCGTCACCGAATCGGAGCCGATCGATTTCTTCATCTACGCCGACCAGACCGCCTTCTACGACGCCCTCGGCCCGGGCACCCGCGAGAACGTCGGCGGCGAGGCGATCGCGCCGATACGGACCCTGTTCGCGCTGATCCCGGCCGCCCAGATCGACGACGCCTGGGTCGGCATCGTCATCCCCCACGAGCTGACCCACCTCGTCTTCGACACGGCGGCCCACAACGCCTATCACTTCCCGCCACGCTGGCTCAACGAGGGCGTGGCCGTCTACCAGAGCCAGGGCTATGGCGCCGAGGATCGAGCCTCAGTGACCGGGGCCGCGCGCGATGGCTCGCTGATACCGCTCGATGGCCTGACCGGCCAGTTCCCCACGACCGGCGACCGGTTCCGGCTTGCCTACGCCGAGAGCGTCTCCGCGGTCGACTATCTCGTCCGAATCTACGGCCCGGACGCGCTCGTGACGCTCATCCGTTCGTACGCCGACGGGCGCACCGACGACGAGGCCTTCACGGCTGCGATCGGGGTCGACGTCTCGGCGTTCAGCGATGCGTGGCTGAAGGACGTGGACGCCAAGGCACCGACCAAGTACGGGCCGAAGTCGCCCGCACCCGGACCGGTCCCGGCCGCCTGGACCGCGGGCGGCGCGACGGCCTCGTCGCGGCCGGGGAACCCGAGCGCCGTGCCGGCCGCCCCGGCCCCGGCCGCCCCGGGAGCTCCGGCCTCGGGCACCGGCGGCAGCATCCCACTGATCCTCGTGGCGTTCGGCGCGCTGGCCGTCGTGATCGCCGGGGCGGTCCTCATCGCACGAAGCACGCGGCGGGCAGCGGACGACGCGGGGTGACGGCGGTGCGCCGGCTGCGGGCCATCCACAGCTGGCAGATCACCCTGGGCGTCGCGCTCCTCGCCCTGGGCTTCCTCGTCGCCGCCCAGCTGGCCTCGGAGGGCCCGCGCGTCCGCTACACGACCCAGGAGCGGACGCCGCTCGTGGAGACGGCCGAGCAGCTCCAGGCGCAGCAGGATGCGCTCAAGGCCCGCATCCTCGGCCTTCGGGCCCAGATCCAGGCGACCGAGACCCAGGACGAGGGTGCCGCGTCGCTGGTGAAGCAGCTGAACGGCCAGCTCGAGCAGGCTCGCATTGCAGCCGGGTTGATCCGCCTGTCCGGGCCGGGGGTGGTGCTCCAGCTCGAGGATTCCCAGCAGACGGTCCCGGCAAACGGGTCGGCGGCCGACTACCTCGTCGGGGCGCGCGACATCCGGACGGTCGTCGAGCAACTGTGGCTGGCCGGTGCCGAGGCCATCGCGGTCAACGGCGAGCGAATCACCCCGACCACCGCGATCATCGACGTCGGGTCGTCCCTGCTGGTCAACTCGGCGTATCTTGCGCCGCCGTACCAGGTGACGGCGCTCGGACCGGCCGACCTGTACGACCGCCTGAGTGCCGGCCCCGGCTTCGTCGACTTCGTTCGCTCGCGCGTCCAGGGCTACGGGCTCCGGCTGTCGTTCGCAGAGCCGGATTCGGTGGATATCCCGGCCTTCGTCGGAACGGTCACCCTGCGCTACTCGCGCGCCCTGTCGTCGCCGGCGCCCGGTGCGAGCCCGACGCCTGCCGCGAGCCCGGGCTCCTGACGTGTACCGGCTTCGCAGTCAGCTCGCCATCACCGCGGTCGCCCTCGTGCTCGGGCTGCTCGTCGTCGTCCAGCTGCGAACCCAGGCGGGCGGCACAGGGCTCGCCCAGCTGTCCGCCGAGGATCTCACCGTGCTCGTTGCGAACCTCAACGACCGCAACGACGACCTCCGGACAGAAGCCTCCAACCTCGAGGGCGAGCTGGCCACGCTCAAGGCCAACCAGGCCCGCGGCGACGTGTCGGTCGATGAGATCACTGCCGACCTGCACCGCGTGCGGGCGTATGCCGGGCTCGACGGGGTCTCGGGTCCGGGCGTCACGATCTCGATCGATGGGCCGATCGACGGGCCCGGCGTCGAGGAGCTGGTGAACGAGCTGCGGAACGCGGGCGCTGAGGCCATCGGCGTCGGCGACGCGCGGATCGCGACCGGGGTGGTCGTCACCGGTGCACCGGGTGCGGCAGCGGTCGACGGCACCCTGCTGGGGGACGCGTTCGAGCTTGCGGCCATCGGGCCGCCGGACAAGCTGACCGGTTCGCTGACCCGCTCTGGTGGTGTCATCGCCCAGCTCGCCGCGACGCAGCCCCACGTCGTCGTGACGGTCACCCCGGTCGATCGGATCGAGCTGCCGGCCACCAATCGGACGCTCGTGCCGGAGCACGGCCGTCCGCGGCTTTGATACGCTGACCCGCCGATGCCCCCTCAGCCGGTCCTCACGCTGTTCCTGGGCGATGTCGTCAGGCTCCGACGGACGCATCCCTGCGGCGGCGACACCTGGCTCGTCGATCGCCTCGGCGCCGACATCGGACTCCGCTGCCAGACCTGCGGCCGCCACGTCCTGCTCGAGCGTCGGACGCTCGAACGACGCCTGGCCGGCTTCGAGGCGCGCGGCGATCCGGCCGTGACCGCGGCGGTGTCCGGTGCCGGCGAGCCCGGCCGCAGCTCGACCGACGACGGTTCCTCGGCGTGACGATCGCTGAGCCGGCCGCCGAGGAGGCGCCACCAGGCGGCGGCCTCGCGGTCTTCCGGAACGGCGGATTCCTGCGGCTGTGGATGTCGCAGGCCGCCACCCAGATCGGCGGCAACATGGTCCTCTTCGGGCTGACGGTCATCGTCGTCAACTCGACGAGCTCCAACACAGCGGTCGGCCTGCTCATCCTGTCCTACCTGGTCCCGGCGGTCCTGTTCTCGGCCGTCGCCGGCGTCTACGTGGATCGGCTCGATCGCCGGCTCATCCTCGTCCTGACCAATGTCTTGCGCGGTTTGGCCTACGCCGGTCTGTTCTTCGTCGGCGCGAATTTCCCGCTCATCCTCCTGCTCAACTTCGCGATCTCGACGATCAGCGTGTTCTTCGCGCCGGCGGAGCTGGCGATGCTCCCGGTGCTCGTGCCACGGAACCTGCTGCTCGCGGCGAACGGGGTGTTCACCCTCACGCTCAACGCGGCGTTCGCGCTCGGGTTCGCGTTGCTCGGCCCGCTGGTCGTGAACGTCTTCAGTCCCGAGGCGGTCATCCTCGTGGTCGCTGCCCTGTACTTCCTCGCCGCGATCTTCTGCTTCACGCTGCCTGCCGCACCTCCGCCCGCGTCCGAGCCAGGAGCCCACGGGCGGCTGGGCGTCGGGGAGGCCGAGCGCGCTGTCGGTTCGACCTTCGCGCAGCTCCGGGAGGGCGTGGCGTTCGTCCGCGCGAACCCGGCCATCGCCTGGTCGCTGCTGTATCTGGGGATCACCGCATCGCTCATCGGCGTCCTTGGCGTCCTTGGACCGGCCTTCGCGAAGGAGACGCTCGGGCTCGCCGCGAAGGACTTCGCCGTGGTCGTCCTGCCCCTCGGCTTCGGGATCGTGATGGGCATCCTGCTGCTCAATTCCTACGGCCGCTACTTCCCACGGCGGCGGGTGATCGAGGGCGGCATGATCGTCCTGGGCATCCTCCTCGCGGCCCTCTCGGCCGCCGGGCCGATCAGCCGGCTCCTCCAGCGCGCGGACGTGCCTGGCGGGCTCGACCTTTCGATCGTCACGTCGCTCCTGTCGGTCGTCGTGGTCATCGGGTTCTTCGCGGGGATCGCCTACGGGCTCGTGGCCATCCCGGCCCAGACCCAGCTCCAGGAGGATCTTCCCGAGGAAGTCCGTGGTCGCGTCTTCGGGATCCTGATGATGGTGGTGTCGGTGGCCAGCTTCCTGCCGATCATCATCGTGGCCCCGGTCTCCGACATCATCGGCACCACGGCGGTCATCTTCATCCTGGCCATCGCGGTGCTGGTCATCGGCGTGCTCTCGGTGGTGACCCGAGGGCCGCTGCAGGAGACGCAGGCCCGGCCCGCGTCCGATCCCAACTCGGTCGATCCGATCACGGGCGCGCTTCTCAGCGAGCGCCCGATCCGGATCGAGGCGCCGACCCGGCCTGACGTGCCGATCCCGACCGAACGTGTGACACACCTCAACGGTGCAGGCATCCCGGTCGACGCTGAGTACGTCGACGTTGCCGGTCCGGCCGACATCACGGGATCTGCCTCTCTCACCAGAGGCCCCGACGGCACCGGCTCGGCCGGCGTCATCAGGCCCGCCGACGTCACCAAACACGACTGAGATGGCTCGGGTGGAGGTCGTGTTCACCGGCGGCACGATCAGCACGGCCTTCGACCCGGTCGCGGGCGGCCGGATGCCCGTCCTCGACGGGTCGGCCATCCTGGCGCGGACGCCGGGGATCGCCGAGGTCGCCGACATCGTTCCGATCGACCGGGGACGCACGCCCGCGAGCAGCTTCACGTTCCCGATGCTGCTCGAGGTCGCCGGCGTCCTGCGGTCGGCGCTGGCGGACCCCGCCATCGACGGCGCGGTCGTCGTGCAGGGCACGGACACGATCGAGGAGACGTCGTTCTTCTGGGATCTTCTGCTCGAGGGGGCGAAGCCGGTCATCGTCACGGGCGCCATGCGCGCGTCGGACGAGGCGAGCTTCGACGGCCCGGCGAACCTTTTGGACGCGGTTCGGGCGGCTGCCTCGCCGGCGCTTCGCGGGCAAGGCGTGGTGGTGGCCCTGTCGGGCACGCTCGAGCCGGCCGACGACGTCATGAAGACCCACACGACGGCACTCGACACGTTCCGAAGCCCGAACGGCGGCTCGCTCGGCAGGGTGGGTCCGGACGGGGTCGTCCTGTACCGGAGCCGGGCCGGCCGGCGGCACATAGCCACGGACACGGCCGCGGAACGGGTCCACCTGGTGACCGTGACCGTGGCCATGGACGGGTCGATGGTGGATGCCGCGGTCGCGGCCGGTGCCGACGGCCTGGTGGTGGCCGCGACGGGGTCGGGGAACACCTCGGAGCCGGTGCTCCTTGCCGCGGCTCGCGCGATGGATGCCGGGATCCCGGTCGTGCTCGCGTCGCGCTGCCCGTCGGGTGCGGTGGTGCCGGCCTATGCGTTCGCCGGTGGCGGAGCGAACTGGGCACGTGCCGGGGCGATCATCGCGGGCCACCTGTGCGGGCCAAAAGCCCGGGTCGCGCTCGCCCTGGGCGTGGGCGCGGGCCTGGACCGGGCCGGTCTGGCCGCGCTGCTTGCGGATCCGGCGGCCTGACCGATGCCCCTCGACATGCTCATCACGGGCCGGATCGCGACACTTGCCGGCGACCGCGGGTTCGGCTGGGTCGAGGCCCTCGGGATCCGGGACGGACGCGTCGCCTTCGCGGGATCCGAGGTCGCGCTGGAGACGCGGGCCGACCCACACACGGAGCGCATCGCCCTCCAACCCGACGAGGTGGCGATCCCGGGCATCACCGATGCGCACCTCCATCTGACCCAGGCTGCCCTGGCCGCACGGCACATCGACCTGTCGGGGGCGGCCACCCTCGCCGAGGGGCTGGCGGCGGTCCGGACAGCCCACGGGGCCGCCCGCGACCCCGACGCGTGGCTCGAGGGCCACGGCTGGGACTCCGATCGATGGGGCCGCTGGCCGACAGCGGCCGACCTCGAGGCCGTCGCACCGGGCCGACGGTGCGCGATCTGGGCGCACGACCACCACGCGCTTCTCGCGAGTCGGGCTGCCCTGGCCACGGCAGGCGTGGACACAGCGACGCCCGACCCCGCGGGCGGGATCATCCGTCGTGACGCGGACGGCGAGCCCGAGGGTGTCCTGTTCGAGGAGGCGGCTGGACTCGTCATCGATCACATCACGTTGGCCGGTCAGGCGGAGGTCGAGCGGGCCATCGTCAACGTCTCGCAGGAGCTTCTGCTGCTCGGCGTGGTCGCCGCGCACGATCCCGGGTTCGGTGCCGACCCGGGTCTGGCCTGGGCGTATCCGGCCTACGCCCACCTGGCCGAGAACGGTCGCTTGCCGATCCACGTCCTGGCGTCGCTCCAACCCGATGGGCTCGACACCGCCATCGAGCGCGGGCTCCGAAGCGGCACGCCGCTGGGCGAGGATCCGAACGGCAGGGCGCGGGTCGGCTGGCAGAAGTGTTTTGCCGACGGATCGCTCGGGTCGCGGACGGCGGCCCTGCTGGAGGACATCGAACCCGAAGACGACCGACCGCTGCCGCCCGAACGCCGGCGAGGCGTCTGGGTGACGCCGCACGACAAGCTGGCCGAGATCGCGGAGCGAGCCGCCGCCGCGGGGATCGCCTCGCAGATCCACGCCATCGGGGACGCCGCCGTGCGCGCGGCCCTGGATGTCCTCGAACCGACGGCCTCGCGCGTCCCGTTCATGCCGCGAATCGAGCACGTCCAGCTCCTCGACCCGGCAGATCGCGGCCGGTTCGCGGCAGGAGGGATCGCCGCCAGCGTGCAGCCGTCGCATCTCGGCAGCGACGCCGCCAAGGCCAGGCGCCTGTGGGGTGCGCGCGCGGAGCGAAGCGGCTACACGTGGGCCTCGATCGCACGGACCGGCGCGGTCATGCCGTTCGGGACCGACGCCCCGGTCGAGCCGTTCGATCCGTGGCCGGGGATCGCCCTCGCCGTCCGCCGCGAGGACCCGCGCTGGGCGCCCGGAACGCCTGCCGTTCGCTCCCGGCCAGTCGCTCTCGATCGAGCGCGCGCTTCGGTCCGCATGCGCGGACCCGCCGCGCTCCGCGAATGAGACGGATCGCGGCCGGCTGACCGTCGGACAGCGAGCCGACCTGCTCGTCATCCCGGCGGCAGCCATCGACGAGCCCCCCGAGCCCGGCGGCGCGCTCGCGACGGTCCGGCCCTCGATCGTGGTCGTGGACGGCAGGGTCGTCTTCGAAGTAGGTCTAGCGGGGTCGGGCCGTCTGGCGTCCAGCGCGCGCCCGGCGGTGGGTCTTGCGGCCCGGCGGCCCGCCGGCGGCGCACTGTGGCCGGCCAACCAGCCAGTCAGTCGGGCGGCGGCCCCAGCTGTCGGCGCGCGTCGGCGAAGAGCCCGTTCAGGATCCGCGACGTCGAGGGGAACGCATGGATGGTCTCGGCCAGGACATCCACGGTGACGTGCGCCCGGATGGCCAGCACGCACTCGTGGATGGCCGCGGACGCGTCGGGGCACGCCATCGCGGCTCCGACGAGCTCGCGTGTCGCACGGTCCACGACCAACGTCACGTGCCCGAGCTCCGCCTGGACGGCATATCCCTTCGGGCTCCTGGCGAAGTCGGCGACCACTTCGAAGGCATCGATGCCGGCCCCTCGGGCATCGTCGAGGGTCCGCCCCACCGATGACGCTTCGGGATCCGTGTAGGTCGCCCGCGGCAGAGCCCGGTAGTCGGGGCTGACGGCCTCCCCGAGCGCCATCCGGATCGCGAGCTCGCCCTGGTAATGCGCCTGATGGGTATGGAGCTCGGGCCCGGCCGGATCCCCGATGACCCACAAGCCCTCGGCGATGCGCAGCCGGCCATCGCGCGGGAACGGGGTTCGCCCCGTCGTGTCGATGCCGTAGTGCTCGAGACCAAGCTCTTCGAGCGGGAACGCGCGCCCGACCGCGAGGAGGACCGCGTGGCCCTCGGCGGTCGAGCCGTCGTCGAGGTCGATGACGTGGCTGCCGCCGGGACCGACGCCGGCATGGGCACGGACGGCCCGGACGCCCCGTCCGGACGGTGACCCCGTCGCGCTCGAGCGCGGCCCGGATCACCTCTGAGTTGCGGGGATGGTCGGTCGGGGCGAGCCGCGGCCCCGACTGGACGATCGTGGTCGGGACGCCGAACCGGGCGTAGACCTGGGCCAGCTCGCAGCCCGTCGGGCCGCCCCCCAGGATCAGCAGGCTGGCCGGCAGCTCCCGGGTCAGAGTCGCATCGCGGTTCGTCCAGACCGGGACGGCTTCGATGCCCTCGAGCGGCGGGACCTTCGAGTGCGAGCCGACCGCGATGACGACGTTGCGGGCCGGCAGCTCGTGGGAGGCGCCGTCGTGGCGGACCGCCACTCGGCCGGGTGCCCTGACCGCCGCCTCACCGCGGTAGACGACGGCGCCGGCCTTGGTGAGCGCCTCGACGTGAGTCGAATCGTCGGGTTCCCTGGCGTCGGGAGCACGGTTGACCATGTAGTCGCGCGCAGCCGACGCTGCAGGCCAGTCGTAGGCGGATGGATTGGCGTGATGCCGAGCGGCGCCGTTCAGCAGCGACTTCGACGGCAGGCAGCCGATGAACGGGCAGCTCCCCCCGAACCAGCGCCGATCGACGATGGCGACCGAGGCCCCCAGCTCACGCGCCTTGTGCGCAGCCGCCTCGCCGCCTGGCCCCGCACCGATGATCACGAAGTCGAAGGGATCCACCGTCACTCCTTCCGGTGATGAGCGCCCGTCGGGAGGCCGCGCTGGCGGCGCACCTCGTAGAGCAGGATCGCGGCACTGACCGACACGTTCAGGCTGTCGGCGACCCCCAGCATCGGCAGGCGCACGGCATCGACGTCGGGCGCCCGCCAGGCGTCGGTCAGCCCTTCCGCTTCGGCGCCCAGCACGAGCGCCAGCGGACCGCCCAGGTCTGTTTCCGTGTAGAGCGCTGCTGCTTCCACCCACGCCCCGACCATCCGGATTCGCTGGTCCCGCAACCACTCGATCACGGCGAAGGTCGGTCCACTCGCGAGCGGGACCGTGAAGACGGTGCCGGCGCTCGCACGGATCGCGTTCGGGTTGAACAGGTCGGTGCGGGGCGACGCCGCGATGACGGCATCGGCGCCGGCCCCATCAGCGCTGCGCATGACCGCACCCACGTTGCCTGGCTTCTCGACTCCCTCGATGACCACCACGAGCGGATCCGCGGGGAGTTGGAGCGCCGCCAGATCGATCGAGGGGATCCGGGCGACGGCCACGATGCCCTCGGTGCGATCGCCGAACGCCAGGGCCTCGAGGACGCGCTCGTTCACGTGGACGAGCGGTATCCGAGCGGCGGCCAGACCGTCGAGTGCCGCGCGGGCATCGAACCCAGCCAGGAGCCGGTCGCAGACGAAGGCCTCCTCGATGGCGACGCCGGCATCGATCGCCCGGCGGAGCTCTCGCGCGCCATCGATGACCGTCAGGCCGGACCGGTCCCGCTCCCTGCGGTCGCGCAGCGCACGCACAGCCTTCACCCGAGGGTTGGCAGGACTCGTCAGCTCGGTCGTGGCAGGGAATGACATCGCCGTCATCATGCCCCGCCGGAAGAGCGTGCGAAGGCACCGAGCTCGAGCCGCCGGCCGTCGCAGGTGGAGAGCGCGAGCACGCCCGACGCGATCTCGCGAGGCGCCCGCCGGAGGCCCGTGGCGAGCATCGCGGCCAGCCGGTCGGGGTCCATGCCCGCGGTGTGCGCCGTCAGGAGAGCGAAGCCATCGGGTTCGAGGACGCTCCGGCATGCCTCGAGAAGACCGGGCATGTCGTCCTCGAATCGCCACGGCCGGCCGCCAGTGCCGTGGCCGTACGTCGGCGGATCGAGGATCACGCCGGCATAGCGTCGGCCGCGACGCGCCTCGCGAGCCGTGAATGCCCGGGCGTCGTCGACGATCCAGCGGACGGCCCGGTCCGCGAGTCCGGACAGATCCGCGTTCCGTCGAGCCCAGGCGACCGCCGGACGCGCGGCGTCCACGTGCGCGACGGACGCGCCCGCTGCCGCGAGGGCGAGGGTCACGAGTCCGGTGTAGGCGAAAAGGTTCAGGACGGTTCGCGGCGCGCGGTCGAGGAGCCACGGGATCATGGCGGCGTGCTCAGGGAAGAGGCCCAGCTGGCCGGCGTCCGTGGGCCGGATCTCGAGCGTGAGCCCACGGAGGCTCATCGTCCACGGGCCCTCGCCCGCGGCCGGTCCCGACCATCCGCGCTCCCGATCGAAGCGCAGGTCCGCGGCGAGCCAGGCATCCAGGTGTCGTCGCGGGCCTGCTTCTCCCGGATGCGGTCGGTCCACGACACGCCGCCCAAAGCGCTCAAGGCGCGCACCACCGCCGAAGTCGATGAGTCTGTGATCGTCGGGCGGCGCATCGTCGTCGGCTTCTGATGTCATCAGGCCGCAGCCTACGGCACCGCGACCCGCCGGTTCCTTGAGCCTGCCCGGGAACCAGAACCGCCGATGCTATGCTGCCCTCCGCCGCCGGCCCCTCGCCCTTGCGACCACCGTGATGTCACGGGACGTGGAACACCCCGTGAGCCAACACCGCGGAGGCCACAGGAGTGGGGGACCGGCGACTCTTGCGTCTTCGATGACCGACGAGCTGTCGCCTGGCAGATATTGCTCTGCGACGAGCGTCGTGTATCGTTTCCCGCCATCAGGCGCGGCCTGCACCGGGGATGGCCTTAGTTCACTCGGAAGGGGAGACAGTGGCTACCAGGCTCCTTCACATCGTGTGCACGCCGCGGGGGTTCGCCTCGAATACCGGGCGAATCTCGAACGTCCTCCTCGAGGCCCTCCAGGAGGCGAACGAGGACCTGCACGTCACGACCCTCGATCTCTTTAGTGCCGATCTGCCGGCCGTGGCCGGTACCAACATCAAGACCAAGTACGCGCTGATGACCGGGCAGGCTATCGACGAGGCACAGCGGCTCTCGTGGAACGAGATCGAGCGGACCATCGAGGGCTTTCTCGCGGCGGACATCTACCTGCTGACCGTTCCGATGTGGAACTTTGGGATCCCCTACGCCCTGAAGTACTACATCGACGCGATCGTCCAGCCCGGGTATCTCTTCAAGTACGACGAGAACGGCTATCCCGTGCCGCTGGTCCTCAACCGAAAGATGATCGTCGTCACGTCACGCGGCGGCGACTACTCCAGTGAGCCGATGAAGGCCTTCGACTTCGTGGAGACCTACCTTCGAGCCATCTTCGGATTCGTCGGCATCACCGACGTCGAATTCTTCAACGCACAGCCGATGGATGTCTCGAGGGAGCTCCGGACTGCCGCGATCAGGAAGGTGATCGCCGACGTGAGGGAGTACGCCGCCGGCCGATGCTGGGACGTTCCCTCGGCGGAGCCGGTCGAGGAGATCCCTGCGGGCGTGAAGCCGGCCGTCATCACCGCCTAGACCGCTTTCGACGAGAGCCGCGGAGGCGCACGGCGCGGACCGCCCGCGCAAGAAGATTTCGGTCTTGACAGCGGCAGACCGCAGATGTAAGCCACGCGGGACAGAGGGAGCCTGGGACGCGCGATCTCGCCGGGGGGCGGTCCGGATCGCGACGAGGCATGAGGGCCATCGAGGGAAGGGGCTCGGACGTGGTGCGTCGGTTGCTGTCCGCCATCGCGGCGGTCATTCTTGCGCTTGCTCCGATCCAACCATCGGGCGTGCGCGCCGTGACCCCCATCGACGTCACGGTCACGATCATGCGCTTCGTGCAGGTGCAGGATCCCGACCCGGCGCCGTTCCAGGGCGACGGTGACTACTACGCGAAGGTCAGGATCGGCGGCTTCGCGTTCCAGGACACCGCATCGCAGAACACCGAGAGCGCGGACTTCTCACCCTTCTGGCGATTCACGCGGACCGTCGACCAGGACCTCGGCTCCGTCCCGATCACGATCCAGATCTGGGACGCCGACGTCTTCCCGTCCGCGCCCGACGACATCATCGATATCAACCCCACCGACGGCGTCCAGGAGCTGTCGCTGTCCCTCAACCTCAACACGGGCGCGTGGTCGGGCGACGTGCCGGCGAACGTGGGCGTCTCCACCGGCGACGGCGACCACGAAGAGTTCGGCCTGACCGAAGGCGGCGAGGCCGGCCGCGTCTTCTTCGACATCTCGCTCGGCAACGGCGACATCGACGGCGACGGGATCCCCGACGGCGTCGAGCGATTCGGCGTTCGCGACACGAACGGCAACCTGGTCGCCGACATGGCGGCGCTCGGCGCCGACCCCTGCCGCAAGACGGTCGCGCTCGAGATCGACTGGATGCAGGGTGCGGCCGACGGTCACAACCACATGCCGAAGCCGGCGGCGGTCACTGAGGCGAAGAACGCGTTCAGCGCGGCGCCTGTCCCGGTGGTGAACCCATGTCCATACCCAGGCTTCCCGAACGGGACGGGCGCCAACCTCGTGGTCGACGTCAGCAACTCGATACCCGAGGCTCCCATCCTGGGCCTCGACTCGGACTTCTCGGCGGTGCGCGACGCGAACTTCAACTCGAGCCGGCGCCCGTTCTTCCACTACCTCGTCTTCGTCCACGACCAGGCCGCGGGCACCAGCAGCTCGGGTCTGTGCTGCAGCGACAACCGTGACTACATCGCCAGCCTCGGCTCGTGGCGCCTCGGGTGCATCGGGCCGGGCCCGAACGGAGTGCGCAATACGACACCGACCGGCGACGACGTCATCAGCGGCCAGGGGATCATCGGCGGGCCGAACCGGACGTGCGACTCGACCGCGGCCGGTGACGACACGCAGGACCAGACAGTGGGTGGCGGTGCCGCCGACTACGAGGTCGGAACGGTCCGCGATCAATCGGGCACGATCCTCCATGAGCTGGGCCACGCGCTCGGCCTGGGTCACGGCGGCGTCGAAGGGACGAACTACAAGCCGAATTACCTGAGCGTCATGAACTACGCGTTCGACCCGGGTGGCGTCCCGGACCGGACGAACAGCAACTTCCGGCTCGACTATTCGCGCTCCGCCCTGCCGAACCTGACCGAGACTGCGCTCTCGGAGGCCGCGGGTATCGGCGACGGCAACGCCTTCACGCTGTGGACCGATCCGGCCGGCGTCCTCCGGGGTGCCGCCGGTGATTCGCCCATCAACTGGAACAACCAGGGCGGGATCCAGGGCGGGACCGTCAACGTCGACGTCAACAACGACGGGGCGTGCGTCAGCGCCGGTCCGAACGGTACGCTCGAGACGTCGCCAAGCGGCGATGACGTCGTCACCGGAACCAACATCCGCAACGGACCGAACCATGCCTGCAACACCGTTCGGACCGGCGACGACAAGCAGGACGTCGACAACAAGGTCGGTTGCGTCGGCTTCGGGGGCAACGGCACGCGGGACACCACGCCGGCGGGCGACGACTTCACAGTGATGAATGGCTCGACGGAGGTCTACATCGCCGCCGGTGCCGACTTCATCTGCAACACCACCGCGACCGGCGACGACCTGCAGATCGCGCCCGTCGGCCAGACGGAACCCGGGCCGCTCCTCGGCTGGGACGACTGGTCCAACATCAAGTACCGGGCGGCCCTGTCCGTCGATGCCGGCGGAGCCGCCTTCGAGCACGGGCCGGACATCACAGCCGAAGAAGCTGCCCGCAACGAAGCGTTCTTCGCGGCGTTCTTCGATCCCGACCTCAAGATCGACAAGACGGCCGACAAGGCCGATGCGGCACCGGGCGAGACCGTGACCTACACGGTCAAGGTCGACGACATCGGCACCGGCGAAGCGACCGCGATCAAGCTTGATGACACGAAGCCGGACAACACGGTCGAGTCGCGCAACCTCGCGAACATCGTTCCGGGCGGGACCCACAGCGAGACGTTCACCTACCTGATCCCGTGCGCGACCGCGGACACCACAGTGCTCACGAACTCGGCGACCGTGAGCGGCAAGAACCTCCTGCTCGCACCGGAAAAGGTCACCACCAACAACACGGACACTGCTGCCACTACGGTCCATGCCCCGGTCCTCACGCTCAGCAAGTCGGCCACGGCAACGGTCAACGCCGGTGAAGCCATCACCTACACCCTGACCTACGAGAACACCGGCAGCGGAACGGCCGCCAATGTGGTGGTCACCGACACCCTGCCGGCCGGCGTCTACTACAGCAAGGCCCTCGACCTCGGCGCGGGGCCCAAGCCCGACACCGTCGCGCTCAACGGCGACGGCACCCGGACGCTCGTCTGGAACGTCGGCACCCTCGCGGCGGCCTCAGGCCCGAAGACGATCGTGTTCACGGCCCGCCCGACGCTCCTCGCGCTCGGCGGCACGTCATTCGTCAATCAGCGTCGCGCTCGACTACCAGTCGACCGCGGGCTGCGTGTTTGCCGCCCTGCACGCGTCCGACGACACGACCATCACGGTCGTCGTGCCCTCCAAGGACCCGCTGTCGCAGGGGTACTGGGGCAGCCACCCGGCCGAATGGACGTCGGAGATCCTGGCTCGTGTCCAGGCGACCGACCAACGCTATGACGGCCGAGACGGCTCAGCAGCCAACGGTGCGCTGTCTGCGGCCGAGGTGACGGCCATGATGGCACCCGGCGGCAACTTCCCGAAGACCCTTGAACAGCAGCTGCTCGCCACCTACTTCAACCTTGCGACGCGGCGCATCAACGCCGGCACCGCGATCGCCTCCAAGACAGCCACCAAGCTCGCGCTGACCGAACGTCCGCGACGCAGCCATCTACGGGCAGGGGACGCTGCTCCTGCCGGTCAACGCTCTGACCCGGCCGCAGTACTCCGATATCAACGGCGTTCTGGAGGACATCAACCAGAACAAGATCGAGAAGTACTGACGCCTCGGGCGAGGGGAGGCCCACGACGTGACGCGTCGTGGGCCTCGTCATGACTGCCGGACGATCAGTGCGGGCGATGGCCCGGTCGTGCCGATCGCGCTAGACCTAGCCGGCGAGTGCCGCGCAGATGTCCATGCTACTGCCGGACGTGGATCCCAGTGTGAACACCCCGTTCGCGTCGACGGTGAAGGCCACGCGGCCGACGTACAACGTCGTCGATGGCCCGGCAAAGATATCTGTCGGGAACAGGATGAGGATGTTGTGGCCGGTCATGACGGTTGTCACCGATCGGTCCTTGTTGAATCAATTCGTGGCTGTGCCCCCGTTCGACGGAAGCGACAGGGTCGCGTCGTCGTCGGGGTTGCTGAAGGTCAGCGCCCATCCAGTCCCGGCGGCCAGGGTTCGAATGACGTTATCGTCCCGGTCCGTGAACTCGCGATAGACCTGTCCCCCGACAGGATCGTAGCCGTCGATATGCAGCGCAAAGCCTGCGCAGGCTTGTCCCTTCGGAAAGTCCAGCTGGAAGACAGGGGTGGACCCCAAAGCGGGACCCGCCAGGACTCCGATCACCAGGATCGCTGCGGTTGCCGCGGCTGCGACCCGGCGCGTGATGCCCGCCGCTCGCATGCGGAACGTTCGACCCTTGCCAGACCTCCCTCGGGGCGCACAACCCGCGGGTCGGTCTCGCCGGTGGCTCGGCGCAGTCCGGGCGGCCAGATCATGACGCACGCGTCGTCACCCCCTGCGCTGCCGACCAACCTGATGCTGCGGGCCGTTGTCCGCAAGTGCCATCGGTCGTGAAGTACTTCTCTGCCGGTCAACGCCCGGGCTGATTCGCTCGGGCCGGCTTCAGCACGGCCCGGGGCCGCACTTCGAGTAGCGATCGATGGGTTGTCCGAGGATGTCGTAGGCGTTGACGACGTAATCCTTCATCCAGACGTGGGGTCTGGGGGTCTCGTCGATGGGCCACCAGGCGCTGAAGAGTCCATCGCGCAGGGTCGCCGTGACGGCGCCGATGTCCTCGACTGTGATGACCACCCGGGTGATGCCCGGACCCGCCCGTCCGTGGACCTCCTGCCAGGCGGCTCCCGTCTCGCCACCATCGCTCCCGGTCGCCGAGATCCCGCTCAGGCGGCCCGGCGGGGCGCCCGGCCGCGGAGTTCCGCGAAACCTCGCTGAGCGACCCCGTGACGCTGCCATCGGGACCGATCTCGAGGAATCCACACACGGCCGAACCGGCGGGTCCGTCGTAGTAGGACATGAGCTTGCCGCCGCCGCGCGCGTCGACGAGGACCATGCGGACGCCCTTGGGAAACTCGGGGTCGGTGCGGCAGGCGCGGTCGGCTGCGGCCGCGATGCAGCGGATCGAGCACCACGGGTTCCGCGAGCCATGGCCCGGTCAGCACGCTCAGAGCAGCCGGGGGGCGGCCTCGGTCGGGCGCCGCTCGGGGGTGCCGTCGGCTGACCGCCGCCCAGGCGGCCGACGAACAGGACCGCCGCCAGCGCGCCGATTCGCGCGAGGCGTGTCCCATCGCCGCCTCCTGTCTCGTCCGCCAAGCCCGGGTGCGACAGCGTAGTCGACGGCGGTCGCGACGGTCGCGAAGCGGGTGGTCAGGCGCGGGTCACGCGATCCCGCGGGGCACTCCGCGGAACGGTAGCGAACCTGCAATGCAGATTCCGCGGTCGCTGCAAAACCTCGATATCCCGGCATTCCCCACACTCGGGCCATGCCGCGGGGCAAGATCGTCAATACAGGACGGAAGTTGGTCCGGCGTGGCATCACGCCCCGATATCAGATCGATGTGTCGGCCCGGAAGGTTCCCGATCTGCCCCGGCTGGAGTTCGATGGCTCGCATCCTTCGGCCGTCGCCGAGGCGGGCCGCCGGGCGATCGCCGCCGAGCTTGGGTTCGCGCGGACCAGGTCGAAGTCGACGTGATCGGTGGGACACCCACACCCTAGGACGATAGAGCGAGGCGAGACCTCATCTGGGTCACCCCGCCGAAGTCGCCGAACCGGCCACAGCCGATCGGGAGGCGATCGCGTCGTACGTGGCGACCTTGACATTCGGCCGGGAAGCCGGCGTCGGTGACCCGAGAGTGACCAAAGCCGGCTGTCAGCGCATCCCGGTCGAGTCGATCGTGATGTCGCGGTGGATGCGGCCCCACCAGATCCGGGCGACACCCGTCCCCGCTGTCGCTCCGGGATACCACTGGATGACCGGTCGAACGCTCGACGAGCCCAGGTACACGACCGACAAGATCGAGACGGACCTGCCGGTGCGGGAAACGGTCAGCATCGGGTCGCGCTCGCACGGTCGTGGGAGTCGGGAAGACCCGGCTCGACGTCGCGGCCGCCGGGATCGAGCGACGGGTCCGCAGGTCCATCGCGACGACGCCCGCCCGCGCGGCACCGGCCAGACGCAGTTGGCTTCGGACGGGATCCCAGCGCCATGCAGGGTCGAAGTGCCATGACTGGCTGAACGTCCTCGTCCAGCTGGAGCTCGCGCGATCGAGTACGACGAGGAGCGGCAGGCTGCGATCGACGCGGACACTCCGTGTCCGGGTGACGCCGTCTGCTCAAGTCACGGAGAGTGTAGCGTATCGACGGTCGTGCCCAGGCTCGACCGGATGAGCGCGGTCGAGCCGGAGACGTCCAGCCCGCGCACAGCCAGTACGTTGTGCGCAGCGTTCGTCTTGTACCAGCGCCCGTAGGCCGAGTTCGGCTCGAAGTAGGAGCCAGGGTCGACCAGCACGTGGCGCCCCCGGTACCACGTGATCGAGCCGTGATCGTTATGGCCGTGCTGGATCCGTGCCGGGCCAAAGCGGAGCACGTACCAGGTCGTGGACGGGGTCCAGCCACCCCGGGCCACGGCCCAGCCGGCTTTCCGGCAGAGCATCCGCGTCGAGGTCGGGGCAACCCAGCGGCGTCGCCGAGAAGATGTTGCCGTCGCCGATCGCAGGGATCCGTCCGTCCGGTGCGATCAGCTGACCATGCGCAGCGGCCATGCGGTGGGCCGCCCCTCGCACCCGCGCCGCCGTGAGCGGTCGCCCGACCGCGTCCAGTGTCGCTGCTGCCCGGGCCCAGATGACGCGTTGTGGCGCTGGTACGGTGCCGATTGCTCGAACACCATCCCGCACGAGTCCATCACCTGAGCCATGTCCGCCAGGATCCGGGCCTCGGCGGCATCGATAAGGCTCGGACGATGGAGGATCCTTAGCGCTTTCGATCAGCGCGAGATTGGCCATCATGCCGTGGTTGTGCGGGTGGTGCCTCGGGAGTCCGTAATAGCGGTTCATATCGAGGTTGGCCGAGATGCTCGCATCCAGAATCCAGGACACGGCCGGGCTCGGATCGATCTGGACGAGGCAGTTGAGGACTCCCTCTCTGCCCGGCGTTCGTCGCCTCGTCCCAGCCGATCGTGCCTGCGAGGGCGAGGCGTTGCGATGTGGAGGATCCGGGTCCGGGTTGCGGTGGTACGCGTCGACATACGCCGTGACGAGGCTCAGGTCGTGCGAGTCTCCCGAGACGTAGGCATCCACGGCGAGCGGGACGAGAAACAGCAGCCCGCGAAAGTAGCCCGTCCAGCTCGCATTGCTGACCGGCGACCGCGCGTAGTCGATGGTGCGCGGATCGATCGACGCGGTGATCCCGTAGAACGTGACCCGTCCGGAACGGACGAGGTCGGCGGTGACCCCATGTTCCGCCGCAGTACCGAGCGGGTCGCTGCACGCGCGGGGCACGACCACGCCCACGAGGTCGATATCCGCCGTGCTCGCCGCGAATCCAGGGCTCCCGTCGAAGGTGGCCTCCACCCGCGAGGTTCCTTCTGGCACGCGAACGGCGACAGAGGCCCGACCGGCCCCGTCCACGGGTGTCGTCGCGAGGACGTTGCCACCAAGCCTCCATGTGACCGATCCTGACGGCGGCAGGGGGGCGACCGTTGCGGTCAAAGTCACCTCAGTGTCGGCCACCGCACGTAAGGAGGAGGCCTCGATGGTGATGCTCGTGGGTGCCACCGCGGCGACGACGTGAGTGAGCGGCTCGCTCTGGCTCGGTGCATACGAATCGTTTCCTGAGAAAGCGGCGACGTACACGTGCGGTCCCGCCGCCGTGAGGACACGTGCGATCGATGCCCGTCCATCTGCCCCGACCGCGGTCGACCCGACCGCGACCCCGTCCTCGGACCACGAGATGGTGCCGCTGCCCGGCGCGGGCTCGACGGTCGCAACGATCGTCACCGGAGCCCGGCGTAAGACGGTTCGGGGTCGGCGGCGGCGCTCACAGTCGTGGCTACCGGGTTGCTGCTCGTGCCTTGGCCGTGTGCCGGGGTAGCCGATGACGCGGGTGGTGCTGATTCGACGCCCGATCCGACCGGTGAGGGGTCCGCCGTCGGACGCAGCGAGGGGCGTGGGGTCGCGGACGCGGACGGGCTCGCCGCAGCGGACGGGCTTGGCGAGGGCGAGGAAAGATCGGTCGGGGGAGAAGGCGTCGGTACAACATCTGGCCCGGGACTTGGCGTGGCCGAAGGCGTCGTCGATGGAGAAGGCTGTGCAGGTAGCGATGGAGAACCGGACGATGACGGCAGGCCCGACGGCGAAGGAGCAGGCGACGGGGAGCTACCGGCAGACGGCGAGGCAGGAGCAGGCGAGGGTGCCGAGGCGGCAAGGGACGGAGGCGATGTGCCGACGGCTCGACCCGTGAACCGGCCTGTGCCGAAGTCGCCACCGAGCTCGACACCGTTGCAGGCGGCGAGCTCCGTTGCGTGCCTCCGCTGCGGTGGCGGGCCAGACCGCCGCCACGACGATGAGCAGTAGCAGGACGCAAACAGCCGACGCCGGAAACCGTTCCGCATGCCGCCCCCACCCCAATGGTCGATCAAGTCAAGGCTAGCCCCTCAGCCTGGCGACCATAGGCAGCGCAACACGGCACTGTCAATGCGCCCAGGTGTTCGGGACCGCGATGCCCGCGTAAGCGGTCGCTGGGCTCCACCGATTTGTATAGGAGAGAAGAGAGCGCGCGATCGTGTTCTCTTTTCGAGGGTGTTGTGGCGGGGTCGGAATGGTCGCGTGGGGTACGAGATTTTGCGGGAGCGCCAGTGGCCAGGCGCGGACAGGGTGAGGTGCGGTGAGGACAGCGGCGCTGGTGATTGCCGTCCCGCGCACTGGCGGTGAACTCGGTGCACCGGCGTCAACCGAGCCGTAGCCGCGCTCGACGAGCCGAGTCACGGACTGGCGCGCGGTGCGATGCGCACGGCCTACGTCAACAGGATCCGGCCAACGACCGGTCACCAAGACACCGGAAATGACGAGCCCGGGAGGGTCTGGTATGTCACGGGCATCGCAGGGACCCCATGCGAGCGGAGTCATCAGGCTGCACGCATGGACGAAAGACGGCTCGGTCAATGACCGACGCAGTCTTCGGGCTCAGATCCCTCGTGAGATCGGGCGGCTAGCTCAGCTGGTTAGAGCACTTGCTTGACATGCGCCTGACCGGATGCGGTGTAGGTCACTCGGTACAGAGCCCACGACGTCATGCGTCGTGGGCCTTGTTATGTACTGCGACATCGGATGTGACCGAGCTGGTCCCACGGCTCACCTGAGTCCGCGATACCCGGACCTCGGTCGAAATTCGACGCGGAGGTCCAACCAACGTGCAGAAGTCTAATTCCACTAATGGTCAAGGCTCCATCTACCGAACAAGGGACGGAAGGTGGCGCGCCGCAGACTCCTGGACCGATACGGGCGGTGAGCGCCGGCGGTAGCTGCTCCAGTGGCCAGACCCGCCTCGCGCAGTCACCGAAGCGCTCAGAACAGCTCAGGACTGCCGCGCCGCCGTAGCGCTCGAGGCCGATGGCCGGGACGCGACAGTAGCGGCGTTCCTCGGGGCTTGGTTGGCCTCCACGCCGATGGCCCAGGTCCGCCATGGGACATGGCTCAACCGCGAGCGTCACGTCCGCCGCCGCATCGTGCCCTCGATCGGCGAGTACCGACTTCGCGACTTGCGGCGGTGAGGACGTGCGTGACCTTGCTCGACGAGGTCAGTCGCGCGTCGAGCCCGATCGAAGCTCGGGCGGTTGGGCGACGCTCCGCCAGGCCCTCGTCGAAGCCGTGATCGATGAGCGCGTCGTTCGCAACGTCGCGGACCTTGCGTCGGCCGCCGCGCACCCCTGCCGCCCGCGAGATGCGGGCGTTGACCGCCGCAGAAGTCCAGTCCTTCCTCCAGGTCACCCGCGACCACCCGTTGGGCACACTCATCGGGCTGCTCGTACATACAGGTATGCGGCGAGGCGAGGCGCTGGCCCTGCACTGGGATGCGGTCCAGTTCGAGGGCGATGCCCCGCATGTCGTCGTGCGGCATTCGCTCTCGAGAGCACCCGCGGGCGGCTATGCCATCGGCCCGACGAAGACCAGTCGAGCCGCGCATCGTCGACCTGTCCGCTGGTGTGGTGGCGGTAGCTTCACCGGCAGGCCGCGATCCAGAAGCTGTTGCGGCTGGCGGCCGGGAGTGGATCGGGAAGACCTCGGTCTTGTCTTCACACGGGAGGATGGCAGCCCTACATGACCCGAGGTCGTGACCCAGGCGTTCCATCGGCTTGTGCGCAGCCTCCCGATGTCTCCGATCCGGCTGCATGACCTACGGCATACCGCGGCCAGCCTCTGGTTGTCGGCGGGGCAGAACCCCAAGATCGTTAGCGAGGCGCTCGGACACGCCAAGGTCGCGATCACCCTCGATACCTATGCCCACGTTATCCCGAGTCAACGTCGGGCGCTCGCCGAAGCGATGGACGCGATCGTCGATCGCCGGGGTGTCGCTGCCGGTCTGGTGCCGGCCGGGTAGGGGCGCGGCTGTACGCGGCGCCGGGTAAGCCGCGACGGACAGAGAAATGTCCGCCTGCATTGCTTGACCGGAGACCGGAACGATCGCCGATCGGCCCGGCCCGAGGGGTTAGTCGCCCGCTGGCCCCAATTCGACGGCTTGACACGGGTACGCTGTGTGGGTCGCCATGGAAGGACCAACCCACGAGATGAGCCTGACCCAGGCAGGAACTCGAAAGTCGGCTGTGGGCCGCCGCCAACAGCCTGCGCGGGCCCGTCGACCCGTCCGACTTCAAGGCGTACATCTTCCCGCTGCTGTTCTTCAAGCGGGTCAGCGACGCCTGGGACGAAGAGCACGCCCGGGCGCGTCGCCGACTTCGGCCGCGACCTGACCCCGGACGTCGAGGCCGACTACCACCGCTTCCAGTTGCCCGAGGGCTGCCACTGGCGCGACCTGCGCAAGGTCCACGAGAACGTCGGCGTCGCGCTCCAGAACATCCTCGACCGCATCCAGCAGGCGAACCCCGACACGCTCGCGGGCATCTTCGGCGACGTCGCAGTGGGGCAACAAGGACAAGCTGCCCGAGCACGCGCTGCTCAACCTGATCGAGGCGTTCGACACGCTCGACCTGCAGCCCGTCGCGGGTCGGCCACGACGTGCTCGGCAACGCCTACGAGTACCTGCTGAAGCAGTTCGCCGACGAGTCGGGCAAGAAGGCGGGCGAGTTCTTCACCCCGCGCTCGGTCGTCCGGCTGCTTACCCGCATCCTCGACCCCCAGCCGACCGACACCGTCTACGACCCGGCGTGCGGCTCGGGCGGCATGCTCGTCGAGGCCGCCAACGAGGTGATCGAGGCGGGCGGCTCGCTGCGCCAGATGCGCTTCTACGGCCAGGAGGTCAACCTCACCACTGCCGCCATCGCCCGGATGAACCTGTTCCTCCACGACATCGAGGACGTCGTCATCCGCCGCGGCGACACGCTGCGCGACCCGAAGTTCCTCGACGAGCGCGGCCGGCTCCAGCGGTTCGACGTCGTGATCACCAATCCGCCGTTCAGCCTCAAGAACTGGGGCGCCGACGTCTGGAGCCACGACCCGTGGGGCCGGCGCGTCTGCGGCGTGCCGCCCGCGGGCAACGGCGACTTCGCGTGGGTCCAGCACATGCTCGCGTCGATGACAGCCGGAGACCGGCCGCGTCGGCGTCGTCATGCCCCACGGCGTGCTGTTCCGGGGCGGCGCCGAGGGCGCGATCCGCGAGTGCCTCCTCGGAGCGACCGGCTCGACGCGGTGGTCGGCCTCGCCGCCGAACCTCTTCTACTCGACCGTCATCCCGGCTGCTTCTGTCTTCCGGCGGCCACCAAGGCCGGAGCGCCGGGGGCACGTCCTGCTTCGTCGACGGCTCCAAGCGGTTCGTCAAGGGCCGCAACCAGAACAGCATGCGACCCGAGATGTCGAGGCGCTCGTCGCCGCCTACCGGACGGGGACCAGGCGCACGGGGACGGTGGCGTGGAGGTCCGGCTCGTCCCCTCGCCGGAGGTCGAGGCAAACGGCTGGGACCTGAACATCGGCCGATACGTCAGAGGGGCGCGCTGCCGCGGTGCATCGATGTCGAGACTGCGCTCGCGGACTCGCCGAGGCGCAGACAGCCATGCGCGATGCCGAGGATCGCCTGGACGAGCGGCTCTCGCGAGGCGGGCTATGCCTGAAGGCTGGGTCGGGCCGCCCCACCTACCGGCGATGTCGCGGAGGTCGATCCGCGCGCAGCCACCCACTCGTCATCTGACAGCGCCTTTCGTGCCAATGGACGCAGTAGAGCCCGGAGCACAATGGCCGAGGTAAGTATACGGAGCGGGGCGAGAGGAAGAGGCGCGCGCGCCCAACAGGAGACACTATGTACGCGCGGATCACGCCATGCCTGGAAAACGGGAAGGTCGCGCAGCTACCCTGGCGACGTCCCGAGCACTGGCGGGTCAACAGAGTTCATCGTCCTTCGGGCCGGGACGCTGTCGACGCAGACTACCTGTACTTGTCGGGCTACCGCTGAGGCGGTACGCAGCAATGCATCAGATTGATGACCGGGACGACCGGGCGTCAACGCATGGCGGCATCCGACCTCGCGATGCTTTCGATGCCAGTGCCGGCGCTCGAGGTGCAACGTCGTGTGGTGGACCTTGTTGGGGCAGTCGATAGCGCGCGAGTAGCCGCGGGAGCGCAGGCAGATGCCGCCGCGCGCTACCTGGACTCCGTGGTCGAGGACCGAGCTCCGAGCAGTCCTGAACACCGCTCTCGTGCGAGACCTGGCAGGGCCCAAGGGTTTGATAGGGGACACCGTGCCACACGCC
>CAVYZQ010000017.1:0-30688 GCA_963772995.1 uncultured Chloroflexia bacterium | reverse complement strand
CCATCGTCCGCTGCCACGGGTCACCTGCGAGTTCATGAACGCCATGTCGAGACGGTCGCCGAGCGCCGCATCAGCAGCGACGGTAGCGGTCTGCTTCGGACGGGACTCTCTCCGGTCAGCGCCGACTCGTCGATCTCGAGGTCGCGGCGGTCAGGATCGACCGTCGGCGGGCACGAGGTCGCCCGCCTCGATGGCGATGTTGCCGGCGACGACGTCCTCCATCGGGATGACCACCAGCTCCCCGCCCCGCCGGACCTTCGCCTTCGCGACCATCATCTTCCCGGAGAGCCGCCGACGCTGGCCGACGCCTTGCCCTCCTGGTCGAGACTCCATCGCCGCGTTGAGCAGCGTGATTCGCGACCAGGACGATGGCCGTTTCCAGCTGGTGCGGGAGGAACAGGCTCGACCATGCCCGCGACCAGGAGCACGACCTGCATCGGGTCGCGGTACTGGCGCAGGAAGGCCTGCCAGCGCGGCTCGACGGCCGCGGCGGCGAGCTGGTTGGGTCCTGTGCTGCGCGCGCCTGGCTGTCGGCCTCAGCTCGTCGCCAGGCCGGCGTTCGCGTCGACCTGCAGCGCCGTCAGGACCTCGGTCAGTCGACAGCGCGTGCCAGACGGGCCCCGCGGTCGGCGCGGGCGGCGTCGGCCCCTCGATCATGCAGCCCTCCCCCGGACGACCGTCGGCGATCGCGTGACGGTCGCCGTGACCAGATAGTGGCCGCTCCGAGGACCGCAATGCGAACGGCACGCGGGCGAAGAGTTAACCGATCGATAACACGTCGTCTCGATCATCGGCTTCTTCGCCTGCCCCGACGCGTCCCTCGCAGCTGACCACAGCCTGCCCGGGCGTGTCCATCATCCACGCTCGGCCAGCGCGGACAACGGGTGTGGTCGTGTACCGGTGACCCGGCGCATCTATCGTACGCCGCGGACTTGACGCTATCGGAGGACCGCGTACTTGTAGGTCACACGGACCTGCTGGTAGTCCATGCGCCCCTCATTGCTTCCGAGGGCCGCCACACTGCCCGAGACGCGTCCCGAGCTGACGTGGCCGCTGTACTCCAGATACCGGATGTGTACCAGCGCCAAGACGTGCCCACCGCCCTCACGCCATCGATGCCGTCATCCGTGTCGTCGACGCCGACGGCACCCGACCCGTAGCCTGAGTAGCTCCGTCCGAGGACCGACATCCGGGACTGAGGAGTACTTGATGGTGGAATTGCAGTGTGAACCGATAGCTTCCGACGACACCGTCGCAGACATCGCCATAGTCGTAGTCATAGGTGCAGGTGCCGCCGCTCAGGTAGACCCCGCGCGAGTGAGAGGTGCTCCTTCTGTACCGGGCCGACCCACTGAAGTTCAGACCGTAGAAGGACCCGGTATTCGCGTACTTCGCGGTACTGCTTGTTGGGACCAGTACAGACGCTTGTTCGAGACGTTCGTGTGCGACGTGAAGGTCCTCGAGTGGCCGGCCGATCGTGGAATCGTCGAACGGACCGTGGTACTTGCCGGCGGCGACAGCCGTCCCCGATCTGGTGCCCGTTCCAGGCCACCGAATAGCCACCCTCGCGGCTCGAGACCGAGAAGGGGTCGGACGCCTCTCGCCCGCTCGAAGCGTCGATACCAACCAGACCCAGGCCCGCTCCAGGAGCGTCCCGACGGCGACGGCGTCACGGTAGCCGTCCTTATGGGATAGAAGGTCGTGTAGCCCACGCCGACACCCGAAGCCGCCACGCCGGTGTCGCCAGTCACCTCGACGGTGACCGTCTGGCCGCCCGCAGATGCCGAACCAGTCGTCGCCGCTATACGCAGGAGCCCGCACGACGTGCGTTGCCCGCGCCGGCGAGGCGCGCACCCTGGTGTCGCGACCCGTGCTGCCGTTCGGCGTCCCGCGACGGAGGCCGTGCCGAGCGTCGTCGCGCCGTCGGAACTGCGTCGGTGAACGTCACACGGAGGCAGGCGTCGCCCAGTCCCCGGAGACAGTCGCCGTCAGCGCCGACCAGCCGTCCTGCTGCTCGCCGCTGCCGCCGCTGTGTCGCGAGTCGGCCGACAGAGCCAGCTGCCGACGCGGAGTCAGCGGGCTTCGATCAGGTCGTCGATGACGTGCTCCGCGGCGTCGGGTGCCGCAGCGCCGCGCCGGCCGGGACGAAGTCCGCATGCGAAGGTGTTGGTGCCGTAGTCGGCAGTCGATCTTCGTGCTCGACCTCGCGCGAATCCTGACGCGTCGAGGTCGCCGGTCCACAGGACGCGCGGCCGATCGTGGTAGACGCTGACGCTGCCGCCCTGCGGGATCGGGGCGACGGCGATGTCGAGCGTGGCGCGGCTTGCCGTAGCAAGACGACCGCCGAATTCGCGGCTGACCGTCACGACGTAGGTCGAGTTCTTCGGCCACGGTCGCAGGCGCGACGACGGTCGCAGGCGCGACGACGGTCGCAGGCGCGACGACGGTCGCAGGCGCGACGACGGTCGCAGGCGCGACGACGGTCGCAGGCGCGACGACGGTCGCAGGCGCGACGACGGTCGCAGGTGCGACGACGGTCGCAGGCGCGACGACGGTCGCAGGCGCGGACGACGGTCGCAGGCGCGACGATCGGTCGCAGGCGCGACGACGGTCGCAGGCGCGACGATGTCGGTCGTCGTCGATGCCGACGGCGCCTCGAAATGGGTCAGGGGACGGTTCAGCGTCGGGTTCCATCGCCTGGCTGGGCGAATTGACGGTCGTGGCGTCGCCTTCTCGAACCGCAGGCTCGCCAGGGAGCGGGGTCGCGGGTATTCCGAGATTCTTGGGGCCGATGCTGTCGGCGTCGGGTCGCCCAGGCCGGTGTCTTGGACCGGGGTTTCTGGAGCGGCCGGCTGCCGCGCCGAGCGCCGGGACGGTGGCTCCGCCGAAGAGCACGGCGATCCCGAGGACTGCCGCCCCGAGCCGCGCCACGGACCGATGACTGGTCGATCGCTTGAACATGCTTGCCAACTCCTCTGGTCGGAGAAGAGGCAGCAGTGACAGATCCGACTCGCGGTCTTCTCACAGCCATCGTGCGAGAGCCCGCCACGACGAACCATTACGCAACGCAGCAGAGTGTCGCGCGATCGATTGCAGCATTGGCGCTGCGCCGTTCAGGCCGCGCCCGCTATGACTCGCTGATGCGGCGCAATGTCAGCGCGATATTCAGTCGCCGCCCGACCTCGCCATCGAGGCCGTGGCCGAGCAAGTGTTCGGCCCGCTCGAGGCGATAGGCGACGGTCCGGTCGGCGAGGCGCAGGTCGGCGAGCGGTCTTGCGCACGCCCCCACGCCGGCATCGACGTAGACCTGCAGCGTCTCGACCAGTTCCTCGCCCATCCGGGGGTCGGCCAGGAGCGCCCCGAGCTTGCGCTTGACGATGGTCGCGGCAAGGTCCGGGTCGCTGAGCAGAAGACGCTCGACGCCGAGCTCGGCCACGTCGTCGATCATCCCGTGCCGGCCGATCGCCCTCGCGATGCGCAGGCTCTCCTGCAGCTCGACCAGCGTGCGCGACCACGCTCGGACCCCGTCAGCGGCCATCGCGATCGCAACCCAGCCTGGCTCCTCGCCGGATCCAGGCGGCCGCACCACCCAGCACGTCCCGCACGACGTCGGTGAGGCGGGTGAATTCCTGCGGATCCCGTCCCAGGATCGCGATGATGGAGCCTCGCCAGGTGACCGCAAGCGGGACGCTGATGCCGGTGCCAGGGCGATCACGCGTGCTCTGCCGCCGGATCGAGATGGTCGATGCGACGCGCCAGGATGTCGAGGTCCTCGATCGTCGATCCCGGGGTCATCCGGCGTCGGATCGACGTCCGGTGCCCGGGAGGATCGCCACCAACCGAAAGGCCGCATCGGGATCCAGGCCGTAGCGGATCGAGAGGCGTCGCAACCGGCGCCCGACCCGGCCGTCGCCGGCGACTGCCCCGAGCAGTTCATCGAGCGCCGCCCGACGGGCCGCCACATCGCGCGCCAACAGCTCGCCCTCGGTCGCTCGATAGCCCTCGCTGATCGCCAGCGTCGACATCTCGCTCCACAGCAGCAGCCACCGGCCGAGCTCCACGAGCCGCTCCGGTGGCTCGCGACGTCGGGTCAGTTCGGCCGTCCCGATGCGCCCACATCACCCGTCGCGCCTCGGCGTTGACGCCGAGGAACAGGATCAGCCGCTGGCCCTGCGCCGCCGCGATCGACCCCGACGCGAACTGGAGGGCGAGGACGGTATCGAGGTCGAGTCGGTCGGTGTCGACCGCTCGATGGGCTTCGGCGACGAGCTCGTCGAACGTCGTCGCGGCGAGGCGCGCCCCGAAGGGCAGCGGCCGCATGGTCGCCGCCTGCGCGAGCCCTCAGGGCCGCGATCGCGGCCTCGAGGTCGCCGGCATCGGCGTCGACGTACGTCGTCAGGTAGGCGAGCTCGACGCGCGCTCGCAACTCCTCGGGGGCGTCGACCAGACCGTCGGGCAGCGCCGCTGACGACCGCGTCGATCTCCGGCAGGACATCCGTGATGACGTTGCGATGTTGGGCAGACATCGGACCGTGAGTCTACGCGAAGCCCACGATCTGATTGCGACATGTCGGCAATCAGATGGGCCAATCGTGCCGTTGACGTGCGCCTCTGTCCGCGATGCGCGAAGTCGGCAACCGAGGGGATAGCGGTTCTGCATGGTTGATGCGTGGGAACCTCATTCGACATCGATCAGGCTGTTGTGACCGCGATCAGGGCATCCCCTGTAGATCCGTCCCGCCGTGACGTCGTCATCGTCGTCGCCGGTCACATCAGCCTAGAAGGAGCGACCCTGACCATGAGTGATCCGATCGCCTTCGAGCGGCTCACGCCTCGCCAGCGCGAGGTGATCATCCGCAAGGCCGAAGGCAAGACCTACGGCCAGGTCGCCTACGAGCTAGGCGTCACCGAGCAGACCGTCAAGAACCATCTGGGCCTCGTCTACGCGAGGCTCGGGGCCGAGCACCTGATCGAGGCCCTGCGCATCCTCGGCTGGCTACGCTTGCCGGGCGAATCCCGGCCAGCTGGCGGAAACCCCGCATGACCGCACGGCGAACGCGCCCGCAACTCAGCACTCGCGACCGTGACCGCTTACCCAACGATCGTCCATAGCTCCTCGCGCGGCGCTGTCGGGCGGAAGTCGTAGCGGTCGACGCCGAGCCCATGGAGGGTTGCGAGCTCGATCAACGAAAAATCGTCGGGGTTCTCGCGGTTGAGGTCCATCGGGTCCTTGAGGACCACCGGCGGGTTGGTCATGAACCTGACGTCCGGCGAATGGTTGTTCGACGAGGCGTGCAGCATGAAGGGGTGGAGGATGGTGAAGTCGCCGACCTCGCCGGTGACCTCGACGAACTCGTCGCACTGGTCGATGAGCGCGCCGAAATCGGTGCTGGGATCGACGCCCTCGGGATGGTCGGCGAGATAGCGCGCGACGACCGCGATCGAGTCGGGGGCGATGAACGTGCCGCCGCCTTTGTGGCCGACGTCGGACCAGTAGAGGACGGTCAGCAGCCCCTGCTCGCGGCTGTCGAGGAAGTGGCGGAAGAAGCTCCCGTCCTTGTGCCAGCCGCCGGCCTCGGCCGAAGGTTTCATCCATGGCTTGTCGGCGCCGCGCCGGAAGTTGACGATGAAGGCGTCCGACCACTCGGTCGCGTTGATCGTCGTGAAATGCTGCGACTCGATCTCCATGACCTTGGTCTCGATGCGGTCTTCGCCACCGCAGACGTCGCAAAGCGCGCCCCATGCCTTGGGCGAGATGTCCTTGATGGCGCGCGATGTGGTTGCGGTCCATCCAGACGATGTCCTTCTTCCAGGTCGAGCGGTCGACCGGGTCGTAGCCGAGGCGGCCGTACGCTTCGTCGGTCCACTTCTTCGCGAGACCGCGGTCGAGGGTTCCCTTGACGGTGACGTAGCCCTTCTCGATGAAGTGCTGCCGCTGCTCCGGCGTGAGCACCTGGAATTGATGAGCCATCCTTGGTCCTCCGAGAGCTCCGTTTGACAGGTAGCGAGGTGAGCCACCACACACAGTGCTTGGGAGGGTAAGCGGCTCGCGACGTCCTCGTATCGAGGATGCGAGCTTCCCGCCGTGCGAAGCGCAGGACGATCGGCTGCTTCCCGGCTGAGCCGATCACGCTCGGGGCCATCGACCCTACACCGCTCAGGCGCCTCAAGGGCTCCCAAAGCGCGTGCGTTGCCGACTATGCGATCCGAAGTCGGCGCCATCGTACTCGATGCCCCCCGGGTGCCCCGCGAGCCGTCAGGCCAGGCGACGCCGGATCGCCCAGACGCCCACGAGCCCCGCCGACACGGCGACCACGAGCCAGGCCCCGTCAAGGTAGGCGGCCGATCTCCGAGGGTCGACGACCGGCGACGCGGTGTCGGTCGCGGTGTTGGCTTCGATCGTCTGCGCCCCGTCCGAGCTTGCGCCGTCCTCCGACGCCGGCAGCACGGTCAGCGTGGCCGGCCCTCCCGGTTCGGCGTTGTTCGTCGCCCAGTTCGCGGGCGCGCACTCGAGGAGTGCGACGTAGTCGCCCGGGGCCAGGGCGGGAACCGCGAACACATACGTGAACGTCCCAGTGCGCTTTGCGGTCGTCGTCGGCAGGTCGGCGTCGGGCGCGTCACCAGTCCGCGAGAACCCCACCCTGGCTTCGCGTGGAGCGTCGTCGACGATCCCGAGGCATCCGTTGTCGTAGGTGACGAGCGCGCCCGGCGAGGCAGACGGCGGCGACAGTTCGCCTCCCGTCGAGGCAGCCACGCCGGCTGCGGTGCAGAACGACAGGACGACCGCGCCGACGACCGGGACCGTCCTGTGCTTCATCGGTGCAACCTCTCGAACGTGCTGGATGGCCTCAGGACTGACGCCTCACGGAGCGATCCGTCGTGTATCCATCCCCGGCGGTCAGGTGCTCCGCGTCGCGTACCCTTTTCAGTCGTGGCCGACGCGACCAGACCCGAGATCCTCGAGCAAGCCGCCGGCGAGGCCATCGAGCGGCGCCAGGCGTCCGCCGACGTCACCCCTGCGGTCTACGGATCGTTGCTCGTGACCACGCTCGTCGCCGTCCAGTGGCGCCATGACGTGTCCACCACGTTCCTCGGGCTCACCCTGGTCGCGTCGGTCGGCGTGTTCTGGCTGGCCCACGTGTGGGCAGAGACCATCAACCACCGGATCCACGGCAGCATCCACCGTGGCGAGGTCGTCCGAATGGCCCGCGACGAGTCGCCGATGCTCGCCGCCGCCATCGCACCGACCGTCGTCCTCGCGCCGGGCTCGATCGGGGTGATCGCCACCGACACCGCCGTCGGGCTAGTGTAGTTCCCGGGGTTTATGAGACATGTCCGGTTCATGCGCCATCAGCTCCTGGAGCCAACCGTTGAGGTGTTCGAGCGAGGGCACTCGCTGGAAGCCGCGGGCGGTGAAGGGCGTGCCGTCGTAGCGCTCGCCGGCGTCTGCCAGTCGAGCTCGCCGTGGAGCCGGTCGTAGTTGTAGTAGGTGGCAAAGCGGGCCATGCCGTCGGCGGCCGCCTCGAGCGTCCGGAACACGTAGCGGTCGAGCAGCTCCGACTGGAGGACGCCCCAGAAGCGCTCGATCTTGCCGTTGGTCCAGGGCGAGTTCACCTGGGTCCGGATGTGGCGGATGCGGAGGTCCTGGAGGGTCTTGCCAAAGAGGGTCAGGACACCCGGCATCCAGACGACGAAGGGCTGCCGTTGTCGCTCATGAGCTCGAGCGGCGTGCCGCACAGCTCGAGGCAGTCGTCGAGCCAGGCCAGGATCGGCGCGGCTGCGGTCGGGGCAGGACGCGCAGGCCGATCAGGAAGCGCGAATGATCGTCGACGAGGCCGACGATCCAGACCTTGGTGTACTCGCCCCTCGCGCGCTGCAGGAAGAACGGCCCCTTGATGTCGATGTGCCACAGCTCGTTGGGTCGGCTCGCTCGTACGCCGGCCCCCGCTCGCGACGCTCGACGGTCGGGCCGTGCCGAACTCGGCCAGCAGCGCATCGACGGCGTGGTGGCCGAGCGGGTAGATCTCGCGCCGGCTGAACTCGGCGGCCAGGCGCTTGGAGTTCCAGTACGTGAGCAGGCGGACCACGATCACCGCCTGCTCGACCCAGGCCGGCAGGCGCCGAGGCGCGGTCCGCGTGGCCGGTCGAGGAGACCCGCCAGACCGTCGGCCGCGTAGCGGCGCGCCAGCGATGGAGGCTCGCCCGGCTGACGCCGAGCTCCAGCGCCGCCGCGATGCCCTCCTCCTGGGCGACCCGGACGGCGCGCGCCCGCAGCCGCAGGCGGCCATGGTCGCGCGGCCCGACGCGCCCGGCGGGCGACCCCCGCGCGTCGCCAGGAACAGGAACCCCGGGCCCTCCTGGTAGGTGTGACGGAGGAGACGACGATGGGGATCTTTCCGATGCTCGGCTTGAAGCTCGTCCATGGAGGGACGCTAGAACGAGCCATCACGCCATGTCTCATAAACCCCGGGAACTACAGCTAGCCCCGTCGGGAAGACCAACGGGACGAACAGGGTGACGGTCACGGTCCCGGGGACCCAGGCGAGGGCAGTCAGCCAGACGACCCACACCGCGCCCGGCACGCCGGCATGAACCATCGCGGTCGCGACGGTGACACCACCGAACGCCACAGTCAGGAGGGTCCCGCCAACCACAGCAGCCAACCGGTTCGAGGGTGGCGAACCAATCGCGTCACGAGCACCGCCCCGCTCGTCACGAGCGTCAGCGAGGCGATCGATGCGCACTCAGGCTCGCCGCCTGAATGACGATGTCATCTGGCGTCGCCGGGATCGACACCCGCGCTAGATGGGGATGAGAACGAGCGCGACGACCCAACCGGCCCACACGACCGAGTATCGTCCAGAGCAGAGGGCGACGCATCACCCTCGGCGGTCGTCATGCGCGGAGAGTCCACGATGGGCGTCCGGGGAACGTTACGACGGGAGGGACTGGGACGCCCGGCTCTCAAGGCCAGGGAGATCGTCGCGGTGGGAGTCAGTTGCCCCAAATCCCGCTTCGGTGTTCTTGAGCACGAGGCGCCAGGTGTCGTTCGCTGTGACCGGCGACGACAGGTCGACATTGGTCGACGGGCCCTGGTTCGGATATGCAGGGCCGGGCGCTCCGGTCGTGTCGTTGAACGTATCGACCTCATACGTGAACGGATGGCCGCCCCACGAGGCCACGAGGCGGACGTCGCCGGCGGCTCGCGGGACGAACTGGACCTGGTCCCGTCGGTCTCCTCGAGGTCGGTCCCATCGAACTGGGCGTGCGCCGATCTTCACTTTCGGCGCGTTGGCCGCGAAGGTCACGCCGACGTTGACGAGCGGCAATTCGACCTCGTTTGTCCCGATGAGCGTGACCCGCCAGTTCGTCTTGGCCTGTGTCGTCTTGCCCGTGACTGTGCCCTGGGCCATGTTCTTGCAGCCGAGATCGCGCGTCCCGGCGCGCAGGCAGACCCGCGTCGGGATTCTGGTCGCCGGTCGTCGCGAGCTGGACAGTAATGATTCCGGGGCCGTCACTGGTGAAGGTGATGATCCGCTCGAGGTTGCCAGCCCCACCGACGGAGGACAGCTTGAGGCCGAGGAAGGTCGAGGCTGGCCGTCGGGATGGGGACGGGGTTGGCGTCGGTGGGTGTCGGGGTTGGGGTGGGTGTCGGGGTCGGTGTGGGTGTCGGGGTCGGGGTGGGTTTCGGGGTCGGCGCCTTGGGTGTCGGGTCGGGGTGGGTGTCGGCGAGGAGCTCGGCGACGGCGAAACGGCCGCTGCCCGCGACGGAGAGGGTGAGACGTGGGGGCCGCCGAAGCCGCCCCGCGATGCGATGAGCAGGAACGTGGCCCCGAGAACGATGACGAGGAGAGTGCCCATGGCGCCGATGGCCCGGCGCAGAGTCTGGTCGGTCACGCACAAATCCTATCCGACGTCCACCGCGTCACGCTTTGGCCCGCGCGACCGTCACAGACCCAGACGCCGGGCGATCACTGGCAGGCTGATCGATCGCCCGGCGTCCCTGTGCCCTGAGCCTCCCGCGGACGAGCCGGCGGAGGGCGGCGGGAACCGGGCAATGTCCGGCGGCCCGTCCCGAGAGTCGTGCGGCGTGACCCGTGGCCCATCGCTTGCGCTGCGGTCGCTCATGACGCTACCAGCACCACATCCAGCGTTGGATCGAGGCTTGCGTGGCGAACACCGGCCTCGCCGTCCAAGCGGGCGCCGTCGCCATTTGGGGGCTGGTGTGACGCCCGGGCGACCTGCCGCCTTGTCGCACCGGGCGGCGCGGCCCCTCCAGCTAGCCGTCGCAGAACGAAACTGACGCTGCCAGCAAATCCGTTGGAGGGCGAGGCTCAAGGGGTTGCCGGCAAAGTGCCGAGCGGTCAGAACCCGAGCGCCGCCAGGCGTGGCGCCATCCCATGCGCGGCGCGGGCGCGATGCGAGATGGCGTGCTTCTCGGCGGGCGTCCACAGCCCGAGCGTCCGGCCGCCCGGCGGCTCGGAGGCGGGCTCGAAGATGGGGTCGTACCCGAAGCCGCCGGTCCCGCGCGGCGCGGGGGCGATGCGGCCGCGGCACGTCCCGCGGGCGCGTCGACCAGCCGCACGCCGCCACGCGGACCGACCCGTCGGGAAGCGCGACCGCCAGCACGCAGACGTAGCGCGCCCCGCGTCGATCCGGCGGCAGGTCGCCGAGCGTCGCGAGCAGCTGCGCGTTGTTGGCCTCGTCGGTCGCGTCCTCCCCGGCGTAGCGGCGCGTCCGCACGCCCGGCCCGCCGTCGAGCGCGTCCACCTCGATGCCGGAGTCGTCCGCGAGGGTCGGCAGCCCGCCGCGCGAAGGCCGAACCGCGCCTTGATCGCGGCGTTCGTCTCGAACGTCGCCCCGTCCTCGACCGGGTCGCCCTCGATCCCGAGGTCGTCGAGCGAGACCAGCTCGGTGTGGCGCAGCTCGAGCAGCTCGCGCAGCTCGCGCAGCTTGTGGGCGGAGCGCGTCGCGACCAGCAGTCGCCGGCAGCGTCACCCCGCTGCCCGGGGCTTCATCGCGGCAGCCGGCCGCCCGAGCGTCGGACCCGCCGGCTCACCGCCGGACGGTGGCGAGGACCGCCGCCTGCGCCTCGAACAGCTGCGCCAGCCCCGCGTCCGCGAGGTCGAGCAGGCCGTTGGCGGCCGCCCGGTCGAATGGCCTGCCCTCGGCGGTGCCCTGCAGCTCGACGTACGCGCCGGCGTCCGTGCCGACGACGTTGAAGTCGACGTCCGCGCGCGAGTCCTCCGAGTAGTCGAGGTCCAGCAGCGCCTCGCCGTCGACGAGCCCGACCGACACCGCCGCCACCTTCGACCGAGGTGGCGATCCATCCCGTAGGTGATCAGCGCCGCGGCCAGCGCGACGTAACCGCCGGTGATCGACGCGGTCCGCGTCCCGCCGTCGGCCTGCAGCACGTCGCAGTCGACGGTGATCGTCCGCTCGCCGAGCCGGGTCAGGTCCACCGCGTCGCGCAACGAACGGCCGATGAGACGCTGGATCTCGTGCGTCCGGCCGCCGATCCGGCCCTTGACCGACTCGCGGTCGGTCCGCTCCGCGGTCGCCCGCGGCAGCATCGAGTACTCGGCGGTCACCCAGCCGGCCCCCTTGCCGCGGAGATGGGGCGGGACCCGGTCGGCGATCGTGGCCGCGCACAGGACCTCCGTGTCGCCCACGCGGATGACGCACGAGCCCTCGGCCCACTTCTGGACGCCGAGCGTGAAGGTGACGGGGCGCAGCTCGCTCGGACCGCGTCCGTCGGAGCGCGCGGTCCCGGCCGGTTGCCGATCGTCATGTCGTCCTCTCCTCGGCCTTGGCGGTGTCCCACAGCGCATCGAGCGCGTCGAAGTCGAGGTCACGCAACGCGACCCCCTGGTCGGCGGCCTGGCGCTCGACGCTCGCGAACCGGCGGCGGAACTTGGCGTTGGCGGCGCGGATGGCCGCCTCGGCCTCGATCCCCTGGCGGCGGGCGACGTTGACGAGCACGAACAGCGAGGTCGCCGAACTCCTCGCTTCGCTCGGCGTGGTCGCAGCCCGCGCAGCTCCTCGGCCTCCTCGACCACCTTGTCGAGGACGCCGTCGATCGACGGCCAGTCGTAGCCGAGGTTGGCGGCCCGCTCCTGCATCTCCTGGCTGGCGGCCAGCGCCGGCAGCGACGGGCTGATCCCGTCCAGCGCGCTCTTCGGCGTGCGGCCGCGGGACCGCTGCCCATCCCGTCCGTGCGTCCGCCGGCCGTCGGCGCCGTCGTGACGCGTCGGCCGCCGCCGCGCGCTCGTCGGCCTTGATCCGCTCCCACTGGCGGTTGACGTCGCACGCGGTCCGGGCGACGGCATCCCCGAAGACGTGCGGATGGCGTCGGACGATCTTCGTGGCGATCGCGGCCTGGACGTCGGCCAGGTCGAAGACGCCGGCCTCGGCGGCGAGCTGGGCGTGGAGGATGATCTGGAGCAGCAGGTCGCCGAGCTCCTCGGCCAGGTCGGGGGTCGCCCCGGCCTCGAGGGCGTCGTAGACCTCGTACGCCTCCTCGAGCAGGTGCTTGCGGAGCGAGGCGTGGGTCTGCTCGCGGTCCCACGGGCAGCCATCGGGCCGGCGCAGGCGGGCGAGATCCAGGGCATCGCCCACGGGGCGCGGACGGCAGCTCGGGCGCGAACGGCCGACATAGAGCGGCCGGACAGGTCGCCGGCGTCGAGCGCCGCCGACCGTCGTCGCCTCGGCCGACCCGAACCGGCCGACCGCGTGGTCGGCCGGATAGAGCCGCCGGAGGACCGCGAGCGGATCCGCGCCGCCCGGTCCATCCCGGCCGGGCAAGGCTCGACGGCGCGCCTGTCGTCGGACGAGCCGGAGCGCCGGCCAGCGGCACGACCAGGAGCGGGCGCGACGCCTCGATCGGCGTCCCGATGAGTCGCTCGGCGGCGACGACCTGGAGGCCGTGGGCCGGATCCAGCCCCCAGCGCAGCCGAGCCTCGGCGACGAGCGCGTCGAGCACCGGCGCCCTCCCGTCTAGTTGGTGGGCCGCCCGTGATGGACGGGTCGCGGGTGATCGTGGCCGCGGCCTTCTTGGCCGGGTACCAGTTCGAGAACGCCTTGGCCTTGATCGTGTCGAGCTGCCGGCCCTCCGGGGTCCGCGTCTCCTCGCCGAGACCTTGAAGAGGTACATCCCGTCGTTCGGGACGTCGACGATCTCGCTCGTCTTGCCGATCGGCGCCGCGAAGATCGCGTCGGTCAGCTCGTCGAGCTGGCCCTTGGCCATCCAGCCGAGGTCGCCGCCGGTACTGGCGTCGGGGGCTCGGAGAAGTCGCGGGCGAGCGCCGCGAAGTCCGCGCCTGCATCGGCCTTGGTCTTGAGCTCCTTCAGCTGGTCGTTGTCCGTCGGGCCGTACATGATCTGGATGACATGCCAGCCGAAGGCGGACTTGACCGGCTTCAGCAGCTCGCCCGGCTTGGCGTCGGTCTCGAGATGGCGTCCCTGAACGCCTGGTCGATCTGGCTGTTCTTGTCGAAGTACGGCAGCTTGCCGCCCGTGCCCGTCGCGCCCGCGCCTGGTCTCGTCGCTCTCCGTGCGGGCGATCGAGTCGAACAGCTGGGCTCGGCCTGGAGCTTGTCGTAGGTCGCGGCCGCCTCGGCCTCGGCCGCTCCAGGCCGGTATCGGCCGGGATGTCGGCGCGTTCGCGGATCGTCCTTCGGGGAGTACAGGATGTGGCGGACCTTGATCGCCTCGCCGCCGAGCGTCGCGTTGTCGGGGATGTAGATCTCCGCGACGTGGCGCTGCGGCGCCGGGCCTTCATGTCCGCGACGATCTTGTCTTCGAGCTTCTGGCGGGTCACGTCGCCGTCGACCGCGACCCGGTACTTGGCGAGGTCGACCTTGTCGGTCTGCAGCTTGGACGGTAGTCGGGGTCGACGGCCGGGGCCGCGATCTCCGTGACCCGGCCGATCCGGAAGATCCCGTCGGTGCCCTCGACGACGGCGGTCGGCGTGTCCGCCGGGGCCGCGAAGATGGCCTTGAGATAGCTCTCCTCGGTGGCGTGTCGTCCACCTGGACCCAGCCGAGATCGCCGCCCTGGGGGGCCGTGCGAGTCGGTCGAATCGGTCTTGGCGACGTCCTCCCAGGTCTTGCCGCCGCCGATCTTCTTCAGGGTCGCGTCGGCCTTGGTCTTGGCGGTGGCCTTCTGGTCCGCGGTCGGCCCGGTGACCCCGGCTCGAGATCGGGCTCGACCGCGATGACCCAGGCGTGGCGAGATTCGGGGATGGTCGCCTCGGTCGTCAGCAGCGGGTCGATGTCTTCCGGGTCCGGCCGTGATGCCCTGGTCGGAGGCCAGCTCGCCTGGAGGTTCTGGTCGATGAGGCGCTCGAGGGTCGTGTTGCCGAGCTGCTTCCGCTGCGGTATGGATCTGCCCCTGGTCTGCGCGTCTGTCTGGCTCAGCTGGCCGGCGACGGACGCGGTCCGGACCCGGCGCTCGGCCTCTTCGAGGCGGCACGCTCGATGGTGAGCGATCCCGGAACTCGTCCTTGGTGACGACTGGCCGTTGACGCTGCCGACCGGCGCGAGGTGGTCGTTGTAATAGGTCAGTCCGGCGGCGATGACCAGGATGCGCGACGGCGACGACGACGATCGCCGAAGCCGATGTTCAGGTAGAGGTTCCGCCGATCCTGGCTTTCCCACGAGGTTGGTGGGCGCGCTTGACGACGGGTTTGGCTCGAAAGGTCATGTGGTGAGAGGTTCCTGTGTCGGCCGGGTTGGCACCGGGGGTGGCCGGGGCGCCGGTATCGTACCCCAAGAACCGGTTCCGGCCGATGGCGGCGCCACGATCCGGGCACTCGATCGGCGCGTCAGCTCGTGAGGGGCCGCCGCGCCCCCGATCAGGCGTCCACGAGCGCGACGTACGCCTCGGACGCGTCTCCCAGGCCCCCTCGGCACGATGGCGGCCGTCCGGGTCACGGCCGCCTCGCGGGCGAGCGGGTCGTCGCGCAGGCGGCGATCGCCGCCGGCCAGCGCGGCTCGTCGCCCGGGTCGTAGGTCGCGACCGTCCCGGCGGGGAAGGTCGCACGACCATCGGCAGCCGGGTCGCGACGACCGGCTTGCCCATCGCCGCGTACTCGTAGACCTTCGTGGACAGGCTGAGGTCCGTGAACGCGATCACGTCGGGTCGGGGCGAGACCGATGTCGGCGCCGGCCACGCGCGCTGGGACGTCGTCGATCGGGATCCGGCCGTGGAAGGTCACCGGTCGCCCACGCCGAGCCCGGCGCCGAGCGCCGGCAGCGGGCTCTCGGTGTCGCCCCGGCCGTAGATGTCGAGGTGCGGATCGAGGTCGGGCCGATCGGACGCCAGGCGGGCGACGGCGCGCACCGCGACGTCGACCTCGTAGGTGGGCGTGAGCCCGCCCGTGTAGATGAGACGAAGGCGCCGTCCGCGCGGAAAGGCCGGGTCGCGTAGGCCGCCGCGTCGAAGCGCGGGAGCGACGGGCTGTTGATGACGACGTGACCTTGTCCGGCCGGACGCCGAGCCCGACCAGCCGGTCGCGCATCGCGTCGTTGACCGACAGCGTCGCGACGAGATCGCGATCGACAGCCGCTCCTGGATCAGCAGCAGGCGGTGGGCGACCGGGTTCGAGGCCCTCGGGAACCGGCTCCGGAAGAACTCGGGCATCGCCTCGTGGAGGTCGAGGATGAGCGGCACGCCCGCGAGCCGGAGCGGCAGCGCCGCGAACACGAGGAAGTCCGGCAGCGAATGGACCTGGACGAGCGCGAACCGTTGCCGCCGATGGACCCGGACGGCCGTCCACCCCGCACGGGCGAGGAACTCGAGGTATTCGCGCAGGTAGACCCCGAGGCTGGCGCCCTGGTGGCGCTGGACGTCGAGGCGATGGAGGCGGACCCCGGCCAGGTCGCGGCGGCCGGCCCGGGACGCCGCAGGCCGAGGACGAGGACGGGCCGCCCCGCGGCGACGATGGCTTCGGCCTCGCGCCGGACGCGCGGGTCCTCCTCGTAGTAGCTGTGGACGATCATCAGGACGGGCCGCGGCGCGGCGGCTCGCTGCGCCGTGTCCGCGGCGCGTCCGCGCTCTGGCCCGAGTCCCCTCGTCCGGCCCCCGGCGCTCAGTTGCCGCTCGACCATCCGGCCCCCAGGCGCAGGACCTGGCGGGACCGGGTGGCCCGGCCGCGCGACGCATCGACCGTGTCGACGACGAGGTCGGCCTCGCTGTAACGCCGCTCCCAGTCGATCGCGGCGTGCGGCGTGACGACGACGATCACGTCGGCCCATCCCAGGAGCTCGGCGAGCGCCGTCTTCTCGCGGACCTGGCCGTGAGTCCCTGAACGTCGGGACGTGGGGATCGTGGAACCGGACGTCCGCGCCGCGATCGGCGAGCCCGGCGATGACGTCGGCCGCCGGCGAGTTGCGTGCGTCGCGGACGTTCGGCTTGAAGGCGACGCCCAGGACGCCGACCTTGGCGCCCTTGAGCGCCCGGCCCCGGTCGTTCAGCGCCTCGGCGACCAGGTCGACGACGTGGCGCGGCATCGCGAAGTTGATGTCGCCGGCCAGCTCGATGAACCGGTCGATGAAGTCGAACTCGCGGGCGCGCCACGCCAGGTAGTACGGGTCGACCGGGATGCAGTGCCCGCCGACGCCGGGGCCGGGCGTGAACTTCATGAACCCGAACGGCTTGGTCGCCGCCGCGTTGATGACCTCCCAGACATCGAGGCCCATCCGCTCGCACAGCAGGGCGAGCTGGTTCACGAACGCGATGTTGACGTTGCGAAAGACATTCTCGAGCAGCTTGGCGAGCTCGGCGGCGTCGGGCGAGGACAGCTCACGACCTGGTCGTTGATCCGCCGGAGGAGCGCCGCGGCCGCTCCGCGGCGGCTTCCGGTGTCGTCGCCCCGACGAGTCGCGGCACGCCCTTGCTGGCGCTCGCGGGATCGCCCGGGTTGACGCGCTCGGGCGCGAACGCGAGGTCGAAGTCCATGCCGGCCTTGAGCCCGCTCCGCTCGACCTTCGCGGAACGGCCCGGTGGTCGTGCCCGGGAACGTCGTCGACTGGAGGACGACCAGTTGGCCGCGCGCGGATGTTGCCGGATCGTCGCGGCGGCGGAGAGCACCGGCGCGAGGTCCGGGTCCTTGGTCGTGGTGATCGGCGTGGGAACGCACACGAAGATGGCGTCGGCCTCGGATCGGCGCGTCGGCCGGCGCGACGACGGTCAGCCCGCGGCGAGGGCCGCCGGAGCCGCGCATCTCGAGACGTCGTCGATCGGCGAGGCGCCGGCATTCAATTCGGCCACGCGCGGCGGGGAAGGCGTCGATCCCCTCCACGGTGAGGCCGGCTTCGACGAACGAGATCGCCAGCGGCAGGCCCACGTAGCCGAGGCCGATCACGGCCACTCGACGGTCTTCACTCACGGTCCCTCCAGGGTCGGTCTGTTCCGAGCTGAGGATAGCCGGGACGGGGCGCGATGGCTGGCGGGCCTCTGGCTGCGGGTCTCTGGCGGGCCATCCGAACGCGGCGGCCAAGGCCCCCGCGCCGAGGCATGACCCGCGCAGGCGCAGGGCGCCAGAATGTTGCCGACCGTCCATGTGGCGCGCGTTCGCCGTGTAGCGTGGCTCAGAGCCGTCCCGGCGCAGGCGCCGGCTGGCCCTCGTCACGCTCGGTCCTGCGCCTCGCGGTCGCGACGTTGGTCCCAAACTGGCATGAAGCCGACCAATTCCCAGCCGAACGATCACCACGTGGACGGAGGACGAAAAACGGGCGCGGCGAGAGCAGGGGGACGCGCTTGGCCTGCGGCCTCTCACGCGGCTGTGATGCTCGCTCGCAAGGAGCGTTGCTCAGAGCCGTGCTGCCGTACGTGCCGGATATCGCCCAGGATGCGGACCGAGGCCACACCGGCTCGCTCCGCTCCGGGGCGGCACCGGCGGTATAGACGTTTCCGCGCTGCGGTCGCCCGTGACGCTGCCAGCGGGTTGTGTCCCCAGACTTGGTGTAACAGCGAGGTGGCCGGGAAGGAGATCGGCCACCGCGTCATCCTCGCGTCGTTGGAGTGAGAACCGACGACACGGAGGAACACCACGATGGCCGAGGACAGGATGGCCGTGCTCGAGACGGTGCGCAAGGCGATCGCGGATGGCGACGTCGACTTCCTGCGCGAGGGCGTGCGGGTGCTGGCCCAGGCGGTCATGGAGGCGGAGGTCACCGAGCTCACCGGGAGTGCCCCGTGGCGAGCGCGACCCGGAGCACCGGCTGACCAACCGCAACGGCTATCGCGAGCGGCGCTGGGACACCCGGGTGGGCACGCTCGAGCTGGCCATCCCGCGGGTCCGCGACGGGTCGCTACTTCCCCAGCCTGCTCGAGCCGCGGCGGCGGGCCGAGCGGGCCCTCCTCGCGGTCGTCCAGGAGGCCTATGTGCTGGGCGTCTCGACGCGCCGGGTGGAGGACCTCGTCGAGGCCCTCGGGCATCGCCTCGCTGTCGCGCAGCGAGGTGCAGCCGCATGTGCGCCGCGCTCGACGGCGAGGTCGAGGCGTTCCGCTACCGCCCGCTCGCCGACGAGCGCTATCCCTACCTGTGGCTCGATGCCACGTACGTGAAGGTGCGCGAGGGCGGCCGGGTGGTGGCCATGGCGGCGCTCGTCGCGACGGGTGTGGCGCCGACCGGCGAGCGCCGCGTGCTGGGTCTCGAGCTGGCCGCCGGCAACGACGAGGGCAGCGCCTGGCCGGCCTTCATCCGCGCCTCGTGGAGCGCGGCCTCACGGGCGTCCGGCTGGTCATCAGCGACGACCACCGCGGCCTCGTCAAGGCGGTCGAGGAGCAGCTCCTGGGTGCCGCCTGGCAGCGCTGCCGGGTGCACTTCACGCGCAACGCCCAGGACCTCGTGCCGCGCTCGGCGCGGAGCATGGTCGCGCTCGGCATCCGCTCGATCTTCGAGCAGCCCGACGAGGCCTCGGCGCGGGCCCAGCTGCGGCGCGTGGTCGACGGCCTGGAGCCGCGCTTCCCGGCGGTCGCCGCCTGCTCGGCCGAGGCCGAGGCCGACCTGCTCGTCCACTTCACCTTCCCCGACAGCCATCGCCGCCAGATCCGCAGCACCAACCCCCAGGAGCGGCTCAACAAGGAGATCAAGCGCCGCACCGCCGTGGTCGGCATCTTCCCCACCCGGGCGAGCCTCATCCGGCTCGTGGGCATGGTCCTCGCCGAGCAGGACGACGAGTGGCAGGACGGCCGGCGCTACTTCCGGCCCGAGACGATGGCCCTCATCGATGCGGTCATCGAACACGAGGAGGTGACGCCCGCGCTGCTGATGGCGAGCTGATCGATCGAGGCGCGAGGACGACGCGCTGTTACACCACGTCCTGGGACTTGACCCTGTTTTTCATATCCAGCGTCGGACGAAGGCTAACGTGGCGGTTGTTGAGACTTTAGGTCGTCTCGCCGTCCGCCCGGGCCGGGTTCAGCGAATTCCCGGGCTCGTGTGACGCTCCGGGCAAAATCCTGCCGGCTTGGCGCGCGGCGGTGTGCTTCCCATTGAGCCAGAGGCCGCGGCAGTGCCGAAACTGACGCTGACAGCGAAATCGCCTGGCTCTTGTGGGCGGATGACCATCCGAAGACGACGCGACCGAGGCTCGACGGGCGCGGCAATTTGGCGAGCCCGGACCAGGCCGGCGCGACCCTTGAGCGGGGCTGGGACGAGCCAGGTCTGATTAGACGAGAGGAAACCGGGGCGACCGCATTGACAAATTCCTTGATTCTCACGCCCCGGCACGTCACTCCCCGGACCTCAGGCACGTTCCGCGAGCCACTCCTCGACGATCGGCGCGATCCGCTCCCGGCGTGACCGTCCCAGAGCGGCGGACCCTCGGCCGGCACGGCGAGGCCGTCCTCGAGCACGGCCCGTGCCGCGGCACGACGCCTCGGGCTCGACGAGCCGGTTCGTGCCGTGGCTGATCGTGATCGGCCGCTCGGTGTTCGGGCGGAGCGTCAGGCACGGCACGCCCAGGACGGTCGTCTCCTCCTGGATCCCGCCGGAGTCGGTGACGACGAGGGCCGCCCCGCGGACGAGCGACAGGAAGTCGACGTAGCCGAGCGGGTCGACGACCCGGAGCCGCGGGTCGGCGCCGAGCCCGGCCGCCTCGAGCGTCGGCCCGGCCGCGCGGGTGGAGCGGCATGACGAGCGGGACCAGGCTCGGCGACGCCGCGGAGCATCGCGACGATCCGCGCGGCCGTGGCCGGGTCGTCGACGTTGGCCGGCCGGTGGATGGTCGCGACCGCGTACGGCCCGGGCAGCCCGTGGCGCGGCGCGCGCAGCCGCGGCACGTCGAACCGGTCGAGGTTGGCGAGCAGCGTGTCGATCATCGGGTTGCCGACGAAGTGGATCCGGCTCGGGTCGACGCCCTCGCGGCGCAGGTTGGCGACGCCCTCCGGGCTCGTCACGAAGAGGAGTCGGCCGAGGAGGTCGGTGACGACGCCGGTTGATCTCCTCGGGCATCGTCTCGTCGAAGCTGCGCAGGCCGGCCTCGACGTGGGCGACCGGCGAGCCCGAGCTTGGCGGCGACGAGCGCCGCGGCCAGCGTCGAGTTGACGTCGCCGTAGACGACGACGAGGGCCGGGTCGAGCTCCGCGAACGCCCGCTCGAGCGCGACCATGATCGCCGCCGTCTGGACCGCGTGGCTCCCGGAGCCGACGCCCAGGTTGAGGTCGGGCTCGGGCAGGCCGAGCTCGCGGAAGAAGACGTCCGACATCTGCTCGTCGTAGTGCTGGCCGGTGTGGATGAGGCGCTGCGCGACGCCGCGCGCCGCGAGCGCCCGGATCACCGGCGCGGCCTTCATGAAGTTGGGCCGTGCCCCGACGACGTGTGCTACGGTCTCCGGCCATGATCCCCTTCGCCGACGGGCCCCGCGGTCGACGCCCGCGTCGTGGCCTTCGGCGCAGTATCCCCAGAATCCGGGCGGGCTCGACGCCGTCCGTTGAGCCGACCGACCGGCCGTCGGGGCGCTGCGCGCGGCTCGACGATCCTCGCTCGGCCGCTCGGCGGCCTGGCGACCCACGCTGCGGACCTTCCTCAGGCTCACCGACGGCCTGGCCGCGGCCCGGCGCCGTGGCCGGCCGCTGTTCGGCCTGGCCGGGCGCCCGGTCGCGACCGTCCGCGTCGCGTCGCGGCGACCTCGGCGCGCTCACCGCGCGCGTGCTCGCGCTGCTCGACCTGGAGCGCCGGGCCGGCGCGGTCGCGGACCTGGCCGAGCTCGCCGGCGCGGCGTCGCCGCGCCCCCGACGGCCCTCCGGCTGGCCCGGCTCGCCTGGCAGCTGGGCGACGCCGCGGCGGCCGCAGCGCATCTGGCGACCCGCGCCGTCGCCGCCGACGACCCGCGTGGCTCGTCCTCCGCGCCGAGATCGACTGGCAGCTGGGCCGCTACCGCCGCGCGGTAGAGGGCCTGGCGGCCCTCGAGCGCGGCGCGCCGACCGATCGCCGGTCCGGCATCGCTGGCCCGGGCCCGCGGCCGAGCTCACCGTGCTCGACCCCGGGCTGGCGCCCGGCCTCGGACCGACCCGGCCCGTCGCGCCGTCAAGGCCGCGTCCCGGGCGGATTCTCCATCTCCTGACGAACTCGCTGCCCTACCGCCAGGCCGGGCTACACCGTCCGGGCCCAGAACGTGGCCGCTGCCAGCTCGAGGCCGGGCCTGGATCCCGCAGATGGTCGACCCGCGCGGGCTTCCCGCGCAACGAGGGGTCGCGCGGCGCCGCCTCGCGAGCGAGGCGTCGACGGGGTCACCGTACCACCGGCTCCGCCCCGACCTCGATCCCGGCCCGCCGATCGACCGCTCGCGGCCGAGACGCCGCGGCCGGCTCGCCGCTCGTCGAGCGGCTCCGCCCGGCCGTCCTCCAGCCGGCGACCGAACTACGTCAACGGCCAGGTCGGCGCTGGCCCTCGGCGAGCGCTTCGGGCATCCCGGTCGTCTACGAGGTCCGCGGCTTCCTCGAGGAGACGTGGCGCTCGCGGATCGGCGCGGCGGCGCCGAGGCCAGCGATCGCTACCGGGCCGCGCGCGAGGTCGAGACCGCATGCATGCGCGAGGCGGCCGCCATCGTCACGCTGTCGGAGACGATGCGCGCCGACATCCTCGCCCGGGGCGGGATCGAGCCGACCGGGTCGTCGTGGTGCCCGAACGCGGTCGACGTCGAGCGCGTTCCGCCCGGGCCGCGCGACGACGCGCTCGCCGCACGGCTCGGCATCGCGGGCGACGAGCCGGTCGTCGGCTACATCTCGAGCTTCACCGCCTACGAGGGGATCGCCTACCTCATCGCGGCGGTCGCGCTGCTCCGCCGGCGCGGCCGCGCGGTCCGGCTGCCTGCTCGTCGGTGACGGCGAGGAGCGGGCCGACTCGAGGCGGCGGCGCGGACGGCCGGGCTCGCGCGACGGCGGGTCGATCTTCACCGGCCGGGTCCCGCACGCGAGGTCGAGCGCTACTACCGGACGATCGACGTCTTCGTCGTCCCGCGGACGAACGACCGGGTCTCCCAGCTCGTCACCCCGCTCAAGCCGTACGAGGCGATGGCGATGGAGAAGGCGCTCGTCGTCAGCGGGGTCGGGGCGCTGCTCGAGATCGTCGCGGAGGGAGACGGGCCGCACGTTCCGCCCGGAGGACCCGACCGCCTGGCCGACGTCATCGAGGAGCTCCTCGACGATCCCGGCCGAGCGGCGCGGCTCGGCGCGGCCGCCCGCGAATGGGTGGTCGCCAACCGGACCTGGGCGCAGAACGGACGGCGCTACCTCGAGCTCTATCGGCGTCTGGGCGTGGTGTGACGCAAAGCGCTCGCCTCGGCGGTAGCATGCGACAGCCATGAGAACACGACGCCCGCGCCCTCACGCGGGGATGGACCGCCTGCTTCAGCCGCCTCGCCCGCGCTGCTCGCTCGCGGGCGCGTGATCGGCGGGCACCGTCTCGCCTGATCCGGGGCGGGCGTTGATGCGCGCCCTCGACCTCCTCGGTCCGTACCTCGCCGAGACCGACCGGATCCTCGACGAGTCCACTGCCGGCACCGACCTCCGGCGCCTTCTCTTCCTGCCCGATGCCATCCCGTACACGCGAGCCGGGTCAGACGGCGCCGTCGGTGCCCACCGTGCGCACGCGATCGGGCAAGGGACGCTCGTCCTCGCCGTCATGGGCCCCGACCGAAACGTCCACGGCGGGAGCGACGACGTGGCCTCGATCGTCTCCCGCCTCGACACGGGCGCCGCGCCGTGACCCTGTTCGGCTGAACTTGACCGACCTGCCCTACCACCGGATCCTCGACCTCCTCGCCGAACATCGCTGCCAGGTCATTCAGGTCGCCGACGTCGAGCTCGGGGCGCTCAAGTCGGCCGCCATCATCGAGCGCGTGGACGACCTGGTCCCGCCGCGGGATTCGACCGGGGCGCCGATCCATCCGCCTCCTGCGGACGCGGGCGCGCGGCTGGCCATGGAGGTAAGGCTCGCCAACAAGTCGATCTTCGGCGAGGCGCCGACCGCGCCGTCTACAGCACGATGGCAGACCCGGCGAGCGCGACCGAGCAGGTCCGGTTCGAGGCCTATGAGCCCAGGCCGAGCGGCAGCTTCAGGAGCGGGATGCTCGGATCAGGAAGCTCGAACCAAGGGTCGCGAAGCTCGAGGGATCGAGCTCGCTGAAGCTCGGCCAGACGCTGACGCGGGCGGCGCGCTCGCCGAAGTCCCTCCTGCGCCTGCCGTTCGACCTGATCGGGATCTGGCGGTCACGGCGGAGGTCATCAACGCGTACGGGGGAGCCGGGGGGCGCGACGAAGGGCCCGACGAGACTCGCCGCTACCTCGCGGACAGCGCCGTCACGATTGGACCGCGCGACCGGCTCCAGCTGGCCGGGATCATCCGGACGGACCTCGTCGCGGACCTCGAGCCCGATGCCGCAGTGGCCGTCCTGTTGCCGCACGACGCGAAGCTGGTTCTCGAACGGACCGATCCGGACGTGGTCCTGATCCAGTCCTCGGCGCTCGAACCGGGGCAGCCTTGGGGGTATGGCGGCGAGCCCAGCGCGGGCGACGTGGCGCAACGGATGCTCGCCGTGATCGAGATCGCCAGGAGTCTCGGCCGGCGGGTGGTCCTGTGGTACGACGGCCCGCGCCATGCGGTCCCCGCCCTGATGCCGTTGAGTCGCACGTCGACCTCGTCGTCTCCGAGGAGATCGCAGCCGGCACCGGCACGGACCTCTCCTGGAGCACCGGGGTCCAGCTGGCACGGTACAATCCCATCGCTCATCGCCCGGAGCGCTCGCCGGGGCCAGTGTCGCACCGCCGCTGGCGGCCTGGGGGTCCACGACGGACAGAGGCCTTCACGGTGGCTGCCATGGCCGGGCTTGTCGAGGACGGCCTGGAGGTCTAGGTCGACGCGGACGACATCGACCGGACCCGCTTGATCCCCGATGCTATGACCGGCACATCCGGTTCCTGGGTACGAGCCATCGGCTGGCGGACCTCTACCGGTCACGGGCCGTGTTTCCTGGCGGAGCCAGTGACAGGACGTTCCACCCAGAGGGGCGGTCACGCGCCGATTCGAGACAGCTGGCCTCGGCATCCGCGTGGTGAGCGGCCCCAACGACGCGCTCCGCGAGGCATTCGACCACCGGATCGAATGGGCGACCGACGCCCAGGACGTGCCTCGGGCCGTGAGGAGGCGGTGGAGCGCGGACCTCGGACCGTCCACGAGCAGCGCTCGATCGCGCGGGACCTGTTCCGCGACCACGACACGTCGTCGGCGGTGGAGCGGCTGTGCAGCCTGACCGGCTGTGCCCGGGGGACGCCTGTGCGCGAAGTCTGCGTGGTGGCCCGCCTCGATGGCGCCATCCGGGCGGAGGACTTCGTGGACGCGCTGACGATCAGGACCAGCGGCCGACGGAGGCGCTGATCGTCGGTGGCGACACGGGCGAAGCGCAGCGAGCCCTGAACGAGCTCGAGTCGATCGGGATCGCTGCGCGAGCGTTCCGGGAGTCCCCGACGCAGCCGGTCTGCTCCGCTGGGCGGCCGGGCGCGCCACCGCGGGCTGGCTGTGGGCCTGGTCGCCGGGGGCGGATCACCCGAAGACCTTCCTGCTCGATGTCCTGGCCGCCGGGGCGATGACCAGGGCGTCGGCCGTGGGGAGGGCGGCCGTCACCGGCGACCGGTACGTGCAGGACCTCGCGGTCACTGACGCGATCGTCGCCCGCGCGTCGGCGCGGGTGCTGCCCGATCCGATCGGGGGCTCACTGGCCGGATGGTCGGGCCGCGGGGCGGCCCTGTTCGGGCTCGCGGCGATCCCGGGAGACCGCTGAGAAGATGCTCCCCGAAAACCGGTGACTCGTCTACGGCGACGTCGACCTCGGCCTGATCGACGGCTCGGCGGTGTGGGTGACCTCGATCGTGGAGGGCCTTGATCCACGCGGGATGCGCCGTGACGCTCCAGCTGAAGGCCGCGCGCCGGCCGCGTTCGCCGCTGCTCTGGTCGATGCAGAGTCTCCGCGGGGTCCGGCTCGTCGATCCCCCCGCGGCCCGGCTCAAGGCCACGGGCCGGAACACGATCACTCCTCGAGACGCCGTGACCGCACTGCACGAGCTCGACGCGCGCGAGCATTTCGGCCTTGTCGTCGTTCGAGGGTTGCGCATCGCGACCCTCCTCGCCCGCGACCCCGCCTTCAGTGGACGGTTGTGGACCTGCCTGACCGACATCCCGCAGTCGGTGGTCGACCTCGATCCGACCACGGCGAACGACCTCCGCGCCATCGCCGAGGCATCGCGCCTGCTGCTGTGCCAGACCGAGGACCTTCGTTCCTACCTCAGTCGGATCGTTCCCGCGGCGGTCAGACGCACCGTGCTGCTGCCGCCGATGGTGCCCCCCGGCGGACGTCCCGGTCGCGCGCCCCGAGCTCCGCGACCGCCCGCTTCGACTCGTCTACACCGGGAAGTTCGCGCCGCGCTGGAAGACGCTCGAGATGGCCGCCCTGCCGGCCCGGCTAGCCGAACGCGGCGTCGAGGCCGAGCTCCACTTCGTCGGCGACAAGGTCCACGTCGACCCCGACGATGAGACGTACCGCGACCGGATGACCGTCGCACTCCGCACACTCCCGGGGTCGTGTGGCACGGCGGGGAGACTCGGGAGATCGCGATGCGCGTCGCTTCCGAGGCCGACATCGGCCTGAGCTGGCGCGATAGCGGCGCTCGACGCCAGCCTCGAGCTGTCGACAAAGTTATTCGAGTACGGCGTGCTCGACCTGCCGGTCGTGCTCGATCGCACGCCGATGCACAAACGGCTCCTGGGCGTCGACTATCCCCTCTTCGCCTCCAGCAAGGCCGATGTCGTCGACGCCATCGTCGACGCCGCGCGGCGATCCATCGATCACGAGCGGCCGCCGCCGCGCGGCTTCGTGCCGCCGCGGCGGAGCACACCTTCGAGCAGGGCGCCGAGCGCATCCGCGCGATGCTCGATCGGGTCCATCCGCCGCCCCTGTCGGCGGAGCCGCGACGTCCGTCCACTGCGCATCGGCGTGGCCAGCCACGATCTCAAGTTCTTCACGGCGATCCTCGCGCACCTGCGGTCGCTGCCCGACGTCGAGGTCCGACTAGACCTCCCTGGCCCCGCCTCAACAAGCACGACCCGGCCGCCAGTGGCGCTGGTCGACGGGCGGACCTCGTCATCTGCGAGTGGTGCGGACCGAACGCGGTCTGGTACAGCCGCCATCGGCGCCCGGGACAGCGCCTGATCATCCGCCTCCATCGCTTCGAGCTCGACGGCGTGTGGCCGTCCCAGGTGGCGATCGACGCGGTCGACCGCGTGGTCTGCGTGAGCGAGTCGTACGCGGCGCTCACACGGGAGCCTGACCGGCTGGCCGGCGCGGAAGGTGGTCCTCATCCCGAACTGGGTCGACAACCGCGGCCTCGACCGACCGAAGCTCGATGGCGCGCGGTACCACCTGGGCCTCATCGGGATGGCACCGGCCCGCAAGCGCCTCGACCGGGCCCTCGACGTGCTTGAATGCTCCGGGCGCGCGACGAACGCTACCGCCTGTTCGTCAAGACGAAGCTGACCTGGGACTACGCGTGGATCTGGCGCAATGCGGAGGAGCAGGAGCACGTGCGGCTCGTGATGCGGAGGCTGCAGACGTCGCCGGCGCTGCGCGGCTCGGTGGTGTTCGACGGCTTCGGGCCGGACGTAGGCGAGCTGGCTGCGCCGGATCGGGGTTCGTGCTCTCGACGAGTGACGACAAAAACTTCCACCTCGCGCCCGCCGAGGGTATGGCGTCGGGAGCCGTGCCGGCGATCCTCGACTGGCCGGGCGCCGACACGATCTACGACGGCCACTGGATCCATCGCTCGACCGACGAGATCGCCGACTTCGTGACATCCGTCGTGGACGAGGGCCGCTGGGACGCCGAGCGCGAGCTCGCGCGGGCGCAGGCACGCGACGGGTTCGCACTCGACCGCGTCTGTGCCCTGTGGGATCGGCTCATCGCCGACCCCGACCGGGTCCTCCTCGACGAACCGACTGCCGGTCGGAAATCCTTCGCCGGGGGCGGAGGCCGAGGGCCCGGCCGGTCCTCCCGTGCTACCCTACGGCCGCCGATGACCGACCCCGACCAGCCAGGTGCTCGCGCCCACGGGTTCGCGACGGCGCCGCCCGAGCGCGATAGACTCTCATCCGGACCGGTCTCACCGAGCTGTTCGGACGGGGACGGCTGACCCGCTACCTTGTCGGCGCCGACATCAAGCGCACCCACGCGGATACCCTGCTCGGGCAGCTCTGGTGGGTCATCGACCCCCTCCTCCAGATGGCTGTCTACATCGTCCTCGTGACGATCATCTTCCAGCGGCCCCACGCCTGACTACCCGCTGTTCATCTTCGCGGCCATCCTGCCCTGGAAGTGGTTCTCGACAACGCTCAACGACGCAACGCTGTCGGTGACCGGCCGCCAGAGCCTCATCCGCCAGATCCAGTTCCCGAAGATCGTGCTGCCCTCGGCCGCGGTGCTGGCGGGGACCTCGACTTCTCTGTTCGGCCTGATCGCGCTCGGGATCGTCTACCTGCTTCTCCTTCGACCGGCTCACTCCCGTGGGTCCTGCTTCATGCCGTTCATCGCGGCGGTCCAGCTCCTGTTCACGATGTCCGTGGCCCATCCTGCTGTCCGCCCTCAACGCCTTCTTCCGGGACATCCAGAACGTGCTCCGCCATTTCCTTCGGCTGTGGTTCTACCTGTCGCCCGGGCCTGTACTCGCTCAATCCCATCACTGGCCGCGAACCACAAGAGCGCGTACACGCTGGTGACCCTCAACCCCTTCGCGATCCTGTTCGAGTCGTACCGCGACATCACCTGGGGCCTTGAGATTACCTCAAATTTAACCCCCCACTGGCTCGGCCTCCTGGGCCTGACCGGGTTCTCGTTCCTGCTCCTGCTGTTCGCCGTCTGGGTGTTCAAGCGGTCGGAACCCTCCTTCGCCAGGATCCTCTGATGGATCCGACCGATCGATCCGATGCCCGGAACCGGAGAAGACCGCGTGGTCGAGATCCGCAACCTCGGCGTCCGCTATGACCTGCGCCTGACCAAGCGCACCACGCTCAAGGGCTCCATCGCCGGGATGTTCCGCCGGAACGATGGCCAGGAGAACCATTTCTGGGCGCTACGTCACCTCGACCTGACACCTCGCGCACGGCGAGTCGCTGGCCATCATCGGCCCGAACGGGGCGGGCAAGAGCACGCTCCTCCTGGCCGTCGCAGGGATCCTCGAGCCCAGCGAGGGCGAGGTCGTGACCTACGGTCGAGTCTCGACCCTGCTGACCCTCGGCGCCGGCTTCGAGATGGACCTGACCGGGCGCGACAACATCGATCTGGCCGGTGCGTTTCCTGGACATCCCGCAGGAGGCAGATGGACGCCCTGACGCCGTCGATCATCGAGTTCGCGGATATCGGCCCGTTCATCGACGCGCCGGTCAAGACCTACTCGTCGGGGATGCGGGCTCGGCTCGGCTTCTCGATCGCCACCTCGATCACGCCGGACATCCTCCTTCTCGACGAGGTACTGGGGACGGGCGACCAGACGTTCCGCTCGCGCAGCCAGGCGCGCGTCCGCGAGCTCGTGGGCAAGGCCCGGGCGATAGACGTGGTGACCCACGACCTCACCCTTCGTTGAGTGAGTTCTGTAACCGGGCGATCCTGCTCGAGAAGGGCCAGCTCATCCCACGAGGGCGAGCCAGGAGGAGGTCGTGGCGCTGTACCGCGACCGGGTCGCTCACCAGAGGCTGACCGCCGAGAGCGAGGCGCAGCGGTTCGCCGCGGTGCCCGCAGCCGGACAGCGCTGACCGACGGTTCGTCGCGGGCTAGCGAGCGGTCGAGCCCTCTGAGCCCTCGGAGCCGGGCCGATCAGTGGGCGGTCACGACGGGCGGCAGGTCCCGGGGCGGCTCGCAGGCGTCGATCGCGCGGCGCCACCGGTCCACGGCCTCCCAGATCGCCGGCGTGGGCGCCTCGGGGGCGAACAGCCAGTTCCGTTCCTCCTCCGCGTTCGCGTTCCCGGCGATGGTCTCGCGCTCTGGGAGGGGCAGGCTGTTCACGACCTGGAAGAGGCGGTAGCCGAACGGGCGCAGGATCGGCTCGATCTCCGCCTCGGTCCAGCCCGGGAGGATCTCGCACACGATCCACGGACGCGTCGCCAGCAACGCCGAAGCGCCGCGCAGGACGGCCGGCTCGGTCGTCTCGGTGTCGATCTTCAGGATCTTCGGCTGGAGACCGGTGTCCCGGACATACGTGTCCAGGGTCAGGAGCGGGACGGTCCGCTCGGCCTTTGCCTGCCGGAAGCCCGGCTGGAGCGAGGTCGAGGTGTCCGTCGGGGAGATGAACAGGGTGGCGGTCCCGTCTTCTTCGCCGACCGCCGCCTCCTCGATCGTGCATCGCAGGTGGTTCACGGCGACCAGGTTCCGCAGGACGGCGGCGACCTCGGCGGCAGGCTCGAAGGCGACGACCGGGACGTCGAGGACGGCCGGCAGGAGGAAGGCATACGGCCCCACGTTGGCACCGACGTCGAACACGACCTCGGGTCGCAGCACCTCTGCCAGGCCGAGCATCAGCGCCTGCGTTTCCGGCTCGTATCCCGCCAGCCCGCCCTGGTGGAGCGTCTTGGCCACGAACAGGTGGCGAGGCGCCTCGATGACCAGCGACGTCAGCCCTCGCGCAGGAGCGCCCGGCGTGCTGGCCGGACGCGGGAGCTGGAGTTCGAACCGCCGCGGCCCGGTCGCGGCGGGCGTCGACGGGCGGCGCCGGGCGGCCGGGGCCAGCCGCGCACGGATGCGTCGACGAAGACCGACCGGCACGACTGTTCGGTAGCCCGACCTCGCTGTCGATCCCACCCGGTTGAGGAACGGGTTCGTCATCGGCGCCTCCTGCTGCGAGTGGAATGGTAGCCCCGCGGCCCCGTGAAAGCCTCTTGACAACTGACTTAGTACTCACTAAGTTACGCGCATGAACGCAGCAGCCGCTTCGACCGCCAGCCGCCGCACCGCCGACGAGCGCCGTGACGAGATCATCGCGGCCGCATTCCGTGCATTCGCCAGCGGCGGCTACGCCGGCACCTCCACCGACACGATCGCGAAGGCCGTCGGCGTGTCGCAGCCGTACCTGTTCCAGCTGTTCGGGACGAAGCGGGAGCTGTTCCTGGCGGTCGTGCGACACACGTTCGGCCGGGTCCGGGTCG